>JBBDIT010000024.1:0-20634 GCA_040880285.1 Pseudomonadales bacterium | reverse complement strand
CCGGTTCGCCAGGATAAATCAGCGGCCATAACCATCCCGGCAGCAACCGCCTCGCCATGCAACCACCGTCCATAACCCATCGCCGCCTCGATCGCATGGCCGAACGTATGGCCAAGGTTCAGGTGAGCCCGTACGCCCTGTTCTTTTTCGTCCAGCGCCACGATCGTCGCCTTGATCTCACAACTTCTGCGAATCACGGGAACCAGCACGGCAGGATCCCGCGATAGCAGCCCCGCCATAACCTGCTCCAGTTGTTCAAAATACGCCAGATCTCCCAGGGCGCCATGCTTGATGATCTCCGCAATTCCTGCCCGCAGTTCCCGATCCGGAAGTGATCGCAGCGTATCCGTGTCAATAAAGACGGCCCTGGGTTGGTGGAAGGCACCGATCATATTTTTTCCGAGCGGATGATTGACCGCAGTCTTGCCACCCACTGAGGAGTCCACCTGGGATAACAGCGTCGTCGGTACCTGGATGAAATTGACACCACGCTGGTAGCAAGCGGCGGCAAATCCGGCGATATCACCTACAACCCCACCGCCTAACGCGATGATCGTGGTACTACGCTTGTGTCCATGCTCCAGCAAGTGGGTAAAAATCTTGTCCAGCGATGCCATGGTCTTGTAAGCCTCACCATCAGGTAGCGCCAGGGTGTCGACTTTCAGCCCCGAGAGGCTCTGTTCCAACAAATCGAGGTACAGCGGCTTGACCGTATCATTCGTGACGATCAGCACTTCCTGTCCAGCCACAGCTTGCCGCAGCAACCCGGAGTCTCCAAGGATACCGGAACCGATACAAATGTCGTAGGAATCAGATCCGAGTTCGAGTCTTACTATCTCCACAGGTTATTTTTCCAGTCATCTCATCTTCAAAAACACAGGTCAGAAAAGGGAGTTCAAGCATCTATTCTCACCGTCTAGTCCAGCAGATTTTCCTCTTTTAACCGCTCGATGATACCGTTAACGATGCGCCGCGTACTGCCCTCGCCGACGAAGATCGTCAAATCGGCAGTACTTGCATAGATCGGATGTCGTTTCGCTTTCATCTCAAGGAGTACTAACTCACGATCGTCTGTCTGCAGCAACGGTCGCTTCTTGTCTTTTTCGGTACGTTTGATCTGTAGTTCGAGCGAAGTATCGAGGAAGATGACCGTACCACGTGCTTGCAGACAACGACGGTTTTCTTCCCTGAGCACACTGCCACCACCGGTGGCCAGTAGCACGCCTGATTTTTGTGACAGTTCATCGATGACCTGGCTCTCCCGGTCCCGAAATCCTTCCTCGCCCTCAACATCAAATATCCAGGAAACGTCAGCGCCAGCACGGTGTTCGATCTCCTGGTCACTGTCGTAAAAGGTGAGCCCAAGTTCCCTCGCCAGCATACGACCGATGGTGGTCTTGCCCACACCCATCGGTCCTATCAGGAAAATATTTTTCATCGGAGCTCACATTCAAGTCGCCAGCGCCCTGCACGTCCATCGTTCAAACGTCATAAGGATGCGAACCGGATCGGTCAGGAGAAGGGCCCGACGCATATCGGGCCCACAACAGATCATCCCTGACCTAGTTGCGAGTCAATGAATCGCGTATGAGGCGTGGCGTGATAAAAATCAATAGTTCCTGCTTGTCGTCTGATTTCGTATTACGCCGAAACAGGCGACCAACATAGGGCAAGTCCCCCAAAAACGGTGTTTTGGTTACAGATTCAGTCTGTTGCGTGGTAAAAATGCCTCCCAACACAATGGTCTCACCGTTGTCTACAAGCACCTGCGTCTGGATCGAGTTGGTATTAATACTCGGTACACCGTTGAACACCGCACCCACAGTATCCTGATTCACTTGCAGTTCCATGATGATTCGATCATCCGGAGTAATCTGTGGCTTAACATCGAGCGACAGGGTTGCTGACTTGAACGAGGTAGCCGTGGCACCACTACTGGAAGCTTCCTGGTACGGAATCTCCACACCCGAAGAAATTGTCGCTTGCTGCTTGTCGGCAGTGATGACTTTTGGCCTGGCGATCACTTCAGCACGACCTTCAGATTCAAGCGCTGACAACTCAAGTTCGAGCAGGTACTTGCTATCCACCAGCCCTACCGCAAACGCCGTGGCGTCAGGATTGCCGATGCCAAGGTCAACGACGAGATGATCAGGACTTGAGAACGAGAGTTCCCCGCCTGCACCCACCGAATCCCGAATTTCACCCACGGTCTCCAGGGAACCGCCGGTCTGTGTCCGTATTGAGCCGCTATTGTAATTTCCGAACCCAAGGCCACCCCAACGGACGCCCATGGATTCACTGAAGTTTGAACTCGCCGTCACGATTCTGGCTTCAATTAGTACCTGGCGCACCGGTACGTCAAGTTTCTCCAGTACCGCCCGGAAGTCATTAATTTTTTCCGTTGTCTCTGTCAGAATAATCGAGTTGGTACGCTCATCGACAATGACACTGCCACGCCCCGACAACATACCACCACCCTCACCACTGCTTTCAAACAGTGAAAAGATTTCCGCCGCGCTGGCGTAGCGTACTTCGATAAACTCGGTGCGCAGTGGCGATAGTTCCGAGGCTTGTTGGCGACTCTCAAGCTCGAGCTTCTCCCTGGCCGCAAGCTCCGATGCCGGCGCCACCATCAACACGTTACCAATCTGGCGTTTATCCAGCCCTTTGGTCTTCATAATGATGTCTAAAGCCTGGTCCCAGGGAACGTTCTTTAATCGAAGTGTAATTCGACCCGACACCGTATCACTGGCCACCAGGTTCAAATCAGTAAAGTCGGCAATCAACTGTAAGACTGATCGAATTTCGATATCCTGGAAATTGAGTGACAATTTCTCTCCGCGATATCGAAATATCTGGTCAAGTGAAGCTTCGAGTTCAGAAGGCGTTAAAGGTTTGACTTCCAGTGTAAACACATCGTCTGCCTGGTAGGCCAGATAATCAAAATCTCCGGTTGGTTCAACCATCAATACCGTGTTGTTGCCTTCAGGCAGTGCATCAATCGCCAGTACCGGCGTTGCAAAATCAGTCACATCCAGACGTCGTTGCAACGATTCAGGAATGTGAATGCCGGCAAACTCAATCCGGATATTCCCACCTTCGCTGGCAACATCGACGCCAACGCCCGGATCAGACAAGCGCACAATAACCCGGCCCTCACCCCGCGGTCCTCGTCGGAAGTCAATTTCCTCGACCACCGCTGCTTCAGGTTCAACAGTCGATTGTTGCGCGACGGTATCCGCTATCCGGTCTTCACTGCTGACAAATCCGGAGACGTCCGCCTTGCCGACAAGAACATATAAGAAGTTGCCCTCTACCCGGGTAGAGTAGCCCACGAGTTCAGTCATAGAAACGATGACACGAGTCCGGTCACCGGCTTCAACAACGGTAACACTTCTGGCGTTGCCGCTACCCAAAGGATGGTACTTCGAAGAGAGCCCGCTCTTGACATCCACAAGATCCAGGGCAATCCTGGCAGGTTGCTCAATCGTATAACCAGTAGGGTTTGGCGGCGTCCCATCAAATTCCATCCGGATCTCAATTTTGTCACCCGGTAAGGACGAGAATTCAATGTTTTGTATTTTGACGGCGGCAACCGACACAAGCGGTAAGCACAAGGCAACGAGTAGCAGCCCGCGAACGAGATTGCCAATTCGATCCTGCACTCTACCTGCAGTCACCTTATTATTGTCTGTGAATGCCATGTTTGCCCCCGGAATTATTAGTCTGATAGACCCCTGAGTTCTATCGTTCTCGGTCGACGAAGCCATCCGCCCTGACCATCGCTTACTATTTCTGTTATATCGATCCTCGCATCATTAATGCTTTCGATCTTTCCCCAATTGGTTCCCATGTAGTCGCCAACCTGAACTCGATGTACCCCACCTGTTTCGTCTTCAATCAGGGCCCAGCTAGAATTGTCCTGCTGCAGCGTACCAACCATGGCGAGCGCCCCCAGATTAAATCGTTCCAGGTACTGCCTGACATGATCCTGTGGCGGTTTAACCCCAATATTCTGCTTCTGTTCTTCGGTTCGCGGTGGAACAATTACGGGTGGTTCAAATGGGCTTCGCAGGTTCGCCGCACCATAAGTAAACGGTTGGTAGGGCTCGAACTCTGGCAGCGGCGCAATACTGCCCCTCGGCTTTTGTTCTATCTCTGCCATAAACGCCCGAAGGTCCGCATACTGATCACCACTGGAACATGCACCCAGCAATACCACCAGGGCCACAAGCGTAACATTTTGTCTTAGGATACGTGGCACTTTCATGACTAACACAACCTGATTAGCCTCTCTGGTCATTGTATCTATAGGTTCTGGCAGTTATCGACATACGCAGTATTCCACCACCGGAGTCGTTGTCCTGGTTCCTGGCTGCCCTACGGTCGACAGGTGTAATCGTAAAATCATGCAAGGTAACAATTCGCGACAAGTCGGCAACGTCACTGACAAATGCGCCCAAATCATGATAGTTGCCAGACACTACAATCCGGATTGGCTTTTCAACATAAAATTCGTGTGTACGCTCTGGTTGCAGGTCGATGCTGGAAAACGACAATCCATTTTTGAGGCCCACAAGTGTAATGTCCTCAATCAAGCCTGGAATCTCTGTGTCACTCGGTAACTGCCTCAAAATAGCCTCAAATGACTCTTCCATCTCGTTTTGCTGTTTCCGATAAGCCTCAAGGTGGGCAGCTTCAAAAAACTTTTTTTCGTAGTCCGCCTTGAGCGTTGCTTCCTGTCTCTGCGTTTTGTCTAGTTCACTCTGCAAGTTCGTAATATGCGCAAAGTATCCACCCGCCAGCGCCCCGGCAAAGGCAATAGTCCATATAATGACCTTGACAGCCATCGGCCAGCTTCCGACATTCTCGACGTCATTAAGCTGGTCCATATCAAAATTTTGAAGGTTCTTGACACTCTCCAGGATGTCTTCAAACGCCATGGCTAGTTGTCCTCCTTCTTCGGAGCGCTCTGCTCCACACTCAAGGTAAACGTGCTGGCCTGGGGACCAAAGCCCTGGTCGGCGTTAATGGCAGTTACGTTGGGTTTGTCGAACCATTCCGACTCATCGAAGTTGCGAAGTTGGCTCGAGATTCGGTTGTTAGACTCTGCGACGCCCTGAATGGAGACATTCTTCCCCTGGAACCTGAGCTCAGTATAGAAAACCCGGTCCGATAGCCGACGCGCCAGCTCATCGAACAGCCGAACGATAATTGGTCGGTTACCCTGTAATTCCTGGATAACCTGCATCCTTGAGAGCAGTTCGTTTCTCTTTTGCTGGAGTAACTTGATTTCCGCAATCCGCTGTTCAAGTGTTTGTATCTCTCTTTGAAGAAAAGTATTACGCGAGGTCTGGGTATCAATTGCGTCGTTATAAAAGCGATCAAAACCAAATACGATGCCACCGGCAACCAGCAGGACACCCATAAGCACCTGAATGAATTCCTGCTTTTTCTGCTCCCTTAGCTCTTCACGCCAGGGAAGTAAGTTGATCTTGATATCACCCATCGGAATCCCGTGCCTGGTGTTCTAGGCCTTCCCTCCATATTCGCTCTGGTTCATGTGTCAAAACTCCTCATCGCAAGACCACAGGCAATCATCATTGCCGGCGCATCGTTGCCAAGGTTTATTTCGTTGACCTTCGACGACAAGGTCATATTGGCAAAAGGGTTCGCCATCGAAGTCGGAGTTCCCAATTTTGCAGATACCATATCCGCGAGCCCCTCAATCGAGGCGGTGCCACCCGCAAGAATAATGTGATCCACATCATCATAGGCACTCGATGAGTAAAAGAACTGCAGCGAACGCGTGACCTGCTGCACAACAGCTTCCTTAAAAGGCTGCAGGACTTCAGTTTCATAATCGTCGGGTAATCCACCTTGTTTTTTGGCGAGACCCGCTTCTTCTACAGACAAGCTGTATCGTCTCTGAATCTCTTCGGTCAGCTGTTTGCCGCCAAATAATTGTTCCCGTGTATATGGCGTCCCGGAATCCGTGAGCACGGACAAAGTCGTCATAGTCGCGCCTATGTCAATGATGGCGATTATCTGGTCATCATCGCCTTCCTCACCCATAAACTGTTCCCTGACGAGGTTAAAGGCCCGCTGCATGCAATGCGCTTCTATATCGACCACTTTCGCCTTCAAACCACCAAGTTCTAATGCCGCCTGGCGCATCTCAACGTTTTCCCGACGGCAAGCGGCGAGTAAGACCTCAACCTGCTCTTCACTCCTTGGTGAAGGTCCCATTACTTCAAAATCAAGCGCGACTTCATCCAATGGATAAGGAATATATTGATCTGCTTCAACCTGTAGCAGGTTTTCCATTTCATCTTCGCTCAAGTTCGCGGACATTTCGATGGTCTTGGTAATAACAGCTGATCCTGCCACGGCCACCGCGGCGTCCTTGACCTTGGTTTTTGATCTCGCAACCAGACGCTGGATCGCTTCACCAACGCCCTCGACGTCCGCGATATTTTTCTCAACCACTGCATTTTCCGGCAGCGGCTCGACGCCATAGCTTTCCACGCGATACTTGCCGCCAGATCTGGAGAGTTCCAGTAATTTGACCGAAGTCGAGCTGATATCCAGCCCGAGCATCGTGTTTGGCCTCTTGTTTAAAAAGCTAAACACATTAAATTCCTATTCAGTTCGCGCACTTACAGTCGATACATGCAATATTACATTAAATACCACTCTCAACATAAGCGCAAACAATTTAATTGAGAAATACCCCGTAATATCTTCATTTATTAAAGAATTTTTGGGGTCAAGTTTCGCGCCGGGGGAGCCATTATAATCATTTTTCGGCACTCGTCATTTACCTATTTGGACCCATTTCGCCCTATAATTGGCATCCGGATTATGTCGAAGTTGTCTATCTCGCATGCGAGGCCTCACCCTTACAATTATTATTCTATGGAGTTTGTTTGCTGCAATATGTGGCACAGTGCTCATTTTGGCGGCTGCCTATCTGTACCTGAACCCGCAGGTACCAGCGGTATCCAGCATTACCGACGTTAAGCTGCGGGCGCCGCTGCGGATTTATACCACTGATGACAAGCTGATACAGGAATTCGGGGAGCGACTGCAGCCAATCGGCTACACCCAGATCCCCGAATTGTTTACCCGCGCCCTTCTGGATACAGAGGACAAACGGTTCTTTGAGCACGGCGGTATTGACCTTATCACCCTGGCCAACGCCACCTGGCAGCTGGTGCGCAATAAGGGGGACATCAAGTCCGGCGCCAGTACCATCACGATGCAGCTGGTCAAGAATGTTTCCGGCGCAACCGAAGTCCGTTTTATACGTAAATTCAAAGAGATGCTGCTTGCCATCAAACTGGAGCAAGAGCTCAGCAAACCCGAAATCCTGACCCTGTACGTGAATATTATTCCGTTTGGCAAACACTCGTTTGGTATCCAGGCTGCTGCAAACACTTACTATGGTAAGGATATCGACCAACTCACGTTGGCCGAGACGGCAATGTTGGCAGGTATTCCCCAGGCACCCGAGGCCGGAAACCCCATCAATGGCCCCGCACGCGCGCTGGCGCGGCGCAACCTGGTCCTGTCTCGAATGCGGGAGCAAAACTCCATCACCAGGAGCGCTTATGAGGAAGCGGTGGCTGCTCCGATCACTGCCCGGGTCCATGGAAGGGATGTCGAGGTTTCCGCGTTATATGTAGCAGAAACTGTACGTAAGCACTTACTAACTGAATATGGTTCCGATGCCTACAATCTAGGCCTGGTGGTCCACACCACGATCAACAGTCGCCAACAGCTGGCCGCCAGAGAGGCCGTAACTGGAAAATTGAACGAGTATGATCGCCGCCACGGTTACCGTGGCCCCGAATTCAAACGTATTGTGGGCACGGAGGAATTTCTGGCAGCACCTGAGTATGGCTACCCGGCAAACTGGACTGCAACGCTGGAGCGCTTACCCGTCCTCGGTAACCAGCATCCAGCGATCGTGCTCGAAACCCGCGAACGGGAAATCGACGTACTGGACAAAAGCCTCAACATCATCACTATCGGCTGGGACAACCTGAGTTGGGCACGCCCGTACATTGACGTCAACACGCGAGGACCGAGACCCGGTACCGCCGCGGATATTGTCGGTCCAGGTGATGTCATCAGGATTGAACGGACCGAAGCTGGCTGGGCGCTGGGACAAGTCCCCGCCATTGAGGGCGCGCTGGTGGCGCTGAATCCAAAAAATGGGGCGATTACCGCCCTGGTGGGTGGCTATGACTTTAACGCCAGGCAGTACAATCATGTCACCCAGGCAAGGCGACAGCCAGGCTCAAACTTCAAACCATTTTTCTATGCCGGTGCATTGGAGAGCGGACTGACTGCTGCCTCAATGTACAATGACGCCCCCATAGTGCTGCCGGGGGGAGAACTGGAAGAGGTGTACCGTCCCTCCAATTCCAGTGATATTTTCCATGGTAATGTTCGCTTGCGCGAGGCGCTGTACCGGTCGATCAATCTGGTGTCGCTCCGGGTCATACTCGACTATGGTCCCGCCAACGCCATCGACTACGTCAAGCGATTCGGCTTTGACACTTCGAACTTTCCGGAAAATGTACAGCTCGCGTTTGGCGGCGGCACCATAGGGCTCACACCGCTGGAGGTTGCAACCGGTTATGCCGCGTTTGCCAATGGCGGCTTCAAGGTTGAGCCATTCCTGATTACAACGATTACCTCAATCAACGATAGTGACATTTTCGTGGTGCGTCCCGCCACTGCCTGCGAGACGGAAGCACAATGCAACGGCTTGCCAAGGGCCAGCCGCATCATTGAACCCCGGGTCGCCTACATCATGGATAGTATATTGGCCGATGTGATGAAGCGCGGCACAGGCACCAAGGCGGTCCGGGCGTTAGAAAGGAGTGACCTGAAAGGCAAGACCGGCACCACAAACGATGCTGATATTTGGTTTTCCGGCTACACGCATGAACTGGTCGCAACAACCTGGGCCGGATTCGATGACAATAGTCCGGTAGGTAACAGGGAATGGGGCTCCACAACGCCGATCGAAACCTGGATTGACTTCATGCGGGAAGCGCTGCCACCTGTATCAGAATCCAGTGAGTTGCCCATCCCCAATGGTCTGGTAAGCGTACGCATCAATCCGGACACGGGCCTGCGTGCAGCGCCCGGCGACCCCGATGCCATCTTCGAGATCTTCCGCGAGGAACTGGTACCGGGTCAGGCAACTGCGATCGCAAGGAAAGAAGAGTCCGGTGAACCCCTCAAGCAAATATTCTAGCCCGGCCTAAGCGCTCTGTTTCAACCGGTATTGGCCTGGCAGTGTATCGAGACGCGCTGCGCCGGATTCAATCGCGGCCCTCGCAACAGCTTCGGAAACCCGATTGAGCAGACGAGGGTCCATGGGTTTTGGAATAATATAATCCGGACCAAATGTGAGCGAGTCAATACCTTCATAGGCTGCCAGTACCTCAACTGGCACCTCCTCGCGCGCCAGCTGGCTGATGGCATGGACCGCCGCCATTTTCATGGGCTCATTGATATCAGTCGCACGGACGTCCAGTGCACCACGAAACATAAATGGAAAACACAATACATTGTTAACCTGATTCGGGTAATCGGAACGCCCCGTCGCCAATATGACATCGCTGCGAAGACCGTGGGCTTGCTCCGGTGTAATTTCCGGATCCGGATTAGCCATCGCAAAGACAACCGGATCGCTGGCCATGGCCATGAGGCAGGATCCAGTCAGGAGGTTGGCGCCAGATACACCGATAAATACATCGGCATCCTTGCAGGCATCCTGCAGGGTTCGCTTGTCCGTCTCGACCGCGAATGCCTGTTTGTACACGGAAAGGTCGTCCCTGCCCTGGTGGATGACGCCTTTGGAATCCACCATTACCATCTGCTCACGGGAAGCGCCCAGTTCCGTCAACAGGTTCATGATGGCGATGGCCGCTGCACCGGCACCGAGACAGACGATGCTGACATCAGCCAGCCGCTTGCCTTTGAGTTCAAGTGCATTGAGCAAACCGGCAGCAGTGACTATCGCAGTACCATGTTGGTCGTCATGGAAAACGGGAATGTCGAGACTGGCTTTCAAGCGCCTTTCAATTTCGAAACACGCGGGTGCCGCGATGTCCTCAAGATTAATGCCGCCGAAGGTAGGCGCAATATTAATTACCGTCGCCACAAACTCATCGATATCAGTAGTCATCACTTCGATATCAAAACAGTCGATATTCGCGAAGCGTTTAAACAGCAAGGCCTTGCCTTCCATGACCGGTTTACTGGCCAGTGCACCCAGATTACCAAGACCCAAAATCGCTGTGCCGTTACTGATTACGCCAACCAGATTACCTTTAGAAGTATAGGCGTAGGCGGTCTCCGGATCGTTGGCTATCTCCCGGACGGGTTCGGCAACACCAGGAGAGTATGCAAGCGCCAGGTCATCGGCATTGTTCGCACGGGTGGTCAAGGTGGTGGACATTTTGCCGGGCGATGGCTCCGCGTGATACGCAAGTGCCCGTGCACGGAAATTACTGGAATCTGTCATAGAACGCCTGCTATCAAAGGATGCTTGCTATACTCTTGCTACACTCTTGCTACACTCTTGCCACACCAAAAGACAGATAAAAAAAGGGTGCGTATCCCGCACCCTTCCTTACCTGCCAGCTTAGGTACGAGCTTAACTTTTGCCTCGACCGAAACGCTTGTTAAATCGATCAATTCGCCCGGCCGTATCGACCAGCTTCTGCTTGCCGGTATAAAACGGATGGCACTGTGAACATACTTCCAGATGAATATCTTCGCAGATCGTGGATCTGGTCTTGATTTCGTTACCGCAGCTACAACGGGCGGTAATTTCTTCATATTTGGGGTGAATTCCAGCTTTCATGACATCAACCTGCTTTAAAATACGTGCTTTTCGCGAGGTTGCGAATCATACCAGACAGCCGCTGAATCGCAAGAGGAGAAAAGCCCTGCACCCTGCCCCTTCCGCCAGGGACACCGTGGCATAATCCGATCATGTCGAGCCCCAAAGACAAGAAGTACCTGAACGTTGCTGTACCAACGCCCTTACGACGCACCTTTCACTACCGTCTGCCTGCAAGCGTAGACCCGGCGGGGCTAAACCCAGGTATTCGAATACGGGTGCCATTTGGCAGACGAACATTGGTTGGCGTACTTATCGAGGCCACGAGCACTGCTCCTGTCGATAAAAACAGGCTCAAGACCCCTTTTGCGATCCTCGATGACGATCCTGTGCTTGCACCCATCCTCCTCAGACTCTGCCTGTGGGCTGCCGATTACTATCAGCATCCGGTGGGCGAGGTGATAGCGAGCGCGTTACCCGCGCTGGTGCGGCGAGGAGCCGACATCGCACAGACTGAGGAATTCCTGGTCTCTACCGAGAAGGGTTTTACCCTTGACCTCTCTCTGTTGAAGCGTGCACCAGCACAAGCCGCGTTGTTGCGCTTGCTCAGAGGTAGCGACCCATCCGGTCTTACCCGTACCCGGCTGAAACAGGCAGCAGTTACCGCCGGCGTCATCCGGGCCCTGGTTGACAAGGGATTTGCAGCCTGGATTTCTCGACGGCTCGGAGACCAGGCCCCGTTCGATCCGGGCGGAGTCGATTACAAGGCAACGATCGAGCTGACGGAGGCCCAGCACCAGGTGGTTGCCTCGATTGCAGCAGCCGGAACCAAACCTTCATTACTGTTTGGCATCACCGGGAGCGGTAAAACCGAGGTTTACTTCGAATTAATCGAAAAGGTACTGAGAGCAGGTAAACAGGCGCTGGTACTGGTACCTGAAATCGGTCTCACACCCCAGACCGTTCAGCGTTTCAATGCCCGCTTCAATGTCCCGATTTCGGTTTTCCACTCCGGTATGACTGACCGTGAACGCCTGACTGCCTGGATGGCCGCACGTAGCGGTGCCGCCGGGATCATTATCGGGACCCGCTCTGCAATCTTTGCACCGCTCAAGCATCCGGGCCTGATCGTCGTCGACGAGGAACACGACACATCTTTCAAACAGCAGGATGGATTCCGATACTCGGCACGGGACCTGGCTGTCCTGCGTGGTCAAATGGAACAAGTGCCTGTCATCCTGGGTAGTGCCACGCCGTCGCTGGAATCATGGCACAACGCGAAAACTGGCAAGTATCACCTGGTACGACTGGTGTCTCGCCCGGGAACGACGATGCCAGCCACCTACCGCGTCATCGACCTGAGGAATTTGCCTCTAACCGAGGGTTTCGCGCCTCCCCTCCTTGAAGCAATGAAGCGGGAACTGGAAGCCCATAACCAGGTACTGGTGTTCCTGAATCGACGCGGCTATTCCCCCGTGCTCATGTGCCGTGAGTGTGGCTATATAGCCCACTGCCATCGATGCGACGCCCGACTTACCGTGCACCAGCCGATGGGCGTTTTGATCTGTCATCACTGCACTAGCCAGATTCCCATACCGAGGACCTGCCCGGAGTGCCATGGGGCGGACCTGGCTTTAATCGGGATCGGAACCCAGAGGATTGAGCAAACGTTATCGGATCTTTTTGGCAAGCATCGCATTATTCGTATCGATCGGGACTCTACACGAGGCAAGCACAATATGGATCGCTTTCGGGCAGAGATTCAAAAGGGTGAACCAGTAATTCTGGTTGGGACCCAACTGCTTGCAAAAGGCCATCACTTCCCCGACGTTACCCTGGTCGCTATTGTGGATATGGACGCCGGATTTTACAGCGCCAATTACAAGGCATCCGAGCGTATGGGACAACTGATTCTACAGGTCGGCGGGCGCGCCGGCCGCGCCAACAAACCCGGGGTGGTTGTGATCCAGACACACCTGCCTGACCAACCCATCTTTCGTCAGTTGATTGAAGAAGGCTACGAGCGCTTTGCAGATCGACTATTACAAGAACGTAAAACCTATGAGCTTCCACCCTTTCACCATCATGCCCTGATCCGCGCCGAGGCCACCACAAGGCAAGCACCCATGAATTTTCTTCAATCCATTGCAGAAAACGTAAACCCTGCCACCTCTGTTTCGGTGTTAGGCCCGATACCGGCATCAATGGAAAGAAAGGCGGGTAAATATCGCGCGCATCTTCTGATCAGTAGCGATGCACGCACTTCGTTGAAGCACATGCTGGCTCATTGCATCGAACTGGCGGAAACCTCGCCTTCCACTAGAAAAGTCCGATGGTCCGTTGATGTGGATCCGGTAGATCTGTTCTAAAATCGAAATAACAGTAATCAATCCAGGCAGCACATGGCCCATGATTTTGCCAATAGAACCAGAGCGAGTACGGTGAATAATCATTTACCCGGATGGGTATGGTTCCTGACCGGGCTCGCGGCCGGAGTGTTTGCCTCTTTCCTTTATTATGTCTGGAAAGATGTACCTGCGGACCCGGAAGCAGAGGCCATCGTCATCAAACCCAATGCAGATGTTTCCACCATCGAAGAAATGCAGTGGGACTTCTACGACATCTTCCCAAAGTCCGAGGTCCCGATTGTCGAGGAATATACTCCTGACGGTACAAAGGTCGCCATTGACGCGCCCAGCGCTTATCTATTGCAAGCCGGATCATTCCGAAATCCGGAAGATGCGGATCGGTTGCGCGCCGAGCTCATCCTGCTGGGAATGGATGTGTTCACCCGAAAGGTCGAGACGGACGATGGCGAGTGGACTCGTGTGCTGGTGGGACCGCTCGACACGCGGCTTGAAATGGAACGCGAGCGCCGAAAACTCGCTGAGGCCAATATCGCCTCTATCGCCCTCAAAGTCACACCCTAGAGCAGGACTCGCTGGCGTCTTGAAATCGGGCGTGCTCACCCCAATCTTAAATAAACCACCAAACCAGGGTAGCAAGTGGAACAATTTAGAGGAACAACCATCCTGTCTGTCAGGCGCGGCAATAGTGTCGTTATCGGCGGTGACGGACAGGTGTCTGTCGGCAATACGATCATGAAAGGCAATGCCCGCAAAGTCAGGCGCCTGTTTAAAGACCAGGTCATCGCCGGGTTCGCTGGTGGCACCGCTGATGCCTTCACCCTGTTCGAGCGCTTTGAAGGTCAGTTGGAAAAGCACCAGGGCAATTTGGTCCGGGCCGCAGTCGAACTTGCCAAGGACTGGCGAACCGATCGTGCCTTACGACGGCTCGAAGCCATGCTCGCTGTCGCTGACCGCCAGGCATCTCTTATCGTCACCGGTAATGGCGACGTGATCGAACCGGAATATGGCACCATGGCAATTGGTTCGGGGGGGATGTTCGCCCAGTCGGCTGCCGTCGCGCTCCTTTCAAACACTGAGCTCAGCGCTCGTGAGATTGTGGAAAAAAGCCTACAGATTGCAGCAGATATCTGCATTTACACTAACGAAAATCGCACCATCGAAGAAATCAATTACTGAGCCTGACATGTCCACCATGACCCCGAGAGAAATCGTCCATGAACTGGACAAACACATTATCGGCCAATCCGAGGCCAAGCGCGCTGTCGCCATTGCGCTGCGCAACCGCTGGCGTCGGCTACAACTCGATGAGGACCTGCGCGCGGAAATATCGCCCAAAAATATTCTGATGATTGGTCCCACCGGTGTCGGCAAAACGGAAATCGCCAGGCGGTTGGCAAAGCTGGCAGCGGCACCCTTCGTCAAGGTGGAAGCCACCAAGTTTACCGAAGTCGGCTATGTCGGTCGTGACGTTGAATCCATTGTCCGGGATCTCATTGAGGCGGCGGTCAAGATGTTACGAGAAGAACAACTTCACCTGGTTCGCCCCCGGGCAGAAGAAACCGCAGAAGAGAGAGTATTGGACGCACTCTTGCCATCGGCAAGAACCGAAGATTCCGTCGGCGACCGCAACACCGGGACCCGGCAGCTATTCCGCAAAAAATTGCGTGAAGGTGAACTGGACGAAAAAGAAATTGAAGTCCAGGTAGAAACGGCATCTGTAGGCGTCGAAATCATGGCGCCGCCCGGTATGGAAGAAATGACGAACCAACTCCAGAACATGTTTTCATCCATGGCGCCTGGCAAGAAACGAACCAAAACCCTGAAGGTCAAAGATGCCTTGCGCCAGCTGACCGATGAAGAAGCCGCCAGGCTGGTCAATGAGGACGACATCAAAGCGAAAGCAGTCGATACTGTCGAACAGACGGGGATCGTCTTCATCGACGAAATGGACAAGGTCACAAAACGCGCTGAGAGCATGGGTGGCGGCGCGGACGTTTCACGAGAGGGTGTTCAACGGGACTTGCTACCGCTTATCGAAGGATGCACGGTCAGCACCAAATACGGCATGGTCCGTACGGACCATATCCTTTTTATCGCCTCGGGCGCGTTTCATCTGAGCCGACCCTCGGATCTTATCCCTGAGCTGCAGGGCCGGCTACCGATCCGTGTTGAACTCGATGCCTTGTCAGTCGAGGACTTTGAGCGCATTCTGACCGAACCGGACGCGTCTCTTACCGAACAATACCAGGCGCTGCTTCAGACTGAGGGCGTTACCTTGAATTTCTCCAAAGACGGCATCCGGCGCATTGCAGAAATTGCCTGGCAAGTAAACGAACGCACCGAGAACATCGGTGCCCGCCGCCTCCATACGGTAATGGAACGACTGCTGGAAGAAGTCTCATTTGATGCCTCAGAGGTTACCTGCAAAGAGCGTCTGCCAATCGAAATCGACACCGCCTACGTCGACCGTTATCTGTCGTCACTTGCCGGTGATGACGACTTGAGTCGCTATATCCTGTAATGGTTTAGGTAATTAATGGAAAACATGACCCCTGCTGAAATCCGGTTGCACCAGAAATCTGCGATGCTCGAACTCTGCTACGAAGATGCCAGCAGCTATAAGCTTCCTGCCGAATACTTGCGAGTGTTTTCCCCTTCTGCCGAAGTGAGGGGCCACTCCCCGGAACAGGCTGTACTGCAACACGGCAAAAAAGACGTCAATATCCTGAACCTGGAGCCTCAGGGCAACTACGCCATCAAGATTACGTTCTCGGACGGTCACGACTCCGGTATCTTCAGTTGGCAATATCTCTATGAACTGGGTCGGGACCAACAGGCAAATTGGGCGGATTACCTCAATCGCCTGCAAACCGCCGGCAAGAAACGTGAGCCGCAATTTATTGCCGTCGGCCGCTAACCGGGCCGTAACCACACTCCATCGAATCTCAACAATCCCCGAGCCGCTTCGAGTCCCAGTTCGTATCGGATTCCATTTTCATCGCGCCAATAGTCATACGCATCTGCATATTGCCCTTGCCGGTATCACCATTAACCTCATAGCGACCCTGGATACTGACCTCGGCACCCGACTGGCCACAAGTCAACGCATAGGTCAGCGTATTGCCGGACAGTTCCGTGCGCATCTCCTGGCATTCCTCGACATCCTGGAGCATGGACTGCGGCTCGAAAGAGTCGACTTCCACACAGGTTCGGTCAACTTCTGTGACTGGTTTGCCGGTCATGGGATTCACCGTTGTGATCGTCGATTCCCAGAGACCCGGCTCAATTTTAAGTACATCTGCGTTGACAAAAGTGGTGCACATGGCGAGCAGGGCCAGAATTTTCCTCATAATGCGTACTCCAGAATTGGCTCGGCTATCGAGGATATCAGAAAAGCAGGGCAGCCGGCTTTTTCTGCTAAAATTGCGGTCCCGGTATAGAAAGGCGCGCCGACTGACGCGACGAAAGTGATGCCTGACGAACTGACAGATTTCGGATTGACAAAAGTACCAATTGCCGACAAGGCGCGTCGGGTGGCGGATGTATTCCGCTCCGTTGCCGGTAAATATGACTTGATGAACGATCTGATGTCTCTCGGCAGCCACCGGTTGATGAAGCGTTTCGCAGTGGAACTGACCGCCGTGCGCCCCGGCGATACCGTACTTGATCTTGCCGGTGGCACTGGCGATATGACGGCCTTGCTATCTCCTCTGGTAGGTGACAAGGGACAGGTAATCCTGTGCGACATTAATTCAGCCATGCTGGAAACGGGTCGTGATCGGCTCCTTGACCAGGGCCTGGTGGGCAACATCGAATATGTGCAAGGCGATGCCGAGCAATTGCCGTTTGCCGCTGGACAATTCAATGCGATCACCATCGCATTCGGATTACGCAACGTCACGGACAAGTTACAGGCCTTAACGGACATGCTGCGAGTATTAAAGCCTGGCGGTCGGCTGGTGATTCTGGAATTTTCGCACGCCCGACACCCCATGATTAAATCGGCTTATCAAGCATTCGCAAGTTTCTGGCCCCAGGTCGGCAAGGTGATTACCGGTGACCGCGACAGTTATCAATACCTGGTTGAGTCTATCCGCGTGCATCCTGACCAGGACACTTTAAAAGCCATGATGGAAGATGCGGGATATAAACTTGTCTCTTATCACAATCTGGCTGATGGTATTGCCGCGATCCACATCGGGGTCAAGGGCGACTAGCCATGCGAATTATTCGCCTGTTTCACATTCTTCTCATTATCGCGCGCAAGCGACTGGATCGCCTGTTACCTCCGGACATAGAAGTAGCCCCGGTCTTCCGCTTTGTGCTGATACTCTTACGTCTGTTTCCGGCGCCAGGGGCACCGGCTTCCGTCTCCCTGCGGCTAACTTTTGAGGAACTTGGCCCCATCTTTATCAAGTTCGGACAAATTCTCTCAACCAGGCGTGATTTATTTAGTGAAGAAACGGCTAACGAGTTACAAAAGCTGCAGGACCAGGTACCGCCTTTCCCAAGCAATGAAGCACGCGCCATAGTTGAAACAAGTCTCGCAGAGACAATCGATCAGGTCTTCGCGCGATTTGATGACATTCCACTGGCATCTGCCTCGGTGGCCCAGGTCCATACGGCGCAATTGAGATCCGGCGAGGAGGTGGTGGTCAAGATCATTCGGCCCGGAATTGAACCGCTGATCCAGCGGGACTTAAAGGTCATGTACATGCTAGCCCATCTTCTCCAGAAGGTTTGGGCCGACGGCAAGCGATTACACCCCATCGAGATCGTCGAAGACTATCAAAAGACCATCATCAATGAACTCGATCTCCTACTGGAAGCTTCCAATGCTGCCCGTTTGAAATCCAATTGGCACAACTCTGCCAGGCTCTATGTGCCTGCCATCTATTGGGATTATTCGCGAAAAGATGTCATGGTCATGGAGCGCATCTATGGACTGACGGCATCGAGCGTTACAGCCATGCGCGAGAAGAAGGTCAACATGAAGAAGCTCGCATACCTTGGTGTTGAAATCTTCTTTACCCAGGTATTCGAAGATAATTTCTTCCATGCTGACATGCATCCAGGAAATGTCTTCATCGATATCAGTGACCCGGAGAATCCAACCTATATTGCACTCGATTGCGCCATTATTGGCTCGCTGACCGAAGATGATCAAACTTACCTGGCGAAGAACTTACTGGCGTTCTTTCATCAGGATTACCATGAGGTCGCAAGGCTTCACGTTGAAAGTGGCTGGGTACCCCCTGACACAGACATTAAAGAATTCGAAGCGGTGATTCGTAGCGTGTGCGAACCTGTATTCCAGAAACCAATTAAGGAAATATCTTTCGGACGAGTCCTCGTATCCCTGTTCCAGACAGCCAGGCGCTTTGACATGGAGGTACAACCGCAGTTGGTCCTGCTACAAAAGACCTTGCTGAATATTGAGGGCATGGGTCGCCAGATCTATCCCGACCTCGATCTATGGGAGACGGCGGCGCCCTATATGGAGCGTTGGATGTCGGAGCGTATGGGCATTGCGGGCCTGTTTAAACGGCTGGGCAAGAGCGCCCCCGCCTGGGCCGAACAAATACCCGGGTTACCGCAACTGGCATTTGACGCCCTCAACGGGCTCAAACAGCTGGGTCACAACAACAGGCAGCAAGCGCTGATCCTGGCCGAACTTAAAGAGGAACTCGCAAACCAGGCCAGATCACGTCGATGGGGCCGCGTGGGCGGATTTGCGCTGATACTTGCACTTGTGGGCACCATCATGCCCCTTGCCGGCGTTGCAGCGCCAATTGAGGTAATCCTGGGCTCCTCGGTGCTGGGCGGACTCGGAATCTACTGGATATTTATTCGACCCTGACCATGCTATTCTCGCGCCCGTTTTTTTATTTCGCCACAGGCGTTTTATTCGCCACAGGCGTTTTATTCGCCACAGGCGTTTTATTCGCCACAGGCGTTAATCGACACTTGGATTGGCAATTGTAATGTCCCACAGAAACTGGCTAGACGAGATCAAATTTGACGCCAGCGGTGTGATTCCCGCGATCGCGCAAGACGCCGAATCCGGCCGGGTCCTGATGGTCGCGTGGATGAACCGGGATGCGCTTGAGGAAACCGTAAAAACAGGTACTGCAGTCTATTGGTCCAGAAGCCGGAGTCAGCTGTGGCACAAAGGTGAACAATCCGGACACATCCAGCAGGTGAAAGAACTTCAGCTGGACTGTGACGGCGATGTGCTAGTATTGAAGGTCGCCCAGACCGGTGGGATCGCCTGCCATACAGGGCGGGAATCCTGCTTTTTCCGGACACTGGAAAATGGCAAGTGGGTTACCGTTGAACCGGTTTTAAAGAGCCCGGACGAGATTTATCACAATGACTGAACAGGACATACTCAATCGGCTGGATCAAGTCCTTCGGGACCGAAAGTCTGCCGCGCCGGACAGCTCCTATGTCGCGAGCCTTTATGCCGGAGGCCTGAACAGGATTCTCGAAAAAGTCGGGGAGGAAGCCGTCGAACTGATCATTGCCGCCAAGGATGTCGACAAAGTCTCAGGCACCAACCGACAACAAGTCATTCATGAAGCGGCAGATCTCTGGTTTCATACGCTGGTACTATTGTCCGAACTCGATCTTTCACCCAACGATTTGCTGGGCGAGCTGGATCACCGCTTTGGCACTTCCGGCATGGATGAAAAAGCCGCCAGGGCAAAATAGACGGAGGTTAATATGTCTTTTGGAATTCCCGAACTAATTCTGGTCCTCGTGATCGTACTGCTTCTCTTTGGTACCACGAAACTGAAATCATTGGGCAGCGATCTGGGATCTGCCATTAAGGGTTTCAGAAATGCGATCAGCCCTGATGACGACAAATCCAAATTGGAGTCAGATCAAACTGAAAACGTCGAAGGCGATACCAAAGTCAAAGATGCCAGCAAAATTGAAGCTGGCAAGGAATAGACACGCGTCATAACAACAATCTGTCGCTCACCTCATGTTTGATATCGGCTTTCCCGAATTACTTATCGTAAGCATTGTCGCTCTATTGGTGATAGGTCCTGAAAAACTGCCTGAAACCGTGCGCACCATCGCTCTTTGGTTAGGCAGGCTAAGACGCAGCCTTGCCAACATCAAAATGGAACTCGAGAATGAGTTGGGAGCCGATGAAATAAGGCGACAATTACACAACGATAGCATCATGAAAGAGCTCGACGATGCCAGGCAGGATTTAAATGGGATCATCAACGATACCAACAGCACCATCACCGAGATCAAGGACTCAGCGAAGGTTGACACCAATTTGAAGCCGAAGCCAGATGCCGGAAGGGCGTTGGATCACGTGGACAAAGAGACAGAAAACGAAAATGGCGGAGCCACTCAATCAGAACAGCGACCAGA
>JBBDIT010000023.1:12267-37534 GCA_040880285.1 Pseudomonadales bacterium | reverse complement strand
AAACTCCGTATCAGTGCGTCCGGTTACATTCTGGTAACAAATGAGACCCGGATCTGACAAAAAGTGTCGACCCGGTCACAAACGCGTCACTTCCTGACGCCGGATTATTCCTACAAAGTGCAGGATTTCCCTACAGCAGTTTGCGTATAAACCTTTGAAATAAAAAGAGAAAAACAATAACTTTAATCCCGGGCACAAAGTTGGCACAAGGATTGTATTACCAGTGTCAGAGTCAATTACATTTCTTTACGAGGATACAAGGATGAACAAATTCAACAACACAATGATCACGGGCTTTGCACTGGCGGCGGTACTGACCTCGGGTCAGGCACTGGCAGCAACAGACGGTACCCTGGGTACAAACTCAACCGGCACCAGCGATATCTCACTGGAAATCGCGGATCGCGTTCAGATCACCAGCATGGCTGACATCGCGCTTGGTGCATGGGGCGGCGCTGGCGACCTGGTTGGTTCCAGCGAATTTTGCGTATTCCGTAACGGTGGTGACGACTACAGACTGACCTTGACTGCCGATACGGGCGCCTTCCAGGTCTTTTCTGCCACGACCACGGACAACATCGCGTTTGCGGCCAAGGTTGATGACGACCTGAACGCCTCTGACGGTGAAGCGCTGGCCTACAACACAGCGACCGCAGTTGCGCTCGCCGGTAGCGCCTCATTGACCTGCAACGGTAACGATAATGCGTCGCTGGAAGTGACCTTCGCTGAAGCGAATTTGCAGGCGGCCTCTACTGCCAATGATTACCAGGCAACGGTCACCGTTTTTGTAGAACCTATCTGAATACCCCCCAGGTAGTACCTCCAGGGACCCTTTCAGGGTCCTTTTTTTTGGGGTAGCCTTTATCGGCCAGTCAGCTGAAACGAGGGTTGTTGCCAACAGAAGTACATCACGATGAAATATAGCTGCATGATCAGGGCCAGAATCCATTCAAAGGCATCCTCAACCTTGTCATAGTCTGTCATGACGATCTGGAGTAGCAGCGTCAGAATGCCAATGCTCAGAAAGGCGATACAGATGGCCAGATGGAATGGGCGGGTGCGATCGACCACAGTGAGCTTGCCAAGGCGCCAGGTCATCAGTAACTCAGCAAACGCGGTGAGGGAGAAATACAGGATAATGCCGATCCGGCGTTGCAACTGGAAAAAGTCGCCGTCGGCACCCAGGGCGACGGTATAGACGACCAGGAATATTGCTGCAATATAACCCAACCAACGGATAATCTTTGGCCCCTTGCCCTGGTCTCCCAGGGAGGCCAGGCGCCGCGCCGCATCTCGCCAGAACAGTGCCAACAGCAGGGCGGCAGGAATCATGGTGGCCTTGAACAGGTACCAGGCGGCACCATGGCGTCCGGTCGCGCTAATGGATGTGCAGCTGTCGGTATAGGGAAAACACCAGGGCACATGGCCCTGGGCTGCTGAAATGAGATAGGTGGCATGAATTGCGAGGATCGGCACCAGACCGGTAGCGAGAGGCAGCCAGCGAACCGTATTCATTGTTCTATGTTAACGAACCTTCAATAGCAGTACGAGCAGGATCGGAGTGGCAACTGCTTGTAACAACATGAATCTTACCAGCACCTGGGTATTCGACCAGCCCATGTTGTGGCGGACATGGTCATGCAGGGGATATCGGATCTGCTTGAAGATGCCGATCTTGAAAAAGCGCAGCAAGGCGACCTTGAACAGGCCAGTCGCTCCGTTCACAAGGACCACAAAAGCCACTACCAGGATCAGAAACGGATTACCGCAAGCTAGTACCAGTACTCCGAGCATGAGGCCGATGGGTCTCGAACCCGAGTCACCCATTAAAACCGCGCTGGGATAACTGTTGTGCCACAGGTAACCCGTGAGGCAGCCGACCATAACGAAGGCCATAATGGCCCAGTCGGCTCCTTGTTCATAGTGGGGAATCAGGAGATAGCCAGCGATATCCGCGTGACCGACGATGACATAAAGGATGCCCCCCAGGAACAATATCGACATGGCAGAGAGACTGGCGGACAAGCCATCGACGCCATCGGTACAGTTGGTAGCATTGATGCTGAGCCATATGAGCGGCGTTGCGCCCAGCACGAAAAGAGCTGGGCCGATTTCAATCGCGTCTTTGTAAAGTGGTAGCCAGATCACGAAGGGCTCCCACTGACAAATGATCACAGCCGCGAGTGTGGCAATAACAAGATCATAGGCACCCAGGCGATATTCGCTCCATCCCCCGGGGGCGTGATCGTCCCAGTAACCCACCATCATTGCGAATAGCACACACAAGAGGATTTCGAGGAACATCCAGTCGAATGGGACCACAAGCAGGCTAATGATCGAAAATAGGGGAATAAACAGAATGCCTGCACTGACGGGTTTACCAATACTTTTGTCCGCATCGACGGCGAATTCCCGGCCGCGATCCGTCGGCAGGAGGTGCCAGAATTGCGGTAACAGCCACCAGGTCAGGAGTGCACCCAGCGCTGTGCCGAGTCCCGCCAGAAATATATAGGAAGTCAGTAACCGAAAAGGTCCGAAGAAATCGGCGAGGTGTAACCCCAGGTAGTACAGCAAGGCAGTGTCCTATCGGTTTAGAGCGCGCAATTATATGCGCTTGTGGTCAGAAAATAATGAACGTCCGCGGGAGAAATCATGGCCCACCGGGGTCGGGTCCTACAATACAGTTTTCCACAGGAACCGGCAGTGACGCAGGGTGATGCCGAGATCGTCACCGTAGCGCTCAAAGACACCACTCAAGCGGATTTCAAGATCCTCATAGGTGGGGATTTCATCAACCGGGAGCCCCCAGCTTAACATCGTATAAAGGGACTTTGGCTCCGGGAATATCTCCGGTACATTGAATCCCCAGCCACTGTGTAGGGTAAGGCCCGATTGGTGCAGTCGGTTCTCGACCGAATCCTGAATAGAACCTGTGCCGGTATGGCGGCCTGAATTTTCGTAGTGCAGCCTGGCTGGCAGTTTACTGGACCAGGCAGGGATCGGTTCCTCCATTGGGTTCAGTTCTATGAGGGTTGCGCCGGGCCGACAGGCTCGCCTGGCGTCCTCGATCCAGTGCAAAGGAGCGCGCCGGCCGATGACCAGGTCAACGGATTTCGCCTCAACGGGTAACACCGGTTCGTCGAGAGCAGGTGCCAGCATGTCGTAACAAAGGTAATTGACATTGTCGATGCCAGCGGTTTCTTTATTCCGGTTGGCGATGTCGATGTAGCTCTGGACACGGTCATAGGCGGTAATCAACGCACAATGAGGTGCCAGTTGTAACGCCAGGTCTCCATGGCCACAGCCGACTTCGAGTACACGGGTATCGGGTGTCAGGTGTTCCATCACAAGATCAATGAAGGCTTGTTCACCGTTACGGTCACCCACGATTGAGCGCCAGGGGTAATAGTAGCCTTGCTGGACTTTTGCCAGATTGTCATACCAGGTGTTGGAGTGCGCTCTTGGAATATTGAGGCCGGCCATTTCCAGTATCGCTCCGGAGTAACTCTTCAGCTTACATTACCATCGGTGTCGCGGGTTTACATCAGCTTGTTGCCTGAATCGTAGTGCCATATAGTTTGGGGATACTGATCGGAGTGCCTATGGCCATTGTTACCCGTTTTGACTTGCTCAAGAATCGTCGAACCAAAATAGTAGCCACGATTGGACCCGCATCCGGAACACCTGATATGTGCCGGCGGCTGATCGAGGCCGGAGTCAATGTATTTCGTCTCAACATGTCTCATGGGGACCATGAAACTCATGTCACCGCCTTTGGCAACATCTGTGATGCGGGACAATTGTTGCAGCTGCCGGTGGCCGTGATGGCCGATCTCTGTGGTCCGAAGATCCGCACGGGCCGATTTGAGAAAGGTGGCATCGAATTACAAAGTGGTGCCCGGGTCACCATCACGACCCGTCCGGTAACTGGTACCGGGCTTCTGATTCCGTCCCAGTATAAGGCGATTGTGCAGGACGTTATGGCGGGTGACCGGATTCTGCTGGCGGATGGTTTGATTGAACTCAAAGCGATTTCTGTCGAAGGCACGGAGATAGTTTGCGATGTTATCCATGGTGGTCCGGTGGGGGATCATAAAGGCATCAATTTGCCTGGGGTCAACGTTTCCGCCCCTTCGATGACGGAAAAGGATTTCGCTGACGCCCGGTTTGCGATAGATCTGGGTGTCGACTTTATCGCGTTGTCGTTCGTTCGCCGTGCATCCGATGTGGAACAATTGCGGCGTTTGTTGGATGAAGAAAAATCCACGATACACATCATCGCCAAGATCGAGAAACCGGAAGCGCTCGAAAACGCAGAGTCCATATTGGAGGTTGCCGACGGTATCATGGTGGCGCGAGGAGATCTGGGAGTAGAGCTGCCGCCGGAAGAAGTACCAGTGGCGCAGGATGAGTTGATCACGATGGCACGCGCCCGTGGCAAACCGGTCATCGTTGCCACACAAATGCTCGAATCCATGATCACGCAGTCAAGACCAACAAGGGCGGAGGTCACAGATGTGTCACACGCCGTCGTGAGTGGGGCCGATGCCGTGATGTTATCTGGTGAAACCGCCGTCGGCCAGTATCCGGTTGAAGCAGTGGAAATCATGGATCGTGTCGCCAAACAGACCGAAGCGCATCTGTGGAGCCAGGGTCACTACGGTCTTGTTACGGCGAACCGGGAACCACCATTGCCTGTGTGGACGGTCATCGCCAACTCTACCTCAAACATGTCACGGGACTTGATGGCGCGAGCCGTGATGGTGATTTCCAAAAGCGGTGCGACAGCGACCACCGTAAGTGCGGCCAGACCAGCAGCGCCGGTTGTTGCGATCACCAGTGAAGTTGCCATTTACCAGCGGATGGCCATGCTATGGGGCGTGATTCCGCTTCTGGTGGACGAGGCGGGGAAGGAAAAACCCAATGAAGTGGCAAGGGGCGTGGCACAGCAACTGGAGCTTGCAGAACCCGGGCAATATGTATTGCTGGTTCGAGGATTTCATGAAGACCCGGAATTGAATTCACCGTCAGTGACCGTGATTACCGTGTAACCCGTTTTCAATAATCCCTGATGGTTAACGGTCGCCAAGGTGGAAGACATCCGCGTCTTTCCATACCGGAAACTGCTCGCGATAAGTTTCAAGCAGGGTCATATCAATCTCGAGACTGGTAACCGTATCCTTGTTTCCCAACGACAGCATGGTGGCGCCGTTAAAATCGATTACTGCGGAATCGCCGCTGTAGTCCACGTTATTACCGTCACTGCCGATCCGGTTAAGCCCTACCACATAGCACTGGTTTTCTATCGCACGGGCGCGCAGTAACGTGGTCCAGTGGTCCCGGCGCCTCGCTGGCCAGTTGGCTATGTAGAGCAGAACGTCATAGCCGAGATCGTTTCGGCTAAAAACCGGAAACCTGAGATCGTAGCAAACCTGGGGGAAAATGGTTGCAGCACCGGCCTGAAAAGTGAGCCTGTCTGCACCCGCTGTGTAATTTTCATTTTCCGTGCTCATACGAAACAAATGCCGCTTGTCATATTTGATGACATCCCCGCCCGGGCTCGCCGCAACCAATCGATTGTAGTACGCACCGCCGTCTTCAATTATGGCGCTTCCGCAGACAGTGGCGTTGTGCACGGCAGCTTTTTCCTTGAGCCAGGTGACGGTATTGCCATCCATGGATTCCGCCAGGGCCCTGGAGTTCATAGAGAAGCCGGTTGAGAACATTTCCGGCAAGACGATGAGGTCGGTGTCGCCGATATCCTGCAAACGCTGATCGAAGTGCAGGAGGTTGGCCGAAGGATCTTCCCAGGCAAGGTGAGTCTGAACCAGGGTCAGTTTGCAGGTCGACATTATGCGTGCTCCACGGCTTTGAGTTTGCTGGCGGCGCGCTTCAGCGTGTCATCGTCCTTGGCAAAACAGAACCGCACGATAGGAGTATCCGGTGGCTCGGCATAGAATACGGAAATCGGGATCGCAGCGACTCCGGCACGTGTCGTCAGGAATCGGGCAAATTCCGTATCTGGCATGCGGGAAATGTCGCTGTAGTTGGCTAGCTGGAAGTAGGTACCCTCGGTGCTTGTCATCTGGAATGCAGATCCCTGCATTGCGTCAATAAAGGTATCGCGCTTGGCCTGGTAAAAGTCGGACAGTCCAAGATAGTGTTCCGGGCATGTCTCCATAAATTCCGCCAGGGCCCATTGGGTTGGGGTATGCGTCGTAAAGGTGACGAACTGGTGGATTTTGCGAAATTCTGTTGTCAGCGGCGCAGGTGCAATGCAATAGGCGACCTTCCAGCCAGTGGCGTGGCAGGTCTTGCCGAATGAAGATACCACGAAGGTACGCTCCCGCAGCCTGTCATGAGTCAGCAGACTATGGTGTTGCTTGCCGTCATACACCATATGTTCGTAAACCTCGTCTGACAGCAGGAAAATGTTGTGGCCAGCGATGCAGTCGGCGAGTGCCGTAAGATCGGACGCCTCGAGGATGCTACCAGTCGGATTGTGGGGTGTGTTGATAATGATCAACCGCGTTTTGTCGTTGATCGTCTCGCGTACCCGTTGCCAGTCGGGACGAAAACCTGGTGGGTCCATTGGGATGTGACGGATTCTGCCTCCCGCGAGTTTCACCGCCGGATCATAGGAATCGTAGGCGGGATCGAAGACGATGACTTCATCGCCATCGCGGACGGTCGCCTGGATCGCAACGAACAGGGCCTCGGTGGCACCAGAAGTGACGGTAATTTCCGTATCCATGTCAACATCGGTTGCATACAAGGCGCCCACTTTCCTTGCAATCTGCTCTCTCAAATAGGGCACTCCTGCCATGGGTGGATACTGGTTGTAACCTCCACGCAGGTACTTTTCGACAAGATCGAGCAATGGCGTCGGTACCGGAAAATCAGGAAAGCCCTGGGACAGGTTAATCGCGTCGTATTCCATTGCCAGTTGGGACATCACGGTGAAGATCGTGGTGCCGATCCCGGGTAATTTGGTATCAAGTTGCAGCAAGGCCCGTCCCTTTGGGTGTCTGGAAGGCTGTTACTTTACGGCCTAATGCCGCCGGGTTTCAAACGGTGGCTTGATTGTTATAGTGAATACCATTGCAAACAACAGCACAGGTACGCATTCGTGGCACTGAAATCGATGGATACAACACTGAAACTGGCCGCTACCATCCTCACTGTCGCTATGTTGTCGGCTTGTTCCAGGGAAGAACCAGCGACCCCGGTCCAGGCACCCGGCACTGACGAAGTGGCAGTATCTGCCGGCAAGATGTTGGCGGACCGCATGCTGATCGTCGATACCCACATCGATGTACCGTTCCGGCTGTACCGGAACTGGCAGGATATTGGTCAGGCAACTGCCGATGGCCAGTTCGATTACCCTCGTGCGGTTGCCGGTGGGCTCAACGTTCCTTTTATGTCCATCTATATCCCCGCTTCTGTGGATGAGGAAGGCGGCGCAAAGGCGTTGGCCGATCAGTTGATTGATATGGTGGAAGGCATGGTGGAATCGCATCCTGACAAATTTGCGATTGGCGATAGTACGCGGGCGGTCATGGAACAGGTTGAGGCAGGGAAAATCTCACTTGCCCTGGGGATGGAAAACGGGGCTCCGATCGAAGGGGATCTTGCCAATCTCCGCTATTTTTATGATCGTGGAATTCGCTACATCACCTTGAGTCATTCGAAGAGTAATCATATTTCGGATTCTTCCTATGATGAAAACAAGCGATGGGGAGGGCTGAGCGACTTTGGCAAGACCTTGATAGCTGCCATGAACGAAATCGGAATGATGGTGGATGTGTCCCACATTTCTGATGAGGCCTTCGACCAGGTCATCGAAATTTCAAGCACGCCGGTCATCGCGTCGCACTCATCGGCACGACATTTCGTACCCGGTTTCGAACGCAATATGAGTGATGACATGCTGGTCAAGCTGGCCCGAAACGGTGGCGTGATGCAGCTGAATATCGGCTCGACCTTCCTCTCAGCGGCGTCACGTGAGAGTTCGCAGGCAAGGAGTGAGCTTGCCAGGCAATATATTGAGGCCAATGGTCTTGAAGCCGGCTCGGACGCGGCAGTCGCCGCCACCAGGAGAATCTATGCGGAAAATCCCTTTAGCCGCGCAGCTATGAATGACGTGCTGGATCATGTGGATCATGTGGTCAAGATTGCCGGGATAGACCACATCGGGATCGGATCAGATTTCGACGGCGTAGGGGACACACTCCCGACAGGATTCAAGGACGTCAGCGACTATCCGAACTTTATCAATGGGCTGCTGGAGCGTGGTTATTCGGAGGATCAGATCGAGCAGATCCTGGGTGGAAACCTGATGCGAGTCTGGGCTGAAGTGGAACGATATGCCGAGTTAAAAAAAGAGTTAAAAAAAGAGTTAAAACAATAGGATATCGAACTAAGTTAAAGTTTGATCTAGCACCATTCTTGCGCCGGCAGGAAATCTTTGTAGAGGCGCTCTTCGACTGATCCGGGTGCCGGCTGCCAGTTGTATTTCCAGATCGCTCGTGGTGGCATGGACGCCAGCACTGATTCGATGCGTCGGCCAGACTGGATGCCGTAGCGGGTTCCCCGGTCGATGGCGAGATTAAACTCCGCATATCGACCCCGTCGATACAGCATAAATTCCTCTTCTCGCTCGCCATAGGGTGTGTCTTTGCGTTTCTCCAATATCGGCACATAGGCAGGCAGGATATGGTCACCGACACTTTTGGCGAACGCGAGGCTGGTATCGAAGCCGCCTTCGGTCCAGTCATCGAAGAAGAGGCCACCGACACCACGTGCTTCCTGCCGGTGGCCCAGGTAAAAATACTCATCACACCATTTTTTGAGGCGCGGATAGACATCCGGCCCGAACGGGTCGCATGCGGCCTTTGCCGTCTGGTGCCAGTGCACCACGTCTTCCCGGAATGGATAGTAAGGAGTCAAGTCAAACCCGCCACCAAAGTACCAGGCGGTTTCGTCGATTAGGAAAAACCGTAAATTAGCATGGAATGTGGGTACGTAAGGGTTACGCGGATGCATGATCATTGAGATCGCAGTGGCTTCGAAACCTTTGCCGGCCAATTCCGGATTACGTTCGCTGGCAGCCGGTGGTAACTTGTCACCAATGCTGTAGGTAAACTGGACGGCTCCACGTTCGACTACCGGGCCACCGTCGAGGACGCGGGGCCTTGAATGGGCACCCTGATCACCGTGGATATCCTCAATACTAAAGCCGTCACCACCATCGATGGTGCCCAGCGTATCGCAGATTTGCGTCTGTAATTCAAAGAAATATTGCCGAACTGGCTCAATATTGGGCATGTCAGCCACGTGTCATTTCACCTTTTTTCCGGGAGATGTGGTAATGGCGGCTTAACATACCCAATTGCATCGGCTTTTGCACTGTGCGACAGGCAGGTTAGTATTAGCCGCCCCCGATAATCTGGAAACAGGAAGTTTGTTTGAAAACCACATTGAATGAAACCGATCTCGCGCCGGTGATGTCAGCCCTGTCGGAAGCCAATGGCATCTTTTCCAGACGATTCCCCGGCGTTTCCATGTCGCGCCAGCCGGTGCATACGGTGTACGGTGGTGCGCATCTTTACAAGCCAGGTGCTGCGGCGCGCCTGACTCAACTCGCGCAGCAGAGTCTGTCTACTTACGCATCGGATTATGCGGACTTTGCCGGGGCATTGGGGATCCAGGGTTATGAAACAGCACAAAGTCCTGTCTCCGATGCCGAGGCCCACATCGCCCGGCTTATGTTTGAACGGGTTAGCACCAAACTTGCCTCCGAGGCGGTGGAGGATCACCGGGTGGATTTTGAGGACGGTTATGGTTCCCGCCCGGATGCAGAGGAAGACCAGCACGCCTTTGCCGCGGCGACGGCCATGGCGGAGGGCCTTGCAGCCGGGACCCTGCCATCGCAGGTGGGGCTGCGTATCAAGGCATTGACAGAAGAAGCCAGGGTCCGGGCGCTCCAAACCCTGGATATCTTTATCACGACACTCGCAGCATCCGGCCATGGGCTGCCATTGCGATTTGTCGTTACCCTGCCAAAGGTAACGAGTGAGGCCCAGGTGGCAGCACTGGCGGATTGCCTGGATTTGCTGGAACAAAGGTGCGGTCTTGAGACTGGCGGGATCCATATTGAACTCATGATTGAGACCGTCCAGTCGATGCTGACGCCGGCTGGTGAGATTCGGATCCCGGCCCTGGTGGGAGCCGGGCGGGGCAGGGTCAGTTGCGCGATTCTGGGTACATTTGATTACACCGCATCCTGCAACATTGCATCCAATTACCAGGATCACAGGCATCCTGCGGCTGACTTTGCGCGTAACCTGATGCAAGTTTGCCTGACTGGCACGCCGGTCACCCTATGTGACGGCATTACCAATATCATGCCGATTGGCCCGCATCGTCCCGATCGTGACGGGTCCCTGTCGGCTACTCAGTTGGAAGAAAACAGGCAGGTGGTTCGGGGAGCCTGGCAAGTACACTTTAACAATGTCATGCACTCGTTGAAGCGGGGTTACTATCAAGGCTGGGACCTGAATCCAGCCCAGATTCCTGCGAGGTTTGCAGCAGTTTACTACTTCTTCCTGACCGGACTCGATGACGCCACCGCACGCCTTAAAACGTTTGTCGACCGCGCCGCGCAGGCGTCGCTTGTGGGCAATACCTTTGACGATGCCGCCACGGGCCAGGGCCTGGTGAACTTCTTTGTTTCCGGTTTGAATTGCGGGGCGCTATCGGAAGAGGATGTTGTCAGGACCGGGATCACGCTGGAAGAACTCAAGGGGCGATCATTTCTGCGCATCGTTGAAAACCGTACCCAGGTGACTGAATGATGACCCTGGCACGTTATATTGATGAAATTGAATCCCTTGTCATTGGGGCCCTTGTCAGTTTGCGCGGTAAATGCGAGTCGGCCGGTAAGGTAGATACGATAAAACTCGATCACTACCAGCAAGCCGTGTTCGATCTTGCTGTTTGTAAGGCGGAGGTGGAGGCGGCTCGCAGCCTTGCCCTGTATGCGCCGCAGCATGGTGTGCTTGAGGAGGATCTGGCGCGAGTGTTTGTCGCCGAGGTGATCGATAATATTTCCGGTCGGCTCCGGCGGCATGCAAAAGAACTTGGATTGGAAAGCGCTTACAGTAATGAAATCAGCATCGACTTTGTCAATGATCAGTTGTCATCGAAAAACCTGGAACGATTAGGCGAGGCGCTGACCAGGAACCACGGCGAGGTGGGTGCGCGCGGCCTGGATGAAGAAAAAGCAATGATAGCGGCCACGTTTCGCCAGTTTGCCGACAAGGTGGTTGCACCACTCGCGGAATCGATCCACCGGGAAGATCGCATGATCCCCGATGAAGTCCTTACCGGGTTGAAAGCGTTGGGTTGTTTTGGTCTTTCAGTGCCGGAACGTTTTGGTGGCTTGTTGCCGGATGACCATGAAGATAGCCTCGGTATGATCGTCGTGACCGAAGAATTGTCCAGGGCCTCGCTGGGGGGTGCTGGCAGCCTGATAACGCGGCCCGAGATTATGGCGCGAGCACTGCTTGAGGGTGGTACCAAAGAGCAGCAGTCTTATTGGTTGCCGAAACTTGCAAGCGGTGAGCCCTTGTGCGGCATCTGTATTACCGAACCTGACTATGGTTCGGATGTAGCCTCCATCCGTCTCAAGGCCACGGCCCACAATGATGGCTGGCGCCTGTCCGGATCAAAAACCTGGAGTACATTTGCCGGCAAGTCCGGTGTCCTGCTGACGCTGGCACGCACCGACCCGGACGTAAATCTGGGGCACAGGGGCTTGACCTTGTTTATCGTGGAAAAACCTTCATTTGACGGCCATGAATTCGAGGTGACCCAGCCTGGTGGCGGGCGACTGGTGGGCAAGGCGATACCAACTGTCGGCTATCGTGGTATGCATTCATTCCAATTGTTCTATGACGATTTCTTCGTCCCGTCATCTCACGTGATAGGTGAGGGCCAGGGGGTCGGTCGTGGATTCTACTTCACCATGCGTGGCTTTATGGGAGGGCGTATCCAGACGGCGGCGCGTGCCTGTGGTGTAATGCAGGCGGCGTTTGAGAAAGCCATCAGCTACGCTGGTGAACGCAAGGTGTTTGGCAGAGCCATCGGTGACTACCAGTTAAATCGTATCAAGTTGGCGCGCATGGCGGCGTATCTTTCCGCATCCAGGCAGTTCACTTATGATGTCGGGCGGCTGATGGATTCCGGCAAGGGCCAGATGGAGGCGAGCCTGGTCAAGCTCTTTGCGTGCAAGGCTGCCGAGTGGGTTACCAGGGAGGCGATGCAAATCCACGGTGGTATGGGATACGCTGAAGAATCTGCTGTCAGCCGTTACTGGCTGGACGCACGTGTGCTGTCGATCTTCGAAGGTACAGAAGAAACGCTGGCACTGAAAGTTGTCGGCAGAAGCCTTGTGGAGAATGCCACCTGGCATTGATAATTCGGATTAGTTGAACACAGGTAACAAGATTATGGATCTCAGTTTTAGCGATGAAGATTTCAAGTTCCAGCAAGAAGTGCGCGAGTGGATAAATCAAAACTATCCGGAAGAAATGCGTGAACGCCACAAACGTAGTGCCAATGGTCATCTGACCAAGGAAGATCACGTCTACTGGCAGAAGAAACTCTACGAGAAGGGTTGGGCTGGACTTAATTGGCCCAGCGAATATGGTGGCCCGGAGTTCACGCCAACCCAACGTTACCTGTACGACCTTGAAATGGCTGCCGCGGATACGCCCGGAGTGATGCCGTTTGGACTCAGTATGGTTTCGCCAGTCATCATGAAATATGGCACGGAGGAACAAAAAAAGTTTTTCTTGCCGAAGATCCTCGCCAGTGACATCTGGTTCTGCCAGGGTTACTCGGAACCTGGCGCCGGGTCTGACCTTGCGTCACTTCGAACCCGGGCGGTCCGGGACGGCGATCACTATATCGTCAATGGCACCAAAACCTGGAATACCCTCGGACAGTATGCGGACTGGATCTTCTGCCTGGTCCGAACCAGCGATGAAGACATCCGCCAGATGGGTATCTCCTTCCTGCTTATCGATATGACATCGCCGGGTATCGACGTGGTCCCGATTGAAACCATCGACAATCCGCCGAAGGGTTTCCAGGAAGTTAATATGGTGCACTTTACCGACGTCAAGGTACCGGTTGCCAACTTGATTGGCGAGGAAGGCAAGGGCTGGACCTACGCCAAGTACCTGTTGGAGTTTGAAAGGGGCAATGCGTATTCCCATGGTCTCAAGGCGGGCCTTCAGAACGTCAAGGAAATTGCCGCGCGCGAACAGGTGAACGGCGCACCATTGATTGAAAATGAAGGCTTCCGCCGCAAGCTGGCAGAAACTGAAATCGCGATTCACGCGATGGAGTTTACCGAACTGCGTATTTTGAGCAGCATCGCCACGGGTGGAAACGTTGGACCGGAATCGTCGTTGTTGAAATGCCGAGGCACGGAATTACAACAGGAGTTGACGGAACTTGTGCTTGAAGCGGTTGGCGACTATGCGGTGCCGTTTGACAATCCCGGACCCGCCAAAGGTCTCAACGTCGAACCGATTGGCCCTGCCTACGCGGGGGTTGCGGCGCCGTCCTACTTCAATCAGCGTAAGGTGTCGATCTATGCCGGGTCCAATGAGATCCAACGCAACATCATGGCGAAAATGGTACTGGGGCTTTAGCGTATCACTGTGCGGTTAGGTGTACTGGACCAATCACCTATTGCAAGCGGTGGCACCGCAGCACAGGCCCTGGACGAGAGCGTTCGACTCGCACAGTTAGCGGAATCCCTCGGATATGAGCGATACTGGGTTGCTGAACACCATGGTTCGAAAAGTTTTGCCGGTTCGTCGCCGGAAATTCTGATTGCGCGCCTGGCAGCAGCGACCCGAACCATGCGTATCGGTTCTGGTGGTGTCATGCTGCCGCATTATAGCCCTTACAAAGTGGCGGAAAATTTCCGCGTGCTGGAAAACCTGTTTCCCGGCCGCATTGATCTCGGTATTGGTCGCGCCCCTGGCAGCGACCTGGTTACAGCCCAGGCACTCTTGTATGGCTCCACCATAGGAATCGAGTACTTTCCCAACAAGCTGTCGGACCTTATGGCTTTTGTAGCCGGTGAAATGCCGACGACCAAAGGTCTGGAGGCAGTCATTGCCACGCCGCAGGCTGCAACGGTACCGGAAATGTGGCTGCTGGGCTCTTCTGAACAAAGTGCTTTTTTTGCAGCACACTTTGGCCTGCCATATTCGTTCGCCCACTTCATAGCCCCGGATGTGAGCCAGCACTGCATGCAAACCTACTTCGATAACTACCAGCCGTCAGCACGATATCCTGAACCCAGGGGGAACCTGGGCGTATTTGCGATCTGTGCAGAGACAAAAGAGCGGGCCGCCGACCTTGCTGCCTGCCGCGATCTATGGCGCCTGCGTTTTGAACGAGGGGATCCAGGGCCTTGTCCGTCGGTGGAAGAAGCCAGGACACACGTTTATACACAAGAGGAAGTTGCCCGTCTGCAGGGTCGGCGCAAGCATTTGATTGCCGGCACAAAGGCGATGGTAAAAGACCGGCTGCAAACACTGGCGGGCGCGCACCAGGTGAGTGAAATGGTGATCGTCACCATTTGTCATGAATTTGCCGATCGCGCCAACTCTTACAGGCTACTGGCAGATGCGTTCAACATGACGCAGGACCCCGGGTACACGACATGATTAATGCGTTGGTTTTGTTAATCGGGCTTTTGATATTGATCAAAAGCGCTGATTTCCTGGTGGATGGTGCGATTTCACTGGCGAGCCGTATTGGGATCTCACCGCTCGTGGTGGGCCTTACCATCGTGTCTTTTGGTACTTCCTTACCTGAACTTCTGGTCACGCTGGTTGCCGGACTCCAGAACAACGCTGACCTCGCGATTGCCAATGTGGTTGGCAGCAATATCGCCAACGTATTGCTGGTGTTGGGTGTCGCGGCGATTATCCGGCCCTTACCGGTAAAAGACTCCACCGTGGTTTCTGAGATTCCGTTCTCCCTCACCGCGGCATTGCTGCTGGGTTTTTTGGCCAACGCCGCAATTTTTGCCGCGGTCCCGACGTTAAGTATCAGCCGGATTGATGGGGCGATCCTGCTGTTCTTTTTTCTGCTGTTTATGATCTATGTATACAAAATGTCGATTGAAGGTAAAGAACTGATCATCGAACCGGGAGAGCAGCGCCTTTCTACCACAAGAACGCTTATTTATGTTCTGCTCGGCATCGTGGGGCTATACTTTGGCGGTGACTTTGTCGTACGCGGTGCGGTCAACCTGGCGGCTGATATGGGGGTCGCTGATGCCCTGATCGGTTTGACGGTAGTTGCAATCGGCACATCCATGCCGGAACTGGTCGCCTCGGGAGTGGCTGCCTATCGCGGCCAGACCGATATTGCGGTTGGCAATGTCGTCGGTTCGAATATTTTCAATATCCTCTGGGTGCTGGGCTTCACTGCCAGCTTTGTCGAGTTGCCGTTTGAGGCTGTCAGTAATACTGACCTTGTCATGGTGGTTGCGTCCAGCGCCCTGATCCTGGTATCCCTTGTCGTCAGCCGCAGTAATTCCATATTAAGGTGGCATGGTGTCGTGTTTGTCGCCTTGTATTTATCTTATCTGGCATATGTTGTACTGCGAGCTTAAGTAGACTCAAGTCCCGGAGGTGTTCCGCCGAGGTGCTCGCGATAGCCGGTCTGCAGCTGCTGTCCTGGCTCTGCAACCAGGTAGCGACAGATGTGCTTGCCATGATCCGACAGGGTCTCGAACAGGGTGTGAGGCATGCAGGTCCTGAAGGGTTCACGAAACCATGGCGCAAAGAATTCTGCGTTGGGTATTGCCCGCACTTCATCTGTCAAATTCGGTGTGCCACCATGCCAGGCTCTTGGGTCTCGAAATAAAACGCTTCCGGCTGGTGCCGGACACACGGTGCTGAGTTTCATCCATTCGGGTTCCCCGGCAAGCCCGGGAATTCGAGCATGGGAGTTCTGCGTACCCGGGATCTGCCGCGTCGGTCCGTTGAGTGGTGTAAAGTCGACCGTTAAAAAATTGCAACACACGTAAGGACAAGGCAGGTCACGCAGGCTCAAAAGGCCACGCGGATCCCTGAACGAACCGACCGAAACGGTCCGGCCGTCGCTCATGGTGTAACTGGTACGATCACGAATGTCGGAGTGCAATGGCTGGTATTGTACAGCCCCGGGTAAACAGAAGTCCCCGCCACCACCACGGACGATATAGTCCGGTGAATCAAAAATGGATGTCAGGATGGCGCTCACCAGGGGTAAATCCACCAGCATGGCCCATTCCGGGTTGTGAAGCTGGTGTCCGGTCAGGCTCGCGCCGCCAAAGGAGTATCGATGGGAACCCCGATTACCCTTGCGATGCGCATCGATCGCCATCATTTTTTCAATTTCACGGTCCACACCGGAGCGAAGGAATTCAAGTTGGTCCCTGCTCAAAACATCACGAACTACAACGAAACCGTCTCGATAAAAATTCTCAGTGGCTTGCTCGACCTGATCCGGCGTAAGTACTTCCAGTCCCTTTATCCCATTGTTTTCGGAAAGATAGGCGCGTAAAGCCCGAATCTCCTCGGCGTCTCTATCGACACCAACCCATCCGAGCGGATCTTTTTCAAGCATGGTGAATTCACCCCCGGAGATTACTCATCATAGATGCCTGCTAACCGGTATACCGCATCGAAAGATCTGGAACTATTGGATCACGGTGTCGCCGGTTTCCTTGACGACCTTATTCTCTATGGCGCCGACCTGTTCAATTTCCACCCGGCAAATGTCACCTTCTTTCAGGAAGTTGGGCGGGTTCATGGCTGCACCCACGCCTGACGGTGTACCGGTGGCGAGGACGTCACCCGGCTCAAGGGTGAAGGCGGTGGTCAGGTGGGCAATCTGCTCATCGATCTTATAGATCATGTGTTTGGTATTTGAATCCTGGCGCACTTCATTGTTTACCAGTGTACGAATATGCAGGTTCTGTGGATTATCGACTTCATCCGGCGTCACAATATAGGGGCCAAAGGGGCCATGAGTGTCGAAGGATTTGCCAATCTGGAAAGTTTGTGCGGCGCGTTGCCAGTCTCGAACACTGACATCATTGATCACCGTATAGCCAAATATAACCTCGGAGGCACGTTCCCTTGGTACATGTCGGCAGCGTTTGCCAATCACGACACCCAACTCACCTTCGTAGTCCAGTTTGTCGGAAACCTTTGGCAAATCAATGGGCGAGAAGGGGCCGGTGACGCAGGTACTTTGTTTGTTGAACCACATCTGTACCGCAGGTTTTTCAGTCACCGACTCTTTAACGTGCTCTGCGTAGTTAAGGGCAATCGCCAGTATTTTGGGGGGTCGCAGAATCGGCTGGACCAGTTTGATGGCGTCAACCGACAGGATATCACCGCCTTTCTCAATGGCAGTGCGAACCTGGTCAAGGCCCGTATCACCCATTTGTATGAGCGTCAGCATATCGCCCGGCAAATCCACACCGCAGCTGGATAGATCCAGCACCCCTTCGTCTGTCCATACACCAATCTTCAGCGCACCATGGATGCTAAATGTCACCAGCTTCATTCAGGTTCCTTCTATAGTGGTTTGTAGGATGAGGTGTATTGGCCAAGTCTGTTTCACGCCGCCATAGGATGAGGAAAAGTGCGTCGCGTATCAAGAGTCGATGGACTGATCCGCGTTACTGGCTGGGGGTACTACCTCCAGGTAGCAGGTTCAGGCGACCCGGCTGACCTTACGATTGAGAAACCGGGCCTCGGCCAGTCGGTCAGCCATAACATGGGTAGGGACTTCTGCCTCATCTGAACGCTGGAATAGTTCGTTCAAGGTGTCGCCTATACGGTCGATATGGGCGATGACCCTGTTATGCTCGTATCCCGCGCGCTGGTAGTAAACGTCAATGATACCACCGGCATTGATCACATAGTCCGGTGCATAGCCCATGGCCCGTGTGAATACCTCGTAGCCAGCCGCCTCATCCGCCAGCTGGTTGTTGGCAGCACCCGCGATGATTCGTGCTTTCATTTGGGGCAGGGTTTCCGTCGAGATGATGCCCCCAAGCGCACAGGGGGCAAACACTTCAACTTCTTGCTTGTGGATCACATCAAAATTGACGACCCTGGCACCGGCAATATCGAGTGCCTTGTCAATGGAATCCGGATTAACATCGGCAATGGTAAGTTCGGCACCGGCAAGGGCTAATCGTTTTACCAACTGGCGTCCAACGTTACCCACACCCTGGACCGCGACTCTCACTCCCTTCAGTGATTCGATACCGTGATAATGATTCACGGCGGCCTCGATCCCCTTGAACACGCCATGCGCGGTTGAGGGCGATGGATCGCCATTTACCGTACTGCCGTCGCTGAGCCGCTTGTCACTGATACCTGCGACATATGGGGTTTGTGTACCCATTACAGAGAGGGTTTCCACGTCGGTGCCGGAGTCCTCCGCCGTAATATAGCGTCCATCAAAAGAATCGATGAAACGACCCATGGCTTCCAGTAAGGCCCTTGACTTAAGAGTCCGCGGGTCGCCGACAATGACAGCCTTGCCACCACCCAGGGGGAGGGCGGATATAGCAGACTTATACGTCATGCCGCGCGACAACCGCAGGACATCGGTTACTGCGTGTACCTCCGCAGGATAGGCCCACATCCGACATCCGCCTAATGCAGGGCCCAGATTTCTGTTGTGGATTGCAATATAAGCCCGCAATCCGGAAGCCTCATCGACACAGCGAACGACCTGTTCGTGGTTGTCGAAATCGGCATAGTGTTTTACGTCCAATACTTCTATTTTCATATCCTCTACACTCATGTCGCTATGCTGCTTTGGGGTCGAACAAGCGGACTGCTTCCGGTCTGGCATCGAGCCTGGCCATTAATTTCATTTTCTCGGTCTGCGCAATTTCCGCGTTACGTTTTTTGATATATCCGAATCCTCTTATACGCTCCGGCAGTCGTAACAGCGTCTCGATCGTCTCAAGATCGGCATCACCAATACGTGGTAAGAGTGATGTCACCGTGTACTCATAGTCAGCAATCAACTGTCGTTCCAGCTTGCGGTCTTTTGTATAGGCGAAGGGATCAAGCCGGGTACCGCGCAGAAAACGGAACCTGGCCAATTGTTTGAATACCGGCAAGATCCAGCCACCGAAGGCCAGCTTCTTCGGCAGACCGGTGTGCTTGTCTTTCGGTGCGATGATTGGTGGTGCCAGGTGGAACTTGAGTTTGTAGTGACCCTCGAACTGTTCGCCCAGGCGTTCCATGAATTTGCCATCAGTGTAGAGCCTTGCGACTTCATACTCATCCTTATAGGCAAGGACTTTGAAATAGTTGTTGGCGACTGCCAGGGTCAAGGCGTCGTCATGACCAGCTTTTATAGCGGCATCCTGAACCTGCCGAACCAGTGCCTCGTAACGATTCGCGTAGGCGATATCCTGGTACTCTGTCAGGAACCGACGACGGTCACCGATGATATCTTCCAGCTCTGTCAGCGGTTGCCAATCCTGTTGCTGGAGTTCAATGGCAGCGGGATCATGAGCGACAAGCCGGCCAAAGTTAAAGGCGTTGAGGTTATCGGAAACCGCGGCTCCGTTTAATTCTATGGCACGACAAATTGCTTCCGATGAGATCGGGATCATACCCTTCTGGTAGGCGAACCCGGCGAGATAAATGTTCGCCGCCATGGTTCCACCCACGAGTTGTTCTACGGCGCTGATGGCATTGACGAAGTGCGTTTTATCGGTGCCCACGCATTCTTCGATGATGTCGTGCATCGATTTGGCTGGGAAGCGCGCATCCGGGTCACGGGTAAACTCTGCGGTCATGGCCTCGTGAGAGTTGATTACCGCGTAGGCCTCGTCGCGATGAACCTTGACCATGGAGTCATTGGATGATGCGACCACGAGGTCGCAGCCAAGTACGAGTTTTGCACCGCCTGCGGCGATTCTCGCCGCATGAATCTCCTCCGGGTTGGAGGCAATCTGCAGGTGGGTGATCACTGCACCGAACTTCTGCGCCAGGCCCGTCATGTCGAGAACAGAGGCACCCTTGTCCTCCAGGTGAGCTGCCATACCCAGGATGGCACCAAGCGTAGTGACACCGGTACCACCAACACCGGCTATAACAATGCCATAAGGTTTATCCGTCTCTGGTAATTCGGGTTCCGGCAGGTTGGAAAAATCGAACCTGTCCGGCTTTCGCTCCGGTGAAGGTAACTCGCCACCTTCGATAGTGACGAAACTGGGGCAGAAACCCTTGATGCAACTCATATCCTTGTTGCAGGACGACTGTTCGATCTGTCGTTTCCTGCCATATTCGGTTTCTTCCGGTACCACTGACAGGCAGTTTGATTGAACACCACAGTCGCCGCAGCCTTCACACACCAGTGAATTGATGAACGGGCGTACAGCGGGGTCTTCCATCTCACCACGCTTACGCCTTCGACGTTTCTCAGCGGCACAGGTCTGATCGTAGATCAATATGGTTGTGCCTTTGGTTTCGCGCAATTCGCGCTGGACCCAATCCAGGTCGTCACGATGAGTGAAGGTGACGCCGGCTGGAAATTCACCGCGATGGTATTTTTCAATATCGTCACTCACCACGGCAATGCGCTCGATCCCTTCGCCGACTAGTTGCTTTGCCAACTGCGCAACGCTGAGCTGACCGTCTATGGGTTGCCCGCCGGTCATGGCGACCGCATCGTTATAGAGAATTTTATAGGTGATGTTAACGCCTGCAGATATTGCTGCCCGTATCGCCAGTAATCCGGAATGGAAGTAAGTGCCATCGCCCAGGTTTTGGAACACATGCTGTGTGTGTGTAAAGGGGGCCTGGCCAATCCAGGTTGCGCCTTCACCACCCATTTGCGTAAATGTGTCTGTCTGCCTGTCCATCCACGTGGCCATGTAATGGCAACCGATACCACCCATGGCGCGGCTACCGATAGGCACGACGGTCGATGTGTTATGGGGGCAGCCGGAACAATAGTGGGGAACGCGTTCCGCAATATCCTTGGGACGATGCAGGTAGGCTTCCTTCTCGTTCAGGAACGAGAGGCGTTTGTGCATCTTCTCGCTGGTAAAAAATCGTTGTATCCGGGCCGCGATCACACGTGCGATCAGCGCAGGCGTCAACTCACCCGTAGAAGGAAGCAACCAATTGCCAGACTCATCGTGTTTACCGACCACCACGGGCCTGACGTCGGAGTGCCAGTTGTAGAGTTGGCTGGTCAGTTGTTCTTCGATGAGGCCGCGTTTTTCCTCGACTACCAATACCTCGTCAAGGCCCCTGGCAAAGTCGTGGATGCCTTCGGGTTCAAGCGGCCAGGGCATACCGACCTTGTAGACACGCAAGCCGATCTCGGTCGCGAGGTCATCATCAATACCCAGATCATCGAGTGCTTGCAGGACGTCAAGGTAGGATTTGCCGGTTGAAATAATGCCAAGCCGTGGCTCCGGTGTGTCCATGGTAATACGGTTCAAATGATTGGCCCGGGCAAACGCCAGCGCAGCCTTGATTTTGTCATTATGCAGGCGAGTTTCCTGGTCCAGCGGCTTGTCCGGCCAGCGACTATTGAGATCGACGTCACCTGGATCAGGAAGCACAATCTGGATACGGTTCGCGTCGATGTCGGTTGAATAGGATGCATCCACCGTTTCGGCGATGGTCTTGAGCGCGACCCAACAACCGCTATATCGCGAAAGGGCCCAGCCATAAAGGCCAAGGTCGATAATTTCCTGTACCCCTGCCGGGTTAAGGATCGGCATCATCGCATCCACAAACGCATATTCTGTCTGGTGGGGCAGGGTGGAGGACTTACAACCGTGATCATCGCCGGCAATCACCAGCACGCCACCGTATTTGGAGGTACCGGCGTGATTTGCATGACGAAACACGTCGCCGGAACGGTCGACCCCGGGCCCTTTGCCGTACCACATGCCAAAGACACCGTCGAATTTGGCCCCTTCAAATATATTGACTTGCTGTGATCCCCACACTGCGGTAGCCGCCAGGTCCTCGTTAACGCCGGGCTGGAAGTGGATATGGTGTTCGGTCAGGAATTTTTTAGCCTGCCACAGGGTCTTGTCCAGCCCACCCAGGGGAGAGCCCCGATACCCGCTGATAAAGCCGGCGGTATTCAGACCAGCTGCTTGATCTCGTTCCTGTTGCAGCATAGGCAAACGGGCCAGCGCCTGGGTACCTGTCAAGAATACCCGACCAGTGTGTTGGACGTATTTGTCGTCCAGACTGACGTTCTTTACAGCCATTGCGAATTACTCCCTAACCTGTTGTCGGGATGCATCAAAAAATAAGAGACGCCGCGTCTAAATTAGCGGCCGCTGTCCGGCAAGGCTGATTGGAATTCGGAGAAGGATCGTTGAATACATGTGAAGTCCTCTTGGCAGGATCGCTGCCTTAAGATGTTGTCATCAGCGTCGGGGGATTGCCCCTACACTATCTGTCGTTGTCCTGTAGGACAGTTGCCATCTTACCAAGCTCTGGAAGACGGTCAACTTGTAATTGGGAGTATGCGTGGGTTAGGCATGGGTGTGAGCCTGCGGAGCTAGCGTGCTAGTGGATTGGCGTTGTGCCAGTCGGCAGGATGCCGGCACCCGCTAACGCATCACGCCTTGGCGCGGCCATCGCCGGAATCGGAGTCTGTACCAGGGCTTTTGCAACCAGATCGGGTAACCCCAGCATTCGCAGGATATAGCGGGTAGCCTCTTCCATGGCCTGGCGGCTCAACCTGCCACGTGCGATCTCCCGGTTTACGTGCTGCACCATACCGATGACAAGACTCTGTGCGAAGAAGACATCTTCCACTTTAAAACGTCCTGCATTGACACCCCGTTTGATGTCAGCCAGGCACTGATCCTCGTCCTGCCCCAGTGTGTATTCGCCACCAAGGCCCGAATAGGTCAGGAAGGTGTTCCATTCCTCATTGTCTTGTGCTTGCTGGAAACAGTACTTATGTGTGACCGCCACGATCAATGCAGGATCCTTGAGGGGGGCGCGTAACTCATCGAGACGCTTGTTGAAAGTTTGTCGGATATCGTCGAGAACGGCTTCAAAAACCGCCTGCTTCGTATCGAAGTAATTGTAGAAGGTACCGAGGCCGACATTAGCCTGTGCGGTAATGTCCTGAATTGCGATCTTTTCGTGGCCGCGTTGGTAGACAAGTTCGCGAGCCGCCGCAATGAGTTTGCGGCGGGTCTGTTCGCGTTTTTTTGTTGGTCGACTTCCTTCGTCCATTCAAACGATACTGTCGGTTCAGGGAAGAGCTAGGCTACCAATATTCCGCACTTCAAAACTGAACATAAAATGGAAATATTCAATGCCTGGTTTCAATTCGATAATTTGACATAAAAAGATTATTTAACAAATAGTTATAGCGAGGTATTAAAGTAAACTATGGATTTCTCGTTTTCAGAGCAGCAGGTGGCGATTCGCGAGGCTATCGCACGTATTTGTGCTGATTTCGGTGACGACTATTGGCTCGCCCGGGATTCAGACGGCAAGTTTCCGGAGGAATTCGTGGCGGCCATTACAGAAGGTGGGTGGCTCGGGATTGCCATGCCCGGGGCGTACGGTGGTTCCGGACTGGGGATTGCCGAGGCCGCGATCCTCGCCCATACCATTGCAAGGTCCGGCGCGGGTATGAGCGGCGCGTCTGCGATCCACCTCAACCTGTTTGGCCCGAACCCGATCGTCGTGTTCGGCACCGAAGCGCAAAAACAGCAGCATCTGCCACGCCTGATCAGGGGCCAGGACCGTGCCTGTTTCGGTGTCACCGAGCCTGATGCCGGTTTGAACACCACGCGACTTAAAACCAGGGCGGTCCGGGATGGTGACAACTATATTCTCAATGGTCGTAAGCTCTGGACCAGTACGGCCCAGACCGCCAACAAAATTCTGTTGATCGCACGTACGAGAGACCTTGCAGATTGTGCCAAAGCCACCGACGGACTTTCGCTTTTTTATACCGATCTCGATCGGGATCGTATTGAAGTGCGCCTGATCGAGAAGATGGGACGCAAGGCGGTGGATTCCAATGCACTATTCATTGATGACCTGGTAGTCCCCGTGGTGGACCGGATAGGTGAGGAAGGTGAAGGATGGAAGTGCCTTCTGCACGGACTTAATCCTGAACGCATACTGATTGCAGCCGAAGCCGTGGGGCTCGGCCAGGTGGCCTTGGAACGGGCCAGCAATTATGCGCGTGAGCGCGTGGTTTTTGATCGCACCATTGGCAAGAACCAGGGGATCCAGCACCCGCTCGCGGTGAACTGGATGGAGCTCGAGGCCGCTTTTCTTATGGTGTTTAAAGCTGCCGCGTTATATGACGCCGGTGAACCTTGCGGCGCAGAAGCCAATAGCGCCAAGTACCTGGCAGCGGAAGCGGGCCTTGCCGCGTGCCAGCGAGCCGTGCTCACGCACGGGGGCATGGGGTATGCCAAGGAATATCACGTTGAACGGTACCTGCGTGAAATTATGATTCCGGTGATTGCCCCTGTGAGCCAGGAATTGATTAAATCGTTTGTTGCCGAGCAGGTCCTCGGCCAGGACAAAAGTTACTAAACTATCCTTGTGCGCTATAGTAGGCTAAAACGGATCCGCTAAACCGGGTCGAATAATAACTTTTTCTGGGCTCGGGTCATGGAACACCAGGTTAACCACATTGCAGACCTGGTTACCGGTATAACCATCCTGCTTCTGGTTGCAGCACTATCGACGATGGCCAGCAAGCGGATGAGCAAACTGCCGCTGACGATCTTACTGGTGTTTGTCGGTATTGCGATTTCAGCTTTGGCGGAGGATGTGCCAATACTTGAACCGGTCGCAAACTTTGAACTGACTCCGGAGCTCGTACTTTTTGTTTTTATTCCCACACTCATCTTTGAATCCGCATTCAATCTGGATGCTCGTCAGGTAGGTCGAAACATTTGGCCGATCCTTACGATGGCAGTGCCCGGCTTGTTGTTATCGACAGCCATAATCGGACTGGTCATGGCCTGGTTGACGCCGTTCGACCTGATGGTAGCGTTATTGCTTGGTGCTATCTTGAGCGCAACTGATCCGGTGGCGGTGATTTCGATCTTCAAGCAACTGGGTGTTCCGGAACGCCTGACGATACTGGTCGAAGGTGAGAGTCTATTCAACGACGCGACTTC
>JBBDIT010000023.1:5172-12167 GCA_040880285.1 Pseudomonadales bacterium | reverse complement strand
GCCGAGCATGTATTCCATGTGAGCGGAATTATGGCGGTAGTAGCCGCCGGCCTGACGATTGGATCCTGGGGCAGGTCCAAGATTTCACCCTCGATCGAAGAGTTTATGAAGCACTTTTGGGAATACCTGTCCTACCTTGCCAATACATTAATTTTCCTGATGGTGGGCATGCAAATTGACCTGGTAGTGCTGTGGCAATCGGTAGATTTAATAGGGTTTGTGGTGTTTGCCATGCTGGCCTCCAGGGCAGTCGTGATATTTGGCCTGGTTCCACTGGTTGGTAAAGTGCCTGGCTCCGAAGCCATCGGCTTGCCATTTCAGCAGGTCATGTACTGGGGCGGACTCCGTGGAGCTATCGCGCTTGCCATCGTACTGTCATTGCCCGAATTTGAGTACAAGCAAACGCTGGTCGCGGTCGTCATGGGCGCTGTGTTGTTTACCCTCGTGGTTCAGGGACTCAGCATCGAAAGCATGGTGAAGTGGTTGGGCCTGGATAAACTCAGCGTGCCGGATCATATGGCGAAACTTGAAGGTGATCGCCACGCCAGGCAAGAGGGGTTGTCCCGGATCAATTCGCTGGTCAGTGGTGGTATGTTTTCCGAGCGAGTCGCGCGGAATTTAGGTGAAAAATGCGAACGTGAGTTGGCGGAGCTAAATGAAGCCTTGCAGCAGCTCTATCTCCAAATGGACGAGAAGGAGTCGCTGGTGATTCTGGCCATGCGCTGCCTGGTTAGGGAGAAGGCCAGGGTCCACGAGCTCTTCGGCGTTGGTCTGATCAACGAGTGGGCGTTCCGGGAGCTGGACCACACGATCAATGTCCAGTTGGATGAAGTCAGGCACCGTGGCCTCATGCCGACGTCTGAATTTGAAGTCTCTCCCGGAAAAGCGATGGACCTCTTCTGGATCCGCTGGCTTGATCGTGTTCCCGGTTTCGGGGGCATCGTGGAACAGCTGAGAACCCAGCGTATCGTGCGGGATTATGACATTACCTGGGGACGCTACCGGGCCGCTAACAGTGTGCTATCCAGCCTGACTAATCTGGCTGGTGACGGCGACTTTGACGACTCGGTCATTGGCACCTTGCATAGCCTGTATGAACAGATTCGATCGGAAATGAAGTCACAGCTGGATGAAATGGCGGAATTGTATCCGGAGTTTGTAGAAGCCATGCAGGAACAATTGGGCCAGCGCCTGCTACTCATCGCTGAACATGACTCGATCGAGCATGCGGCCGAGATGGGCATGATCCATGAAGGGATTGCCGGCAAGATCCTGAAAGAACAGAGTGCGAGGATCAGACAGCTGAAACGCGACGATATCGTTGCCACACTTGAGATCGGTGTCACCGAATTGTTGAAAAAGGTCCCTGTCTTTGCTGGCATGGACGCCGCGCAATTTGAAGAAATTGCCAAATCGCTACGCCCAAAGACGGTACCACGCGGCACAAATATCATTGATCAAGGGGTAGCAGGTGACTCAATGTTCCTGATTGCCCGGGGTATCGCCAACGTGTTCATAATGGCGGAAGGTGAACAAACACACGCCGCGACTTTGTATGCAGGGGACTTTTTTGGCGAGTCGGCGATGTTACATGAGGCACCTCGCAATGCGACGATAATCGCCGCGACTCCTTGTTCTTTGTATGAACTCAAGGCAGCCGACCTGGATCGAATCTGTGAAAACCACCCCAGGATTCGGCAGGTAGTTGAGCAGGTCGACCGGGACCGGATCAATTCGAACACTACACGTCATGGAACCCGCAAGGAGTCACTGTCATGACCAAACCGGTGAGTAGCCACGCATGTATTGTGGCGAATTTGGTAGACTCGCTCTTTTAGTTGAGAGCCGACGCCTATGCCAATTCAATGGATCTTGATTGCTATCTCTTTGGGTTCACTCTTTGCCTGGTATCCATCTTTTGCGTGTGCCCAGAGCCCTAATGGCTTGCTGGTGTTGCAGACCGATTTCGGCGAACGTGATGGTGCCGTGGCCGCGATGCGTGGTGTTGCCTACGGTGTGGATGCAAGCCTGCGGGTTGAGGATCTGACCCATGAGATTCCGGCGTTTGATGTCTGGCAGGCGTCCTATCGATTGATGCAAACGGCTGCTTACTGGCCTGTTGGAACCGTGTTCGTATCCGTGGTAGATCCGGGCGTCGGCACCTCCCGCAAATCTGTGGTTGCCTTTGCCGCGGGACGCTATTTTGTGACACCGGACAATGGTACTTTGAGCCTGATTGCCCTGGAATTGGGGATTGACGCCGTCCATGAAATCGATGAACGCGAGAACAGACTGCCCGGCTCTTACTATTCCAATACTTTTCATGGTCGCGATGTCTATGTTTATACCGCCGCGCGCCTGGCGTCCGGAAAAATTGACCTGGCTTCGGTAGGCCCCGAACTTGATGTCACATCGGTGCAGGTAATCGAACCACCGGATGTCGTGTTTGCCGACAAGATGGTGAGCGGATTTATCCCCGTTCTGGATCCACAATACGGTAATGTATGGACTAATATCCCGCGTGCCACGTTTTTACGTCTGGGCGCAAGATACCGTGATTATGTCAATGTCACCATTCGCAACCGTGCTGAAATTGCTTTCCAGGGCGTGTTGCCATTCGTGACGACCTTTGGCGACGTGTCGGAACATAGCCCACTACTTTACGTTAATAGCCTGGATAATATTGCGCTCGCGCTCAACCAGGGTAATTTTGCCGCCGCCCATGGTATTGCCTCTGGCTCAGGCTGGACAATCGAACTCAGTCTCGCCGAATCGTCAGCGGCAGAGTAGGGCGGGTGCCCGGGTAAGGATTTCGTCGGCGTTACCCTTGAACCGGACCCGATCAGATTTCTGCGATAGCTGGTATTCGTACATCGGATCGTAGTAATGGATCAGCAACTGTTCGATCCAGCGGTCATGTAGCGACAGGTCCCCACGTGCCTGGGCATTGAACGCCTGGTCCATGAGCTTGCGTACTTCCCGGTGGCGATCGCCTCCCAGGCGTTTCCTGATTGCATCAATGGACGAAAGAAACGAGTCACGATGTGCTTCGAGCGCTACTGCTTCAACGCCATGATAGTCCAGCAACTCCTGCTGCATTTCGACGATGTACTCCTTATGAATGCGGCTGACTCGCCGGGTCATCGAATCTTCCATGACCAGGATCGGTGCTGACTTCATCTTTTCCTGGAGTGGTAATGGCAAATTAACGCGACCGATCATACGGCTTTCATCTTCCAGGAACACCACCGGATTCGTTGTTTTCATAAAGGCGACGGCGAGTGCATTCTCAAACGAAATCTGGGACGGTTGTGCGCTGATGCGTTTACCAAAGGCAGAACCGCGATGGTTTGCGAGGAATTCAAGATCAATCACGCTGGCACCTTCTGTATCAGCCAGCAGATGGAGGACGCGGGTTTTACCGACGCCGGTTTTACCAGCGAGAATGACGACATCCGGGAGTCGCGACAGGCTGTCGATCAAGTAGCGGCGCATGACCTTGTAGCCACCGTCAATCCTCGGAATAGGGTAACCGGCCTGGCTCAGCCAGTGCCCGGCAATACGTGATCGTTGGCCACCACGAAAGCAATACAAATGCGCGTTTCGATGGGTATCGATAAATTCGGTCCATTGATGTACCCGGTATTGCCTGGCATTACCACTGACCAGGGCGTGGCCGAGCTTGACTGCCGCATCAGCTCCTTTGGTTTTATAGCAGATGCCAATTTGTTCGCGTTCGGCATCATTGAGAATGGGGAGGTTGGTTGCCGCGGGAAACGCGCCGCGGGCAAACTCAACAGGGGCCCGAACATCAATGAGGGGTACGTCCTCTATGAATATTTCTCGTAGCGACAGTGATGATGTCAAGGAGGTGCTCCTCACGAGTGTTGATTGATGAGGTCGATTGCGCCACCAATGGCCGCCAGATTATCAGTGCGTGTCTTTTCCACCATAAAACTGTGTAAATAGTGGGGCCCACCGGCTTTGGGGCCGGTCCCGGACAGTCCCCGGCCGCCAAACGGCTGCGTACCGACCACTGCGCCCACCATATTGCGATTGATGTAAACATTGCCAGCCTGGATGCGGCGCACCACGTGGTCGCAAAAGGTTTCATTGCGACTGTGAACACCAAACGTCAGGCCGTAGCCAGTAGCGTTAATGTCGTCTATGACCTTATCGATGGAAGTGATGTCGTATCGAACCACATGCAGGATGGGGCCGAAGCTCTCTTCCTTGAGCGAGCGAATACTGTCGATTTCGAAACAGGAGGGCGCATGATAAGTACCTTTTTGCAGTTCGGCTGGCATATCCTGGGGTAGCGCTGTGCGTGCAATCAGATGACCGTATTGAGTAACTTCCTGCTCGTGTCGTCTTAGTCGCAGGAGTGCTTCTTCATCAATGACCGGGCCTATATCCGTCTCCAGCTTCCCGGGATGCCCGATTTTCAACTCGGCCATGGCACCCTTGAGCAATTCGATAATGCTGTCCGCACAGCTTTCCTGCAGGTACAGGACGCGCAGCGCCGAACAGCGTTGACCGCTGCTGTTGAATGCAGAAGTCAGTACGTCCTTGACGACCTGTTCCGGCAACGCGGAGCTGTCTACAATCATTGCGTTTTGACCACCGGTCTCGGCGATGAGGGGCACGATGGCGCCGTCCCTTGCCGCGAGCGCTTTTTGGATCGATCTTGCGGTCGGAACCGATCCGGTGAAGACAACACCATCAATGCCCGGGTGATTGATAAGAGCAGCACCGAGTTCGCCAGCACCGGTAATGACCTGGAGCGTGTGTTCCGGAATGCCTGCGCGGATGGATAGTTCGTCAATGAGCCTTGCAACCAACGGAGATTGTTCTGCTGGTTTGGCGATAGCGGCGTTACCGGTAACCAGTGCCGCCACGACCTGACCGGTAAATATCGCGACCGGGAAATTCCAGGGGCTGATGCACGCAAATACACCGCGCGGTTCGTGGCTCAGGTGGTTCCGTTCGCCGCTCGGTCCCGGCAGGTTTTCACCTTCGGCCAGGCGTTCCATGTGAGCGGCATAATAGCGGCAGAAGTCGACAGCCTCGCGCACCTCTGCAATGCCATCTTCGATGGTCTTGCCGGCCTCGGCGATCATCAGCGCGATCAGCTCGACCCGGCTTTCTTCCAATTGGTCTGACAGGTTGCGAATCAGGGTTGCGCGTTGTACCGGGGATTGCTTGCGCCAATGGCTGGCCGCGTCCCTCGCGCGGGTAACCACGGCGTCCAGGTCTTCCGGTCTGGTAAGTTTAACCTTGCCAACCAGGCTACCATCGACAGGAGAAGTCACTTCACAATCTGCTCCCTTCTCGTCTCGCCAGCACCTGGACTTGTAGGCATCCAACTCATTCATCAAGGCAATCCTGTGGCGTGAGTACCTTGGATCGATACCCCCTGAATTCCTACGATCGGGATACAAATTGGCGGGGAGGGTGATCTCGCTGGACGTTGCCGCGGCAACATCGATAGGGTGGCGGGATAGCTCTTGCGCGCTGGTGTTGCTGGCCAGTTGGTTGACAAAAGAACTATTGGCGGAATTTTCCAGTAGCCGGCGGATCAGGTAAGGCAGCAGTTCCTTCTGTTGGCCAATGGGCGCATAGATCGTGCAGGCAATGTCGGGGTCTTCATCCAGCAGGCAGTCATACAGGATCGCACCCATGCCGTGTAGCCGTTGAAACTCGAACATGGATTCGGCTCCCTCGGTCCAGTACAAGAGATTGGAGACCGTATGCACATTGTGGGTCGCAAATTGCGGATACAGGCGTTCTTTGCTGGCGATCAGGTATCTGGCACACGCCAGAAAAGAGAGATCTGAATGGGCCTTTTTGGTAAAAACCGGGAAGTCCTCGAGCCCCATCATCTGTGCCAATTTGATTTCAGTATCCCAGTACGCGCCTTTGACCAGACGCACGCAAATACGCTGGCCCAGCTTGCTGGCAAGGGCGTTCAAATATTCCAGTACCGCCATACCGCGTCTGGAATAGGCCTGTACAGCGAGCCCCAGCTTATCGAACCCTCTGCCGTTGCCTTCGGTCACCAGTTTCTCGAATACCTGAAGGGATAACTCCAGACGATTGGCTTCCTCGGAATCGATGGTGATCTGGACATCTTCCTCACGGGCAATCCCGATCAATTCATTGAGCGCCGGATACAGCTCGGAGTGAACACGCTGGTATTGGTTTGCATCATAGCGTGGGTGCAAGGCCGAGAGCTTGATTGAAACAGCTGCATTGGGGAATCCACCGGCGAACCGGATCGCTTTTTTATAATCATCGAAGAATTTACGAGCATCGGCACCGGTCAATGCTGCCTCACCCAGCATATCGAACGAATAACGATACTTGCGCCTTTCCTTTTGGACTTTTTTCCTGGCTTCATCCAGCGTTTCACCGAGCACGAAGTGGTCGCTGAACAGACTCATACCCATCTCGATCGCCATACGGATCGTGGGTTCACCAAGTTTGCGAATGGCCGATGACAGAAACGGAATTTCATCGGACTCCAGCACGCTGGAGGTAAAGAGTAGGGCACGGGTGGAGGAGTTTACCAATGAGGAGATGCTTTTACCGAGATGCCGCGACCAATCTGCTCCGCTCAGTTTCGAGCGTATCAGCGCCTCTTTGGTGTCCTCATCCGGAATTCTGGCGAGGGCTTCCGCCAGGGTCATGAGTCGAACGCCCTCGCTGGAGTCCAGGCTGTATTCCGCCATAAATGCATCGAGGCCGCGATTAAAGTCCGGATGGTTCCTGATTTTCCCGATCAGGCTGACAGAGAGATCGGTCACGGCTTGCCGTTCCGCCACGTCCGGCGTGATCATCTGCGTGAATTTGCGCACGAGTTGGTCTTCATCCGCCAGATAATTGTCGGCAATGGCTTCAATATAAGGGCCCAGATCATTCATTCGTATTGGCTCACTGGTTCGGCTTCCGTCAATGCTGGCAAATAATACAGGAAGGGGACAGCCTTGAGCGCA
>JBBDIT010000023.1:2569-5072 GCA_040880285.1 Pseudomonadales bacterium | reverse complement strand
CTAATTTAACATAATATACATTATGCGCATATCTATACGGGAAGACCTGAACCAAGGCGTACTCGACCGGGACGTCTTTGTGAATGCCAGGCTGGTTCCGCCGCAGGAACCTGATTCGCCAATTCGATTCCGGATCGCGCTAGTGTAAACTCGTCGGCCAGTCACATTAACCAGCCAGATTGACCAGTCAGATTAAATAGTTGGACCCTCGTCGCCGGGGACCTGCACTAGACCAAATGACTCAGGTATACTCAGCCAAATCCGGCCCAGCGCCGTAAGTAGTTATCCGGCAATCAGCAATAAGGTGTAATCCTATGGAATGTCCCAAATGCCATGCTTCCATGGAAGAAGTTACTTACGGTCGAAATATGACGGTCGACCGTTGTACCAATTGTAAGGGCATCTGGTTTGACGTCGGTGAAGCCGAGTCGCTCAAAAGTAAATGGATGTCTGAATTCATTGACAGTGGCGACCCTGAGGTCGGTAAGGAATACAACAAGGTCGAGGATGTAAATTGCCCGCGGTGTGGTACCAAGATGGAAAAAGTCGCCGATCCGAAACAACCCCACATCTGGTATGAGGCCTGTCGGGACCATGGCATGTTCTTCGATGCCGGGGAATTTACCGACTATAAATATGAAACGTTGGTAGACAAGTTCAGGGATTTGATAACCGGTAAGCGTGATTGAACATTGGCCTGCAGCGTATTGGTCCGAAGACATAAGCCATGCTGATTACCTTTTACGGCGTTAGGGGCTCGATCGCGGCGCCTGGACCGACAACCGTCAAATATGGGGGCAATACCTCTTGTATGCATGTCCGCCTGAACTGCGGCCAAAACCTGATATTTGACGCGGGTACCGGTATCCGGAAGCTGGGTATGGAATTGGTGCGCAATGACGAACCCCTGCTTTTATTGCTGAGTCATGGGCACTGGGATCATATTCAGGGATATCCGTTTTTTGATCCGATCTATCAAAAGGATCGAGAAATCGTGGTCCTACAGGGCGTCCAGGGGAATGCGATGGCGCTCGAGGCGCTGCTAAAGCAGATGGACGGCTCCAATTTTCCTGTCCACTCCGAGGACTTGCCGTCAAGGATTGCGGCAATTCAGGAAGTCGATTCCTTTCTGGCCGCGCAAGCTTTTAAAACCGATCGCCGGTTCATCAATCACCCGGGAGGTGGCCACGCCTACCGCATTGAGGAGGACGGCGTATCCATCGCCTATATCACGGATAATGAATTGTTCCCGCCTGATGCCGGGGTTACCAGCTATGATGAATGGGTTTCCTTTTGTGAGGGTGTCGACCTTTTGATTCACGATGCCCAGTATGAAGAACGGGATATGCCCGCGAAACACGGCTGGGGACATTCGTTGATTTCACAGGTCAGGACACTTGCAGTTGATGCAAGGGTCAAGAACCTTGCCATGTTCCACCATGACCCGGAACGCACAGATGGGCAATTGGATGAGATTGCCATCGAGTCGGCAACCTTCTTCAAGTCACACAAGGCTGCAATCGGCTCGTATATTGCTGCTGAGGGACTCTGTTTCGAGCTATCTGCAAAATCAGATGCCAGGGTCAAGACGATAGCGATCCACGAGGTCTTCTGAGGTAACCCATGCGCGTGGTTTCCTTTAACGTCAACAGTATCCGGGTTCGGCTACACCAGCTCGAAGCCGTGATCAAGCAACATTCACCCGACGTCATTGGACTGCAGGAAACCAAGGTTGCCGACGAGAACTTTCCCGTCAATGAGATTCGGGAGATGGGTTATGAGGCCTTGTTTCACGGTCAGAAAACGCATTACGGGGTTGCACTGTTGACCCGGCAACCCGCGATGGATGTGGAGAAAGGATTTCGGGAGGACCATGATGCAAGTCAACGGCGCTTTGTTGCAGGTTCAGTCCCACTTACCGATGGGCGCAAACTCTGTGTAATTAACTGCTATTTCCCTCAGGGTGAAAACCGGAGCCATCCGGAAAAGTTTCCCAACAAACAAAAATTCTATGCAGACCTGCATGCCCACCTGCTCGCCCACCACCGCGCCAGTGACCCGGTTATCGTTATGGGTGACATGAATGTGGCACCCGTCGATAAGGATATTGGCATCGGAGAAGACAATAAGAAGCGCTGGCTTCGGGATGGCAAGACTTCATTTTTACCTGAAGAACGCGAATGGCTCGAACGAATTATGGACTGGGGTATGGTGGACGCGTATCGAATTGTCTATCCGGAAACCGACAACCTGTTCAGCTGGTTTGACTACCGTAGTCGTGGATTTGAACGGGATCCCAGACGCGGGTTGCGGATTGACCTGATATTGGCATCGAAGGCGATTGCCGGCAGCGTTCGCGATGCTGGTATAGATTATGATATTCGCAGTATGGAAAAGCCGTCAGACCACTGCCCTGTCTGGGCGGAGTTTGATTTATGAACTTTGTTTGTACTCGCTCACGGCTGTTTACCCGCTCACGGCTGTTTATGCGCTCACGGCTGTT
>JBBDIT010000023.1:0-2469 GCA_040880285.1 Pseudomonadales bacterium | reverse complement strand
CGCTCACGGCTGTTCCCGGTAGACCAGTGAGAAGCTGACGGGGACCACCGGAGTAATGGCATCGAGGCCGGCAATTTCTCTCAACGCCTCTATACCTTTCAGGAGCCCGAAGTTACCCGCCTCTACCAGTAATGGCTTGATACTGACAACGTGAAACGCGCCCTCTCCCGCCCGCAGGATGCTGACTGGCACAGACACCTCAAGACGCGCACGTCGTATCGAGAGCGTACCCTTTAACAGATACTCCATAGCGTCACCGACCTCGAGTTGGGTCACCGCCGTGATCGGTACTTCTGCCGAAAATGTGGCGTCGGGATACTGTTCGATTTCAAATAGCATCGTCTGCATGCGCTCATCACGGACAGGGATCAACGTATCGATACTGTCGAGGGAGACGTTGAATTGAGCTTTCCCGTCCACTGACACGGAACCGGAGAGTGTCCTGAAACGATGAGCCTCGATCACGCTACCGTTTTTAACGGAAGTAAAACTGAGTGATGAAGCATCGGCATCGAGCTGCCAGTCACCGTAAGCTACAGGAGTGAATAAACCAATCAGCAGTAAGCACATTGCGCGATACATAAGGGTTCCTCAGGGTGGTGGTTGTTCTGTTGGGGCTGTTGGGCGGCGCAGGTTACAAAGGATTCGGGTCCTGGTGGTAACCGGTATCAATATCGAATAAACCGCGAGTCCAACGAAACCCGCCGCAATATCTGGCAGTTCAAACGTTCGATAGCCAAGATACCACTGCATACATTCAATGCCCACCGCGTACAGCATAAGGATGCCAAATTTTGCCAGATTGGCGGGCTCCACCGGATTGGGCCCGGTCTCAATTGAATAGTCGAGCAGGAAAAACAGTACAAAAAACGCCATGAAGTGATTGGCCTTGTCCCACAAAAGCGGCGTGCCGGCCAACTCTTCCGGGGCCAAAGCCAGTATGGTGACTACCGACAAGACAATTACGAAGCCTGCCCGAAATAAATACCGCAGGCGCATTCAGGCCGCGGGGCGGAACGAATTGATTTTGTCGCGGGTAATAATGGCGGCAGCCCTGGCCCGCCCGGCAAAATCTGCCTCCGATGAAGCATACAGGATGGCACGGGACGAACTGACTAACATGCCACCCCCCTGCCCCGCTGCAACCGACGATGCGATGTCGCCGCCCTGGGCACCAACACCGGGTATGAGTAATGTCATCGACCCGACCAGTTGCCTGATACGTGCCAACTCCGAGGGTTGGGTTGCGCCCACTACCAGTCCGACATTGCCGTTTCGGTTCCAGACCCTGGCGGCCTCCTGCGCAACATGTTCATACAAATGCTTGCCGTTTTTGAGCACCAGATTCTGCAGGTCAGCACCGCCAGGGTTTGAAGTCCGGCACAGGATGAAGATGCCTTTATCCTGGTATTCCAGGTATGGCGCCATGGCGTCTGCACCCAGATACGGATTGATGGTAATCGCATCAGCCTGGTAGCGCTCGAATAACTCAATTGCGTACTTTTCTGCGGTATTGCCGACATCTCCACGTTTCGCATCCAGGAGTACCGGCAGCTTGCGGTCGTGGATGTAATCGATGGTTTGTTGCAAGGCTGATTCGGCACCGAGGGCCGAATAATGCGCGATCTGCGGCTTGTAACAGCACACCAAATCGGACGTGGCATCAATAATTGCCTTGTTGAACTCAAAGATTGGCTGTGAGCAACGACGGATAGGCCGGGGAAACTTTGCCGGGTCAGGATCAAGGCCGATACATAAAAGGGTGTTCTGGGCGTCCTGGCTGAGTGCGATGCGCTCGAAAAATACGGACATGAGTTCTCATCGGAATGAATTGTGCAGATTATGCCGTGTTGCGCCTCGATGTCCAAGAATTGGCAAAAGTGTGGCATGTGTCACATTTTTTCCATGATGGCCCGCACACGTCAGCCGGGTCGCTTCCACAGGATCGGCAAAGTCGCCGGCCAGGGACTCGATAACGATGTAATCCATTGAATTTAAAGTATTTAATGAAAATTCAGAAAAGTTGGCACGGGCTTCGCATTAACGATACCAGAGACTTTAATTACAGCAGGTGCAGGTGATGACCACTTCACTACTTATGTCAAAAATGAGCGACATTACGGCGGCAAGACGTCGTGATTACAAGCAGCAAAGGGTAATGGGTATGAATGATCACGAGAAACGGCGTGATGACAGGCGTACAAGTAACGACCGTCTCTTTATACAAATTGTGTCGAGCGATGACCCGGACCTGATGGGCACCACGATTTCATGTGAAGCAGTCGACGTCTCGGCGAGCGGTTTGCGAATAGCAACCCGTATTGAGATTCCGGCAGGCTGCCAGTTGGATGTATGGATTGATGACAGCGCAGGGCCAGGCAAGTATTTCCTGAGCAGTGACGTCCGTTGGTCCAGGCGCGCCGGCGACTTGTATCAAGCGGGGCTTGAGCTCCATGATGGTAGTGCAAC
>JBBDIT010000022.1:3935-156699 GCA_040880285.1 Pseudomonadales bacterium | reverse complement strand
TGAGCAATAACCATTTCATGAGCCAGATATCCTTCGTTGACATAGGAGTACCTCTGTTTTAGTAGATGGGCACTGCCACCGTTAATTCAAGCGTTAATTCAAGGGACAGGCAGTTCTTTGCGGCTCGTCAGTTTTGCTATGCTTACCCTTTTGGTAGATGAGTAACGTCGTGCTGGACCGGGCACTGATCAGCAGGATCCATGACCAACCGGGAAAATTTGTTCTGGCGATTACTGGTGGCGGCAGTTCGGCGATTGCGGATTTGCTGGGTGTTGCTGGCGCCTCGCGGACCATCATCGAAGCTACTGTGCCTTATGCCGCGGATGCACTTGCCAGTTATCTCGGTGCTTATCCGGACCATGCGTGTAGCGGTAAAACGGCCCGTGCCATGGCCATGGCTGCATTCCAGCGTGCACGCCGGTTCGAATCCGATGTGGCCAATATCTACGGACTGGGCTGCTCTGCCGCCCTGACTACCGACCGCGACCGAAAAGGCAGCGACCGTTGTTACATCGCGCTGCAATCTATCAATGCAACCCGGGAGTACACGCTCACCTTGTCGAGGTTCCAAAGGGATCGACAGGCGCAAGAACGTGTATGCGCTGAACTGATCGTTGCAATCATGGCGCAGGCACTGGGGATCGATCATGAATCCCTGAATCTGCATGCGGAGGAAAGCCTCTCGGAATCAAGCCAGGTTGCCGCGCCAGGCTGGCCAGATCTGTTCCGTGGCCAACTTGCATTGACCAACCATCGCATCGAGCACCCGAAATTATTGTTTCCTGGTGCCTTTAACCCCATGCACACAGGCCATCGCGAGATGATTCGGGTGGCCAAAGCCTTGACCGGACACGATGCCCTGCTGGAAATTTCTACTTTCAACGTTGATAAGCCGCCTCTCGACTATATCGACATGCAAGAAAGATATGAGGGCATTGGAGAGACCTACTCCCTGACATTTACCAATGCACCGACTTTTATGGAAAAGGCCGTGTTATTCCCCGGGGCTGTCTTCATGGTCGGATCGGACACGTTGGAGCGAATCGCCCAGACCAGGTATTACCGTGATAGTGACGAGCAGCGAGACCTCGCGATAGAAAAACTCGCGGCTGCCGACATTCGATTCCTGGTATTTGGGCGAGTCGTGAACGATGAATTTATGGGACTTGAAGCCATAGACATTCCGCAAAGTTTACGCGCGCTCTCCGATGCCGTCAGTGAGCAGGACTTCAGGCTGGATGTTTCATCGCGTGCGATCCGGTTGGGCGACTAATGGCTTACAGATAAGGTACCAGCGCTTGCACATGGTCCTCGACTGACCTGGATTGATTGATCGTCAGTGATCGCGACGAGGTTGGGCCCGCAGTGGTTTCACCCAATTCAATGTTATGACACCAGCCATCGCCTGCAACCATTTGTGCGGGCCCATCGAGCCCGGCTAGCAGTGCGCCAATTTCGGCCGAGGCTTCCGGCAATATCCGATCCACTACAAAGCGGGACCGGATACCCACATCGGGATCTGCAATTCGATTGCGCTGCCCCCAGGACACGGTCAACTCATCACAGTGGGCAGGATCCGGGGGAAAATCGACAACGCCGACGTCACGGTCGATCGATAGAGTAAGCAGCATCATGACTTCTTCGAACGCCATTGCGAGATCTTCCCTCGTCGTGGAGTAATTGTAATAATCATTGGCGTCTTCTACCGGGAACTCCATCGCAACTTCATCTGCCGACAATGCCAATTGCTGCACGGTCGGGGTCTGACCATGAAATGCCACACGTGCCAGCGACAGCATAAATTCGTTGGTTAGCGGGTAGGTACCTGACAACCTCGACGACGGTATGTCAGGCAGCGAAAAAGCCCGGTAAATCGGTACTGTGGTATCGAGCGCCTCAAGCTGGTCCGGGGGAAAGAAGTCATTGGCATGGGCCAGTTCATGGAACAGCAGGTTTGCGGTTCTTAGCCTCACTTTTTCGAAGGAATCCGGCATCGCGCGGAGGTCCTGCTTGCCACCGCCACTGTCGCGAACATAGCGCCAGAGAATCAGGAATTTGAATTGCTGGATATCGTCGCTACGCGGATCCGGATCACTACTGACCACACTACGTTCCGAGGTGGTCAGCGCCATGCTCAGTGGGTCAAGATAAATCGCGCCGGTCCTGGTTGTGTAAAAGGAAGGACGAATCTCCGAGGAGATAACAACCGCGGTGACCCCACGCATCATCAACCGGATCTCGGGTGGCCAGGCATTCAACAGTTCCCGGAATCGAGTACCCATCCAGTCATGGGTCACTACAACGCGGGTCATAATGTCGTCGATTGTGGGGTCCTGTGTGGTCATGCCGATCAGCGGTAAATCCGCCAGTGTACAGGCCTCATCCTCACGCAGGTTTACGGTGCAGGCAAGCACCGCTTGCGTGACGGATGAAGGTTCAGGGGCATGAATCAGGGATCGGGTGTTCGCATCCAGCAGGAAGGATGCTGTCGAAGTCACCGTGGTGGGCTCGGCCACCTGTGTCGTTGTAACTGGCGGCGGCGTCGTCGAACGGCCACCGCCTCCGGAACAGGCGGCAAGTAGTAAAATCGCAACTATCGCCAGGCAGGATTTTTGCACCAGGTTCATGGACAGGTTCAAGGCTCGGTTCCGCTCTGCTTCAAACTTTATATCTGGCCATCTTAATACCGGTGCGACTGAAGTCCATCAGTTCCAGCCTGATGGATTATATTTTGCTCAGGACCGGGGTCGCGACAAGGTTTTGAGGATAAAAGCGTAGGCCAGCGCATCCATCCGGTACCGCTCATATCGACCGGAGGCACCACCATGACCCGTGTTCATATCGACATGGAGCAGGAGCAAATTGTCGTCCGTCTTCATTTTCCGCAGTTTTGACACCCATTTTACAGGCTCAAAATACTGCACCTGGGAATCCCATAATCCGGTGGTTATTAGCATGTTCGGATACGCCTGGGGTTTGACCTGATCATATGGAGAATAGGCCAGCATATAGTCATAGGCAGCTTTTTCGTGGGGATTTCCCCATTCCGTATATTCGCCGGCAGTCAATGGAATCGATTCATCCAGCATCGTATTCATTACATCGACAAAAGGTACCCGTGCCACGATTCCCCGATACAGCTCAGGTGCCTCGTTGGCGATCACTCCCATCAACAATCCACCGGCCGAGGCGCCGCTTGCAAATACCTTGTCGCTTGCGCCATATCCCTTATCGACCAGTGCGCGGGTGACATCAATAAAGTCCTGGAAAGTATTTTGTTTATTGAACAACTTCCCGTTCTCGTACCACCGTCTACCCATTTCTTGCCCACCCCGTATATGGGCAATTGCATAGACAAAGCCCCTGTCCAGCAGAGACAGGCGCAGGGAATCAAATTCCGGTTCAAGGGAGAGGCCATAAGAACCGTAGCCTTTGATGTAAAGCGGATTCCTGCCGTGTTCGTAGTCGGCGGTTTTGTAGACGAGGGAAACCGGAACCTTTGTTCCGTCCCGGACGGTAATATACACCCGTTCAGAGGTGTAGTCGGCTGGATCAAAATCCCCGATAACCTCGTCTTGTTTCAGCAACCGCGTTTGGCGCGTATCCATATCATATTCATAGACAGAGTCAGGGGTGGTCAGGCTTGAATAGACATACCGCAATTGTTTGGCAGTGACTTCCGGATTGGAGTGTAGCCACGCGGTATAAGCTGGATCGTTGAATGCAATGGTGTGTGATTCACCGCTGTCCCGATCTATGACACGTAATTGCGGCAGGCCACCTATGAGTTCATTTACGGCGATATGGTCGCTGAATACTTCGATATCCTGTAGCAGTATGTGCGTTCTGTGTGGCACAACTTCCTTCCACCCGGGCCGGTCAACACTCCCGGAATCTGTAGCGCTCATCAAGCGAAAATTCGGCGCCCGCCAGTTGGTGAGGATATAAAACCTGCCTGGCACGTGACGTAACCGGTATTCATGTCCGGGCTCGCGAGGCCAAAATATCCTTGGCTGTGATGTGGGTTCGTGTGCATCAATCAGCTGAATTTCAGAGGCATCGGTGCTCTGGATCGAAATGACCACAAATTCATGTGACCGGGATGTGTACACAGAGATATAAAAACCCGGATCAGTTTCTTCATACACCATTTGGTCCTGCGATACTGAGGTACCCAAAAGGTGTCGATATACCCGGTAAGGCCGGAGCGTTTGCGGATGCTTGACGACATAAAACATGGTCCGGTTGTCGTTGGCCCAGGCAATGTTGCGTTCAACACTTTTGATGCGGTCCGGCAGGATCTCACCGGATTCAAGATCCTTGAAGCGAATAGTGTATTCGCGTCGACTGAGAGTATCCTCGGCGAACGCGAGGGTTTTGCCATTACGTGAAACGCTCCAATTGGCTAGCTGATAGTATTCATAGCCTCTGGACAACTCATTGACGTCGAGGATGACTTCGCGACGACCATCTGTGTCGGCTGGCTCTCTAAAATAAACCGGATACTCACCTCCCGCCCTGAACTCACGATGATAGTAATACTTCCCTTCTTTCACCGGTACCGTGCTGTCAGTATCCTGCAGACGGGCCGTTATCTCGTGGAACAATTCATCCCTGAGTCCTGTCGAGCCAGACATCATCGCCCGGGTGTAATCATTCTCAGCTTCAAGCAGTGCAATGACTTCGGGGTCTGAGCGAGTGTCATCCCTGATCCAGTCATAATTGTCGATTCGCTTATGGCCGTGAATAGTCGTTACTTTAGGCTCTATTCTGGCAACGGGTGGTGTTATCGCGGCTTCTTTCTCTTTCGTGTCACACGCGGCCAAATAGAGAAGAATCAATATAGTGGTGACAACACGCCACCATGTCAGGTTGTTAGTTATTTGCATTAGGCGGCGATGGCATTGCCTGCATCGACATATTCAATGTCATGTGCAACGCCCACAAACTCGTTGGTAATTTTACCCGCATGAACGTTCAAGCCATTCAGTAGATGGGTATTTTCCATCAAGGCACGCTTGACCCCCTTGCCAGCCAACTGCAGCACGTAAGGTAAGGTAGCGTTATTCAGTGCCGCTGCCGAGGTCTTGGCAACGGCGCCCGGCATATTGGCAACGCAATAGTGCACCACATCATCGACGACATAGGTTGGATCAGCATGCGTCGTCGGGTGTGAGGTTTCAAAGCAACCACCCTGGTCTATAGCCACATCAACCAGGACCGTGCCAGGCGTCATTTGCTTGACCATTTCCGCTGTGACCAGTTTCGGAGCTGAGGCTCCCGGAATCAGGACTGCACCGATAATGAGGTCTGCTACCATCGCCGCTTCTTCCACTGTGTGCCGGGTTGAATATAGGGTCTGGATACGACCGCCAAATTGCTGGTCCAGACGTCTTAATACATCAATGGACCTGTCCAGGATTGTAACCCGTGCACCCAGTCCAATAGCCATTTCTGCCGCGTTATAGCCAACGACACCACCACCGAGTATCAAGACATCACCTTGATGCACACCAGGTACGCCGCCCAGGAGGATGCCGCTGCCACCATGGATTTTTTCCATGCAGGTGGCACCGGCCTGGATCGACATTCTTCCCGCAACTTCGGACATGGGCGCCAGCAAAGGCAGGCGCCCCCCGGCATCTGTGACCGTTTCATAGGCGATACAGGTGGCACCACTTTCAATCAGGTCCCTGGTCTGGTCATAGTCAGGTGCCAGATGCAGGTAGGTAAAAAGCGTCTGTCCCGTTTTGAGCATTTTGCGCTCATTTGCCTGGGGTTCCTTGACCTTGACGATTAACTCCGCCTGGCTGAACACATCTTCGGCACTGTCAACAATACGTGCGCCGGCAGCACGGTAGTCGTCGTCATAGTGGTTAATACCGGCACCGGCATTAGTTTCAATGATGACTTCATGGCCCTGGTCAACCAGCTCCCTGACTGAAGCCGGGATCAAGCCAACGCGGTATTCATGATTTTTGATCTCAACGGGAACGCCAATAATCATGTATTTGAACTCCACGGGGTAATACGAATTGGTGCGTAGTATAGGGCCTCGGTAGCCCTTCTTGCGAGAGGTTGCAAGAGGCTACGAGAACTTGCGAGATAATAAGCTACTGTATATATTTACAGTATGTCATTTCAAAACCGAGAACAAGACTCATCCGCCCTCAGCACAGTACTCCGGGATACAGGCATGTGGCGTGCTTCAACGATCGATTGGGTAGCAAAACCGGGGACGCCCAGTGGTTTCCCGGTGCTGGATCAGCATTTACCCGGTGGAGGCTGGCCAACCGACGGGATAACGGAATTATTGTATGACCAGGAAGGTATTGGTGAGATCAGGCTGCTCATCCCGGCCCTTGCCCACCTGAGCCAGGTGGAAACTCGCTGGTTGCTCTGGGTTTCACCGCCCTATGTCCCTTATGCCCCGGCACTTTCAGATTGTGGTGTTGACCTTTCACGCATTCTCCTGGTTAAGCCTGAAAAACCGGAAGATATCCTCTGGGTACTTGAGAAAGCCCTGGCCTCACAGAGTTGCAGCGCTGTCCTGGCCTGGCCCGGGCAAATTCGGGACAAGGAAATCCGGCGCCTGCAGGTTGCCAGCAAAGAGGGCCGATGCCTCGGGATCTTGTTCCGCAAAGACCGTGCCTCGCGGCAAGCATCACCGGCAGAGCTGCGTATCCAGCTATGTGGGGCAAGTGCCCCACCCCTTACCGAACATTCCATCGTCAAACTGCGTATTTTAAAGCGCCGTGGTGGCTGGGCCACGGAGTTTTTGACGGTCGATTTTGATGACAGGTTGAATCAGGTTACACCGGACTTTGCGGACATGGTGGTCACCAATTCCCCCGGCCAGGACAATCAGCCTGTCTATCCCAGCACCTCCTTGCCCCGGAACAGGTACCATGACCATGAATCCTCCTGATATACACCCTGGCCAGCCCCTGTGGTTATGCCTGTACTTTCCTGACCTGGCACTGGAAATCTTCCTGCGGGGATTGCCTTTATCGACAGCATCCGGGGAGAAACGACAAAAGCCGATAGTAGTAACGCAAGGTGGCAAAGTTTACCGACTGAATTCGAAGGCAATCGAAATGGGGATCCAGCCCGGCAACAGTATGGATACTGCCTATACCTTAAGCGAGCAGGTAGTCAGTTTTGAACGCAATGAGCAAAAAGAATACGCTGCATTAGCTTACCTTGCCCAGTGGGCTTACCAGTTTACCCCTAACATCTCTATAAAGGCGCCGGACTACCTGCTTTTGGAAGTCAGCGGATGTCTTCGATTGTTCAAGGGACTCCAGGCCCTGAAACAAAAAATAACCCGGGGACTCAATGATATGGGTTATAGCCCGCGTGTCGGCGTTAATAAGACACCCCTTGCGGCTCTGTGTTATGCGCGCAGTGGTACTGCGGATAATGTGGATAGTAACGTGGGTCTCGCGCTCGATGGCTTACCTGTTAGCCATCTGCAAGTAGACGGGGATATTATCGAGTCCCTGGGGCAGATGGGTATAGTCCGGATTGGTGAATTATTAAATCTGCCTACTGACGGACTTGGTCGTCGATTTGGTACTTACTTCACTCATTATCTCGCAAGACTCACAGGCAAAAAACCTGACCCGCAAAAGTACATTAGTCCTGAGCCGCATTTTCATAGCGACGTCACATTTATGTCTGATGTCACCGATCTCACAGCCTTGACCTTTCCCATTAACAGACTGTTAGGGGAACTGGATATTTTCCTCAAGTCCCGGCAGCTAGGTACAAATCACCTGACCTGGCGTCTTTCCCATATCAAAAACCCTCGAAATAAGTCGTTCAGCATTTATCTCGCCAATCCGGAAAATGACCACACGATATTCAGGACATTGACCCGGCTGAAACTGGACCAGGTCAATGATATTGAAGAAGTCGACACCATTGCCCTTACGGTGAACCAGTTTTCACCGGCAAAGTCACAGTCAGGTGACTTGTTTCATGGTACCCGGCTGCAACAGAAAGACAGTCACGGGGTGTCTGCAAGCCGGGAACGCGGTGATCAACTGCTGAGCATGCTATATACAAGGTTGGGTAATGGTGTCTGCTTCGGTTTGTCCCTTGCCAATGATCACCGACCAGAAAAAGCCTGGCGATTTGTCCGCATAGGCGAGAAAGGCGAGAAAGGCGAGAAAGCCCAGAAAGGCGAGAAAGCCCAGAAAGGCGAGAAAGCCCAGAAAGGCGCACTTCCCAACCTGCAGCAAGGCCCGAAACCACGACCGGTATTCCTGCTGGATACCCCCAGGCCACTTGGTGTCCTCGACGGCACTCCTTGTCTTGGAGGTCGATTGGAATTGACTAAAGGCCCTGAACGTATTGATTTTGGTTGGTGGGATGAAGCAACTATCGAACAGTCACTGACTCGCGACTACTATATCGCCCGCCAGAAAAGCGGCGCACTGTTCTGGATTTTTAATCACACCGGGCGATGGTATTTGCATGGGATCTTCTCTTAGCGTAAAAATAACGGGAACATCGTAGGAGCCAACCATGGACTTCAATGAACTGACAATGGAATCGATCACAGGAGAGCCTGTTGCCTTCTCCGAATTTCGTGAGCAAGCACTTCTCATCGTCAATCTCGCCTCCCAGTGAGGACTCACCCCACAGTACGCAGGTCTGCGTACCCTGCATGAACAAGGCAAGGTGGTTGTTCTCGGTTTTCCCTGCAACCAATTTGGTGCCCAGGAGCCAGGAACCAATGAAGAAATTCTGGCATTTGCGCGATCAAAATTCGATGCAAACTTCCCCATGTTCACCAAAGTCGATGTCAATGGCGATCAGGCCTGTGCCCTTTATAAATGGTTGAAAGCCGAACAGCCCGGTGAGGATGGTACCGAAGATATTCCCTGGAACTTTACCAAGTTTCTCATCGCACCTGGCGGCAAAGTGGTCAAGCGGTTTCATCCGAAAGTCACACCAGAGGAAATTGCCGAACAACTGGATCAATATCTCTGAACAAGATCAGTGGGACCAGGCGGACACTATGCGTTTGGATTATTCTACCGACAGGGGAACCACGGGTAACCATCGCCTGACAACGTCACTGACCTCGCCACTCGATCTCATATCCTTGAGTATCAGGTTAAGTGTGGTTTGGAGCTCCGGTTGATCGTTAGCCACAGCCCAGGCGATGGATTCGCGCGTCAGGAAGCGATTGAGACTCATCAAATGGTCATTCACGAAAGACCGGCTGAGTTGCCAACTGGTGGTTGAGTCGTGAATAAATACATCAATATCACCGTTGCGAAGCGCTTCCAGCCCCCGTTCAACGCCTTCATAGGAAATCATATTGGCTTTTGGTAAGTTGGCGAGCGCATAGTCTTCGCCGGTTGATCCAAGGTGAACCCCCACCTTCAGGCCGTCAGTCGCAAGCGCATTGGCTTGTCCAAAGACACTGGCGTCCTCTACCCGGACAATGGCCATCTGGCCAATTTCCATATAGGGCGTGGTAAATCGCACTTGCTCGCTCCGTTCGGGCGTAACCGACATGGCTGACATAATGACATCTATCTCACCGGCTTTCAGCGACGGAATAAGCTCACCAAAAGGGTAGACCTTTATCTCAAGCGGTCGATCTATCCGTTGTGCCAGCATCCGCGCGAAATCGATTTCAATACCCTGCAACTCATCACTGACAAAAAACGCAATTGGCTCGAAGCCAACCGAAACTCCCACCCGCAGGGGGCGAGACTCATCACTGGCCGGCAAGCTACCCGATGAGAGCATCAACCACACAATTAGTACACATCGATGCATATAGACCATCATCCAATCCGGTTTCAGTTCATTCTAGCATCCAATTCCACCAGTAGAGACCAGCAGAGACCAGTAGAGACCAGGCGGTGACCAATGTGTAGTGAGAGTCGCATTCGGTGATAATATCTGTCTGTGCCAAATCCGGATTATGAGAAAAAGAAACAATTCTTTGAAGACCTGATCACCTTGTTCGGGCGCCAACCTGTGTTCGAAGCGCTGAAATCCGAACAAATCGTCCCGGTACGTCTACACCTGGCCGATAGCAACAAGCCTTCAACCCAATTGGAAGAAATGAACAGAATCGCACATGAAAGGAATGTGGAAGTCAGGTTTCATGATCGCAAGGCGCTATCCCGCATCTCTAAAAACGGTCGCCAGGATCAGGGAGTCGCTCTTGATGTCCGTGCGCCCGGCTATCGTCGCGCCGATGAACTGCTGGAGCTGACCGGCAACGACATTCAACTGGTGGCCCTGGACCGGATCACCAACCCGCAGAACCTGGGCATGATCATCCGCTCTGTAGGGGCATCGCCAATGGCTGGCCTCCTTTTGGCGCGCAAAGGAAATGCACCATTGGACGGCCTTGTCATCAAAGCCTCGGCCGGATCCTTGTTCAAGGCCCGCGTTTACCATTGCGATGCCTTGCCGGATATGATCAAACGGCTACAATCGGCAGCGTTCAAAATTTACGGACTTGACAGTACCGGTGATATCTCTATCCGCGAAGTCCCGTCGGCCGGCAGGTTTGTGTTTGTGCTGGGGAACGAAACCCATGGATTGTCCTCAAATATCCGTGAACTTTGCGACCAATTGATACAGATTCCGTTAATGAATGATATCGAATCACTGAACGTCAGCGTTGCCGCCAGTCTGGTGTCATTCAGAAATGTCATCAGTGCGAGTGGTTGACGGTGGCATCACCCCGGGAATTCAATTATTGTTGCGCCTTCTTTTGATCATCCTCAACTGTATTAAGCCTATATGAGCCGATTGTTTCGCGGCACGCTTGTCGCTGTATTTGTATTGTTGCTAACCGCCTGCGGAAAAGACGAAGGATTTACCAGTCTTTCAATTCCCGCGGCGTTTCTCCGTGTCGCCAATGCCATGCCGGATTCCCCACAACTTAATGTGCTGGTCAACGGTCGACTGGTTCAACGTGTGAACTTCGGCCAGTCATCCACATTTATCGAAGTTCTGCCTGATCTTAGCCTCCGGTTTACGGTTAATTACGTGCAAGGCGGAGAAGTGATTCCCTTGATCACTGATGAACCTCTGATTATCGGCATTGACCATGATGCGACAGTGATCATCGCTGGTACCTTGGCCAATCCACGCCTTGTAAAGTTAGTCAATCCACCCATCGGCTCGACTGCCGTGCAGGACCAGTTGGAAGTCCAAATTGCCCATGTAGCTGCACTGTCTACCGAACCAGTTCAGTTTGAACTTAAAAAGGGCGCAGAACTGGTCCAGGATATGACCCTCGACTTCGGCGAGTTCACCGACCTCACCCAAATCACAGGTGGCGACTATACGCTGACGGCCCGCAGTATCGAGTCAGGTAGCATTCTCTGGGAATCCGGTGATTTTTCATTGGCGGCGGGTGTCCGTGGCCTGTTTATACTGGTCGACCACTTCGGGCCGGGTGACGGTGGTATTCAAATGTTGTCGGTTGGGGAGCAATTTTCTTCCCGGTTTGCTAACGAGAACCTGCCAGCAGCCGTACGGATCGCCAATATGACCCCGGACCGGGGACCGCTCGATGTCTATGTTGATGACGTATTGTTTGCAGAGAATCTGGCATTTGGCTCGGTCACTGACTATCTGGACATTCCTGTCGGTGAATTCGATTTGTCCGTCAAACCCTTCGGGGATGCCTCGATAACCATTTCAGAAAATGCCGATGTAGCCATCTCCTCCGGCAATTTCCATACCATTGCACTGACAGGCCTTGCCGATGTAAACAACTCCCAACTCTACGTTGACAATACCCGGAGGGTCAGTACGCGCCTTCTGCTCAGTGCTACCAATACAGCGCCAAGTTTCACGAATTTCGATTTATATGTCATGGCGCAAGGCTCGACGGTCGATACGAGCTCACCGCGCCTGGTGGGATTGACCCAGCTCCCGTCCACCAATAGTTCCCTGACCCTTACACTCGAAGCCGGAAGCTACGACCTGGCTATTACAGCAAACGGTAATAAAGACATCCTGCATGGCCCGACTCGAATTGACGTCAGTAACGGTGGCCTATACTCGCTATTCATCACTGACAGTTTCGGTGGTGGCGAACCGATTGAAATTGTCTTTGCAGATGACTTTAATTAGGCGCGAATAAGACCTTGTAAGGCTCAACCTGACGGGCCTTGTCAAACGCCTCTGCATGGTTAGCCAGAGCAAAGGTCTCAAAGGTGAGTGCCCCGAGTTGATCGCCGTGTTGGTCCAGCCACTGGAGCGCTTGTGCCATAGGCCCGCAGCGAGAGCCCAGTAGCCGGATCTCTGCCACCACGATCCGGCTGACATCAAGCTTTAGAGCGGATTCATAGGTACTCTTCAATACAATTGTCCCTGCGGGCCTCACGCTGGCTAATGCGGTATTGAATGCTTCTGGATTGCCGGTGCACTCAATCACGACATCGTAAGCATGGCCGGGGGTATCTATGCAATGGACGGTGGCCCCTTCAAACTGTGCGATCCGCTCGCGGTTACGGGTGAGTACATCAACCTGGCCGCAAGACCTGGACAATACCCGTGCAACCAATTGTGCCAGACGGCCCGCGCCCAGCACCAGGATTCGTTCATCGCCTGCAAATCTAACCTGCTCGGTTATTTCAATCGCCGCCGCCAGTGGTTCCGCCAACACGGCAAGTTGATCCGGCACGGTTGCTGGCACTTCAAACAGGTTCGTTACCGGCACTGCGAGATTTTGGGCAAAAGCGCCGGGACGATTGCGGATCCCAATGACAGTGCGGGAATAACAATGATGCGCCATACCGCCCTGGCAGTAGCTACACTCGCCACAGCTGACATTGATGTCCGCCACAACACGCTTGCCACGCCAGGTCGGGGGTCCGTCGATCACTTCACCGATAAACTCATGCCCCGGAATACCCTCATAGCCCGCATAGCCTCGCAAGAGCTCAAGATCGGTCCCGCAGAGACCAGCGTAGGTAACTGCAATCAGGGCATCTGCCTCCGCGACCGTCGCGACTTCCAGATTGTCCCTGAAACCGATCCCCTGCTTATCCAGCCACAGTCCATTCATACGCCCACTGTGACTCATTTTGGTTTACACATAAAGGTGAGCTATCCTGCGGGTGGTTATACTTCGGAGAAACCAGTATGCCTTCTAAAATTCCTAGTGACTGGTCAGTGAAACGCCTCGCGGGGGCCCTGGGTGCGGAAGTACACGGGATTGAACTCAGCAAGGCGACCACCGACGATATCGCCGCCATCAAGCAACTGCTGCTCGATCATCTCGTGTTATTTTTTCCGCAGCAGCATCCTGCGATCGAAGACCACGTCACTTTCGGCCGCCAGTTCGGGAAGCTTGAGGGCCATCCAAACCTGAAAAATCCGTATACGCAACATCCCGAAGTGTTTGAACTCGCCGCAACGGCTGGTGGTGTTGCCGATGAGTGGCATACGGACATCACCTTCCAGGACGAACCCGCGCTCATGTCGATCCTGCATATGGTCAAGTGCCCCGAGGTTGGGGGCGATACCATGTGGTCCAGCTTGTATGCTGCCTATGACGAGCTATCGCCCCCCATGAAAGCGCTGTGCGAGGGTTTGACGGCACTCCACGATGCCTTGCCACACAATCGCCCGGACAAAATGGCGGTACACCCGGTTGTCAGGATTCATCCAGAGACCGGCGGCAAGGCCCTTTACGTCAACGAACACTTCACGCGTCGTATCGTGGAAATGAACGCCACTGAGAGTCGCTGCCTACTCGACTACCTGACGAATTGGGTGACCAATCCGAGGTTTACGATTCGATATCGTTGGACTGAAGGCACTGTGGCCATGTGGGACAACCGTTGCACACAACATTTTGTCCTGAATGATTTCGAAGGTGAACGCATCATCCAACGCGTAACCATTATGGGAGACAAACCGGTTGGACCAGGGCAATCGGGTTGGGAACCCTGGGTCCGGCCAGGGAGGCTATCGGCAACCAGTCGGCATGATCGCCAGTTGTTCCAGTTCCTCAAATCCCGCAACCCGGCTGATGCCTGAGGATTAAAGCCGCATTCCGTAAACCAGGCTGTCAGCGGATTCCTTGATGATGCTAAAACCGACACGTGGATAAAATGCGATGGCACGCTGGTTGCCCTTGCTAACACCGAGGTGCAGTGCAGACACGTCCAGGGTTCGGAGCTGATCGAGATACAAGTGGATGAGCCTGGTGCCATGGCCCTGCCCTTGCCCCTCGGGCAACAAATCAATATGCAAGTGCGCCGGGTAGGATTGGCTATAAGACGGCGCCCGGTAACCTGCGTGAATGGAACGAATCAGGCCTGCCTCACGGGACGTATCGGCAGGATCCGGCAGCGAATACCTCTGCTTTAACAGCGGGAACCATTCTTTACGGGCACGCTGCTCGAAGACTATTGAATCGGCAGTCCCCAGGATATAACCGCAAGGCGCACCGTCGGCAGTCAGGATAAAACACAGTTCCGGCTCCAGTACCGCATAGGGACCGGCAAACAGATGGCCCAGAATTTCAGGATCTATCGAACCGGTTGCGTCCTCGCCATCGGCGCCTGTCTCAAGGCAAATCCGGTACAGTGCGGGTAGATCGCCTGGATGATAATTTCGGATGCCAAATTCGCTCACAGGTTTCACTATACCCGGGCCCACCCAAAAACGGTTACTATGCGGCCTTCCCCAGAACCATAACCAGAGCCGGAGACAAAGTGGCAGCACCTCTTGACGACATTACTGTTATTGAAATCGACAACTGGATGGCAGCACCCAGTGCCGGTGCAATCCTTGCGGACATGGGCGCAAGGGTCATTAAAATTGAACCTTTAAGTGGGGATCCGATGCGGGGTAATGGTCGGCCTCCCAAGGTTGAAGGCAATGTCCGTGATTATGATTTTCAATTCGATGTGGATAACCGCGGCAAAGAATCCATTCGGCTTGATTTAACCAGTGAACATGGCATTGACGTTGTCCATCGGCTTTGCCGGACTGCTGAAATTTTCATGTGCAATTTGCTATTGGAACGACAAATTCGATTCGGCCTGGACCCGGAGACGTTGATGAGCACCAATCCAGCCCTGGTACATGCCACCCTCACTGGCTACGGCACCACGGGTCCCGATGCCTGGCGTCCGGGATACGATGTGACGGCATTTTTTGGTCGCTCCGGGCTCTACGACGCCATGCGCGAGGGCACTGATGGTGAAGTTCCCATGGCAAGGCCGGCACAGGGGGATCATTGCACTGGACTCGCCTTCACCAGCGCGATCCTGGCAGCCCTGCGGCTGGCAGAACGTACCGGCGAGGGACAAAGCGTTGAAACTTCCCTGTACGAAACCGCCGTCTGGTCACAGGCCAGTGACTATGCCACTACCGCGATTGACCAGGCACCGGTGCGCCAGCGAGCCAGGGATGAAATGTTACTACCCACTGCCAATCGTTATCCCTGCGGCGATGGTAAGTGGGTGGTGTTTAACATGCCGGAAGCCACGGCCTGGCCAAAATTCTGCAAAGCATTGGGGCGCGATGAGTGGCTTTCAGATGAACGGTTGCAGGATGCGAGAAGTCGCTACCGGTTAATGCATGAACTCGTGCCAAAAATCGATGAAAGCCTTTCGGTCCGTGGCCGGGATGAATGGGGTAAAATTTTTGATGAAGCGGGCTTGATCTGGGGCCCGGTGCTTGCGCTGCATGAAGTTGTCACGGATCGCCAGGCAGAGGCGATTAATCTGTTTCCCATGCTGACCAGCGCCGAAATTGGCGCATACCGGACGGTGAATATCCCCATGCGATTTAAGAATGCAAAGGTGGGTCCGCGCGGTCCTTCCCCGAAGGCCGGTGAACACACGCGAGCAATCCTGGCACAAGCCGGCTTTGACAAGGATCAGATAGAAGCCCTATTCAGCGCCGGGACGGTCACTTAAATACCTCGAGAAAAACGCGAGTGTACGGTCCCAGGCGAGCCTCGCGGCGTCATCGTGATAACACGAACTGGATTTATTCAATTGGTGGTCCCTGGCAGAAAGACAGCCCCGAATTCCTTGGCACTGGAATTTAGGCTGGGTTATGATTTTTCGGGTAATGCGATTCCCTTCTGGAGGATTGATGAGAAAACCGCTGGATAGACGTTCATTCCTGAGGCTGGGTGCCTTGACAGGAATTGCATCCGGACTCCCAGTTTCAATAGCTCAATCAGCAGGCCAGTCATCCGCTGCGAACGGAGACCGGCAGGTGCAGGCATACGTGACCCTGGGTCGCACCGGGCTGCAGATTGCTGACATTTCATTTGGATCCTCGCGACTGCGAACCGGCGAAGAACACCTGGTACGGCACGCGCTGGACCGGGGCATTAACTATTATGACACGGCAGAAAGCTACACCGGTGGTGCTTCAGAAACCGTGATCGGCAATGCCCTCAAAGGTGATCGTGACAAGGTTATCATCGCCACCAAATCGTCAGTTAGCGCCAGCGATTCACATCGCTCCATCATGCGTAAACTCGAAGAAAGCCTGGCCCGGCTCCAGACGGACTATATCGACATCTACTTCACCCACGCCGTCAATGACATTGAACGTCTCAAGAACCCCGAATGGCTTGAGTTCGTCGAACTCGCAAAACGCCAGGGCAAGATCCGGTTTACCGGAATGTCCGGTCACGGTGGCTACCTGGTTGACTGTGTCGACTATGCCGTGGACCAGGACCTGTTCGATGTCATGTTGCTGGCCCATAATTTTGGGCAGGATCCGGCGTTTTACGAAAAGTTTACTCGCGCCTTTGACTTTGTCGCTAACCAACCCGACCTGCCCCGCGCGATGAAAAGGGCCAAAGAAAAAGGTACGGGTATCATTGCCATGAAAGTCTTGCGTGGTGCCAGGCTAAACGATATGCGACCGTTTGAACAAGGTGGCCATACTTACGCACAAGCCGCGTTCAAATGGGCGCTCTCAACCGGCTCAGCGGATGCCGCTATCATTTCCATGACATCAAGAGACAGCATCGATGAGTACCTGGGTGCGTCCGGTGATCGAACCATCACCGCTTATGATCTCGAATTACTGCAGCAATATGCAAAACTGACGGATATGACCTACTGTCGTCACGCTTGTAATGACTGTGAAGGGGCATGTCCCTACGGTGTCCAGATTGCGGACACGTTACGCACTCGCATGTATGCAATGGACTATGGTGACTCCGAGTTCGCGAGACGCGAGTATGGGATGCTTACGATTAATGCCAGCGCCTGCCTGTCCTGTGATGGCAAGCCGTGCCAGAACGCCTGTACACATGGTATTGATATCGCAAGGCTTTGTGGCCCGACCCATGTTATGTTGAGCTAGCAACAAAGCGCGGATAACCCTATGCATATTCACATGGATCTTGTCGGTGGCCTGGCAGGCGACATGTTCGTCGGCGCCATCCTCGATTGTTTTCCCGATCTTGCCCGCTCCTTACCAGGACAATTGGATCTGGCTGGATTTCGTGACCTGGTTGAGCTTGAAATCAAGCCTGCTGATGACGGCATACTGACGGGAACACAATTCAAGGTAGTTGCCGACCAGGATGCCGAGGGTCATCACCATCGCCACTACAGTGACATTCGGAAGATAATTTGCGAATCTGGTCTTGATGAAAACGTCAAACATCACGCGCTCGGGATTTTTGAAATTATCGCTGCGGCCGAGGCCAGTATCCACGGCAAACCCATAGAAAAAATTGCGTTCCATGAAGTGGGAGCATGGGACTCGATCGCGGACATCGTCTGTGCTGGCGTCCTGATTGACACGATAGGAGCCACCAGTTGGAGCGTGTCGAAACTGCCCCTCGGACGCGGACAGGTCAAAACCGCCCACGGCATGTTACCTGTTCCGGCACCCGCCACCGCTCTTATCCTGGAGGGTTTTGAATTTTTTGATGACGGCCTCATGGGTGAACGAATCACACCAACCGGGGCTGCCATTCTCAAGCACCTGTCAACTACACCTGGCCTCGGGCCAGGCGTATCGACGCTGCGCAAATCCGGCTACGGATTTGGTACAAAACGGTTCCCTGGCATTTCCAATGTAGTCAGGATGCTGATATTCGATGAACGTCAAAGCGACAGCTGGGATTACGACCAGGTGCTGCAACTGGAATTTGAAATTGATGACCAGACGCCGGAAGAAATGGCGATATCTGCTGACCGATTGCGGGACACCCCTGGCGTTCTGGACGTGACCCAGCAGTTGCTCCTCGGCAAGAAGGGACGGCACACGGTATCATTCCGGATTCTTGGACAGCTTGATGTGGAAAGTGAAATCACGCGTGCATGCTTTGAAGAAACCTCTACCCTGGGAATCAGGCGTCAGGTCATATCAAGGTCGATACTGCCTCGACAGGATCGGCTGATAAAGCAAGATGGCCAATCCTATCGAGTCAAGATTGCACGCAGGCCTTCTGGTGACACGGTAAAGTGTGAGGCCGATGACGCCGGGCGGATTCAGGGTAATTACGCTACGAGAACCGGCGTAAGGCACGCAATCGAAGGAGCCGCTCGTGACCAGGCAGGAAGTGAACCAGATGACCATAGCAGTCGATAAACGTCTTGCACTGGAGGCTTACCTCAGGCCATTGGGGCCTGTTGCGGTTGCCGTAAGTGGCGGCGTCGACAGTATGACCCTTGCCTATATCGCGCATCGGGTCAACCCGGAATCCCTCATGTTTCATGCGCTCTCACCAGCCGTGCCGGCCCAGGCAACCGATCGTGTTAAAACCTATGCGGCCCGCCATGACTGGCAGCTCAGGCTCATTGATGCCGGCGAAATTACCGATCCTGAGTATCTGGCGAATCCAGCGAATCGATGCTACTTCTGTAAAACCAATTTGTACGATACCGTGGTGGAACATACGACTTTGCCGGTGGTATCCGGAACCAATACCGATGATCTGGGTGATTACCGGCCCGGACTGATCGCAGCAAGAGAACATGCAGTGGCCCATCCCTATGTGTCAGTCGGGATCGACAAGGCCACATTGCGGGAGATAGCCAGATCCCTTGAGCTCCATGACCTGCATGAACTGCCAGCGGCACCTTGCCTATCCAGTCGAGTCACAACAGGTATTGCCATTGACCCCAAGGTGTTACCACTCATTAATCAAGCTGAACAGGCACTCTGGGAAACCTTGCCATTATCCATATCCCTGACGGGCGTGCGCTGCCGCATACGTCCTGACGGTATTGCAATCGAGATCGAGACAAACCAGCCGGTCACAAATGACGCCCCCTGGGCTATCGAAGCCACCGATATCGTTGCCAGCATTTTCAGGCTTGGGGATTACGAGAAGCTCGCGACAAAGATCACTTGCGAGCCTTATCAGCGCGGCAGCGCCTTTTTAATCGAAACCCTCAAACTCGGTTGAGTTACTCCTATGTCAGTCGAAGACCAGATCAAGCTCGATTTCGAGCGCCAGAATCGAACCGGCCTGGCTGAAGCGGTTTTTTGTAGCGGCAAAACCCTGGACCAATTGGTGGCAATCTGCGCACAGATCAGCCGGGAAGAGAAACCCATGCTGTTCACACGCCTTGCCAGGACCACTTACTTGCAACTGGAGGATCGTCATCCCGGTTTGCTGACCTACGATGACCTGTCCGAAACGGCTTTTTATCGGCCACCGCCGATTATCGCCGAGAAGTTGGTGACCATTGTCTCGGGTGGCAGCTCAGACGCACCGATTTCCAGGGAGGCGAGCCGTACCCTGGAATTCTACGGCTATCCAAGCCTGGTAATTGACGATGTTGGCGTTGCCGGACTCTGGCGCCTGACGGAAAGGCTGGAAGAAATTCGCCAATACAAGATTGCGATTTGTGTAGCGGGAATGGATGCGGCTTTACCGACAGTGCTCGGCGGCCTGATAAACGCCGCCATCATCGCGGTCCCCACCTCGGTGGGTTACGGCATGGTCCGTGGTGGAGAAACCGCCTTACATTCGCTGTTGGTGAGCTGTGCGCCTGGCGTTACGGTGGTTAATATCGATAACGGTTATGGCGCCGCCTGTGCTGCCATCAGGATCCTGAATCAGCTGAAGGACTAATGCTTTAGCGCACGTCATCCATAACGCCACGCTCAAAGAGTGGCTCGAGGGCAAGTGTGTGCGCATCCTTTTCCATCTCTGCCTCTACGCCATCTGCATGGGTTTCATCGAAATCGTCCGCGGCATCCAGTATTGCTTTGAGCAAAGTGGCATCGCTGGAGCTGTTCAAAAACAGCGAAGGACGGCGTAATACCCATTGAACTGCGTGGCGTATGCCAACCTCCTCACGAATCGGTTCGTACCAGCTGAATCTTTTTGACGGATCATCATCACGCCATCGTCGCCGTGCGATGGACTTGATGGTTTGCATCGCAACGCCTTTTTCACGACATCGTTTATAAAGGTCTTCGAAGTCCCGGGCATATTGAGCATCCTGCATGGACATCAGGCTGTAGGGACAGAGTACTGAATCGAATTCAAACCGCGCCAGGCTCTTCAAGTGCATTTCGGCGATGCGTGTACCATGACCGGTTACCCCGATAAATCGGACCAGGCCCTCATCCCGCGCTTCGATAGCCGCCTTGAGCGCTCCATCTTCGCCCATCACGGTTTCCCATTCATCGTCCCGGGCAAGGTTATGGAACTGAATCAGGTCGATTTGTTCAACCTGCATACGTGAAAGGGAGCGTTCAATACTGGCCCTGGCACCATCACGGGTACGATCGCCGGTTTTGGTGGCCAGAAAAAATTCACTGCGATGATCTTGAAGGAAGGGTGCCAGGCGATCCTCAGCGTCGCCATAGCTTGCCGCCACGTCAATGTGGTTCACGCCACGATCCAGCACCAGCTGTAGCACCTGATCTGCCTTTTCCTGGCGCATTCCACCTAGTGCCGCGGCGCCAAACAGAATACGGGAACTGTCATGCCCGGTATGTCCAAACGGGATTCGCTTGATCATGGTATTTCTCCTTGCTGCCTGGCGAGATGGCTTAACACTTCGAACATACCTTATTATCGGTTAATCAACCAGATCAACACTACAGGATGACATCATGATTGAACTCAAGGCCAGCAAATTTGAAGTCGGCGATCATGTCGCCTGGATTACCCTGAACCGCCCCGAGGCGATGAATTCCTTGAATCCCGAGCTGCGGTATGAACTGTCGATTCACTTCGATGAGGTCGAACAAAACGATGATATCTGGATAGCAGTGATCACAGGTGCCGGAGAAAAAGCATTTTGCGCCGGTGCAGACCTTAAGCACCGTGCAATGGAAAGGGATGCAAGCCCGGAACAGAAAACGAAGTGGCGGCAGATGGCGGCAGCATCGACGCCATTGACAGAGCGCTGGTATTTCCCCAAACCTGTGATCGCGATGGTCAATGGCTTTGCCCTGGGCGGAGGCCTCGAACTTGCCATGGCTTGCGACATTATTGTCGCCGCCGATCATGCGGAGCTGGGGCTACCTGAACCCAGACGGGGTTTGATCGCTGGCGCGGCAGGAGTCCATCGCCTGCCGAGGCAAATTGGGCTGAAACCCGCTATGGGATATATGCTCACCGGGCGCCATATGCCCGCGGCGCGGGCTTATGAACTTGGCCTGGTCAATGAGGTCGTGCCAGCGGATAAACTCCGAAGCGTGGTTGAAAACGAGTGGCTTCCAGACCTATTAAGATGCGCTCCGCTTGCCGTCAGGGCAACCAAAGAGGCGACTATGCGTGGTCTGGACCACCCCCTGCCCCAGGCCTTCTACACCGCTTATGAATCAGAACGACGCCGCCAGCTGAGTGACGATGCCGTTGAGGGCCCGCGTGCTTTTGCAGAGAAGCGACAACCCCTTTGGCAAGGCAAGTAAGAGACAATCCCGGAATCACAATGTCCACTGTAGACTCAGCGCAAAGCTCATGCCGGGTTTTTCCTTGTACGTTTCTATGCCGAGCGACTCGATGGTCACGGTCTCATTCAAAAGATTGCTCAACTTGGCTTTTAGCGTTAGCGATTCCGTGGGATACCAGCTGTAAGTCAGGTCAACAGAATTGAATGGCTGCTCGTAGGAATCTGGTGCACCATTACGACCGGCCGTGAATAATCGCTCGCCAAAGACATTGTAGACCAGTGTGGCAGAATGACTGCCATCCATCGAGTCAAAGCCAACGAGCAGGTTAACCACATACTCAGAGGCTCCTGCCAGTGGCCTCACCGGATTCGTTGGCACATTGGCTCGTGACCCCACTACCAGCTCAGAGTCCTGGATAGTAAAGTTGCCCTGTATAAAAAGGGTTTCGAAGAGTCCGCCCATAAACGCCAGACTCTTGAGGCCTTCGATCTCTATACCTTTGACCTTGCCCGATTCGGCATTCACAATCTCGCGAGAGCGGTTGGTATCGCTCGCTGGCACTTCGAAGAATTCGATCGGATTGGTCAGGTCCTTTACGAAAAATGTAGCCGTAAGATTGTCACCAGACGAGAAAAACCATTCGGCGCGAAGGTCAAGATTGGTAACATCCGCGGGTACGCAAGTCGGACAGCCCGCAGTCAGGAAATTTGTCCGCGCATCCAGATAGCTGGCATCGGTAATTTCACGCAAGTCCGGACGTACCACGGTTTCGCTCAGACCAACTCTGAGTTGGAATACCTCGGCCCACCATTCCGTCATGTAAGTAATTGCGATTACTGGATAGTAGGTGTCATCCTTAAGAACTGCCTGTTCCAGTTCGACGGAATCCATTGAGACCTGGGGCGAACCGACTGTGTAGCCATAGATGTTAAAGGGCAACGCCAGCTGTCTGTATGACTCCCAGCGCGCGCCAGCAGCAACCCGCCAGGTATCATTCCAGGTCCAGTCAACCTTGCCAAATGCCGCATCGACCACCGTTGCCGCAATGTAACTTCTGGCCGCACCTGGATTCAGCGTGAGGGAATAGTCGTTGGCAGGATCAGTGATGCTCTCATCCGAGAATACGATCGTAAACGGTTCTGATAACAACGTAGCGTCTGCAATCGTATTAGGCACCAGAGACAGCCGTGTCTCACGATACAGCCGCTGCTTTTGTGAGTGAGACAGACCGCCACTGATCTCAATGGAAGACATTGAAGTCAAAATTGGCAGCGTGAATTGTCCGCTGTAGTCGATGACCTCGTCGTTCAGGTCTGTAAACCGATATTCCGCCCCCTGGTTGAGCTGTACCGCAGAGGAAAGCACTTCTGCAGTGACCGGATCAGTCAACGTTCCCGAACGAATTGCCACTTCATTGGGGATCGACGTGGTCGCATTGGCCTTTGAATACTGCCAACTGATGCGAAAATCCTCGGGTATAAGAGAGAGAGGAACCCAGGGGATATAGGACCGGGTCTTCTGTCCCAAATAATGCTCACCTTTGGCCTGGTTTACGATGAGATCACGTTCCTGAAACCGCAAGACGGTGTCTCGCAATCCACGCCCATCCGACTTCAGGAAGTTTTCATTAAACCGGTCAACCATCGAGACCTCATCATCGCTGTTTCGGATATATAACGTTGTCGTGGCAATCTGGTGCTCATCGGTAAAACGTACACCCAGATTCAGGTTCGCATTTATGTCGACTGAACGCACCGACCGCGACTCACGCTGTTGCCGTTCTTCCGGCTGGGTGAAGTCCTTCGACAGGGAGTCACTTTTTCGCCAGTTGGTCGAGTAGCCGCCAGCGAGCAGAAAACCTGCCTCCCAGTTGTCATCAATATAGAAGTTGGTCCCGACATTACCTTTGATTGACCAGTCTGGATCGCCGCTGGCACTACCGACAGACAGATCCCGATTCAGATTCAGCGCCAGATCGCGATTGATCGCCGCCGCATCAGCGGGCGTTGCGGTTGTATCACCCTCCTGACGCAACGTATTGAGTATCACCTGCCTGTCTAATGAACCGAGGAAACGACCGATACCGTCAACAATTGCAGATGGAAGTGCGCGGGTTCCGTCATCGGTGCCCAGATCGTCATCACTACCACCATTGTAGGTCATGACACCGCCGTCGCTTTGCGTGTTTAAGCCGCCGCCAACTTCAATCGAATAGGTGAATCTATCCGGTATCGCTTTGGTTCTGATGTCGACGTTACCACCACCGAATGATGCGGATTTGTCCGGAGAGTAGCCCTTCTGCACAGCCAGGGACTCCACGATCGATGTCGGAAAGATATCGAGTGGGATGACATTTCGAGTCAGATCCGGTGACGGAATGCTCGCTCTGTTCAAGGTCGAACTGGAATATCGCTCACCAAGCCCCCGAACGTAAATGAACTTATCGTCCACCAGGGTAAGCCCGGCGATACGGCGCAACGCCGCGGCCACGTTAGAATCCCCTACCCGGCTGATCATTTCAGCGCCAAGCAGATCTGTTGCGACGTCGTCATTCATGCGCTCGCTAACCAGTGCCTCCGCTGAATTCTGCAACCGCGCCTGCACGACAACTTCCTCCATTTCCGCCGCGAGAGTTCCTGAACTGATTGCTCCTGAACCTAAAACCGCGCCAATCCAAATAACCAGTGCTGACGCAGCGCTCAACTCACTAACTCGTTTCATACTGTCCCCTCGCAATGCTGTAAGTAAATGCCACGAATTATTCGAACCAGAGAAGACCATCGGTTTCAGAGTCTGGCGCACGCAATCCGGGATGGATCCCGTAGGTCCAGTTAGTTGTCCAGTCATCGGACATTAACACTGCGCCGATGTGGCTCGCTGGTGCAGCGATGGTTGGTGCCGCTGAGTCAACCACCATCGTCGCAAAAGGAACGCTGTAGATTGCAGGAGACCCTTCCAGCAAGACGAGCCCGGTATCGGCAGTGGCAGTGGGATCGAGATTTGACGCTGCGGTGGCAAACTGGGCGCCGTTGGCTGCGGCCCAGGCTTCGACAGTCATACCGTTAGGCAGGACACCACCATTGGTACGATCGGGACACGGCGCGAACAACACGCTGGAGAACATGATGTCGCCGTCCTGCGCTGCTTGCAGGGTTTCAGTGTTATCGATTCGCAGGCAATAGTTGTTCTCTGCAGAATCTGGTCCTACGGGTACAACCATGGTGTCCGATATTCTCGGGAAATGTGCCTCACGAATTCGCCACCCGGTACCCCGATCGTGAGGCGTATTTGAGGCGGCATCTTCAGCCGAAATGAGACAGGTCAGGTTAGAAATCCTGGCACGGGTATTGAGGCCCCGGGCGATGAAATCATCCCGGGTGGCCTGATCAAGGCTGCTGTAACTGCCAATACCATCCGACTCGATACAGTGTGCCCCGGTGGTTGCATCCTGAATGACAAGGGCATTCGTGATGGAACCGGCCCAGCCGTTATCAAGATCAATCGAGTCATCCCGTACATAAAGCGCGACAAAGTTCTCAATGCTCACCTCACCACCGAAGATCTCGATGCCATCGTCGAACGTGGAGTAAATCTCTAGATTTCGAACAATCGTGGTCCGACCGACCGCATCAAACGCGATTCCGTTCAGGTCATCACCTTCAACGACTTGACCGCCGGTATGCTTGACACGCACATATTCAAGTCGCCCGGAGTTGTCCGCGTTATTGTCGCCACCGTAGTGGGACTCGGTTGCGCCCTCACTTCCTTCTGCTTCGACGTGGCATGGCGCGGCCAACTCGATACCACTATCGTCAGGTACGCCATCTGCATCAAACGTCCGCGTACCCGTGTAGGAGCAGGCATTGGTAATGCCAAAACCGTTAATCACCATGCCGCCCCATTCGGTAATCGCGTTATAGGCAAGCGTGGGCGCACCGCCGCTTGCAACCGTGCGCCTGCTTTCAACATCAGACTGCGAGGTAAATGTGATCGGTGAAGTGAGCGTACCAACAGCAAAAACCTGCGAACCGCGGTTAATCTGTATGAAGTTGGTCTCACCCGCAAAGGCGACCGTGACACCCGCTTCGACAGTCAAAACAGGCCCGTCTCCACCCTCGGCGATGCCGGCCGCCGTGAGCTCCGCATCGGAGTCAAAACTTTCGCCTACAAACAGGCTCCCCTGAAAGAGGTGCACGCCGCCATCGGGCAGCCGCGGCAAAGTCAGGTCAGTCGACAGGTTGTTGCCGACATCGACAAATGACGGCGCATAAGTACAATCGAGTCCATCATAAGAACCCTGGATCGTCTGCCCCCCGCTGTTGGAATAAGCCGCACACGGATTAGTCGTACCGGCGCCACTGCCTGAGGTTGAATTGTCCACCGAGTTATCAATGGTGGTGGGCTCAATATTAATGTCCCCGCTATCACAACCCGCAATGAAACCGGCCACTACAAGGGCCATCAGCACTTTTTTGCCCATCTGGTTCATAATCACTCCTGTTAGATTTGGATATCATGTCGGTCGTACCAACACCAACGGGCAGGAGTTTAGGTTCGGTGGATTAAGGCAAAATAAACAAGTATTAAGAATGCATAAATGTTGGTTGGTTATTTTGTAAAGCGTGGCCCAGGCGACTGTCGCAAGGTTACTCGCGGATATGATCCTGATAAACTTGGCCAGGATAAAACGGTTATGGATGAGTCGGATGGCCCATTTTAAAAAGCTGGCGCTGGTAGCTGCCGTGACATTGATCGCGGTCATCTCGGTCGGGGCCGTGTGGAAGGAATTTTTCCACTACCAGGTATTTCCAAAACGATTCGGCGTGGTGGAGCAAGGTGAAATATATCGAAGCGGCCAGCTGCATGGCACACTGGTGTCACGCGTGCTTGAGGAAAACAAGATCAAGGTCGTTATCGACCTGCAGTACTTCGAAGACAAGCCGAATATCCTCGCCGAAATGTCAGCCATCGAGCAGCTGGGAATCACCCAGTATCGTTTTCCTTTGAATGGTAATGGGACCGGTGATATTGAGAGTTATGTCTCAGCCATTCGCCAGATTCACGAGTCTGTAGGCAGGGGTGAACCGGTGTTGGTGCATTGTTCTGCCGGTGCCCAGCGCACAGGAGGTGTGTTGGCGGCGTACCGTACCCTGCTGCAGGGCAAATCGGTCGATTTCGTGACCGAGGAGATGGCGCGCTATGACTGGGATCCTGACGATGACCGGGCAGTGCTGCAGTATCTGGATGAAAATATCGAAGTGCTGGCGCAGCGGTTGGTTGAAGAAGGTGTACTGGCGGCCCCTCCAGAGCAGATGCCCCGCTTCCTGTAGGCAGGCGCCCTTCAGCGGGTCTGAGCGGCCCCAGACTGTGATTGTTGCCAGCCTCTATAATACTGTATATATTCATAGGCCTGTATGTATACACAGTATTATGGCACAATGTCACTCTCACCACGTTATGCAGAACTTCATTGCATTACCAACTACTCGTTCTTGAGGGGGGCTTCCCATCCGCATGAGCTGGTATCCCAGGCCGCTGTGCTTGGTTACTCCGCCATCGCCATCACTGACGAGTGTTCCATGGCCGGTGTGGTCAAAGCCTATATGGCCGCAGGAGACTGCGGAATCAAACTGATAATCGGTAGCGAATTTCAGTTGGATGACGGTGTACATCTGGTGTTGCTCGCAACCAACCGGGTGAGTTATGGACAGATCTGCAACCTCATCACCGTTGGTCGACGCCGCACGGAGAAAGGTGAATACCGGCTTTCCATGCAAGACCTCACATATGGATTCGATCAATGTCTTGCCATCTGGCTTCCCAAAGTCGCCAATGCAACAGTCAGGGATACGTCGGCTATCGGGTGCAAATTAAAACAATGGTTTCGTGAACGGCTTTGGCTGGGTGTCGAAATATTTCCCGACGGTCATGATATCGCTTGCTACGAACAAGCATTTGAACTTTCAAAACAACTGGGTATCCCCATGACCGCGACCGGTGATGTCCATATGCACCATCCCGACAGGAAACCGCTCCAGGATGTCGTCTCGGCAGTCCGCATGGGCCAGTCCGTTCGCCTTGCCGGCAAATTGCTGTATGCCAATCGGGAAAAATACCTGCGTCCCCTGTCTGTGCTCGCAAGGCTATACCCGCCTGCCCTGTTGGAAGAATCAGCACGGATTGCCGACCTGTGCCGGTTTTCCCTTTCCGAGTTGCGCTATGAATATCCACAAGAACTTGTCCCCCCGCACCTGTCGCCATCACAGTACCTGCGCCAGCTGGTTGAGGCGGGCGTAAAAAAGCGCTGGCCGGAAGGTGAATCCTGTGAAACCAGGGCCCTGATTGAAAAAGAACTTGGGCTGATTGCCGGGCTTGGCTATGAATTCTACTTCCTGACCGTATTCGATATCGTGCAGTTTGCAAAGAGCGAGGGCATTCTTTGCCAGGGACGTGGGTCTGCTGCAAACAGTGCAGTTTGTTTCTGCCTTGAAATTACTGAAGTTGATCCTGTCAAAATCAGTCTTTTGTTTGAGCGATTCATTTCCAAAGAACGTAACGAACCACCTGATATCGACGTCGACTTCGAGCATGAACGTCGAGAAGAAGTCATCCAGTACATCTACAAGAAATACGGTCGCCATCGAGCGGCTATCGCCGCAACGGTTATCACTTATCGACCGAAAAGTGCTGTCCGTGATGTCGGCAAGGCCCTCGGCATGGATTCACAATTAATTGATCATCTCGCCAGGTCCCTGTCCTGGTGGGATAAACGAGAAGAGTTGTTGGCCCGGTTTGAAGAAGCAGGCATCAATCCCCGCAACCCGGTCATTGCCCGGTTTATCACCCTGGTACAGCAGATCCTCGGATTTCCCCGGCATTTGTCACAGCATGTCGGTGGCTTTGTGATCTCAAGTGGTCCCCTCTCCTATCTGGTACCCCTGGAAAATGCAGCCATGAAGGACAGGACTATTATCCAGTGGGACAAGGATGATCTTGAGTCTTTGGGGCTACTGAAAGTGGATGTCCTGGCATTGGGTATGTTAACGGCTATCCGGAAAAGCCTGGCACTGGTTAACGCGTACCGCAATACGGACCTGTCACTTTCCAGCATTCCGCCAGAGGATGCAGAGACATACCAGATGCTGCAAAAAGGTGACAGTATCGGGGTCTTCCAGGTGGAGTCGCGGGCGCAGATTTCCATGCTACCGAGGCTTAAGCCGAAAAATTTTTACGATCTGGTCATTGAAGTGGCAATTGTGCGTCCAGGTCCAATCCAGGGGAATATGGTCCACCCTTACCTGAAACGCAGGAACGGCGAAGAGACTGTGACTTATGCCAATGATGCGGTCAGGTCCGTACTGGAACGGACTCTGGGTGTTCCCATATTCCAGGAACAGGTCATCAAACTCGCCGTGGTAGCTGCAGGATTTACCCCCGGCGAGGCCGACCAGCTACGAAGAGCCATGGCCGCATGGAAACGCCGGGGCGGCCTTGAAGGATTCCAGCAAAAGCTTATCGACGGCATGCTGGTACGCGGTCATGAACGTGAATTTGCCGAGCGCATATTTGAACAGATCAAGGGCTTCGGTGATTATGGATTTCCTGAATCACATTCAGCCAGTTTCGCTCTCCTGGTTTATTTTTCTGCCTGGCTCAAACGACATGAACCGGCAGCATTTTATTGCGGGTTGCTGAATAGCCAACCGATGGGTTTTTATTCCCCCTCGCAACTGGTGCAGGATGCCAGGCGCCATCGGATTGAAGTCAGGCCAGTTGATGTATTCCAAAGCGAATGGGAGTCAACACTTGAAGTTGCAAGAGATGCTGGTGCCAGCCAGCCTTCAATCAGGTTGGGCTTTAACCGCATCAAGGGACTGAAATTCGATACAGCCCTGCGTATTATTCACGCACGTAATGACAGTCCGCCACAAAGCATCCACGACCTGGCAAGAACAGCTCGAATTGACCGCTATGACCTTACCCGCCTAACTGAGGCTGGCGCCTTTAAACTCATGTCAGGACACAGGTACCAGACCCATTGGGATGCACTTGGCATCTTGCCGGCGACGCCTCTGCCGGGGCTGGACCAACCGGAAGAAAAATGTGCCGGGCAAAGACAGGTTTATTTGCCCCCACCTACAGAAGCCGATGATTTGCGCGCAGACTATACCAGCCTTGGCTTGACACTCGGGCGGCATCCGATGGCGATGCTACGCGAAAACGCGCCGTTTGATCGATTGAAAACAGCACGAGACCTTTCCCTCTTCAATCACGGCAGATTTGTCCAGATAGCCGGTATCGTGACAGGTCGCCAGCGGCCATCGTCAGCATCCGGGGTCCTGTTCCTGACCCTTGAGGATGAATATGAAAATATTAATGTGGTGATATGGACTCGTATACTTGAGCGATACCGACGCGCCATCATTCAGGGGAGACTGCTAAAAATAAAAGGCGTAATTGAACGTGAGCAAGCGGTTATCCATGTGGTCGCCGGGCATGTCGAGGATCTGACATCTTATCTCGAACAATTATCGCTCAAGTCCCGTGACTTCCGTTGAACCCGTTCCTGGCTTCAAGTTTGAATGTTGATGCATCCACGCTTGACCTTCAGATGCAAAAGTATTACATTATTACACCTAGTGTAATATTTATGCCCGATGATCACCAGCTTCAGCGGAAAGATCGTTAAGGATGTCTGGGAACGCAACCAATCAAAGTCTCTACCGAGAGATCTTTGGCTGCGATCTAAGGCTTTGCTTACGATTATGCATTCAACCAGTTCTCTCGATGATCTCAAGATCAAAGGCCAACCGCCGGATATCAGGCTGCATAAGTTAAAGAGTGACCGAAAAGAGTATTGGAGCGTGACGATTAAGCTACCCTGGTGTATCACATTCAAGTTCAAAGACGGTGAATTCTCTGAAGTTCGAATTGAAAACTACCATTGAGGTGGGCCCGATGATTAAAAACCCATTGCCTATGCACCCCGGCCAAGTTCTTGCAGAGGTCTATATGTCGCAACTCGATCTGAACCAGACAACTCTTGCGAATGCATGTGGCTGCTCTCCAAGAAAAATTAATGAGATTGTGAATGGCAAACGCGGCATTTCGCCTTCATTTGCGATCGTATTGGAGTCAGTACTCAGAACATCCGCAGAAATGTGGGTGAGGATGCAAGCGGAATATGATCTCTGGAAGGCGAGACAGAAGGCAGCCTGAGTTTAAAGAAATCTGGAATCAGCTTTGAGAGCGACGTAAGGCAAAACACCCCTGTTCCTGACCCTTGAGGATGAATATGAAAATATTAATGTGGTGAACTGGACTCGTATACTTGAGCGATACTGACGCGCCATCATTCAGGGGAGACTGCTAAAAATAAAAGGCTTAATTGAACCCATTCGTTAAACCCACTAAAACCGGAGCCGGGATTAATCTAGTTGCGCAGGACGATCCGTGCGTTGACTTTACCAGCTGCAGCCTGACGGTCGATCGAAACCTGCTGTACATAGATCCCTTGCGCGGACTGTTCCTGCAGCCACAGCATGAGGTCATCAAACACCACTCCATCAAACCAGACACTGACCCCTCCCGTGCCCTCCGGTTGTAAGCGATTGGGGTTGATATTGAATTCCAGTGCCGAGCGTGAAACTTCAGACAGTAGTGATTGTCCGAAAGGCGCAGGAACACTCGTGCTACCTGCCGCTCGCGCTTTCGCTTCGGTAGCGCGCATATACCTCAGCACACTCAATTGACGATCCCGATCGGCAATCCTGGATTCAAGAAATGCATTGGATGGCACCCACGCGCCATAATAGAGCAACAGTATTCCGATGAAGCAGGCCAGAAGATTTAAAGTCACACGCTCACGACGTTCCAGACCGTCGTAGCGATGACGTGCCTGTCGAAATTGACGACGCAATTGGCCAACTACCACACGAAACTGGTTTGCCATTATGAGTCTCCGGATATCCTCACCTTGATACTCCCTCTCGCCACCTGGGCATCCTGGTTAATAGTACCGACTTCCGCGACGAGCCCGGCATCCACAAGCGCCATGGCAAATGCCACGAAGGACTCAGACCTGGGAGCAATCAATTGCAAAATCAGGTCACCACGATTCTCATTGAAGTTCACATTCTGGAGCTCAAGATCGGTCTCTGGAAGATGTCTTGCAGTTTCAGCAAATAATTCGAAAAACTCACCACTACCGGACCCTGTATCGTTGCCAAGGTGCGCCTCCCAACGCCGCCTGATATCACGAACATTCTGGTCATTGGGGAACACATCGGCATACAATGCGCGTATCTCATGCTCATATCGGGTTGCCTTGATATCCATAAAGATACCCTGGCCAATAAGCAGCATGATATGCAATCCCAGCGCGCAGCCAGCAAGGATTGCAGCCGGACGCCAAGCACTACCACGACCCGCCTTGTCCTCGACAGCTGCAAACTCACCCTGCAGGAGATCAATGCTGTCGGTAGCCGGCGACCTGCAGAGATATTCAAAAGGCGAAACCTCAATCTCATCTATGGTCAGTTCGCCAGTAAATCCTGTTTCAATCTGGGCTCTGAGCAGATCGAATCTCGACCGGACCGCCGGATGAAGATGGACTGTAATCCGGTTGACATCAGCGCACATAGAAAGCGCCATCGGCAATAATTCTGCTTCGATGCTGACTCCCGTCGCCGGTCCTGTCCGGAGAAGCGCCCTGCCATTATCAATCAGCACATGCACACCGGCATCATAAGGGACATGAAGTACATCCGGAGTCACTGACGAGAGTGTTATGCCGTAACTCGTGAGCTGTTCCACAATAGAAGAGAGTCGCGTGCGATCAATTACCGCAACACTGGTATGACCGTCAAACCGTCTGGGCCCCAGGGCAAAATGGCACTCTTCGACATCTTGCGCGAGATGCTCTTCCACCATATAAGGTACGGCTTGCAATACCTGCCGCCTTTGCTTGCTGGGAATATCGGCGTCCGTGAGCAGCACGTTCTCGCCGCCCATAAGCAGATGTGTCGGTCCTGACCAATGCAGGCTGGTAATCATGTCTTCGAATTCACGCGACTCACCGTCGCCCCGCACGCGCACAATACCCGTGATCTGGTTCAGGATCAGCCACTCCAGATGCTCACCTTTGGATCTTACATACAGGGTTTCAGTCATCATATTCCCGTGTATCGTCGATGGCCGGTGAGATCTTTTTGCTTATATCCCGATAAATTACTCGCATGCCACCATCCTGATCTCTCTGGATAATGCTGGTGAGGTAAGCAAACCTGTCCTCGTAGCTGGCCACAACATTCACTTCGAAGAACCCCGATTGTACACCAAGCCCGGCTTCACTGATGCCGGCGTTCGCCAAAACCGGATCTTCGATGAAGCTCTCAATATCATTGTATCCTTCCTGTTGATCACGCTGGGCCGCCAATCCCTCGGCCATCTCCAGGGACAGTTCAGGTGCGATCGCCTTAATCACCCGCGCAGGTGCGGTGTTCACATTTATAATGGTATCCGGATCCGGAATTGCAGTAATGTATGGTTCGATTGCCTCGAAAGTTGCGTTATCCATCTCCAGCAACAAGCGCAGCTCACTGACATCCGGTATCGGGCGCCCCGCTGTGCGATAAGGACGTTCGAGCCCAAGATAGTCAAAGTCTTCTGCCCCCAGATTGCTCTTGGCATCATCCTCATCCACCCAGTCTGCAAGGCGATGCACGAACACCGGATCAACCCCCAGCTCACGCGCAAGATTTTCAAACCGGGTTCTTGCCAGGCCATCACCGGCGCGCAAACTGTTAATGTTAAGTCTTCCTGAAAGATCGGTGATCTGCAGTCTGATAGTGCCTTCTTCAAACTCATATTGCAGGTCAGGACTTGCCCAAACCTCTGCCAGGTGATCCTTTCCAGGTGAAATCCGTTGGTCCTCGGCAAGGATCTGCCGCGCCAGTTCCTCCCCTCCGATCGCATATTCCATCGCCTGCTGGGAACGAATAAAGTTGCCGGCGCGGCTGACGGCCAGGGTTTGTTCTGTGGTCATCTGTACGCCCAGCACAACCGCGGCGGCAACCACGATCATTACCGTGACCAACGCCACGCCGCCTTGCCGATCCTTCGGGGACGAAGTCATGGCGTCGTTCCACCATTTTCACTAATACCGTCGCCTTCACTGTCGATACCCTGTTCACTTTCCTGGTCTCGCAAGGCATACCGGACATCCGATACCAGCGGTATTACCCGACGCAACTCACCCATCTGACGAGTTTCCACGATCACTTCTACCGATAAAGGCAAACGATCAGCCGGGTCGCCGAACTGACTGAAATCGGGCCAGCTACTGGTTGTTTGGCCGTCACTGGTCAGGAGGTTGATGCGAAAGTCCGCCACATCCGCTAACAGTACCTGGGTGACCGGGACTGTATCTTCTGCCCGGTCGAGCACGAGCCAGGTATGGCGAAGCAGTCGGCCATCAGTGTCCAGTGAGTAGGCCACGCGCTGAAGATTGCTTCGCGGCAGTTGTAGCGGGTTATTCCATCCAGTCCGGGTAAATTCCAACGGATAAGCGCCGGTCGCGACTGTCAGCGCTGGTAAGGGTTCCCCATATTCATCCCTGACACCGCGCGGCACCAGCTGGGTGATATCACGTTCCATCAGCATAAACGCACGCGTGTAGTCGGCAATTGTCTCAGTGATCTCACGGGTACGATCATGAGTGTCCATTACCGTGCGCAGCATCTGATTAGCACCCAGCCCGACGATGCCAAAGATTGCCATTGCCACCAACACTTCCAGTAAGGTGAAGCCACGTGATTTCGCTATAGTGGCCATCATCAATGCCTGCCCAGAAAAGAGGTTAACATTGCAACCGCATTGTCCAGATCCTCATCCCGGTACACGCTGATGTCGATCCGTCTCATGGCGTCATTGTCGGTGGCCTTAACATTGATAACCACTTGCCACTGACGATCTGCCATTGCCACATTATGACGATCTGTGCCTGTGTTGATAAAATTTTGAGGGTCCCTGGGCACACTGCGTAGCTGGCTTATTTCATTTTTTGCAATCCAGTATGCCAGCGTCTTGTCTCTGATACTTATAGTCTGGTTTACCGCAAGGGACGCGTTCTTGATAAGCGCCGCTCCTGCGACTGCGAACACGGCAACGGCAACCATTATTTCGAGCAACGTAAAGCCTCGCGTCCTATTTCTCGACATCTGCCTTCCACACCAGTTCGCCAATTCCATCCGAAACCAGCGTCTTTGACGATTCTCCAGAGCGCATACCGATAGTCAGCTCAAATGGGGTCGTCTCACCACTGGAAAGCAACAGGATAGGCGGCATGTCCCGTCCTTCGTCGCCCAGGACAAATTCGTTGTCCTCAACCCGTAACGCAAGGGTTACCGCCTCATCGAGTTGTCTCGGCTGGAATGGTCTTTCGGTCATACCGGACCATCGCCCGGCAGCCTCGTCATACACGAAGAACAGGTACCCGTCCTTGTCCGGCTTGAACCCAAGCTCGGTGGCCTGCAACAAGGCTTCTTCCCTCGCCATTTCAAGCAGGACTTTAATTCGCCTGGCCTCTGTATCAAGATTCCCGGTGCGGGCGAACTGGGGCAGGTTCATAACCGTTACGCCCGCCAGGATGGTTACAATAAAAACCACCACAAGGATTTCGATCAGTGTAAATCCTTGAGCGCGTCTAATCATGTGCCCCCCAATCCGGTTCGGCACTCCTTTGGTATCGATCGATGCTGCAGTCAAAGTTCAGAGTAATAAATATCAGCTTCGACGCCTTCACCACCTTCCTTCCGGTCCGAACCGAAGGAGTAAACCTCAAAGTGACGCGGCCCTTCACTGAAATACAAATAGGGTTCGCCCCAGGGATCGACCGGAATTTTTTTCAGGTATCCATCCGGGTTCCAATTACGCGGTTCAGGATAACCCGAGGGTCTGGAAACCAGCGCTTCAAGTCCCTGCTCGGTACTCGGATAATTACTGTTGTCGAATAGATAAAAGTCCAGTGCCGAGCCGACCGCTCGAATGTCACCACGCGCTGTTGCAACTCGCGCTTCATCAGGCTTTGAAATGATGTTGGGCACGATGAGTGCGCCGAGGATACCGAGGATGACAACCACAACCATGATCTCAATGAGTGTGAATCCCGACTGTTGCTTGCTGATATTATTCATAAACTGGTCACTTCTGGAAAATTCAACGGACATGATTCCTATAAGTTTATTCTACACGATCAGCAAGACACAGCTCACAACACCAGTTGGTTTAAGTTAATAATTGGCAGCAGGATTGCCATAACAATTGTGAAGACCGCCCCACCCATCATCAACAGCATCATTGGGCCAAACAGGCTCAGCAGGATAGAAAGCAAGGTTTCAACATCTTGTTGCATATAAGTGGCTACTCGTGAAAGCATATTATCCAATTCACCGCTGCTTTCACCGCTGGCAATCATGTGCAGCATAATGGGTGGAAAGTAACCACTCTCATCCAGTGCAACGCTCAAGCTGGTACCCTCACTGACCCGGGTCGTCGCTTCAGCAACCTTGGCTTTAAGCCAACTATTGGTCAGGACTTGACCTGCGATGTGCATTGCGTCAACCAGTGGGACGCCACTCGTTGACAGGATACTTAGTGTACTGGCGAACTGGGAAGTATTCACACCACGACTCAGCTTTGAAACAATCGGAATATGCAGCAACCGGCGATCAAAGTTGAGACGAATCGACGTTACCCTGAGTGCCCGTCGTATCGCGATCCCGATGAATACAATAGCAATCAGACTCAATAGCCCATAGTCTTTGACAAGTTCACTGGCACCAATAATGAATTTGGTCAGCGCTGGCAATTCTTGGCCTGTATCACTGAACACCTTGACGATGTCGGGCACGACATAACCGAGAAGGCCCGCCAGGATCAAGATGGTTAGCACAAACAGGATCACCGGATACACAAGTGCCTGGCTGATCCGCTGGCGTGAGTCATGCCGTGATTCTGTGTAGTCGGCGAGGCGATTCAAAACCAGGTCCAGATGCCCCGCAGACTCACCTGCAGCTACCGTGGCACGATACAGATCCGGGAAGGCCGCTGGATACTCAGCCAGACTATTGGCCAGCGAGTAACCTTCCATGACTTTGGAACGCACCGCTAACAACATTGCCTGGGTGCGCGCATTTTCGGTTTGCCTCGACACCGCCAGCACAGATTCTTCAACCGGCAACCCGGCTGCAATTAACGTGGCGAGTTGACGGGTCACAAGGGACAATTCACGTACTGACAGGGACGGCTTGAAAATGTTGCGCCAACTGTCGCTTGCAGCCTTTTCCCGCCGGGTCGCGCTTACTGAAAGAGGAGCCATACCCCGATCACGCAGGATCTGCCGGACCTGACGGGATGAATCGGCTTCCAGTACGCCCTTTTCTTCCCGGCCCCTTTTATTGAGCGCGATATATTCGAATGCCGCCAATTCAGTCGTCCATAGTGACACGAAGGACTTCATCGATGGTCGTGAGCCCGGCAAGCACCTTGGCTCGACCATCCTCGCGAATCCCGGGGCCACACTTGCGCGCATGTTGCTCCATGTCAAGGTCCGATGCGCCGCTATGAATCAGCCGGCGCAACTCATCGTCAACCGTAATGACCTCATAGATACCAAGGCGACCCCGGTAACCCTCGCCCGCGCAACTGTCACAACCGGTGGCGCGATAGATGACCGGCGCGGCGGCCAGATCAGCACGCAGGAATTGGCACTCGTACTCATCAGCCACATGTTCTTCGCGGCAATCAGTGCACAGCAGTCGCACCAACCGCTGGGCCACGAGACCCACGATACTGTTACTCAAGAGGTATGGCTGGACCCCCATGTTCGAAAGCCGGGTCAGTGCGCCGATCGCCGTATTGGTATGAATGGTGGACAGCACCAGGTGTCCCGTCAGGCTGGCCTGTACTGAAATATCTGCGGTTTCATAGTCACGGATCTCGCCCACCATCACCACATCAGGATCCTGGCGCAAAATTGCGCGCAGGCCCTTGGCAAAGGTCATCTCCGCCTTGATATTGACCTGGGTCTGGCCCACCCCTTCGACGTCATACTCGATGGGATCCTCCACCGTCAGTATATTCCGCGATTTATCATTTAATCGGCCGAGGCAAGCGTACAGGGTGGTAGATTTTCCTGAGCCGGTTGGCCCGGTGACCAGAATGATGCCATGGGGCTTTTTCAGGATTGCCTGCATGGACATGAGGTCGCCGTGGCTCATTCCCAATTGCGCCAGGTCCCTCCGGCCCTCTTGTTTGTCCAGCAGTCGCATCACGACCCGCTCACCGTTACTGGCCGGAATCGTCGAGACCCTGACATCCACCTCCTTTCCTGCGACCCGAACGGAGATCCGACCGTCTTGTGGCAGGCGTTTCTCGGCGATATCCAGACGCGCCATCACCTTGATGCGCGATACCAGAAGCGGCGCAAGTGCGCGTCGTGGACTGACGATTTCACGCAAGACTCCGTCGACACGGAACCTGACCAATAGTCGAGTCTCATAGGTTTCTATATGGATATCCGATGCGCCAACCTTGATCGCCTCGGTAAGCAAACTATTAATCAACCGGATAATGGGTGCATCATCATCCTGGTCCAGCAGGTCTCCAGTCTCCGGGATCATTTCAGCCAGACTACTCAAGTCCATGTCATCACCCAAACCTTCAATCATCTGCATGGCGTCCCCTGAATCAGTCTGGTACGCGGTTGACAAATGCTGGTCAAAGGTCGGTGTATCCACTTCAACAAATTCAATCGGCCCGCCAGCTACCCGCCTCACCTCGGCCAGGGCGCCAAGGTCGAGTCCCGGTTTGTGAAATGCCCGGCGGGTACCGCGTTCATCTGCGCCAGCCAGCAGGACGCCATGGCGCTTGGCAAAGCTGAATGGTAATCGATCGCTTGTGATAATACTCATTAACTTAATGCTCTAATCTTTTGTTTTATTTATATTTCTATCTGGCCGAAGCCAATCAGAAGACCGGTCAGGGTTCATTCTACACGGTCATCCGGCCAACTGAATTGCAGTTTCTGGTCACCAATGATCTTCTCAAAGCCGTCCCTTCGTCTTACTATAAGCGGCACTTATCACATTCGAGATTATCAATTCAGCGAGATGATAGCTCAACCGGCCAAGATATTGATGTATGAAGCTTAGCGATATTGACCTCAATCTCTTTGTGGTGTTCGACGCCATCTATACCGAAGGTAATCTCACCCGGGCAGGCGAGATTATCGGCATCACCCAGCCGGCTGTCTCAAACTCCCTGTCACGCCTGCGTAATTTATTCGATGACCCACTGTTCGTGCGTACCGCCGAGGGGATGGTGCCGACTCCGGTCGCCCAGAATATTGTCGGATCCGTGCGCCAGGCACTGGGACTGATTCGATCCAGCGTGCAGGAAAGTGAAACATTCAATCCGATCGCGTCTGACAAACGATTTCGGATCAGCATGACTGATCTTTCGCAATCCATCGTACTGCCCTACCTGTTCGGTCGTATCAAACGTGAGGCACCCAACATCTCCATCGATTGTTATCACGTCAGGCGCCGGGATCTCAATATAGAACTCGCATCCGGCAACCTGGACCTGGCGGTAGATATCCCGCTGACGCCGGATCCACAGATCCGCCAGTCACCACTCTTTTCACATCCGCATGTCTGCGTCGTCCGGAACGACCATCCAAAAATAAAAGATAAGCTCACCACCGAAAAGTACCTGGACCTGGGTCACATCCACATTTCAAGTCGCCGTGGTGGACTTGGCCATGTCGACCTGGCGCTCGGCAAGATGGGTAAACGCAGGCGTATAGCTCTTCGCACCCAACACTACCTGGCAACACCGGAACTGGTATCGCGCACCGAACTTGCGTTGACGATACCACGCATCTTTGCGGACTTCCTGATATCACAATATCCTGTGCGGTACCTTGAGCTGCCATTCAGTGTCCCCAATCTGGAAACGCATCTGTATTGGCACGAGAGTACGGACCGTGACCAGGCTAATCGCTGGATCAGGGAGATGGTCCTCGAGTTACCGGCCAGGATTCCCAGGCGCTAGCGGTTAACAAAAGTAATAATACGAGGTAAGCATGAACTTTGTCGGCAGTCACATCCTGTCAGTCTCCCAGTTCGACCGAAGCGCAGTCGAAGACGTTTTCCGGGTTGCTGACAAAATGGAACCCTATGCCCACCGAAAACGAACCACCAGGGTTCTGGAAGGTGCAATCCTCGGCAATATGTTTTTTGAGCCCAGTACACGAACACGGGTTAGTTTCGGATGCGCGTTCAACCTGCTCGGCGGTGAAGTCAGGGAGACAACGGAAGTTAAAACCTCTGCGCTCGCGAAAGGCGAATCCTTCTATGATACGGCGCGAGTACTGTCAGGTTACAGTGACATCATCGTGATGCGACACGAGAAAGAAGGCTCGGTGGAAGAATTCTCTCATTCAAGCCGGGTACCGGTCATCAACGGCGGGGATGGCGCTAACGAGCATCCGAGCCAGGCCCTGCTGGATCTTTACACCATCAAAAAAGAGATGGAGGGACAGGGAAAGGATATGGAGAAGTTGCGTATCGCACTGGTCGGCGACCTCCGCTATGGTCGCGCCGTGCATTCCCTGTGTCGACTCTTGAGTCTTTATGACAAGGTTCACTTCACCCTGGTGTCACCGCCAGAGTTACGGTTGCCACAACAATATATCGAGGTGATGAGATCCGCTGGTCATGAAGTGATTGAGTCAGGTGAACTCGTATCGGGTATCACGAAGGCGGATATCCTTTACGTCACAAGGACGCAAGAGGAACGCTTCCCGAGTCCGGCAGAAGCAGATAGATACAAAGGACTGTTTCGGCTGAATCAGTCGATCTATACCAAATTCTGTGAGCCTAACACCGTTATCATGCATCCCATGCCGAGGGATTCGAGGGGCAATGCCAATGAACTGGACAATGACCTGAATGAAAACCCCAATCTTGCGATCTTTCGCCAAACCGATAACGGTGTACTGATCCGTATGGCACTGTTTGCAATGATCCTGGACGTGGTTCCGCTGGTTGATCAATATGCCAAAGATGTAAGCTGGTATACTGCCAAACGTTTCTAGAAGGCAATCCTATGCAAGCCAGCTATAGCAGCCTCGACTTCGGCCACGACGAAACCATCAATCTGTTACGTGAGCAGGTCAATCGCTTTGCAGCAGCTGAGATTTCGCCAAGGGCATCTGAAATCGATTCAAGTAACGAGTTTCCAGCCGACCTGTGGCAGAAAATGGGTGCTCTGGGTATTCTCGGCGTGACCGTATCAGAAGAGTTTGGCGGCGCCGGCCTCGGTTATCTTGCACATGCAATTACCATGGAAGAGATCAGCCGTGCATCGGCTTCCGTGGCGCTAAGCTACGGGGCACATTCCAATCTGTGTGTGAACCAGATATTCCGCAACGGCACAGACGAACAAAGACGCCGCTACCTGCCCGCACTGATCTCTGGAGAACATATCGGCGCGCTCGCCATGAGCGAACACAATGCCGGCTCGGACGTTGTCTCCCTGTCACTCAAAGCGACCGAGGACGGTGATGACTATGTATTGAGTGGTACCAAAATGTGGATTACCAATGGCCCCGACGCGAATACCTATGTCATCTATGCCCGTACTGAACCGGATGCCGGCGCGCGGGGTATCACGGCCTTTATAGTCGAGCGGGACTTGCCTGGCTTTAGTCGCTCACCCAAACTCGATAAATTGGGTATGCGCGGTTCCAATACTTGCGAATTAGTCTTTGAGAATTGCCGGGTGCCCAGAACCAATGTGCTCGGACGGCCCGGTGAAGGCGTTAAGGTGTTGATGAGTGGTCTCGACTTTGAACGTGTCGTGCTTGCGGCGGGCCCTGTAGGTATCATGCAAGCCGCAATGGATGTGGTCACACCCTATATCCATGAGCGCAAGCAGTTCGGCCAGGCCATCGGTGAATTCCAGTTGGTCCAGGGTAAGGTAGCCGACATGTATGCAAGGCTGAATGCGTGCCGGTCCTATCTCTATGCTGTCGCCTCCGCTTGTGACCGGGGAGAAACGACTCGTAAAGATGCGGCTGCCGTGATCCTTTTTTGTTCCGAGAGTGCGACCCGGGTAGCGCTGGATGCGATCCAGTTGCTGGGAGGCAATGGCTACATCAATGATTATCCAACCGGCCGTTTGTTAAGGGATGCCAAGCTTTATGAAATCGGTGCCGGTACATCAGAAATCCGTCGTATGTTGATTGGGCGTGAACTATTCCAGGAAGGAAGCTGACCTATGCCCGTCATCCAGTCCAAGATCAATATCCACGGTAATGAATTCAAATCCAACGACACCAAGATGCGCGCGTTGGTCGCAGATTTGCGGGAAAAATTTTCCGCCATCGAACAAGGGGGTAACGAGGCTTCACGGCGCCGTCATATAGAGCGCGGCAAAATGTTACCGCGCGAGCGAGTCAATAAGCTGCTGGATCCGGGTGCACCCTTTCTTGAGTTATCCCAGTTTGCGGCGTTTAACCTGTACAACGATGAAGCGCCCTGCGCCGGTATCATTACTGGTATCGGCCGGGTATCCGGCACCGAATGCGTGATCATCGCTAACGATGCCACGGTCAAAGGCGGGACCTACTATCCGGTCACGGTAAAAAAACACCTGCGCGCCCAGGCCATAGCGGAGCAGTGCCACCTGCCCTGTATCTATCTCGTTGATTCCGGTGGCGCCAACCTCCCCCACCAGGACGAAATTTTTGCTGACCGGTTTCACTTTGGGCGCATCTTCTTTAACCAGGCCAATATGTCAGCCAAAGGCATTCCACAGATTGCTGCCGTCATGGGATCCTGTACTGCCGGTGGTGCCTACGTGCCAGCCATGGCGGATGAAAGTATTATCGTTCGCAATCAGGGCACGATCTTTCTCGCCGGACCGCCCCTTGTTAAAGCTGCTACCGGTGAGGTGGTATCGGCCGAGGCCCTGGGTGGTGGAGACATTCATACCAGGGTGTCAGGTGTTGCCGATCATCTTGCCGAGAACGACGACCATGCACTGCAGATTGCAAGGCGTATCGTCGCGAACCTGAACCGAACCCGTCCCTCTCAGCTGCAGCTCCTTTCTCCGGTACTACCTGAATATGACCCCGAAGAGTTATATGGCATAGTGCCGACCGAACAAGGCAAGCCTTATGAAGTGCGTGAGGTGATTGCACGCCTGGTTGATGCCTCGGAATTCGATGAGTTCAAACAAAACTTCGGTGCGACCCTGGTGTGCGGGTTTGCCCACCTCCACGGGATCCCGATCGGTATCCTGGCCAACAACGGCATTCTGTTCTCGGAATCTGCGCAGAAGGGCGCGCACTTCATTGAATTGTGTTGCCAGCGCAACATTCCGCTGCTATTCCTGCAGAACATTATGGGATTCATGGTGGGTGAGAAATATGAAACCGAAGGTATCGCCAAACACGGGGCGAAGATGGTCAACGCCGTTGCCTGCGCCCAGGTCCCGAAACTTTCCCTGATGATCGGTGGTAGTTTCGGTGCTGGTAACTATGGAATGTGTGGCCGCGCCTATGATCCCAACTTTCTTTGGATGTGGCCGAATGCCCGGGTTTCGGTAATGGGTGGTGCCCAGGCTGCTGACGTCCTGGCGCAGGTACGTGAAGATAACCTGAGCGCAGCCGGTACTCCCTGGTCGGCCGATGAGCGAGAACAATTCAGGGCGCCCGTCATCTCTCAATACGAACAGCAGGGGCATCCGTACTACGCAAGTGCTCGACTTTGGGATGATGGCATCCTTGATCCCGCAGAGACACGGATGGCCATGGCGCTTGGGCTGTCGGCGGCCTTGAATAAACCGATTCCACCGACCACGTTCGGCGTGTTCAGGATGTAATGAGGTAGCTGATGTCTTCTGACCCCGTCAACTTCAACATCGATGACCGTGGCGTTTCCTATGTCACACTCAATCGACCGGAAGTGCATAATGCATTCGACGACGAAGTGATCCGGGTGCTGATTTCGCATCTTCAAATTGTCCAGAATGATCCTGGAACCCGCGCACTGGTCCTCTCATCTAACGGCAAGCATTTCTCAGCCGGTGCCGACCTCAACTGGATGAAGCGCATGGCTACACTCGACTATGAGGACAACATCGCCGATGCTGGCCACCTGGCGACTTTGATGGCAACCCTTAACACAATGAAGATACCCACACTGACCCTGGTCCAGGGCGCGGCTTATGCAGGCGCATTGGGACTCATCTGCTGTTCCGACATGACTATCGCCAGCGAACGGGCAACTTTTTGCGTCAGTGAGGTCAAGCTGGGCCTGGCGCCTGCCGTCATCAGTCCTTATGTGATCAACGTGATAGGCCAACGTGCCGCCAGGCGATACTTTCTTTCTGCGGAGGTATTCGACGTCAATGAAGCGGCCCGGATCGGATTGGTACAAGAAGTTGTCAAGGAGGATGAATTGACCAGGCGAGCAGAAGCCATCGTATCCAACTGGCTGGCGATGGGACCCCGGGCCCTGGCGCAAACCAAGGCATTGATCCAACGCGTGAGCCCGAATGCGCTCGATGATGAAACGATACGTTTTACCCAGGAATTGATTGCAGCCATCCGTGTCTCTGCCGAGGGCCAGGAAGGTTTATCGGCATTTTTCGAGAAACGCAAACCGGACTGGCAATCCTGACCGTATGAGCAGGATTAATAAATTACTGATAGCCAATCGCGGTGAAATAGCTTGCCGAATCATCGATTCTGCCAGGCGCCTTGGCATCAGCACGATTGCGGTTTATTCGACCGTTGACAAGACGGCATTGCATGTCGCTTACGCCGATGAATCAATTTGCATTGGCGATCCGCCTCCTGGCGATAGTTACCTCAACACCGGGACCATTCTGGCCGCCGCAAAAGTGTCCAGTGCCGATGCCATACACCCCGGTTATGGATTCCTGGCGGAAAGCGCCGACTTTGCCAGGGCGTGCATTGGTGACGGCCTGATTTTTGTTGGCCCGTCAGCCGATGCGATCCATGAAATGGGACACAAGGGCGTCGCCAGGCAGCGTATGGAAGAAGCCGGGGTTCCCGTCTTACCTGGGATCAATGAGGTTTCCCACGATCCTGATGAGATCCTTGCGCAGGCGGAACAGATCGGCTATCCACTTTTGGTCAAACCCGAAGCAGGTGGTGGTGGCAAGGGTATGAAAATCGTGCGCGAGCCAAAAGACTTGATCGCCGCCATAGATTCGGCCAGGCGCGAGGCGACCTCTTCGTTTGGAACCGATCGATTGATTATCGAGAAATATCTGGTAGGACCACGCCACATCGAAATCCAGGTGTTTGCCGATCATCACGGGAATTGCATTCACATCAACGAGCGCGACTGTTCGTTACAACGCCGGCACCAGAAAATCGTGGAAGAGTCACCAGCCCCAGGACTCTCGCAGCAGTTACGGGAAGCCATGGGTGCCGCTGCAGTCACCGCCGCACGCGCAATCGATTATGTTGGTGCCGGCACCGTGGAATTTTTGTTGGGCGAACATGGCCAGTTTTACTTTATGGAAATGAATACACGCTTGCAGGTCGAACACCCGGTAACGGAACTGGTTACCGGCTATGACCTGGTGGCATGGCAGCTCAAAGTAGCTGTCGGAGAACCGTTGCCGGCAAGCCAGCATGAAGTGCCATTGCGCGGTCACGCGATGGAGGCGAGACTCTATGCAGAGGATCCGCTGCATCAGTTCCTTCCGGTCGCCGGCAAGATTGTATCTCTTTCCCTGCCGCTGGATCCGGATATCAGGATTGACACGGGTGTGCGTGCTGGCGATTACGCCAGCGTTTACTATGATCCCATGTTGATGAAAATCATCGCGCGCGGTGAGGACCGAGACGCTTGTATGACCAAATTACGTGCGGCTCTCGGCGCCACTCAACTGACCGGGATCCGCACAAACCGTGATTTCCTGTGCCATATCCTGGATCACCCTCCTTTCAGGAGGGGTGCGCTTGGGACGGACTACCTGGACCATCACCTTGACGATGTTTATGGTCCGCCGGATGCCGAAGTTGAAGGCGCGTTTCTATGTGGTGCCGCCCTCTTCCTGTCAATGCCGGCACAACAGCATTTGGATTCTCCCTGGCACTCCGCCATCAATTTCAGGTTGAATGCACCGCATACCAGCACATTGACGTTGGTCCTTGACGGTCGGTCGTATGATGTCAATATTCAACCAGTGGCCTCACAGCCAGAGTGGACCTGCCGTATTATGATTGCGGGCCGTACACGTCTGTGCCGGCTGTTAAGACAAGATGGCCATTTCGACCTCGACTGCGATGGTACTCTTCACAGCTTTACCGCCTCGCGCCACCATCACCGGGTAACGCTCATTTCCAGTAATCGCGTATTGGAGTTCTCTCTTCCCTTCGAAGAAACTTTGGTCACTGAAGCCGCTGGTAATGTCCAGGCGCCCATGTCCGGTAAGGTCATTGCGATATTGGTCAGTTCGGGCGAGCCTGTAGAAAAAGGGACGCCCCTGGCGGTCATCGAGGCCATGAAGATGGAACACACGGTACACGCACCAGTCGATGGTATCGTAGGAGAGGTACACTTTGGCGTCGGTGATCTTGTGGACGAGGGCCGTGAGCTCCTTGATTTTAAAGCCGACACTGCCGCACCAATACAAGCAACGAGTGAACCGTGACTCATTATATCCTCGACTGCGATCCGGGCCATGATGATGCACTGGCACTTTTGGTCGCGGCGCGACATCTTTCTCTCGTTGGGGTCACCACGGTCTTTGGTAACTCGAGCGTGGCTAATACGACTCGTAATGCGATTTCGATCCTTGATGCTGCCGGATTGAGTCATATCCCCGTTGCTGGCGGTGCGAAAGGACCACTTTCGGGCAAGCTTCACTCAGGCGAAACCATCCACGGAAAGTCCGGGCTGGACGGCGCAAACTTGCCGGCTTCGACTCGTCAGCCCATCACGCAGTCCGCGGCAGAATTTATCAAAGATCAGGCGATGCAATTCGATGACCTGGTCATCATTGCCGTCGCGCCGCAAACCAATGTGGCACAAGCCTTGACCCAATACCCTGAATTACGTGACCGGATCACGGAAATCTCTGTTATGGGTGGCTCCACCACACACGGCAATGCCACTGCTGCTGCCGAATTCAACATCCTGGCGGATCCGGAAGCAGCCAGCATTGTTTTAGGGTCCGGGATCCCTGTCACCCTGGCTGGCCTCAACATCACCACCAGCTTTGGCCTGACATCCCTCGAGGTCCGGAAACTCATGCAGCATAGTGCAGTCGTGACACGCGAGATCGCCGGCGCACTGGCTTTTAACCTCTCGAGGCAATCGGCCATTTACGAACGCCACTTTATGCCGATACACGATGTATGCGCGGTCATGCCCTATTCCCATCCCGGATTAATCACCTACCAGCCGATGCATGTAGCTGTCGAATGCAAGGGTGAATTTACCCGTGGCATGACAGTCTGTGACCAACGTGGTGTGATCGCTGGCGAAGGTATCGAGATCAGCAAGCCCGCCAATGCCCGGGTCGCTGTGGCCTGTGATGGTGCGGCCATCGTGAATGCGTTGCTTGCCGCGTTGCTGGATTACGAATAACCGATCGAAGGAGCCTGCATGGTTTACTGGAGTAACTGGTCTGGCCGTCAACGCATTAAACCGGGCCAACTGTGCTTTGTCAGGAGTGAAGCGGATGCGCAGGCGCTGATACGCAATGCTTGCGCCAATAATACCAGGATACGCATCGCTGGCGCCGGGCACAGCCACTCGGAACTGGTAGCCAATGAAGGCATCATCATGGACACCTCTGGTTTGGCTGGCGTAATTGACCTCAACACAGGCGATAAGACGGCCTGGGTCTGGGCCGGTACTAAAATCTATGCGCTGGGACGGCCATTGCACGATGCAGGACTTGCTCTGGCCAACCAGGGTGACATCGACCGGCAGGCGATTGGTGGAGCCTGTTCCACCGGCACTCATGGAACCGGCCAGGGGCTCAAGAACCTGTCGGCGCAGGTGACAGGTGCACGCGTTATATTGGCATCCGGTGAGATCGTAGACTGCGACCTGCAAAAAGAGCCGCATACGTTTGAGGTCGCTCGGTTGAGCCTGGGTGCATTGGGCCTTATCACTCGACTGAAATTGCAACTACGTGAGAGTTACAAATTAAAGGAGCTGGGGTTTAACGCAACCTACGCAGACATCCGTGAGCGCATCGGTGAGCTTACCGACGAAAATGAACGATTCGAATTTTTCTGGTATCCGCAATCTGATGAAGCCACTGTCAAAGTCATCAATGAGACGACGGATGCGCCCACCTATCCTTTGTCCGCCGAAGGTGCGCGTGTGGCTTATAACTACGAAGTATTGCCAAATCACAGACCGCATTTGCATACTGAAATGGAATACAGCATCCCGGCAGAAGATGGGCCCGAATGTTTTGCAGCCATCAGGGGACTGCTGCGCCACCAGTTCCCTGATGTGATGTGGCCCGTGGAGTACCGAACGGTCGCAGCCGACGACGTCTGGTTGTCCATGGCTTACGAACGCCCCACCGTCACTATATCGGTTCACCAGGACGTGAAGCAGGACGAGACTGAATACTATCGGGCCTGCGAGTCGATCTTCCTCGATTACGGTGGACGACCCCACTGGGGTAAAGTGAATTATCTGGGAGCCGATGCGCTCGCCCGGGCCTATCCCAGGTGGCAGGACTGGTGGAAGGTGCGAGACGGCCTGGATCCCACTGGCATGTTTTTAAATGACTACCTCGCGGCCCTTTCACCGGCTCGACACACCCGGTGATTTTACATAAGCTGACGCCCACGATAAGGAGGCAAGTATGATCTACAACAACATCCTGGAAACCATCGGTAACACACCGGTCGTCCGTGTGAATCGTATGGCCCCCGAGAACCAGAATATCTACGTCAAGTGTGAAGCATTCAATCCACTCGCATCCGTCAAGGACCGCCTTGCCATTGCAATCATCCTGGATGCGGAGAAACACGGCGCACTCAAGCCCGGCCAAACCGTGGTTGAGGCCACTTCCGGTAATACCGGTATTGCCCTTGCCATGGTGTGCGCTGCCAAAGGTTATCCGTTCGTTGCCACCATGGCCGAATCGTTTTCTATTGAGCGGCGCAAGATCATGAAGGCAATGGGCGCAAAAGTGATCCTGACACCCGCCTCGGAGCGCGGCACAGGCATGGTGCGCAAGGCAGAGGAATTGGCAAGGAAATACGGCTGGTTCAAGGCCGATCAATTCCAGAATCCCGCCAACCCGGCTTATCATCGGAATACGACGGGCCCCGAAGTGTTACGCGACTTTGCTGGCAGAGACCTTGATTACTTTGTCAGTGGCTGGGGTACTGGCGGTACCGTCACGGGTGCCGGACAGATGATCAAGCTGGCCAGGCCCGAAGTCAGGATCATAGGGGCCGAACCGGAAGGCGCGATGTTAACCCAGGGTAAGGAATGGCATCCACACAAAATCCAGGGCTGGACCCCTGACTTTATCCCCGGCGTACTCGAGGCGGACATCATGGACGAGGTCGTTCCCATCCCGGACGACAAGGCCATCGAAACAGCGCTGCGGCTGGCCCGTGAGGAAGGTATTTTCTGTGGCATTTCCAGTGGCGCAACCATGTACGCCGCCCTGCATGTGGCCCAGCATGCGGCGGACAACAGTACCTTCGTGGTCATGCTACCCGATACGGGCGAGCGATACCTGTCGACACCGCTATTTGAAAATATTACCGAAGACTCTGACGACGACTGGCTGGATACGCTATAGGCTGATGATGGCAATTCCCGGCCGTGTCAGAATTGTTGAAGTGGGTGCACGGGATGGTTTGCAGAACCAGCCCAATCCGGTGCCGACTCACCTCAAGATCGAGTTGATTGAACGTCTGTGTGATGCAGGCATTCGACACATTGAGGCCGGTGCATTTGTGAGCCCTAAATGGGTACCACTCATGGCAGACTCCATGGAAGTGTTCAAGGGCCTCAAACGCCGTCCCGGTGTCATCTACTCAGCCTTGACTCCCAACGTACGTGGTATGGAAGCAGCGATCGATGCCGGTGCCGACGAGGTCGCGGTGTTTCTGGCTGCAACCGAGTCTTTCTCGCAGCGTAATACCAATTGTAGTATCGCCGAAGCCTTCGAACGGGCAATGCCGATCATTTCGATGGCCAATGAAGAAGGTATCCGGGTCCGTGGTTACGTTTCCTGTGTACTTGGCTGTCCCTATGAAGGCGATGAAGTCGATCCGGAAAAAGTAGCCACGATTGCCGCCAGGCTGTTGGAAAGTGGCTGCTATGAAATCAGCCTGGGTGACACCATTGGGCGTGGTACCCCGGGTAAAACCCGGCGACTGATCGATATCGTTGGAAAATCAATACCGGTGACGAAATTGGCCGCCCACTTTCACAACACCTACGGTCAAGCGCTAGCGAATCTTTATGCCGCTCTCGAGTCCGGGGTTGCGGTGATCGACTCATCGATTGCGGGTCTCGGTGGCTGCCCCTATGCAAAAGGAGCGACAGGGAACGTCGCAACAGAAGACGTGATCTACATGCTCGATGGTCTTGGAATCGAGACAGGTGTCGATCTTGAAAAGCTGGTCGACACAGCGGAGTTTGTGAGTGGCTCCATTGGAATCCCTATCGACTCCAATGTCTCCACCGCCATCTTGAATTCTCGCTGAGAAATTACAGCATGCTATCGAGTTCAGGGACTGCCTTGAACAAGTCGGCCACAAGTCCATAATCCGCCACTTGAAAAATAGGCGCATCCTCGTCTTTATTGATCGCGACGATCACTTTGCTGTCTTTCATGCCGGCAAGGTGTTGGATCGCACCACTGATGCCTACCGCAATATAAAGCTCCGGCGCGACAATCTTGCCTGTCTGTCCTACCTGCATATCATTCGGCACAAACCCGGCATCAACGGCTGCCCGGGACGCTCCGATTGCCGCACCGAGCTTGTCAGCCACCGATTCCAGCAGGCTGAAGTTCTCACCATTCTGCATGCCACGACCACCGGATATAATAATGCGGGCCGCGGTCAGTTCCGGGCGCACCAATTTAACGATGTCCTCTTTCACCCAGGTGGAAAGGCCGGCATCCTTTACGATATCCAATGCTTCAACAGATGCGCTGCCACCTTCCGCGGGTACAGGATCAAAAGCGGTTCCACGAACTGTAATGACTTTTATAGCGTCTGAACTCTGCACGGTAGCGACGGCGTTACCAGCATAGATTGGACGCTCAAAGGTATCCTCACTAACGACTCCACTGATGTCCGAGATCTGGGCCACATCCAGCAGTGCTGCTGCGCGGGGCATAAAGTTCTTACCGGAAGTCGTGGTTGGCGAAAGGATATGGCTATAGTCCTTGCCAATCTCGGTAACCAGTTCAGCCATGTTTTCGGCCAGGTGATGCGCATACACCTCATTGTCGGCCAACAGAACCTTGCTGACTCCCTCAATTTTGGCAGCAGCATCAGCGGCAGCCGAACATCCTGCACCTGCAACCAGCACTTCAATATCACCACCAATCTCTTTGGCGGCCGCGACCGTCACCAGCGTGACTGGTTTAATCGATTTGTTATCGTGTTCCGCAATGACGAGAATGCTCATGAGATCACCTTTGCTTCGTTCTTCAATTTGTCTACCAGTTGCTCCACCGATTCGACGATGATCCCAGCCTTTCGTTCAGGTGGTGGGCTTACTTTGAGCGTCTTGACTCGTGGCGTAATATCGACACCAAGGTCTTCCGGAGTATAAGTATCGACAGGTTTCTTTTTCGCCTTCATGATATTCGGCAAGGACGCATAACGAGGTTCGTTTAGGCGCAGATCTGTTGTCACGACTGCGGGCAACGTGACCTTGATCACTTCAAGGCCACCATCGATCTCTCTGGTCACCGTTGCCGAGTCACCACTCAACTCAAGTTTTGAGGCGAAGGTTGCCTGGGCATAACCAGCAAGGGCCGCAACCATCTGCCCGGTCTGGCTGTTGTCACCATCAATGGCCTGCTTGCCAGTGATGATTAGTTGGGGTTGCTCCTTGTCAATAATTGCCTTCAATAATTTGGCAATACCCAGCGGCTGTGCCTCAATATCAGTTTCGATCAGGATGCCGCGATCAGCACCCAGCGCAAGTGCCGTGCGAATCTGCTCCTGTGCCGCTTTGGGTCCAATCGATACGACGATGACCTCTTCCGCCGTTCCGGCTTCCTTCAATCGGACGGCCTCTTCAATCGCAATCTCATCGAATGGATTAACCGACATTTTGACGTTGTTTAGATCGACACCACTGTTGTCGTTGAGAACACGCACATTGACGTTGTAATCCACGACCCGCTTGGCAGTTACGAGAACTTTCATGAAATTCCTCTGCTTATCGTTCAAAGAGATCTTGGGAAGCCCCAAAAGAGCGCGTATTCTGCCGGTTTATGTTATACCGGTCAATAGAGTGTAATTGATCTGGCTCACGTAAGTGCATAATTTAAAAACATAATTGATGTCTAGATTATTAGTTATCATAGATTTCCGTGATTTCCTTTGCAGCTGGACTTTCCATACAATTACAGCAGAGGCGCAGCACCGAAGCCGTGACATCAAACCCGGGACCGAGGAGTAGATCGTGGAAAGAGAATCGATGGAGTTTGACCTTGTAGTTGTAGGAGGTGGACCAGCAGGCCTTGCGACTGCGATTCGTTATGCCCAACTAGCGATCAACGCAGGTGCCGAACCTTCGGTCTGCCTGGTAGAGAAAGGCTCTGAAATTGGCGCCCATATTCTCTCCGGCGCGGTGGTGGAAACAACTGCCCTGGATGAACTCCTGCCCGACTGGAAGGAGAAAGGTGCGCCTCTTGCCAATCCGGTCACAGAAGACGACGTCTATTACCTGGTAGACGAAAAGCAGGGCATGAGACTGCCCTGGTGGCTGGTCCCCCCGGCACTACACAACAAAGGCAATTACGCAACCAGCCTTGCCAACCTGTGTCGCTGGCTCGGTGAACAAGCGGAAGAAATGGGAGTAATGTTGTTTCCCGGATTTGCCGCATCGGAGATCCTGTACGACGACAAGGGCGCGGTGCGAGGCGTCGCCACCGGCGACATGGGCATCAGCGCAACCGGCGAACAAAAATCGACCTTCCAGCCTGGTTACGAGTTGCACGCCAAATACACCGTATTTGCCGAGGGTTGTCGTGGCCACCTGGGCAAACAGCTGATGGCAAAATTCGATCTCAACCGGGAGGCAGATGTCCAGCACTACGGAATCGGCTTCAAGGAAATCTGGGATATTTCACCGGAAAAGCATGTGCCCGGTAAGGTGGTACACACGGTGGGCTGGCCACTCGGCCACTTTCCAGGCGCGACCCTGGGAGGTTCTTTCATTTATCATTTGGAAAATAACCAGGTCGCCATAGGCCTTATTGTCGACCTGGGTTACTCGAATCCACACCTGTCACCGTTTGATGAATTCCAGCGCTTTAAACACCACCAGTTCGTTAAACAATTTCTGGAAGGTGGCAAAAGGGTTGCCTATGGCGCCAGGGCCGTTATCAAAGGGGGCCTCCAGTCCCTGCCGAAATTAACCGTTCCCGGTGGATTACTGGTTGGTGACAATGCCGGCTTTCTCAATACCTTAAAGCAGAAAGGTACGCATACAGGAATGAAGTCGGGCATGATGGCGGCGGAGTCCGTATTCGAGTCGCTTTCATCTGGTGGCAGCGGCGGCGAGGAACTCGATTCCTATCCGGAAAAATTCAGAAATTCCTGGTTGTATAAAGAACTGTATGTTGCCCGCAACACCACGCCCTGGTTACACAAGTTCGGGCTTCTGATCGGCTCCGCATTCACCTGGATGGACCAGTACATTTTTCGCGGTCACCTGCCTTTTACCTTGTCGGATAATCATGCCGATCACGCTGCCTTGAAGCTTGCCTCAAAATCGACAAAACTCGAGTATCCCAAACCCGATGGGATTATCAGTTTCGACAAGTTGTCATCGGTATACCTGACAAACACCAATCATGAAGAAGACCAGCCTTGTCACCTGCAACTCAAGGATGCCTCGATTCCCATCAGCTCAAACCTGCCCCTGTACGATGAGCCGGCCCAAAGGTATTGTCCTGCCGGTGTCTATGAGGTCGTGGAAGAAGATGATGGTTCAAAGCGGTTCCAGATCAACGCGCAAAATTGCATTCACTGCAAAACCTGCGATATCAAGGATCCGGCCCAGAATATCAATTGGGTAGTCCCTGAAGGTACGGGTGGTCCGAACTACGGCAACATGTAGTTTCAGGCATAACCCAGTATCGTTAGAAAATCCTTCAGGCGTGTTTCGTCTCGACTCGTACCAAGGATCATCAACTGGCTGGCCTGGTCATCGTATTGGCGCACGATGAGATATAACTCACCCTCAAAAAAGAGGTGCGTATGTTCCACCAGGTCCATGTGGGCGTCAAAGATGCCCCGAACAGGGGTCAATCCGATTTGTGCAAGACGATTGATCTCGGTATGTTCGAACATCAAAAGCGGCCAGCGAGTGCGCTCCTGTCCTACCTGATGCGCGCGCACGCGGGTGATCCCCTCATAGCTATTCCCTGAGCCGACACCCTGCAGATCCAGCAAATATTCAGCAATGTCACAATCCCGGACGAAGTAAGGCTCACCGTCGCCAAGACTTATTGGAATCGTTAGCGCGGACAAGGACTGGTAATACCAGAATCCTTCTTCGACCAGGAGATTTACTGTACCGAAGTGGCTCTCGGTAGCCTGCCACCAGGTCACCACCTCCTCTCGCGAGCAGGTCTCGCCAAGCAGGCCATCCAGGATCGAAAGTAATTGAGACTTATCGGGCGGCTTGACCAGCAACATCAGACCAACTGTTCCGATTCGACGAAGGGGAAGAACACACCACGGCTCCAGACGCCGTGCCAACCTTGGCCGTCAACCTCATGCTCCGTCAATAGATCGGTCATCTGGTAGTAAACGCTGCGCACCACCAGCGCCTCGAGGCCATCACGAACCAGGACATAAGGCGCCGGCTCGCCTGAATCCTCATCAGTGACCAGCCGTAATGGATGATCCCGGTCAGCTGTCACCTCGTCTGCAACATTGGTGGTAAACGTCAGTTGTTGATCCCGCCCACTCCCGGAAACCGTTAACAACACGGCATTAAAAGGGGCGTCTTCAACCTTGATCCGGCACTTCTCTACCGGCGTGACCAGATAGTAGTGGCCATCATCTTCCCGGCGCAGGACAGTTGAAAACAAACGTACCAATCGCTGGCGCTCAATAGGTGTTCCCATGTAATACCAGCTACCGTCCCGCTTGACTTCCATGTCAATGTCCTGGACATTGTCAGGGTTCCACTTGTGGATAGGGGGGCGGGCTATTTGCTTGACTTTCTCCAACTCTGCAAGAAGTGAGTAAGGCGCATCAGGCATAGGTCAGCCGCCAATGAATTTCATGACGGTGGTCTCGCCCTGGAAAGCGAGTTTTTTGTCTTCAAGCGCACTCATGAGAATATTTTGTAATTTTGGCAGTGCGATGTGGGCCGGGTCACCCAGCAGGTCACCAATATACTGGTTCCTCGCATTGCTGAGGCATCCATACAAGTGTCCATCAGAAGATAACCGAAGCCTGGTACACGAACGGCAGAACGGTTCACTTTCGTTGGCGATGATCCCGAAGGTACCGCGTCCTGGAATCTGGAACCGCACCGCGGTGGAATCATGGGGGGCATCAGTTCGAGCAAACTCGTACTTTTCTCCTACCTTATCGAGCAATGCCTCCATCGATAGAAAGTCAGCGGCAAATGAGTTGCTGTTGAGCAAGTGACCCATGCGCATCAGTTCAATGTATCGAAGCTCTATGCCTCGATCCAGGCAATAGTCCAGCATCGGGATTACGTCGCCCATGTTCTGACTCCGGAGCGGCACCATATTGACCTTGACCCGGATATCGGCTGCGAGCATCAGGTCGATGCCTTTCAATACGGTCTCAAGGTCACCGCCACGGGCAATTTGGCGAAACCTGACCGGATTTAACGTGTCCAGGCTGATGTTGATACGTCGAATTCCTGATTCAACAATCACATCGCGCTTCTGCGGTATCAACTGACCGTTGGTAGTGAGACTCACGTCCTCGAGTGGTAACCCGGTTACACCGAGCAGGAATTCATCAAATTTTGGCGTAACCAGAGGCTCGCCACCGGTAATTCGAAGTTTGTCGATCCCGGCGGCTTGCTGCAGCAAGGTAACCGCTCGCAGCAGATCTGTTGCAGGCAACTCGTTTTTAGCCGGGACAAGTCGCTTGCCGTCAGGCACGCAATAGGTGCACGCATAGTTGCACGCTGCGGTCAGGCTGACACGCAAATTCCTGAAACGCCTGCCCAGGCGGTCAACGATCATAAAAATAGTCCTTTTAAATCAGGCGATTATCGAACGAAGCAAAAGAATATAGTACACACAGTTTGGGCATCTTCAACTCATTTTCAACGCCACGACTTGTAGGGTTACTGATCGAGAGTGTCCACAACGGTCGTATAAGTGTCCACAACGGTCAGCCTTGCCTCGTATCGATGGCGTGCCGTAGTTTGGCAACGAATTCATGGACCCAGAAAACCTTGTTCGCACCTTTGACTAACAGGTGCGCATCGGGGACCAGCCGAGCTGACAGCGTCGAGAGATCAATATCGGCACACTGGTTGAAATGGCCCCAATATCTCTCACCCAATTGGTGTTGCCAGCCCTTGTAACCCTCTCCAACTGTGATCACTCCGTCCAGGTCGTGACAATCTGCAGCCAACGACTGGTGCATGGCCGGACCCGCTTCGCCCAGCTCCAGCATTTCACCCAAGATCGCTACTCGCTGGCCCTCATAAGCTGAAAGTGCCCGCAGCGCATAGCGGACACTGACCGGATTTGCATTGTAACTGTCATCAATGATGGTCACGTTGCCCACCTTGATGGGATTACCGCGTCCTTCTGGCAGCTTCAAGGCGGAAAAATACCGGGTACATTCCGACAGATCCATGTTAAGCGCGTACAACATCGCGATGACGGCAACCGAAGTTCCGATCTGGTGCTCACCGGTCACCGTCATATGGTAGGTCCAGCTACGATCGCCAACCTTTACATTGACCTCGCTAAGGTCTCCGATTTGCTGCCAGGAACCCAGCACATCTGCATCGGCGTCGACGCCGGCCATGCCGAACGTGAGCATTCGGGTCCCGGGTTGTCCCCCATGCACGGCGAGACTGGCTGGCAATACCAGCGTCCCACCCGAATCCAAACCCTCTGAAATTGAAAGCTTCTCCATCGTCAATGCGGCAAGACTTTCAAAACGACCCAGGTGTGCCGGTAATACATTCAGTACCAGCGCCACGTCCGGAGACACAAGTTTCGCAAGTGGTGCAATCTCACCTGCGTTGTTGGTACCGATTTCAAACAGACCAAAGTCTGCTTCACGTGGCATCCTGGCAAGCGACAAGGGAACGCCCCAGTGATTGTTAAGACTGCCGAGTGATGCATGGGACTGCCCCAGCCTTGAAAGGATTTCGCCCAACCATATTCGAGCGGTGGTTTTGCCACTACTGCCGGTAATTGCCGCTACCCGCCCGCTCATGCGGCGCCTGGCATAAGCCCCGATCGCCCAAAGTCCGTCCAGCGTATCCGGTACAATGATCGCCGGGCAGTTCACATCAATAGCGCGGGAAATCATCACGCCGGCGGCACCCCCGGCGACGGCCTGCGGCAAAAAATCGTGGCCATTTCGACCACTACTGCCGGATGAGTGAAACCTTGGTCCAGGGTCGCCCGATAGCGCGATAAACAACTCGCCCGGAACCATGGATCTTGAATCTATGCTGACACCGCAGACATCGGGGCCAGGGACCCGCCGAACTTCACAGGCTTCACATAACTCGGGCCAGCACCACAGAGGGGTCTCATTCATGGCAAAGGAATTTCCGCGCTCAAGGACGCTGCGATTCGACGTCAGGCGCCATGAGGTGATGAATCATGGTAAGTGCATTGACTTTGCCCTGATAATATCCCTCCACTGTTTCACCCGCCTTGAATCCCAGGCTTTCATAAAATTGCCTGGCCTCGTTGTTATCGCTTCGAAGCTCCAGATAAATACCAGCGATACCCGCCACCCGGCAAGATTCTTCCAGCCAACGGATCATCGCTTTGCCGATGCCTTTACGACGCTGTCCAGGTTTTACCGCAAGCAAATTGAGATGGGCCCTGGTGTCATGGAATTCCATAATGGCAAATCCGGCGAGTTCAATGCGTGTATGGGCGACCAACACGACACTATCCGGGTCCTGTACCATTTTCAGGATACGCGAGGGTTTCCAGCTCCACTTGAGGCCGTCTTCCACCAGGTCGCGTGACATTTGGCCCAGCATAACCGCGTCAGTAGGACGGGCCAGGCCAAGTTCGAAAGTTGTATCAACCATTACCAAACCTCCATGGCTGCTACCGCCCATTGTAGCCTAATTGCCGGTCGGGACTTCATTGAAGGGCACGCCCTTGTCGACCCGAATGTCTTGTGGCAACCCGAGCACTCGTTCCGCGATAATATTCAACATAATCTCGTCTGTACCCCCGGCGATACGACCACCGGGTGCGGCCAGGTAACCTTGCGGGTATACCCCGCCATCGAGGGCAATCCCGGCATCCATGGAAACGCCAGCCGCACCCATAAGCTCCATACAGAAGGATGCAATCTCCTGGCTTTTCCTGGCCCCGACGTACTTGCCGATGGAATTTTCCGGGCCGGGAGTCTCACCGCGGGACAGGGCTGACTGCGTTCTGGCACGGGTAAACTCAAGCCCACTTTCTTTGACGTACCAGTCCGCCAGCTGTTCCCGAACAGCACGATCTTCGATTGCCGGTTTGCCGTTTATTTCAATCCGACTTGCCAGGCCAAACGCTCGATCAAAGCCCATTCCCCCGCTGCCACTGCCGATGGCAGCACGTTCGTTCATCAATGTCGTCAGGGATACGGTCCAGCCGGCACCGACCTCACCCAGGCGGTGGGCATCCGGTATCCGGACGTCGGTGAAATAGACCTCATTGAATCCGGACTGGCCGCTGATCTGCTTGATGGGTTTGACCTCAACACCAGGTGACTTCATATCCACGAAGAAATAGGTTAGCCCCTTGTGCTTCGGCACAGTAGGATCGCTGCGAGTCACGAGGATACCGAAATCGCTGTAGTGCGCGCCCGAAGTCCAGATTTTCTGGCCGTTGATGACCCAGTCGTCGCCATCTTTTACCGACCGGGTTCGCAATGCCGCCAGATCTGATCCACCGGCTGGTTCACTGAATAACTGGCACCAGATCTCTTCACCACTGGCCAGCTTCGGCAGGTACCTACGCTTTTGTTCTTCCGTGGCGTAAGCCATCAGTGTCGGCGCTGCCATTCCCTGTCCGATGGTGAACGGACCTGTCGGCACGGCGTATCGGGCTTCCTCCTGTGCGAAGATAGCAGCCGCTACTGCAGAGACACCGCGACCACCAAACTCTTTGGGCCAGCGCAGACAGGCCCAGCCGGCTTCATATTTTTCCAGCTGCCACGCTTTGGCCGCGTCGAGGAAATGCTCCTGGTCATAATTCTCCTGTGCCGGTGCATGTGCCTTCAGCCATTCTTTTGCCTCGACACGGAAGCTCGCCTCTTCGGGGGTATCGTTAAAATCCATCACACGCTCCTTTATGCAACTCGTTGATGTTGGATATTGGAAATCAATTGGTTCTTCCATACGGACTCACCGCCCAGATTCACCGACAGGAGTTTGGCCCTGCGATAAAAGAAGTGGCAGTCGAACTCCCAGGTAAAGCCCATGCCACCATGGATTTGAATGTTTTCCTCAGCGCATTCCCTGTAGGCCTGGCTCGCGCTAATCCGGGCAGTCGCTGCCGCGACCCGCAGTTCCGCGGCATTGGTACTCAGGGCCCAGGCGCCGTGGTAACAATTAGAGCGAGCCAGTTGCAATGCCACGTACATCTTCGCCAGCTTGTGCTTGATCGCCTGGAAGCCGGCGATGGGTCGCCCGAATGCATAACGCCCCAGGGCATATTCCCGGGCCTGGTGCATTGCCGCCTCCGCACCACCGAGTTGTTCGAAGGCAAACAGCACTGCGGCACGATCATAAAGCTGGTTGAGCTGCTCCAACCCCTCTCCTTGCCGTCCCAGCAAATCTGCTTCCACACAGTTAAAGGTGACGGTGGCATGGGAACGACTGGGATCGATCGTCGGCGACACTTTTCGCTCGACACCATCCTGGTTCAGGTCCACCAGAAACAGCGAGTGGCTGTCTCCTGATCTTGCAATCACCACCGCCACATCCGCTGTATCACCGTCGGCCACCATGATCTTGGTCCCCGACAGTTTGCCATTGGTAACGCTGGCATTCAGGTTCTTGCGGGAAAGTTCACCGACTACTTCTGTAAATGCCGCACAACCAATGGCCTGGCCTTGTGCCAGCTTGCCGAGCCAGACTTCATGCTGGGCAGCATTACCGAACTGTATGATCGCTTCCGTGGCGAGGTAAACCGAAGATGAGAAAGGTGTCGGGGCCAGTGACCGCCCCAACTCTTCCGCCAACACGCACAGCTCCAGGTGGCCATAGCCAATGCCGTGGTACTTCTCCGGAATTGTCGTTGCAGTCCAGCCAAGATTAGTGATACCACGCCATAGATCCGTGTCATAGGGAGCACTCCCTTCCAGGACTTTGCGGGTGACCGAAAGCGGTGACTTATCATTTAGGAAAGAGACCGCCTGGTCCCTTAGCAAGTTCTGTTCTTCCGAGAAATCAAAATTCACTGTGTTATCCCTCTTGCTGCTTACTGTAATTCAATCGATGGCCTCGGCCTGCTGCCGTAACAAGTACTTTTGCACCTTGCCAGTCGATGTTTTCGACAATGGTCCGAAAATCACGGTTTTCGGGACCTTGAACCGTGCCAGTTCCCCACGGCAATACTCGATAATTTCGTCCGCGGTCAAAGTCACCCCCGCTTTGGGCGTGACAAATGCACAGGGATGTTCTCCCCACTGCTCATCGGACTTTGCCACAACCGCTGCCTCTAAAATACCTGGATGGCGATACAAGACCTCTTCAATTTCAAGGCTGGAAATATTCTCTCCACCACTGATGATAATATCTTTGGAACGGTCCTTTATCTGGATATAGCCGTCAGGATGGCAGACCGCGATGTCGCCTGAATGAAACCAGCCACCCTTGAACGCTGTCGCAGTGGCTGCCGGATTTTTGAGATAACCTTTCATGACGATATTGCCACGCATCAGGACCTCGCCCTGGGTTTCGCCATCAGCAGGTACCTGTTCCAGTGTGTCCGGGTCCGCAACCATCATGGCACCCGCCATGATCGAGGCAATCCCCTGGCGTGCCTTTTTGCGACTTTTCTCCTCCGCGGCGAGGTGATCCCACCGGGAGCGCCAGGCAGATACGACCATAGGACCGTAAGTCTCGGTCAATCCGTACACCTGAATCACCTCAAACCCCAGTGCTTCCATGCCTGCTATCACAGCGGCCGGGGGCGCGGCGCCAGCCGTCATCACGCGCACCTTTTGTTCGATGCCAACTTTCATCTCATCGGGCGCGTTAATCAGCGTGTTCAGCACCACTGGCGCACCACAAAAATGCGTGACCTGGTGGTCCCGGATCGAATCGAAAATCGCTCCTTCACGAACGTGACGCAAGCAGATGGTTGTCCCCACATTCGCCGCCAGCGTCCACGGAAAGCACCATCCATTGCAGTGGAACATGGGCAGCGTCCACAAATAGCGCGGATGCATTCCCATCTCCCAGGTCACGGCATTATTGATTGCATTGAGATAAGCACCGCGGTGGTGATAGACGACCCCTTTCGGGTCACCGGTGGTTCCCGACGTATAGTTGAGCGAGATTGCATCCCATTCATCGGCTGGTAACAACCATTCGAAATTGCTGTCACCTTCAGCCAGCACCGATTCATAATCGACACTACCTATCTTCATACCACCGTCGAATAAAGGATCATCGACATCAATCACCAATACGTCCCGGGTCGTGAGCGAAAGGGCTTCGGTAACGACACCGCTAAATTCACGATCGGTTAGCAGCACCTTTGCCTCTGCGTGATCGAGGATAAACGCTACCGTTCTGGCATCAAGGCGGGTATTGATTGCATTTAAGACTGCACCCGTCATTGGAACCGCGAAATGTGCTTCGTACATTTCCGGAATATTGGGTAGCATGGTGGCCACCGTATCACCAGGTCCCACGCCTCTTCCGGACAGGGCCGAAGCGAGCCTTACACAGCGCTCATAGGTCTCTTGCCAGGATCGCCGAAGCCGTCCATGGATCACGGCTTCATAATCCGGATAAAGCGTTGCGGCCCGACGAATGAAGCCAAGGGGACTCAATGGTTCGAAGTTGGCCGCACTCTTCGGCAGGTCCTGATCGTAAATATTACTCATCTTCTGGACTCATATTGATAAGGTAGTACACGGGAGGATTAGAAGTTACCATTTTATTTTGCAGGAGACATGTGTGACGGACATTAACGTTATTTTGTTCGACCTGGGAGGTGTGCTAGTAGAGCTGACCGGCGTGGCTACCATGATGTCCTGGTCAAATTTGCCGGAGGACGAGCTCTGGCATAGATGGTTACACTCGAATGCGGTTCGAGCCTTCGAATCCGGCAAGATATCTGAAGTGACCTTCGCTGCCGACCTGGTATCAGAGTTCGAGCTCGATATCTCTCCTGACACGTTCCTGCGTGCATTTGTCGAATGGCCCAGGGGGCCATTTGATGGCGCCATAGACCTGCTGGAAAGCCTCAGGGACAAGTATCACCTTGCGTGCCTTTCCAACACCAATCATCTTCACTGGGCTCGATTTGAATCTGAAACCAGGCTGCTGTCATCACTGGACTCCCATTTCGCTTCCCACTTAATCGGCATTATGAAGCCCGATCCGGAAATTTATCATCATACGATCCACTCCCTCGGCTGCGCGCCAGCGGCAATACTGTTCCTGGATGACAATCCGGTCAATGTTGACAGTGCCAGGAGTTGCGGTATGCAATCAGAACTGGTTAGCGGCATATCTTCTGTACAGCAGACCCTGCAGCGTAAAGGACTGGTTCAGGGGTTCCCTGACGCTAACCTGTGATAGCATTGTCGCTACATCCTTGAGGGCTCCTAACCATGCTCCGCTTCCTACGCGGCGTCGGTGGATTTGTCACCGCTGCCAAGAATACGACCACCAACCTCCTGTTCCTCGTCATCGTCATCGCAATCGCAGTTGCGATCCTGACCAGTGAAAAGCCTCGCATTGCCGATTCCACTGCCCTTGTTATCGATCCTTCCGGCGTCATCGTGGAACAAAAGCAGGTTATCGACCCCGTCAGCAAGTTTCTTTCCGGCAACTACCAGGACCACGAGCCGGAAACGCTTCTTTCCGACCTGCAGGCCGCCATTGAAGAAGGCGCGAGAGACAAACGTGTCAACGCGCTCATCCTTGATCTTTCCAACATGACCGGCGCCCCGATGAGCATGTTGCAGGAACTCGGTAACGACCTGCGTGAATTCAAGCTGACAGGTAAGCCAGTTTACGCGTTTGGCCCAGGGTATTCGCAAGGACAATACTTCCTCGCCGCGCACGCCGACCAGGTGTACCTTGATGAAAACAATTTCAGCGCGCTGGGTGGGGTTTTCCTGACAGGGCTTGGTACTTACCCGACCTACTTCAAATCTGCGCTCGACAAACTCAAGATCCGTTTCCATGTGTTCCGGGTCGGTGAATACAAAAGTGCGGTGGAACCCTTCATCCGGGATGATATGTCAGACGCATCCAAAACCGCCAACCGTGACTGGATCGGGAATCTGTGGCAGGTCTATACCAACACCATTGTTTCTGAACGTGATATAAGCCAGGCCGACTTCGACCGGTACACCAATGAGTATGACGTACTGCTTGGGGAGTCCGGCAATGACGCGATGGCCCTTGCGGTGAACAGTGGTCTGGTCGATGAACTTGTGTCGCGCGATGGCTTCGCCGCCACGCTAAAGGATATTGTCGGGGCCGATGGAAATAAGGACTATCATCGTATTGGCTTTCGTGATTACCTGACATTGACGCGACCGGCCATACCCGTTATCAATCCGGCGGCGAACAAGATCGCAGTCATCAGGGCAAAGGGAACGATTCTCGACGGTGAACAGCCCGCCGGTGAAATCGGTGGCGATACGCTGGCGGGATTGATCAAGCGAGCCAGGGACGACAAGACCGTCAAGGCAGTTGTCCTGCGAGTCGATAGTCCTGGTGGCAGCGCCGCTGCTTCAGAGCTTATCCGCTCAGAACTGGAACTTGCCCAGGCTGAAGGTAAGCCGGTGGTGGTCTCCATGAGTGGTGCTGCAGCATCCGGTGGTTATTGGATATCTGCTACCGCCAACAAGATCTTCGCGCAACCCACGACGATCACGGGTTCAATCGGTATGTTCATGATCTTTCCAACACTGGATGAGGCGCTGGACAGCATTGGCGTCCATAGCGATGGCGTTGGCACCACCGCGCTGAGTGGGTCCATGAATCCGATGCAGCCGTTGAATCCCGTGCTGGAACGTACGCTTGAACGCACCGCGCTACACACCTACCAGAAGTTCATTGACCTGGTCGCCAAAGGCCGCGACCTGACGCCGGAACGTGTTGACGAAATCGCCCAGGGTCGTATATGGACCGGTTCTCAAGCACTGGAACTCGGGCTTATAGATGGCATTGGTACTATTGATGATGCGGTACAGTCGGCTGCTTTACTTGCCGATGTTTCCGAGTATGAAATACTGGTAATTGAGAAGGAATTATCCCCGCGTGAACGCATCATCAACCAGTTGATGAACGTAAGTTTGGAGACGATATACAGGGCTTCGGGCGATATCGCGATTACTTTCGATGGCCTCTCCAGGATTTCCACAGAATTGCGACCATTCCTCCGAATGAGCCAGTCACCCGGCATATACCTCGAGTGCATTGCCTGCCGCGCTCTATGAGGACAAGCGAGTGTTAAAACACCGGGAACTGACGCTCGCACGGATCAACCAGCTCGGCAAGCGATTGCAGCATTTGATCTACAGCAATCACAAGCCATTGCTCACGACTTACCTGCCAAGCCCAGAGCCGCTGCCGTTCAAGGCAGTCCGTGGCAAGACATTCAATCCGATTGAGCCCGGTACTGTCTGGGGAGACGGATTCGACTGCGCCTGGTTTCGCCTGGAAGGCAAACTGGACTCGACATTCAAGGGTAAGCAGGTCGTTGCGCTGATTGATCTCGGTGGTGAAGCCTGCGTGTTTGATCGATACGGTAAGCCAGTGCAGGGTTTAACGCCAAAATTTGATGATCGCCATGGCGGCATCATCGGGCCAAAACGCGAGGTGCGACTCAAGTCGCAAGCGCGAGGCAACGAGCAGATTACCTTGCTCCTTGACGCCGGCGCCAATCATCTACAAGGACGCCAACGCCGCTGCCGATTCGGACAGGCTGACCTTTGCGTTCTGGATCCACTGATCCACGCGCTCTACCATGAATTTCGGTTTCTTGAGCTACTCATGCTTGAGCTACCAGATACTTCCCGGCACGCACAACTCCTGCTCCGGTGCCTGAATGACGTCTGTAATATCTTGACGGACTTTACGCCGGAAGAAGTCAAGGCAGCCCGTGCGAGACTCAGCGATGAGCTGGCCAGGCCATCGAAGGATTCAGCGTTGTCTGTTTCTGCAATCGGTCATGCCCATCTTGACGTCGCCTGGCTTTGGCCACTACGCGAAACTGTCAGAAAGTGTGCGCGCACATTTTCGACCGCACTACGGATGATGGAGGAATATCCGGATTACCATTTCGGCGCCAGCCAACCGCACCTGTATCAGATGACCAAGGATAATTTTCCGGCCCTGTATGAGGACATCAAGGCAGCGGTCCTATCCGGGCGGTGGGAAGTCCAGGGTGGCATGTGGGTAGAAAGTGACTGCAATATTCCGTCAGGTGAGTCGCTGGTACGCCAGATACTTTACGGCAAACGCTTTTTCCTCAAAGAATTCGGTATCGATGTCAGGCATTTATGGCTACCTGATGTATTTGGATACAGTGCCGCTCTGCCCCAAATACTTAAAAAAAGTGGCATCGATTACTTCACAACCCACAAGTTGAACTGGAATCAATTTAACGAGTTCCCACATCATACGATGTACTGGCAGGGCATCGACGGCTCGCGGGTCTTTGCCCATTTTATGGCAGGCAATGACTACAACGTGCCTGCCACCCCGGCATCGTTTATGAATTTTGAACGCAAGAACCGGGACGGTGACCGTACCGAATACGCGCTGGCATTGTTTGGTATCGGCGATGGCGGCGGGGGTCCCGGCCGTACTCACATCGAATGGAGCCGGCTTGCCAAAAATCTGGAGGACTTGCCGCGCGTTACCATGGAACCGGCGGCAGAGTTCTTCCCGAAAGCAGAAGCCACAGCCACTGATCTTATGACCTGGGTCGGCGAGCTCTACTTTGAATACCATCGTGGCACCTATACCAGTCAGGCCCTGGTAAAAAAACGAAACCGCGAGATTGAATTGTTGTTACGCGAAAACGAGTTTTTGTGGGCACAGCTGGATCCGGACCTCTATCCAAGGCAAGAGTTTGAACGTATCTGGAAAGTCCTGTTGCTGAACCAGTTCCACGACATTATTCCTGGCTCTTCCATCAATCGTGTATACCACGAGGCCCATGAACAATACGATGAAGCCTCGCATGCATTACACAAACTTCGGCAGACTGCAGACCAGCATTATAGCGAGGCTATCGAAACTACCGGTATGCGCGACCCTCACATTGTGATGAATCCCCTTTCGTGGGAGCGTGAAACCGTGGTGTTTTTGCGCGGGGAACGCCGGATCCTCTGGGTCGATGCAATGGACAAGGCACTTGAAAGCCAAAGGGTCGAAGACGGTGTGTTGGTCAAATTGAATGTTCCCTCGATGGGACATAACACCATTCATGTAGGTATGGGCCAGCCTGCCAAACAATCCCGGATCTCACCGGTCAGTGATAGAGAACTTGAGAACGACAACCTGAAGGTCGAGTTTGCTAAAAGTGGGCAGATTGATCGCATCTATGACAAGGTGATGGATCGCGAGGTAGTGCCTGACGGACAACAAGCTAATGTATTCAAGCTCTACGAAGATTTGCCACTCGCTTACGAGGCCTGGGATATTGACGCATACTATCTGGAGAAGCCTCCCTCCCTGCCCCGCCTGATTGAGTCAAACCTGCACGAGGAGGGCCCCCTCATTGCAACGATCAAGCAAGTGTGGGAAGACACGAATTATCGCATCACGCAGAAAATATCCCTACGGCAGGGCGATCGCATCCTGGAATTTGATACCCATGTCGACTGGCGTGAGTCTCAACGTATGTTGAGAGTCGATTTTCCCGTTAATGTGATGAGTACAGAGGCCCGTTTTGAAATCCAGTTTGGTTCTGTCAGCCGGCCCACTCACAATAACACCAGTTGGGACATGGCCAGGTTCGAAACCGTCGCGCACAAATGGGCCGACTTATCCCAACCGAATTATGGCGTCGCCCTCCTGAATGACTGCAAGTACGGCCACCGCATATTTGGCAACACAATTTCGTTGAATCTACTGAGAAGTCCAACCAGACCTGATCCGGAAGCGGATCGCCACGAACACCATTTTCGCTATGCCCTTTACCCCCATCCTGGAGACCACGTTTCCGCCCAGGTCGTAAATCGCGCTTATGAGTTCAATGTGCTTGCCCGTGTCTACAAAGCGAAGCGCAAAACCGGTAGCCGGCCGTCCTTTGACAGCATGGTTCGCAGCAACCGTGACAATGTAATCGTCGACACGATCAAACGGGCAGAGGACAGTGACGACTTGATTATTCGATGCTACGAGGCTTACGGAATCGATTGCGAGGTAGCGCTTACAATCAATCTTGACGTTGCCAATGCAAGTGAAGTGAATCTGCTGGAAAAAGAGATCCAACCAGTTAAGGTTACCCACGGCGCCATCGTCTTCCCCATAGGTCCTTACGAAATCCGCACGTTTCGAATCAAACCCGGCTAGTCATCCTCTTCGATGGTGATGTGTGCTCCAATGCGTCTGGGTTCAGGAATCCACACTATTATGATCACCAGCGCGATGAGCTGCATGATGAGGCAGAGTAGGAAGATTGCGGCGTGACCCATAAAAGATGCGATCACGCCGCCCAAAAGCGGTCCCACCGTTCCGATTGTATTAACCGCCATATTGGAGATAGCAACCCGCAGTGGAATGTCTGTGTCGGTACCCAGTTCCAGGACCATGTTTTGTCGTGCCTGGTTGAATCCGCCAGACGCGGTTCCAATCATTACGAAGAAAACCAGAATGCCCAAAACACCCCCCGCCAATAGCAATTGGATATGGGCCATTGCCCAGAGTCCAAGCGTCATAATCATCACAATACGATAGCCGCTGCGGTCGGCAATGCTGCCCCATACCAGATTCGTTGCGGTGCCCGTTAACATCCAGATAGTCGTCAGCACACCGAGCATGGCCCCGGTGATGTCCATCTGGGTACCCGCGTAGATAATATAAAACGGCATTGCCATCCGCCCGAACGAGCCGAGCGCCCCGACCAGAAAGAATCGTGCAAAGGCAGGGTTACCACGTAGTAAAGGGAGGACTGCCTGAAAGCTTTGTTTAACGTTTTCACGACTGCGAACTGCGGCCGATGCCGGTTCTTTGGTGAACGCAAGGGCGATGAGCCCTATAGAGGTAATGACAAATGCCAACAGGAATAGTGAGGCATAACCGTCACCCAGCAGATTATTGTCAATAAAATACCCACCAGCGAAATACGACAGACTTGCCGTGGTGGCGCCGGCCAGAAAATTGCGCCAGCCTGACACGAAACCACGACGATTCACCGGGATCACCTTGGCCCTCAGGCTGTTGAGCATGACGCCTTGCATACCCTGGAAAAAACCCATGAGCATCATGAACAGGACGATGGCGAAGATCCCAATATCACTTGCGCCCAGAAACAGACCTGACAGGGCGACGAACAGAATCTGTAATCGCATAAGAGCGCCCGCAATCAGTGATATCCGCAACATACGCGGCCGGTGGCCGATAAGGGAGGCACCTGCAACCGGTGTCAATACCTGACCAAACGCTTGCAAGGATCTCGCCAGTCCGACGAATACCTCGCTACCGGAGATTGCATAGAGGTAGACGGGTAGGAATGTTGGTGCGTTAAACAACCGAAATCCGGTCTGGCCGAACATACCGTGCACCAACTGCACCAGCACATTTCGATTCAAATGTTGCTTGACGAAAGCTTCCGGGGTTTCCCTCGCTACTGCTAGATCGACTCTTGACACGTCTGGGGCGCCTGACTGCAAGTGCTTCTGACCATATCATAGTCCTGTTCAGGAAGGATTCATCAAGACCGGGTTAGGGTAGCACTCAGGCAATCCCGAAAAGCGAGCGGTACTATGAACAAACTCATGATAAGCGCCATCGTACTGACAGGTGCTGTATCCCATGGAAGTTATGCCGTTGCCCATGAAGACGGCTATCGTTCGTCGGTCCGAGTGGTGACGGATACGCGCTATGTTGGCACTCATGTGAAGTCCGGGTACCGGCATCACAGGATTCGGCAAAGCGCAGTTTCACCCATCACCCTGGGAATTGCGATTGGCTATCCTCTGATCCTGCATGACCACCGGTCCCACCGCGGTACTCATTTCAGTCACTTCGATCGCCGTTATGGTCAATCGCACCGATATCCTGGCCAGGACAGGTATCGTGACCACCATAAGCACGGGTCAGGGCAACGCTCGACGAAATATGATCGTCAGGATTGTTATGACCGGCACGATAGAAAGCGCGGCCATCGAGGTTGGCGCTAGCCCCAGAAATGCTTAATCGCCGGGGAGAGATCGTGGCAGGTATGGATCGAACGTACCTGCCACTCTGTCGGCAACAACCCCTGGTAGCGTGATTCGGTAAAACGCGGATCTACCAGACAGACAATGCCTCGATCTGACTCGCTCCTTATGACGCGACCGGCAGTCTGTACGACTCGATTGATACCCGGAAACTGATACGCGAAACCAAAACCCTGGTTACCCGGTTCATGGTCGTTAAAGTATTCACGGATAAGCTCTCGCTCTACCCCAATTTGTGGCAGCCCCACACCAGCAATCACGACCCCGATGAGACGTGCTCCCTTAAGGTCTACACCTTCTCCAAACACGCCCCCCATTACCGCAAAACCCACATGGGATACGGACTGGCTTGCCTCATTAAAACTATCGAGAAACGCATCCCGTTGTCCCTGGTCCATTACGCTCGCCTGGCGGATGCAGGTGTAATCCGGGTAGCGGGCAACAAACGCATCGTAAGCTGAATTCAGATAAGCATGGGACGGAAAGTACACCAGGTAATTGCCGACCCTTGCCTTGACCACATCGTTAATGACGCCTACCAGTTTCATCAGGCTCCCTGCCCTGTCCTTATAGGCTGTGGACACGTAGGAAACACTAAACACACCGAGATTGTTCGGATCAAACGGTGATGGAATCCGATACCACTTCGCATCCTCGGCAACGCCAAGCACACGACGGAAGTAAGCCATGGGCGTAAGCGTGGCTGAAAAACAGACTGAGCCGGTGACTCGTGCGAAGCCTGCCGCGAGTCCCGGTGCGGGATTGAGGCAATTGAGCTTGAGTATTGTACGGCCATCACCCTCGGTAAGAAGACACACATAATGCTGGTCAAACAAATCGGCAGTGCGGATAAACCGGAGCGAGTCGAAATAAAGATCAACCAATATGTGCTGCCATGCTGCGGTCTGGTTCTGATGCAGTGTGTCTTCTGCAACCTCGCAGAACTTTCGTAATTTAGCTACCAGCGTTGTGGGTATCTCTTCAAATCGCAGAAATCCGTGCTCATCGTAATGCGCTTTATTGACTTTCCTGAGTGCCAGTATTGCAGTACTGACCGCCTGAATACGTTTTGACAATAACGGATGTCCGGTCCCAACCTCACGTTTAAGGTTCATGAAGGTCTCGCGGACGATGGCGGCAGAAAACATTTCACGGCCCCGGTCCACCAGATTGTGTGACTCATCAGCCAGGAGCGCGTACTTTCCAGGGATATCGTCGAAAAACCGTCGTAGATAGACCGTTGGGTCAAATAAATAGTTGAAATCGCAAATTATGACGTCTGCCACACGAGCAAGGTCCAGTGACAATTCAAACGGACACAGGCCGTGTGATCTCGCGATCGTCTCGATCCGGGCCTGATCATAGGAAAGATTACTGGTGAGCACGTCATCGAAGGCTTCAGGCAGCCTGTCATAATAACCAGCAGCATATTTACAGTGCTCAGGGTCACAGGGTGAGCCCGGATTCAGGCAGGTCTTGTCCTTTGCGGTAACCGTTACATCACGAACCACAAGCCCCGAAGACCGTAAATCGGCAATCGCCGTCCTGGCCAGCTGTTGACCCGAACCCTTCGCTGTCAGGTAAAACAGTTTGTCGTAGTCGAGGACTTGCAACGCTTTGACTGCCGGGAAAATAGCCGCCATGGTCTTACCGATGCCGGTAGGCGCCTGCAATACAAGAGCCGATTTGTCTTCTAACGCCCGGTAGACGCCGATTGCCATGTCCCGCTGGCCTGCACGATAGTCACCGTAAGGAAAGGCGAGCTCGACAATAGTCCCGTCACGCTTTGCAGTCCACGTCGCAACTTTCGACAGCAGCTCAAGATAACGGCTAACCAGATCTTCGTAAAATACACGTAATTCGGCAAGCGATATCTGCAGTTCCTCAACGACTTCACTATTGTCGGTGAGTTGAAGATAGCAAAGCCTGACCGTGGCACTTTCACAATCAGAATCCTCAAGTTTTGATAACAGGTAGGTGTAGACTTTGGCCTGGCCCCAGTGGAGCCGCTTCACACTGGCAGGGATCTGCGCCGGGTCCGTGCGTATCGTTTTGATCTCTTCAACCATAAACCCATCTGCCGCCGAACCTTTCGGGCAGTAGCCATCGACGCGGCCACCAATAACCAGCTCAATCTGATCCCCGCACACCGTATCGGATACGTTCTTTTCGGCCACATAGCCGGTCCAGCTTTCCTTGCGTAGCCGTTGCACTCGCTGATGTCCGCGAATACCAGCAAGCGCACTGCTTCGGGATGAGAAGCGGAAATTAATGTCGCCACTTCGCTCACAGAAGTCCACCAGTTCCGTAACCGAGATCCTGACTACCTGTTTCATGACTGCCACTTTACGTAAGCGACTTCTGCAGGAATATGTTGCTGCTTGAAAAATGCGAGCCAGCGCTTCTGGTTATTCTGCAGGGCATCGCCTGGTCCCTTTACTTCGACCAGGCGATAGCCGGGTTCCGTTGGAAAAACAATGAGGTCCGGCAGGCCTGAACAGTTATGGCCGGGATCACGCAGCAATCGCTGGAAGATCTTCAACAGATCCGCAGCTGGAATTCGTTCGAATACGGTGCGGAGCAATTTCTCATCCAGTATCCCCCAATTTACAAAGTAATTTGCGATTGGGGACTTTGCCGCGAAGGTTTGCATCACCCGGGTGTAAAAAAAATCAATGTCAGCCAATGCTTCAAATCGCGCATCGATGAGCGCCTGTCTTTGTTTCCTGAAATCAGGTGTAAACAGATCGGAAGGGCCACGTTGGAACGGATTGAAAAACGTGCCTCGTACCGGTAGGAAGATAATATCCCAGAACGCCAGTCCAAACAGGCCCGGCATCAGGCCATTTTCAACATAGAAGGCCGCTTGACCTGCGTGCTCGAACCAGCGCCTGGCGAGTTCTTCCACACTTACACCAGCTTGCCGGGCAATGGTAATGGTCCTTTGGTCCAGCTCGCTGATGTCACGCGGTGGTAATCGGTGATGGCGGATTGCAAACTTTTTAGCGAGGCGATGGCCAAAACTGATGGCAAACTCGTATTCAGCTTCACTGTCTGGTTCACGTGCAATTTGTTGGCATAACGCCATGGCATCTGCGGCCCGGCCAACTTTCGCAAGAATCCGGCTCCTGCGTTCACGGGCAGGTTCTAAATCCGACTTTTCATAAACCAGTAAGGCTGCATCCAACTCGCCGAGTCGCTCCAGTTCCCTGGCAATACGATTTCGTATTTTGCTGGCACGTCCGGCAAGCTGTTCGTGTACATCAGCAATAAGCGCCTCAATGGCAATGAGTTGTTCGCTTTGTCCCTCTTCAATCACCTGCTGCGTTTGTTCACTCAGGTTATACAGCGCGATGGTTTCCTCAAGCACCTGTCGCTCACCAAAAAACCGCGTATCCTGATCGATAGGATAGGATTCATAGGGGGTAATGCCGAGTTCGTGCAAGACAAATTCGGTCAGGTCCTGACGCATATTGCCGAAGAAAAGCAGCCGATAGACCAGCAGTGGATCAAGCCGCAGTGGGCGAACAATACGGAACGGCATGCAAGCGAGCATCTGGGCCGAATCCAACATTTGCTTGCACAAGGCTTCAATCTCATCGCGCCTCGCGGCACGTGGACTGTCACCACGCAACAACGCAACCAATTCCGGCCTGGTCAAAAGTGCCAGTAACCCATCAACCTCCGCATCGTCGGCATGGTCCACGAATCCGTTCGCGGCGAGTTCATCGATCGCTGCACCCACAGCTTCGATTTCGGAGTATTTGAGTTTGTCCTCACGGAATAACGGACCCTTGCGACCGGTGAGCCTGACATAAAGGCGTTTCGCATCCAGGGATTGAGAGCGGAAGTCTGCAGCGAACGAACGTTCTTCCGCGTTCAGCAGATCGGGATATTTCTGTCCGACGAATTCGAGGACAAATTCGAAATTATCGAGGTAATATCCGGGACGGAGCGCTTCTACCATGCCTGGGGATATTAACTGTATTTATATACAGGTTCAATCGTCGGTGAGACTCGCTAGCGACTCGTTCTGAATCAGCGACCCTTTCCTCCAGACCCCAGGCCGCCAGGCTTTGTAACCATGCGTCCCTATTGGCTACCAGCACGGACATAGCGTTGTTCGCTACCAGTCAATGGATCCCGCAAGATCATCTCATCTCTCGATGGGAACGACACGATCCTTCGTTGACTCGTCTCCCCGGCTACCTTGAGTTCATTGTCATTAAGGGAGTAACCAATGGCGGACCCATCTCCGACCTGGACGGTAGTGTCGGTGTAGCGGACACTGACAGGAAATCCACCTACCACCGACTGCCATTCGCCAACAATTCCCTCTGACGGGTCCACAGGAATCAGAGCACAACCAGACATCGTGATCGCCAACAGTCCCGTACGGATCCAGACAATAACAATATTTCTCCCAGGTCGTGTTCTCATATACGTCGGCCCTAACAATCCAGTCGATAAGCTAGTATGTCATAATATTGCGATGACTATTGAAAATGAAGAGGACCTGAAAAAACTGCGCGCCATCGGCAGGATCGTGTATGAGACCCTCCTGCTGATGAAAAGGCATATGGCGGTCGTGATGACCGCGTTGTGACTCGACTTGTGCGCGTTTTGGCATGGTTGGGTCAAGTTGGAAATTCGTGGTTTTGCCTTACTGGTAAGTACGCCACTTGAGAGTCGCGATCAATAACTCGTGAATGATCGAAATTTAATCGTAACGGGAAAATCGTGTCTCAGAATCGGTAAAGATTTGCTTCCACTTGTCGGACTTGAAACGCCACACCAACATAGCCGCTTTAATCAGGTAATCGCCGATCAGCGCACCGTAGATCCATCCGACCGATAACCCGAGCCAGGCAAATAGTGCTGCAAGTCCTACTCTCACACCGATAAGGCCCGCCATCGTTGTGATCAGGGGAAATCGTGTATCGCCGGCGCCACGCAGGCAGCCACCGAGGGTGAACTCAATTGCCATAAGTGGCTGGGCGATCGCCATGATGTAGATAAAAATGACGGTCAGTCGCACCACTTCATCATCATTGATCAAAAAACGTGCAATCCATTCCGCAAATGCCACGATCAGAATGCTAAGCAGTGTCATGCTGCCTATTGCCAGGGCAGTGGCGCGCCATCCTTGCCTGGCCGCTCCCTCCGGGTCCCTCGCCCCCAGATGCTGGCCCACCAGCGTGGCACCGGCGATCGAAAAACCAAACCCCACCACAAATGACAGCGACAATATCTGCACGCCGATGCCATAGGCTGCAAAAGCTGCAGTGCCATAGTAGGCAACCAGCCACAGGAAGGCGACAAATCCGGCCTGGAATACAAATTGTTCAACACCGGCCGGATATCCGATGTGGACCAGTTGGCGAACTCGACGCTGGCTAATGGAGCCTGGCCCACCAACAGCGACTTTGAGCTTGCCTGTGTACCATAGATATAAACAGATCAAGGCGCCGAAGCCGAACGCGGCGCCATTGGCAATCCCGGCGCCGGCAACGCCCATGGCTGGTATGCCGAACCCACCAAATACCAGCCAGTACACCAGTACCACGTTCACAATATTGATAATCACACCGATCCAGAGCGGTGTCCGGGTATCGCCCGCCGCGCGCAATGCCGCGCCGATCACCATATTGATGGCAAAAGCGACATTAAACAGGCTGAGGTAACGGATGTATTTGGCCGCCTCGGTTGTAGTCGCTTCATCCAGACCGAAGACTCCGGCAATCGCACCGGCAAACAGCACGCAGGGTAACATCAGTAAGAGTGCGACTATATTACCGATCCAGAGAGAGACGCTGGTAACCCTGGCCGCCTCCTCATAATCACGTGCACCCCAGGCACGGGCCACCATCGCCGTTGTGCCGGCGGAAATCGCCATCAGGATCGCCTGCAAGGCGAAAAAAATCCGCTGTCCAGTGGTTACGGCGGCTACCGCAGACGCGCCCAACTCACCCACTATTTTGATGCTGATGATACCAATGACGGCAAACAGCAGATTACCTACAATCGCTGGCCACGCGAGCTCCCAGATACTCAGCTGGGGTTTGTCAAAAACCGCCTCAACTGCGGTTCCTGCATCATCAGGATCACTCATAGGGCTTCCGGGAGAAGGCGCGGGCTGGCCGGGAAGCCGCGTAAGATACATTAACGTCGTCGTTAGTGTCAAAATAACGATATGACAAGGCAACTGATCATTGTAGGCGGCGGGCACAACGGTCTGGTTTGTGGTTGTTATCTTGCCCGGGCGGGCCACAAGGTCACAATTCTCGAGCGCCGGCATATTGTCGGTGGCGCCGCCGTTACCGAAGAGTTCCATCCCGGATTTCGCAACTCGGTCGCCAGTTATACTGTCAGCCTGTTGCACCCCGGGATCATTGCCGACCTTAATTTGGAAGCGCACGGGTTACGCATCCTGCCACGCCGGGTAAACAACTATGTACCGCTACCTGATGGTGACGCGCTGGTCAGCCCGGCTGACACGGATAGGTTCTGTGCCGAAGTGGAGCGCTTCTCGTCCCGGGATGTCGTGGCCCTGACAGGTTACCAACGACAGTTGAATAGAATCCTGCCGATTATTAAAGACATTATGTTAATGACCCCGCCTAACGGTATCGACCTGGGTGTGCCTGACCTGATCAAACTCTTCAGGTTATCAAGGAAGTTTCGTCAATTGGATGCAGGCGACAAGCGATTCCTGCTCAAATTGTTCGCTATCTCTGCAGGAGAGCTGCTGGACGACACATTTGAAAGCGAACCGATCAAGGCGTTACTGGGCTTTGATGCTGTGGTTGGACACTATGCGAGCCCGTATACACCAGGCTCTGCCTACGTCCTGTTGCACCATGTGTTAGGGCAAGTCAATGGGCGTCAAGGAGTCTGGGGCCATGCTGTTGGCGGGATGGGCGCGATTACCAGCGCCATGGCGCAAGAGGCGAAGCATCTGGGTGTCAAGATCGTCACCGATGCTCCCGTGACCCGAATTTTAGTACGCAACCGGCGAGCCTGCGGCGTCACGATTAAAAGCGGCGAGACGCTGACTGCCGATGCCATCATTGCCAATGTCAATCCAAAACTACTGTATTGCGATCTACTGGACGAAGCCGATGTAGCTCCGGCAACGCTCGCTCACTTCCGACAATACAAGTGCATGAGCGGCACATTTCGTATGAATGTTGCCCTGTCTCGGCTACCAGAATTTACCGCACGGCAAACACCCCATTGTCTCGAGGGCGGCATCATCATGGCACCATCACTGGCCTATATGGATGAGGCTTATTCAGATGCACGGCGAAACGGCTGGTCACGGCATCCGGTCGTCGAAATGCTGATTCCTTCCCTGGTGGATAATACGCTCGCACCGCCAGGCCAACATGTGGCGAGTCTCTTCTGCCAGCACTTTGACCCGGGACTTAAAAGCAAATGGAACGAACATCGCCAGACGGCTGCGGACATCATTATCGATACGGTGAGTCGCTATGCCGACGGATTCCGGGAAAACATACTGGCGACCCAGATCCATAGTCCATTTGACCTGGAACAAAAATTCGGACTGGTGGGTGGCGACATCTTCCACGGGCGCCTCAGTCTCGATCAGCTGTTTTCAGCCAGGCCAATGCTTGGCATCGGTCAATATCGATCGGATCTTGACGGGCTCTTTATGTGCGGCTCGGGTACTCATCCAGGCGGTGGTGTCAGCGGGATTCCCGGGCACAACGCCGCCCGTGAAATCTTGCGGGCGTTATGATGCAAGCGGAATCTCCACTTTGAAAGTTGATCCCTGGTTCACCTTGCTGGTTACCGTCACCCGCCCCTTATGGGATTGGGCAATGTGTTTGACGATCGCGAGCCCGAGGCCGGTGCCGCCCTTTTCCCGGGATCTTGCGCGATCGACGCGATAGAACCTCTCAAATATCCGCTGTTGCTCTTCAACCGGGATGCCAATTCCACTATCTTCAACTTCGATTACTGCGGTGGCGTCCATCACCCTCAGTCGTAAAGTCACTTCACCACCTGCGTGGGTGTATTTGATCGCATTATCTACGAGGTTGGAAACCATCTGCTCAAGAGCCTCAGTCTCGCCTTCCGCGATCAAAGGCTGGTCACCGATATCAAGAGTCAACTGCACTGCTGCATCGTTGGCATCCTCTGCTTTTAATTGATAGACCTTACGGAGCACTGCAGTGAGATCGATTCGATGCATGGATGTGGTTCTGACGTGACTATCAAATCGTGACAGATGGATCAGGTCCTGAACGATATTATCGAGTCGCGTCGCCTGGCTACGGATTCGTTCCATAAATCTCTCCATCACGTCCGCGGGCATTTGCGGATCATCAATTATCGTCTCGGCGAACCCACGAATAGCAGATATAGGCGTTTTCAATTCATGAGAGGCATTGGCCACGAAGTCATTCCTGACCTGCTCCAGGCGACGTATCTCGGTAATGTCCTGCAATATCACGATCGCACCAGCGACTGCGGTTCCATCTAGGCCCGGCAATAGCACGACCGTAAGGTCCAGCGTCTTTCCACCGAACTTGACGGGCGTATTGACGGTCGAACGTTCCGCGAAACAGGTATCGACAGCTTGCGATATTTCAATAACCTTGACGACTTCCGACAATGACCGTTTCAGTGGCTCCCGTCTTGTTACACCAAGCATTTCACGTGCCCGTTCATTGATATGCAAGATCCTCTGGCCTGGATCCACAGCAATAACGCCTTCCGTCAGACCAGATAATATCGCTGCCAGCTGATTGCGACTGCTGGTTAACGCCTCAATGCGTTCCTGAGTTTCTCTCGCGAGCTCATTTAACACGATAGCAAGACGACCTAACTCGTCCTGGCGATTTTCCGGTAAACGCAGATCGTAATGCCCTTTTGCTATTTGGGCAGCCCCGGCCGTCATTGCCGAGACAGGACGCGTAAATTTCCTTGCCAGTATGAATGCCGCCAATAAACAAAAACCCGCAATGACTGCACCGCTCAATAATGTCTGGTTTCGCACTTCCACACGCGCTTCCTCGACCACTTTGAGCGGAAACGCAACGCGAACGAATCCCAGAACACGCTCATCAGCATCGACACGTACCGCCACATATAACATGTTCTGGTTGATTGTTTCGCTGAATCTCTCGGAGGCACCCTCACCCAGGCGCCGCGCCTCGGCTACTTCAGGGCGAGCGCTGTGATTATCCATCAAATTTGGATCATCCCGGTTATCGGCAAGTACAATCCCCCGGGAATCAATTAACGTGATCCGACTTTCGACATCACCGGTTATATTATTGAGCTCATCTATCGTTATTCTTGTGGCTGCTGTCAAAGTTGGTAGTAGCAGTTTTTGCAATAACGCCGCCTGGGTGTGCAAGGAGTGAGTAATATTTGCTTGCACATCGCGTTGTGTCCGCGTCATAACAAGCGAACCAAATAGGATCATGCTCACGACAATAACGGCAGCAAACGCGCCACACAATTGCCATAGAAAACTCGAACGCAACATGTTGGCCAACTAATCGTCTATGAACCGATAACCGACGCCGCGGATCGTCTGGATTTTCTCGCTATAGATCCCAAGCTTTTTCCGGATCGCTCGAATGTGAACGTCGATATTTCTGTCCACAACCACCACTCCCTCTCCGACAACCCGATTCAAAAGTTGCTCGCGGCTAAATGCCCGGCCGGGTTGGGCAGCGAGCTGATACAAAAGCCTGAACTCGGTCGCGGTCAGCGCTACCAGCTCACCTTTGACGGTGACATCGTATCTGGATGCGTCGATCACAAGATCCTTGATCGTGATCCGCTCCTTAGGCTGGTCGTCTCGGACCGAACCCCGGCGCAGCACCGCCTTGACCCGGGCAATTAATTCACGCGGGCTGAAAGGCTTGGCAAGGTAGTCGTCAGCCCCGAGGCCGAGCCCAATAACCACATCGCTCTCCTCGCCCTTGGCAGAAACAATAATAATGGGAATGTCTCGCGTAATGGGGTCGGATTTAATTTGCTGGCAGACAGTGAGCCCATCCATCCCCGGCAACATCAGGTCAAGTACCACCAACGATGGGGATTGGTTACGAACCAGCTCTAGCCCCTTGTCACCGGATCCGGCGGAAGTAACCTGATAGCCTTCTCGTGTAAGGTTATAACTGATCACTTCTACGATATCAGGCTCATCTTCGATGATGACGACCTTGGCTCTACCCATTGTGCAGGATCCGCGTGAAATCCTGCACATTGAACCACCAGGATCGACTGATTAACAGCCGATCTTTATTAAGATTTTATTAACTTTCCGCCAATTTACCGCTATTGCAGCTTCTGAAAGGCCAGCACCGCGTTCGTTCCACCAAAGCCGAAACTGTTGGAAATCATCGTTCTCAAGCCCGCATTATCGACACGCTTGCGTACGATAGGAACGTCACCCACCGCCGGATCCAGATTCTCAATATTGGCGGAGGGGCAGATAAAGTCATTCTCCATCATCAACAATGAATAGATGGCCTCGTGCACACCAGCCGCGCCCAAAGAGTGGCCCGATAGTGACTTGGTAGAACTGATTTTTGGAATCCTGTCGCCAAAGACACGCTTGATCGCGTCAATTTCGGGTATATCTCCCGCGGGTGTGCTCGTACCATGTGCATTGATGTAGTCTATTTCACCTTCAACTGTGGAAATTGCAATTTCCATTGCACGCTGGCCACCTTCCCCGGATGGTGCAACCATATCAAAGCCATCGGATGTGGCACCATAACCGACGAGTTCCGCATAGATCTTCGCACCACGCGCCAACGCGTGTTCGTATTCCTCCACCACGACAAATCCGCCACCCCCTGAGATGACAAACCCGTCCCGGTCCTTGTCATATGCCCGGGAAGCTCTATGGGGTGTATCATTGTATCCGGCTGACAGGGCCCCCATGGCATCAAACAGGCACGACATGGTCCAGTGTTCTTCTTCGCCACCACCGGCAAATACAATGTCCTGCTTCCCCAATTGGATTAGTTCGGCGGCATGTCCGATACAGTGAGCACTGGTTGAACAAGCCGAGGTAATGGAATAGTTGACACCCTTGATTTTGAATGGCGTTGCAAGACAAGCGGAAACAGTGGAACCCATCGTTCGTGTCACGCGATAGGGCCCAACGCGACGCAAGCCTTTTTCACGCAACGTATCAGCCGCTTCTACCTGGTTGGATGAAGAACCACCGCCGGAACCGGCGACGATTCCACTTCTCACATTGGATACCTGGGCTTCACCAAGCCCTGCATCATCGATTGCCTCTCGCATCGCAATGTAGGCAAACGCCGCCGCGTCTCCCATGAACCGAAGCAACTTACGGTCGATATGCTCGGATAGGTCGATCTGGATATTGCCCGCAACGTGGCTACGCATGCCGATTTCTTTGTATGCCTCCTGAAACCGGATACCCGAACGCACTTCCTTGAGTGACGCCAACGTTTCCGCGATATTGTTGCCAAGCGGTGATACAACCCCAATGCCAGTAATCACTACCCTCTTCATATGATCACCTAAAAATCATCCAAAGATGTGAACAATCCTACCTTGATATCTTCAGCCACATAAATCTGTTTGTCGTCACACAAGACTCGCGCGTTTGCAATGCCCATTACCGTACGCCCCTCACGTATGCGAGTAACGTCTATATCGTACCGGAGGATGGAGGCGCTCGGCAGTACCTGTCCCCTGAAAGCGACCTTACCGCAACCCAGTGCGCGCCCAACACCCCAATTGCCTTTCCAGGCAAGGAAAAACCCAACCAATTGCCAAAGGGCATCCAGCCCGAGACACCCAGGCATAACTGGATCACCTACAAAGTGGCATTTGAAAAACCAGAGATCCGGATTAATGTCCATTTCAGCTTCAATTTTGCCTTTTCCGTGGCTGCCGCCTGTCTCATTGATCTGCGTGATTCTATCGACCATCAACATTTCAGCTACCGGCAGGTGTGCGCGGCCCGGTCCAAACAGCCGACCATTGCCACACTCAAGCAATTCCTCGCGGCTAAAGGAGTGTTTATCCACGAGGGATCGATCAAGCGGACGGTTGGAATTCTTTTCAGTCATAGGTTCATTATAGAAGCTGTGTGGAAGTGTGGCCCCGTCAAATCTTTGCGAGTCCTGATGGAATAGTCATGAAAAACAGGAAGCAAAATTATATCATTGAGCCCGTAAAAGAAAACAAACAGCTTCCCTGAAAAGAGGGATAATGTCTACATTTAGACTTTACATAATTAACACAAGCGTGCTAAGCCAGACCAAAACTCAAGCTGTTCGTTGGCAAAAGTTCATCAGCGGAACCACTTTGCACTACAACCTGTCAAAGCATCAGTAAAAGAACAAGTCCCGGGGGAATCATGGTCAAGATCGATAAACATGCTGTTGTGCACAAGGACGCGAAAATCGGTGACAACGCCATTATAGGTCCATTCTGTACTGTCGGGCCCAACGTCAAGATCGGTGACAATACGGAATTGCAGTCCCACGTGGTTGTGGAAGGCTACACGACCATCGGCGAGGATTGCATAATCTACCCCTTCGTTACGCTCGGTGTACAGTCCCAGGATACCAAATACGTTCCCAACACCGTTACTTACGCAAGGATTGGCGCGAGAAACGTCATCCGTGAATTCGTCAGCATCCACAGCGGCACAGCCGAAGGTAGTGCCACAACCGTCGGTGATGATTGTAATCTCTTGGCTCACGCTCACATTGCCCACAACTGTGAGGTGGGTAATCATGTGGTCATGTCACATGGAGCCACCCTGGGCGGACACGTCATTATTGGCGATTACGCCAATATCGGTGGCCTGTCCGCTATTCACCAGTTCTGCCATGTCGGCCGGGCAGGCATGGTCGGCGGCGTATGCCGCGTGGTTCAGGACGTACTGCCCTTTACCATCGCCGAAGGCTTCCCGGCACACATGCGCGTGATCAATAAGGTGGGAATGGAACGCGCCGGTTATTCCAGCGAAGAAATTGCCGAGGTCAGGAAAGCGTTCCGCATGCTCTTTATGCGCGAACTCAGGCTTGAAGTGGCCGTCGCCCAGGCGGAACAGGAATTTCCTGACTCCCCCAACGTGAAATTGATGCTTGAAGCGATTAATTCCTCGCAGAGGGGATTGGCACGGCCAGATTCTGCGATGTTTGAAATAAACGTCAGCGAATAAGCGGGCCTAAAATGATCAAAGCAGTACTTTGGGACTTTGGTGGCGTTATTACTACCAGTCCGTTCGAGGCATTTAATCGATTCGAGATAGAAAATAACCTGCCCAGGGATTTTATCCGCTCGATTAACGCCACCAACCCACACACCAATGCCTGGGCACGGCTCGAAAGCAGCGAAATTGGAGTCGCTGAATTTGATGAATTGTTCGCCATGGAAGCACGACAAAGGGGCCACGAGATTCCTGGCCGCCAGGTACTCGCGCTTTTGTCGGGCGATCTGCGACCCCGGATGGTTGATGCCCTGAAGGCCATCAAGACGAACTTTGCAATCGGATGCATTACCAACAACGTCAACAATGCAGGAGAAGGACCCGGTATGGCCCGTGATCCGGAACGAGCCGCGAGTTTTGCCGAGGTTATGGCGTTATTTGATGTCATCATCGAGTCAAGCAAGGTTGGAATTCGCAAACCAAATCCCGGAATTTACCAAATCGCATGCAATCAAATGAACATAGCGCCAACCGAGGCTGTGTTCCTTGATGACCTAGGCATCAACTTGAAGCCTGCCCGTGAGCTCGGTATGAGCACCATCAAAGTGCTCAATCCGGACCAGGCACTGGCGGAGCTCGGAGCGCATCTGGATATGCAGCTGATATGAAAGTTCTCTTGACCGGGGGCGCCGGCTATATAGGTACACATACCGCGGTCGAACTGATCAACGCGGGACACGAGATTGTCGTTATCGATAATTTATCAAACAGTTCAGTCGAGGCAATTCGCAGAGTCGAGCGATTGACGAATGGCTCTATCGAATTCCATGAGATCGACCTTTTGAGTTCGGCAGATATCGACGCGGTGTTCAGGCAAGCCCAAATAGAAGCGGTAATTCACTTTGCGGGCCTCAAGGCTGTCGGGGAATCGGTATCTGATCCCTTGCGATACTACAAAACCAATATCGGCGGAACCTTCAACCTCATTGAGGCGATGCTCAATCATGAGGTCACCAAACTGGTATTCAGTTCGTCTGCAACCGTGTATGGGGAACCGGAGCGCATTCCGATCGACGAAACCTGCAAAATCGTGGACGCAACCAATCCATACGGTCGTACCAAACTGATCATCGAGAAGCTTCTGGCGGACGTCTGTCGGTCCCATGCCGATCTGGACGTTACCTGCCTGCGCTACTTCAACCCGGCGGGCGCCCATGAAAGCGGGGAAATCGGTGAAGATCCCCTCAACACTCCGAACAACCTGCTACCGTTTTTGACCCAGGTCGCGATCGGCCGGCGTGAGAAGCTGATCGTCAATGGCACGGATTACCCGACACCGGACGGTACTTGTATTCGGGACTACATCCATGTGGTTGATCTGGCAAAAGGACACCTTGCCGCGCTGGAATACCTGGACAGAAATCGAGGCTGGTCGGTTTATAACCTCGGTACCGGTAAAGGGTACTCAGTACTGGAGGTCATCGCCGCATTCGAACGCGCCAACAGTCTGTCCTTGCCGCACGAAATGGGCCCACGACGTCCTGGCGATATTCCGCTAAGTTACACCAAAACTGACCTGGCGCGCGCTGAACTCGGATGGCAAACAGAGAAGACCATAGACGATATCTGCCGGGATGCATGGCACTTTCAGCAGCGAAATCCAGCGGGCTATCGCACATAAAAAATGCTGTCTGGCACCGGTGAGAGACTAATAGAAACTCGCACCTTTCGTTGGCACAACCCTGAACAATTCCGGCTGGATACCGCAACGAGCGCTATACTGGCGCGCCACGGTGTCATTGTGCCTTTCAACCTCATCCCGATGTACCAGCGCGATGGCTGAACCGCCGAACCCGGCGCCTGTCATTCTCGCCCCAACAACACCTGGCTGCTGCTGGCTAAGCCGTACGATCAGGTCAAGCTCGCCACACGAAACTTCATAATCGCCTGCAAGAGACTCGTGGCTTGCCGACATCAATCTCCCCAGGGTCTCCATATCCCCGCGAGAAAGAGCCTCTGCTGCTTCCTGCGCCCGCTGGTATTCCGTCACGACATGGCGCACCCGGGAAAACAGAACTCCCGATCGGCGTGTGAGCGCATGTGCTGATTCATTCAGGGTTTCAATGTCTACCGTTCGACACAATGAACTTCTGGTAACTCCAAGTATCCTGCAGGCTGAATCGAGTTGCGTTACTCTTTCATTATAGGCTGACACAGCCAGTGATCGAGTTTTGCCTGTATCCATAACGACGATTTGGTAATGACCAAAGTCAGCTGCTTGCGTCTCGAAGCTGAAGTCACTGCAGTCGAGCTTCACTACACCACCGATGGTCACGGCAACCTGGTCCATTGCCCCACAGGAAACACCGACAAATGATGTCTCTGCCGATTGCGCCGCAAGTGCCAGTGAGATACGGGCATCGTTATCCCTGACATCGATATCCATTGCCTTCAAGAACGCCAGACCCACCGCCACGGTAAAAGAAGCAGAACTGGAAAGACCACCGCTTCGGATATCATCTGTAACCACCAGATCAATCCCTGCCTTTGCAGAGAGGACCGATCCAATCCCAATTGCGTAATCAATCCAACAGCCGGTTGGAAGCGGATCTGGATCGGCCAGATCAAATTCACGCATCTCATCGAACCTTGCCGAATAGATCCGTACTTTGGAACTATTGTTCAGGGAAAATAAGAGGTTCGTCCCACGATTGATCGCCATGGGAAGTACCAGTCCACCACAGTAATCAATGTGTTCACCTATGAGATTTATACGGCCCGGTGAAAATACACGAAAGTCTGGCGAGCCTCCGAAGGCTTCACTGAATGCACGTACACTGCGCTGCATTACGGCAAGTCATAAAGCAAGGGTTTATTAGCCAGTTGACGATCACAAAGGGGCTCGGGTAAGAACTGCCTGTGTGCATCGATAAGCTCACTGGTCATCGCCCGGATCTCGTCCAGGGTCAGTATCGCTGCAGTCAAGGGATCCAGGCACATCGCCTGAAATATGACTTCCGGATCGCCACTCCGGGCTGCCAAAACCGCCAGTTGCTGGACGTTAATCTGGTTACGGTTGATCGCCGCCAGATGTTCCGGCAGTCGACCTGCCTTCATCGGCGTTACACCATTTTTGTCTACATAACAGGCTACCTCGACACACGCAGCATCGGGCAAGTTCTCAATCAGGCCATCATTCTTTACATTGCCATAGATAACTTCTCGCTCACCACTGGTAATCGAGTTTATAATCCGGGCGCCGTATTCTACACTTCGCCCAAGGTCAACCGGGGCTTCCCCATTCGTCATTTTCTCCATAACCTCTCGCCAGTCCGGGCGATTGTAGAGTTCTTTGATGAAACCCGGGGCACCATTCCAGCTACCACCGGGACAATACCGGGCAATCATCGCAGGGTTCTTCCTGAACCAGGGCGTGTACTCCGAGTTGTGACCGGATGCTTCTGTTACCGGATAACCGAAATGCTTGACGTATTCCATGCGGGACGTATCCTTACGCCAGATTTCAGGGTCTTCCGCAAGCTTTCGAATTCTGGGTAACAAGTCTTCATTATCATGCTCGAATTTCGTGATCCACGCCTGGTGGTTAATACCTGCGCATTCGAAGTTAACCTCATCGATAGGATAGCCGAGCCGACGTGCCCACTGACTGGTCGTTCCCTGTACCGAATGACACAATCCAACCAGTTTTATGCCCGGCACAGCCTCATACATTCCCCAACACAACATGGCCATGGGATTAGTGTAATTGAGCAGCCAGGCCTCTGGACAATAGACCTTTATATCCTCTGCAATCCCGATCTGGTGCGGTAAGGTCCGTAGGCAACGCATAATGCCGCCCGGCGTCAGCGTATCCCCTATTGCCTGACTAACGCCGTACTTATGGGGAATATCAATCTCCTGCTCGATTGCCTCATAACCACCCACGAGAATACTGCTGATGACGAAGTCAGCACCGCCAAGCACCTCCCGGCGGTCCTGGTGTAGCGAGTAGGTAGCCCGATCATAGCCACCGTCCGTAAACATCCGTTCCACAATGCGCCCGGCGTAGTCGAGTCGCTCCTGATTTACATCGACCAGGGCAAAGTGTGCATCGCTGGTAGCGGGATAGCTCAAGATATCTGCCGTGAGACGACTGGAGAACACCAGGCTTCCGGCTCCGATAATTACGACTTTCTTCATTGATAGACCGACTAGCCGCCTGAAATGCGGTAGAGGAAATGTACTTCGCTGTTGTCACCAACAGACTCGAGAAGGGGATCGTGGATTATTTCACCATCGATGGCGACCGCCATCTTCATGATCTCATCGCGCTCAAGGTCCTTATAGCGAGTTGTGATTTTATCCACCAACTCGCGATAAGTTCCTGCATCCACGATGGTTTTTTCTTCTCCAGTAAGTCTTTGCAGTTCACTGGAAAAGATGACAGTTGCCATGGCGTTATCTGGAGCTACTCTGCATCGCCTTTAACACTCGCGGCGGTGACAGGGGCAATTCTGTGACCGTAATACCTGCAGCATTTGCGACCGCAGTGCCAACAGCCGCAAGCGGCGGAACAATACCAGTCTCGCCCACGCCGCGGACACCGAACGGATGGAACGCGTTTGGAACTTCTACGATAAGCGCGTCGATCATCGGCAAATCTGAAGCCAACGGAATACGGTAGTCAAGGAATCCTGGATTTTCAAGAATTCCATCCTTGCTATAAATATATTCTTCGTTGAGTGCCCAGCCAATTCCTTGTACTGCGCCACCCTGGTATTGGCCCTCAACATAACTCGGATGGATCGCTTTGCCCGCATCCTGGCACGCGGTGTATCGTATCACCCTGGTACGTCCGGTATCCCGGTCCACTTCTATATCAGCGATGTGCACGGCGAAGCTTGGTCCTGCACCACGGGCATTGATATTACCGCGCCCGGTTATCTGGCCTCCGGTCCGATCAGCGCCGGCGCAAATCTCGACAGCAGTCAAACGGCCTTCGCCAGCAGTATTGACCGCAGTGCCGTCAACCCAATCGACCTGTTCGGCTGTTACATTCCACACAGCCGCCGCACGTTCCTTCATTTGCCGAATCACGTCCTGTGCCGCCTCAATTACCGCCATGCCGGTTGCGAACGTGGTCCGGCTCCCACCGGTCGTGCCGTTATAAGCAAGGACTTCGGTATCTGCCACGATCGGAGTAATTTTGTCTGCCGGTATTTGCAACTCTTCTGCTGCCATAAGCTGCATGGACGCGCGGGATCCTCCGATATCTGGCGAACCTTCTACCAGTGTCGCGGTGCCGTCCGGATTCATATTAATGGTGACACTCGATTGGCCGCCTATGTTGAACCAGAAACCGGCAGCAACGCCACGCCCCTGGTTATCTTTCAGTGCAGCTTTGTAGTGATCCGAATTCTTACAGGCTTCAAGGCACTCGATTAATCCCACGGCTTTGAGCTTTGGCCCGTAGAGCGTTTGTGTCCCTTCCCTGGCTGCATTCTTGAGACGAATGTCAATTGGGTCAATACCAAGCTCCCGGGCTATCTCATTGATTACCATCTCGGCTGCAAACTCTGCCTGGGGTGCACCGGGCGCGCGGTAAGCCGCGACCTTGGGCTTGTTAACCACGACGTCAAAGCCCTCGACATAAGCGTTTTCAATGTCGTAAGGGGTGAAAACCGTCATACACCCGGGCCCCATGGGTGAGCCCTTGAAGGCGCCGGCTTCATAGCAAAGCCGCGCCTGCATGGCGGTAAAGGTACCGTCTTTTTTGGCGCCGATCTTCACCCAATTCCGGGTCGCAGAACCTGGCCCGGACGCACGAAATACCTCTTCACGGTCCATTACCATTTTCACCGGTCGACCGGATTTGCGGGACAGTATCAGGGAAACTGGTTCCAGGTAGACGGTCGTCTTGCCGCCAAAGCCGCCGCCAATTTCACTGGCAACCACCTTGAGTTTGGACAGATCCATCTTGAGCAGTTTGGCGGTGCTTGCGCGTACATCAAAGTGACCCTGGGTACAGCACCAGACCATGGAGGTGCCTTTTTCCTCGTACCTGACCGTGCAGGCATGGGGTTCGATATACCCCTGGTGAATCGTCGGCGTATAAAATTCTCGCTCGACGATAACATCCGCGTCGGCAAAACCTTGATCTATATCGCCCTTCTTGAGTTCCATTCTTGCCGCGATGTTGGAGGGTTTATCAGGTTGTTCCGGCAACCCCTGGGTAAACAGGTCATCGTGCAATAGGGGCGCATCCTCTTTCATCGCGTCACGCACGTCCATCACATGCGGCAGGATTTCGTATTCCACATCAATCAACGAGAGAGCTTCGTCCGCGATCGCCTCGGTCAGTGCCGCAATGGCACAGATTGCATGACCGTCATAGAGCACCTTGCCATCTGCAAGGATGTTTCGTGCCAGGTCCAGCAAGTCGGTGGCGCCTTCACCGGCTTCAAATGCCTCGGATGAAACAGCTGGGAAATCCTTATATGTGGCAATCGCCATCACACCTGGATGTTGCTCCGCCCTGGACACATCGAGTTTGGTAATTTTCGCATGCGCATGCGGGCTCCTCAGGACCTTGCCCCAGATCATGCCTGGTAGCGACAGATCTGCACCGTAATTGGCACGACCAGTCACCTTATCGAATCCGTCTGGCCGGATAGATCTCTGGCCTATATATTTGTACTCGCGGGCTTCGCTCATGCTGCGCCACCTCCTCTCATGGTCTCGGCTGCATCCATCACAGCCCTGATAATTTTGTCATATCCCGTACAGCGACAGAGATTGCCCGCAAGATAATACCTCGTTTCTTCTTCCGTTGGATTCGGGTTCTCTTGCAGCAGGGCTCGCGTCGACACAATCAGGCCAGGTGTACAAATTCCGCATTGCAATGCAGCGTGCTCGAGAAATTTTTGCTGGATAACATGAAGCTCGTCCTTGTTGCTGACGCCTTCAATCGTACCGATTGATTTTCCTTCAGCTTCCGCGGCCAACACGAGGCAAGAGCACACCAGTCGATCGTCGAGTGTGACTGAACACGCACCACAGTCACCGGAGCCACAACCTTCCTTGGTACCTGTCATATTAAGGTGATTGCGCAAGGCGTCAAGAAGTGTCTCATGTGGTTCGCACAGGAATTCAAGTGCATCGCCGTTTACAGTGGTAGTTACATGGGTCCGCGACATATTAGCTGGCTCCTCGGGCACGTTCGGCAGCGATTTTTGCCGCCCGCTTTGTCAAAACTCCGACCACGTGCTTTCGATACTCCTCGGTGCCACGCCGGTCGGTAATGGGTTTGGCGGCTGCACTCGCTGCAGCCGCCGCGGCGTCAAGCGCCGCATCGTCAATTTCTGTGCCAATCAAGGCGTCTCCCGCCTCCGGCACCAGTAATGGCGTTGGCGCAACCGCACCTATAGCGACACGAGCCGCGGTACACTTACCATTTTTATCTAATGTCACAGAGACTCCAGCACCTGCCACAGCGATATCCATTTCACTTCGGGGAATAAACCGGAGGTAGGCATCAGCCGTACCTGGGGCCGGTCTCGGCACCTTGAGTGCCACCAGCAACTCGGCCCTGGCCATACAGTTCTTACCCACTCCAATACAAAACTCTTCCACCGGCACAGTACGTTCGCCATCGGGACCCGCGATCACACATTGGGCAGCGTTGACGATTAATGCCGGCAAAGTATCGCCAGCTGGCGATGCGTTACAAAGGTTACCGCCAATGCTGGCACGACCTTGTATTTGCGTCGAGCCAATCAGGAAGGCTGCTTCGATGAGTCCCGGATATATGGCTTTGATATCGTCCCGGGCCGTTAGTTCGGCACAACTGATTGAGGGCCCAAGGACCAGCCCGTCGGCGTCGACCGTAGCCTGCATCATCGAATCAATATGTTTGGTGTCAACAACAACCAGGGGCTGATCGTAATGCCCCCTGTTCTGGATAATGAGGTCCGTGCCACCCGCCATCGCTTTGGCCGGGTGAATCGAATTAGCCAGAAAACCCACCGCCTCATCGATGGTTTTCGGTGCCTTGTATTCAACTACTGCCATTTGCTACTCCCGCTGATAATGCTGCTTACTATTTTATATCATGCCACGACCGGCTGTGCCGATACAGGGTACTCATGCCACCTGTAGCTGGATCACCGCACCGACCAGGGCACCCAACACGAGAATCCAGCACGGAATGACCGAAAGCAAGGTCCCGACACCCCTGGTGGCAGGGTCCTTGATATAGGTTACTGCATAAATGATCCTGCCGATCACATAGATCATACCAACGCCAGCCGCCCAGTATTGCCCTATGTAATAGCCGAACGCCCATAGCGCCGGCAGGAAGATCACCAGTTGCTCGATTGTATTGTAGTGGACCCGGTAGTGACGCTCGAACATCTCGTGACCCGTGGTCGCTGGCGCCCTGACGCCGTACTTACCCCGGGCATAGCCAGCCATACTGCCAAACACTATGACTTCCAGCAGGGCCAACATCGTGACAATCGTAAGCAATTCCATAAGGTTCCTTGACTAGCGATGGGAAAGCGATGAGTCTACCACCAAATTGTATCGTGGCTCAGTTTGAAATCTCATCGACTGCCAATTCAACTGCCACATTAGTACCTTGCACAGGCACACACTCGGGGGCCTTGAGTGGGGCAGAGAATCCCTATGCCAGTCGGTATCTGCAAACCAAACGTATTAGAATGGGACATTCGATCGAACAGGAGCCAGTACCTAATTGACAGTTCAATCCATAACAGACCCTGAACCGCTATACGAAGATCATCTCAGCGCACTCAATGCGCGCATGGCAAGGGCACTCAAGACAAGCGAGAAGAGGGGCGTACTTATATCGTCAGGGTCCCTGAAACAGGCATTCCTCGATGATCACACCTACCCATTCAAGGTCAATCCGCATTTCAAGGCGTGGCTGCCGGTGGTCGACGTACCCGACTCATTTTTGTTGATTATTCCGGGCAGTAAGCCGGCACTTTTTTACAACCAGCCCCTGGATTACTGGCACAAGCCACCGGCAGACCCGGAAGGATTCTGGACGCAACACTGGGATATCCAGACGATTCGCTCAACGCAAGAGATGCACAATCTCATCGGCGATACCCATGACCTCACTTTTATTGGCGAAGAAACCCAGGTAGCCACCAGGGTCGGTATCGGTAGCGTAAACGATAAACGGATACTGGATGCCCTTCATTTCGATCGCGCATATAAAACCCCTTACGAATTAGGTTGCCTGCAGCGAGCCAACGATCGTGCGGCCCGGGGCCATCTGGCTGCCCGAAGGGCATTCAGTGAAGGTCGGTCAGAATTTGAGATACAGCAGGCATTCCTTGCGGCCATTCGCGGCCGGGAGAAGGATGCCCCCTACTCCGGCATCATCGCCCTCAATGAGCATTGCGCCATCCTCCACTACCAGCACTATGAGACGCGCCCCCCAGCCGAGATACGGTCAATGCTGATAGATGCGGGCGCGACATCCAATGGCTATGCGGCGGACGTCACCAGGACCTATGCCTTTCGTCAGGGAGTATTCGCGGATCTGATCAATGCCCTAGATATCCAGCAGCAAGCCATCATCGAAGATATCCAGCCTGGCATGAACTACATTGATCTGCACAGGCGCATGCACCTGCGACTGGCTGAGGTATTGAGAGAATTTGGCCTGGTTGATATGTCGCCATCATCAATGGTCGAATCCAATCTGACTTCTACCTTCTTGCCACACGGACTTGGTCACCTGCTTGGTCTCCAAACCCATGACGTTGCCGGATTTGTGCAGAATCGGGAGGGAGTCATCTTACCGGCACCGGACCAGTTTCCAGCGCTACGCTTGACCCGACCGATCGAGGAAAGTCAGGTATTTACGATTGAACCCGGCCTTTATTTCATCCCTATGCTGCTTGACGAACTGCGGTCGCAGTCCACAGCAAGCGACGTAAACTGGCCAAAGGTCGATACATTGTTACCCTTCGGTGGCATCCGGATTGAAGACAACATCGCGATCCAGAATGCCGCACCAATCAACCTGACCCGGCAAGCATTCGCGAAGCAGGACGATGAGTGATCCGGATTTGACAGGTAAAGATCTGCTTGACCTCCACCGATTATTTTCAGATCCCGATTTGAGCGGTGCGCCGCCCTCTTCGCTTGCTTTCTCACCGGATCATCAACAGCTCACTTACCTCAAGTGCGCACTGGATGACTATGAGCGAATGGATCTCTGGTGTTATGACCTCGGGACCGGCAAAGACCGACTACTAGTGGAATCAGCTTCACTCGGCATCGTTCGCACGCTCAGTGCCGAAGAAAAGGCAAGGCGAGAACGAAAACGTATTACGGTTTCCGGAATCGTTGAGTACTTCTGGCATCCGGACGCACGCCACCTGTTGCTTCCCCTGGCCGGCATTCTCTATTTTCATGACACGCACACCGGTACTACAGAACAGCTAACGCCGGATGATGACTTTGTAACCGACGCGCGTTTTTCACCTGACGGTCAATACATCAGTTACGTCAAGTCAAAGGATCTGTTTGTCCTGGGGTTGAATGAAAAAGGAGGGACGGATGAAATTCGCCTGACCCATGATGGTTCCGATACGGTCTCAAACGGCCTTGCGGAGTTCATTGCCCAGGAAGAGATGCACAGGTTTGAAGGTTATTGGTGGTCACCTGACAGCCGTCACCTGGCCTTCACCCGCGTCGACGAATCATCCATTCAACCGAGCCAACGATATGAAATCAATGCAGGCAGTTTCGAGGTATTCAGTCAACGCTATCCCTATGCGGGCACAGCGAACGCCCGTGTTGAACTGGGTGTGGCGAGTATAGGCAGCGGCATCACCTGGATTACATTGCCGTCAAACTCCGAGACATACCTCGCCCGTATCGACTGGTATAGCGATAGTGAGCGCCTCGCCGTCCAGCTTGAATCGCGTGATCAGAAAAGCTTGACGCTGTACGCCTGTAGCCGGGACAACAGCCGACATGCTGAAGTCCTGACGGAAACCAGCGATACCTGGATCAACCTGGTGGACAGCTTTCGTTCAATTCCGGGCGAGGGATTCCTCTGGGGATCCGAACGCAGTGGCTTTGGCCACCTTTACCTCGTGAGTGAGGATGGTAAACAGGTAACTCCACTCACCAGCGGTGATTGGGTGGTTACCCGGGTCCTTGCTGTCGATGAGGTAAACCGTCTCGTATATTTCGAGGGTCGCAAGGATACACCGCTGGAAAATCATCTATATGCCACCCCAATTGACGGCGGTCAGACAACCCGCTTGACAACAAGCGGCTACTCTCACCAGGTTGAACTCAGCCGCGACTGCGCTTACTTTATCGACAAGTATTCTGCGGCGTTACCGGATCTCACAGCACCGTCAGTAGCTGTGGTTAAGATCCCGAATTCAACAGCCGGGAATGCCTCAAGCCGGCCGATTTTTTCCAACCATCTGGATACTGGACATCCGATTCATCCTTATCTGGATTCATTCGGCAAGGTGTCATTGGGAACACTCGCTGCCAGTGATGGTGCCATCCTGCATTATCGCCTGATCAAACCAGCCAGGCTGGCAGAGGATGCCGCTTGTCCCGTCATCGTAACTGTCTATGGAGGACCCGGCGTCCAGCGCGTCACCAATGAGTGGATTCCGCCCTGGCACCACTATATGGCGGCCAGGGGCTACGCCCTGTTCCAATTGGACAATCGCGGCAGTGCCAATCGTGGCCGGGCATTTGAGGCGCCCATCCATATGACCCTTGGAGTCTCAGAAGTCGAAGATCAACTGTTAGGGATCGAGTTCCTTGAGACCTTATCTTTTATAGACCCGACTAGAATTGGTGTCTTCGGCCATAGTTACGGCGGCTACCTGACCCTTATGTTGATGGCAAAGGCGGCAGACAAGTTCAGGGCCGGGATCAGTGTCGCGCCGGTTAGCGACTGGTTGCTTTACGATACACATTACACTGAACGCTTCCTCGGAATGCCGGACACGAATCCGCAGGGTTATCATCAAAGCAGTGTGTTTCCCTACCTGCACAAGATTACCGGCGAATTACTGCTCATCCATGGCATGGCTGACGATAACGTCCTTTTTACCCATAGTACGCGCTTGTACCAGGCACTCCAGGACGCCAATATTCCATTTGAGATGATGAACTATCCCGGCGCAAAACACGGCATTTCCGGTCGCAAGACCAATATTCACCGATTCGGCATTATGGATCGCTTCTTTGATCGCCATTTGAAAGGAACCTTATGACCGAGATTACAATCCGGCACGCCACCCCTTCCGACCTGGACACCCTGGCTGCATTCAATATCGCCATGGCCGCTGAAACCGAAGATAGGCACCTGCCACCGGACATCATCAAAAAAGGTGTCGCACAACTGGTCAACGAGCGGGACAAGGGCTTTTACCTGGTGGCAGAGTCGGATGACTGTATTAGTGGGTGCCTTGCGATTACCTTCGAGTGGAGTGACTGGCGTTGCGGCTTGTTCTGGTGGATACAGAGTGTATACGTCGATAAGGCGTTCCGCCGTACAGGCGTATTCCGGGCACTTTATGACCATGTCACGGACATGGCCAGGACCTCTGGCGACGTCTGTGGTATTCGGTTGTACGTTGAACGAGACAATGTCCGTGCCCAACATACCTATCGCCAACTTGGTATGATCGAAACAGACTATAAACTCTTTGAAGTTGAATTTGAGCCAAATGGATCTTAAGCACTACAAAACATCATCCGACACTTTTGACGAACTCCTGACCGGCCAGACCCGGGCGCGTCCCGGCATGGCACAGCTCGTCAACTTCCTGAAAAAAAGCAGTCTCAAAGAGCTCAATGAACGTAAGCGGAATGCAGAACTTGCCATCACCACGCTGGGCATATCGTTTACTGTCTACACCGAAGGCGACAACATTGACCGTGAATGGCCGTTCGACATTATTCCCAGAGTCATACGCCAACGCGAGTGGCAAAGAATTGAGCTCGGCCTCACGCAGAGGTTGAGAGCGCTTAACTGCTTCATTGATGACATCTATAACGACGGCAAGATTCTTAAAGACAAACGCATACCACGAGATCTCCTGAATTCTTCAACCAATTTCCGCAAGGAGTGCCAGGGTATGTCGCCGGTGTTTGGCACCTGGGCCCACATCTGTGGGAGTGATTTGATTCGCGATAATGACGGTACCATGTACGTGCTGGAGGATAATCTGCGGGTGCCGTCAGGTGTCTCCTACATGCTTGAAAACCGGAATATCAGCAAGCGCATACTGCCGGAACTGTTTGAAGACTATGAAATACGTCCCATGGACGATTATCCTGCACAGCTGTTTGATACCCTGAGCTCAATCTCGCCCCGGCCGATGGACTTTCCCGAAGTTGTTGTGTTGACACCGGGGATTTACAACTCGGCGTACTTCGAGCATTCATTCCTGGCACAACGCATGGGTGCCGAGCTGGTGGAAGGCCAGGACCTGGTGGTTGGTGATGACGATTGCGTCTATATGAAAACCATTGCCGGTTTGTCACGAGTCGACGTCATCTATCGCCGAATTGACGATCTGTTCCTCGATCCGGAAGTTTTCAATAAAAATTCCACCCTGGGTGTCAAAGGGCTAATGCGGGCCTGGGAGAAGGGCAACGTCGCCCTTGCCAACGCGCCTGGCGCTGGCGTCGCCGACGACAAGGTCGTCTACACCTATGTCCCGGATATGATCAAATATTACCTTGATGAAGATCCGATCTTGCCCAACGTCCCAAGCTACCTGTGTTCAGACAAAAGCCAACTCCAGCATGTCCTTGCCAATATAGAAAACCTGGTGGTAAAGCCGGCCAATGAGTCAGGCGGTTATGGTATGTACATTGGGCCGAGGGAGTCGAAGCGGAGAACCGCAGAAATGAAACGCTTGATCAAAGCCAATCCGCGCAATTATATCGCCCAGCCCATCATTAACCTGTCCACTGTACCGACCCTGTGCGACAACACGATTGAACCACGCCATGTCGACCTGCGCCCATTCATTCTGCAAAGTAATCGAAGCTTTGTGACGGCCGGTGGCCTCACCCGGGTTGCCATGGTAAAGGGGTCGCTGGTTGTCAATTCATCCCAGGGTGGCGGCAGTAAAGACACCTGGATCGTCGCTGATGATAAGGAAGGCTAAACTTAAAAAATGTTAGCTAGAGTTGCAGAAAGAATGTACTGGTTTGGTCGCTACGTTGAGCGCGCGGAAAATACGGCGCGTATCATCAGCGTCAATACCAATCTCGTCCTGGACCTACCAAAGGCGAATCACATCTGGGAAAGCATGGTCAACATTACCGGAATCGGAACCGAGTTTGAAAATCGATTCTCCCGGATTGATGAACGAAATGTCGTCAAATTCCTGTTGGAAGACGAGTCCTATTCGATTCGTACAGCCGCGCGGATGGCACGGGAAAATGCCAGAACAACCAGGGAGATTTTCCCGACGGAAGCCTGGGAACGCATAAATGAATTGCATCTGTATTTGAAGCGTAATCTCGACAAGGGCATCAATCGTACCGGCCGGCACAAGTTTCTGGCAGACGTGATTGGCTATTGCCACCAGTTGACGGGACTCCTCGCAGGCAACATGTCAGCCGACGTCGCCTACAACTTCATCAAGATTGGTCGCAATCTCGAACGCGCTGACATGACAACACGGATTGTCGATGTCGGTTGCCTTAACCTGATGAAGCCTGGTGAAAATGCCTTACTGGAGTACGAAAATATCCTGTGGATGAACGTCTTGAAATCCCTGACCGCGTATCAGATGTACAGGCAACATGTGCAGGACCGGGTCAATGGTGAAGACGTCGTTGAATTTTTGTTATGTAATGAGAAGTTCCCGCGATCTGTTGCACACTGCCTGGGCGAAGTGGCTGGATGTTGCGTTCAGATGCCAAACAGTGATCTTTCAGTACGCGCTGTCAGTCACTCGCAACGATTGTTAGCCAGCGCAAACATCGCAAATTTATTGGACGAATCAAAACTGCATGAGTTTATTGACGAGATCCAGGTGGACCTTGCAGAAATTCACAATCATGTCGTTAATTCCTGGTTTAACCAGGAATTGGTTTTGGACCAGGAACAGGACTAAACAGGATTCGGCCAGCGCAGGTCTAGGGTCAGCGGCTGGTCCGGATGACTTTCATCCGGCGGAATTTTTATACGCCCCTGGGTTTTACCGATCGTCCAGAACCTTGCATTACGTCTTGCCTCTGCTTCCGCCGCATTCACCGGGAAGGTATCGTAATTGCGCCCACCGGGATGCGACACGTGGTAAGTGCACCCGCCCAGGGAACGCCGGTTATCGACATCAATGATGTCAAATACGAGGGGATTATGGGTGCCTACCGTAGGATGCAGGCTGGACCAGGCATCCCAGGCTTTATATCTCACTGCCCCAATCTGGCGACCACGCTGGCCACTTTTCCGCATGGGGACCCTGCGACCATTACAAGTGACCATGTATCGATCAGACACAGCGTTGTCCAGCGTCACCTGCATGCGTTCAACCGTTGAATCAACATAGCGGGACGTACCTTGCCCGGTGGATTCTTCGCCGAGTACATGCCACGGCTCAAGTGCTGAGTACAATGAAAGTTCTATATCGCCCACATTGACCGTGCCAATCCGCGGGAATCGAAATTCCACGAACGGTGCAAACCAATCAATGTCAAAATAGTATCCGCTGCGTCTCAAGTCTTCGACCACCAGCTTCATATCTTCTACAACGAAATGACGTAGCATGAACTTATCGTGCAGTTCAGTGCCCCAGCGTACCAGGCGATTGTTGTAAGGTCGTTTCCAGAACATCGCGATCAAGGCACGCATCAACAACATCTGCACCAGACTCATACGTGCATGGGGTGGCATTTCAAAGGACCGAAATTCCAGCAGACCACGACGCCCAGCAGGACCATCAGGGGAGTAGAGTTTATCGATACAAAACTCTGATCGGTGAGTATTTCCGGTCAAATCAACCAGAAAATTTCGAAGCAGGCGATCAACCAGCCAGGGTTGCTTACTATCGCCCTGGGGAATTCGCGCCAGCGCGATCTCGAGCTCATAGAGATTGTCATCCCGCGCCTCATCCACCCTCGGCGACTGGCTGGTGGGCCCGATAAAGAGCCCTGAAAACAGGTAGGACAATGCAGGATGATTTTGCCAGTAAATCACCAGACTCTTGAGCAACTCCGGTCGCCGCAGGAACGGACTGTCTACGGGTTTTGCAGCACCCAGCGTGACGTGATTACCGCCACCGGTTCCAGAATGCTTGCCATCAAGCATGAATTTTTCCGTACCGAGTCTCGACTCCCGCGCATCTGCGTAGATGCCCTCACAGATATCTACGAGATCCGGCCAGTTGGTAGCCGGGTGGACATTGACCTCGATTACTCCCGGGTCCGGTGTGATCTGCAATAGCCTGGCCCTTTCATCTTTAGGCGGCTCATAGCCTTCTATGACTACCGGCAGATTTAGGGACCCTGCCACTGCCTCAATATTCCCGAGCAGTACCTCATACACTTCAAACCGTGACAGTGGTGGCATAAAAATGTGTAGATTGCCGTTACGCACCTCAAAACACATGGCAGTATGCAGAATCTCATCATCTGCCTCCACATCCTTTACGGTTTCAACCTGTTGGATAACCGTGGCAAAGTGATCTACCTCCGGTTCAAATTCAGTTGGGTCCGGCTTGCGCCAGGGTAGCGCGTTGAGGGGCATACGCAGACCCATGGGGGAATCACCGGGAACCAGATACATGTATTTCGTTCGAAATGGCCATTCGCTGGTCTTCCAGAAACCCTTGACCTCATCTATTTCCTGCCATTTGATAGGCAATGCGAATCCGACTGGATCTCCCAGGTTCGCCGCAAACAGGGTGCGAAATCGCTCGCGCTCCAGCGGATCCTCAAGCTGGTTGTTTTCCGGCGTCAAATTTTCCGGTAACTGCCCTTCGCGCCAGAGGTAGTAGCCCACATCTTCGTAGCCAGGCACAACAAACCGTTTATCCAGTCCAAGGTCCCTGGCAAGTTTGCAGGCAAAGTCATGGGCAGCCTCGACTGAAAACTCACCTTGCGTGGTTTCATCCGCCACTAGCGCCTGGTTCGACCATAGCGGCTTGCCATCCGTTCTCCAGACCAATGACAGGGCCCAACGGGGTAAGGGTTCACCCGGATACCATTTGCCTTGCCCGATGTGGGTCAAGCCACCGGGGCCGAATCTCTGCCGAAGGCGTTTGAATAAATTAGCCGCAAGGCGCCGTTTGTCTTCGCCAAATGCTGCCGTGTTCCACTGCGCCCCCTCCATATCATCGATAGATACAAATGTCGGCTCGCCACCCATCGTCAACCTGACATCGCCTGCATCGAGTTCCTTGTCAACCTTGGCAGCAAGACGCTCGACCTTGCTCCACTGCATGTCATCATAGGGCCGAGTGACCCGGGGATCTTCAAAAATACGGGTCACGGTATTTTCGTAGTGGAAATGAACTTGTGTCGGTTCGGTCGCACCGGACACGGCCGCCGCACTCTGTGGTTCAGGTGTGCAGGCAAGGGGAATATGGCCTTCCCCGGCAAACAGGCCAGAAGTCGGGTCAAGCCCAATCCAGCCAGCACCAGGCAGGAAGATTTCGGTCCAGGCGTGCAGGTCAGTGAAGTCCTCGTCAGGACCGGACGGGCCATCCAGTGATTTCTGGTCAGCAGTCAACTGAATGAGATAACCGGATACAAATCTCGCGGCAAGGCCCAGGTGCCTGAAAATCTGGACCAACAACCAGGCACTGTCACGACAAGAGCCAGAGCCGAGTTTAAGCGTTTCATCACAGCTCTGCACACCCGGTTCAAATCGAATGAGATAACCAACGTCCTTTTGCAGCCGCTGGTTTACTGACACAAGAAAATCGACGATCGCTTGCTTGTCGCGCTTCACCTGTGACAACCACTCAGTCAACAGCGGGCCTGATTCCTTGATTTCCAGATAAGGTCCCAGATCCTTGGTCAAGAGTGGTTCATACCTCAAAGGAAAAGTCTCGGCACTCTCCTCAAGAAAGAAATCGAACGGATTGATTACGGTCATTTCCGCAATCAACTCAACGTGGATAAGTAGTTCCCGGGTCCGTTCAGGGAACACGAATCGCGCCAGGTAATTACCAAACGGATCCTGCTGCCAGTTGAGAAAGTGATGGGAAGGCGTCACTTTGAGGGAATATGCGCTGATCGGAGTCCTGCAGTGTGGCGAGGGTCTGAGCCGAATCACATGAGGATGTATCGTGATCGGTTTGTCGAACCGATATTCAGTCTTGTGGTTTAGCGCAACCCTGATCGTCATGATCCCACACTATACAGCAGATTAGTTGCGATTGTTTCCACCGGGATTGTCCGCTCTGCCAGTCTTATCCCAGTTATCGCTCCAGGCGATCGGGGGCATACTGGAGAATGCTTCTTTCAATTTGGCGTCCCAGCTTTTGTTGATCTGCCTTAAGTACTCACTGGATTCTTCAAATCGATACCTACGATTGATAACAAGCGTGCCCACCTCATAGATCAATACTTCGATGGGTGGTCCAACCGTCAGATTACTGCGCATGGTGGAATCCATTGATACGAGCCCGCAAACGGCCGCGGTATCCAATGTCGAATGCGGCCCGATAATCCGGTCAAGGATCGGCTTGCCATACTTGCTTTCGCCGATCTGCAAAAACGGCGTATCGGTTGACGTGGTGATGTGGTTGCCTGCCGCATACACCAGATACAGGTTTGGTTTTTGGTCCAGTATCTGCCCGCCAACGATGAAGCTTGCTTCAAATGATGCCCCCCCTGACTTGTGCTTGGCTTGCTGGGCCACGCTGACCTCACCGACATAGTCCGCTGCATCTTCGAGATGTGGCATATTAAGAAGGTTACATTGTGCACCCTGTTTGATATCTTTCTTCAGCTTACCGATCACCCCCTGCGTGGTGGCCAGGTTACCGGCGGACAACAAAATAATCTGACGTTCGCGATCGATACCGAAAGCGTGCATCTTGGAATAGGTGCTGACATTATCAACACCCGCGTTGGTGCGTGAATCAGAGATGAAACACAGACCGGCATCGACGGAAATTGCCACACAATATGTCATTTCGGTTTTCCTGACCCAGCCAGTCTACATTGTAGCCGTGGAGTTGGCAGAGCCCAGTGATCCCGCGAGATAGGTTTCGATCTTGTCTTTGGCGACATTGTCGGGGTCACTGAATTGAATCCCGACCCCCGGGGTATGAGGGCTCTTAACGCCTTTCTTTGCGATCCAGATAACTTTACCTGCCACCGGAATTTTCTCGGTTTCGTCCATGAGATTCAGCAAGATAAAGACGTCATCGCCAAGATCATATTCCGTACGGTTTGCTATAAACAAGCCGCCGTTCTTGATGAAAGGCATGTAGTAATTGTGGAGCACCACCTTGTCCTTGATGGTCAAGGCGATCATCGTCTTCTTGGCGCCACCTCTGGCTAATTTACCCATGCACTCTGCTCTTGTATCGCCTGTCGGCGCTTAAATTTTGTTACGAAATTCTGCCTCATGGACCTGCAATCTACAAGGAGCAATATCCTGCCATCTCTATCGCAAGGCCCTCAAACAGTAACTGCATATTCGGGTTTGAAGACGACGAAACCTCCCTGCGAACTCGTGCCACAGCGTCTACCGCGGCAAACAGGCCTTTGCCATCAATTCGATCACAAATTAGTTCAACTATATCCCGTATATCATTGTTTTTAATTGATTTAGTATCGGCAGATAGATCGAGCCGCAAAGCATCCGCAAAAACGCTGTAGATCACTGCGAGATCCGCTTGTGGATCCGTTCCTGCCAGTTTGCGCGCCACAACCAGTGGGTTTTCGCCCTCAATCAACGAACCGATTGCAACGGCCAGTTCGTGTCGGCGAGCAAGGAACGCATCAGTATAGTCGTTTGCCACGGCCAGGGGCGCACCACCAGCAATCGATAACAGCAGTTCAACATCTGGCCCCACACCTTCAACACGGTTCTTGAGCCACGACAGGGCCAGCTCTCGCTCCGGAATAGTGAAATCAAAATGCTGGCACCGGCTCCGTATGGTAGGTAGGAGCCGCCCGGGCAGATCAGTGATCAACATAATGAGTGTGTTGGTGCCCGGCTCTTCGAGGAATTTGAGAAGTGCATTGGCAGAGTACACATTCATTTGCTCGGCAGGTGCGATGACAACCGTTCTTGCGCCGCCTCGTTGCGGCGTCTGGTTACTCCATTCTATCAGGTCACGAATTTGCTCAATCTTGATAAGCTTTGAATCCTGGGGTGAGACCAGGCGGAAGTCCGGATGTGTACCTGCGTTGAATAACCGGCAGTTGTCACACTGCTCGCACCGACTCGAAAGATGAGGACTGCGACACATCATAAACGCCGCAATCGCCATTGCAAAATCTCTTTTGCCGAGATTTTCCGGTCCGGAAAACAGGAGCGCATGCGGCAGCTTGTCGCCTGCACGCATACGCACAATGCGATCGAAATGCGCGCTATGCCATGGGTAAATTTCTGTGCCCATCAGGATTCCCGGGCTGCCTCAACCGCGTTCTCTATCACCAGCGCGACCTGGTCATTAACCGATCCAAGATTGGAAGACGCATCAATCACGTGATATCTCTCATGGCTCGCCGCACGTTCCAGAAACACCGCACGCGCGCGCTCGAAAAATGCCAGATCCTCCTGCTCAAATCGATCCTGTTCAGAACGTTGCCCCGCACGTGACATACCGAGTTCCACCGGCACATCCAGTACAATTGTGATATCAGGCTGGAAACCAGCCAGGGCGATATCTTCCAGCTGCTCAATCCGCCTTGGGTCTATTGCCCTGCCACCCCCCTGATAGGCATAAGTTGAGTCGGTAAACCGGTCGCAGATAACCCAGGAACCTGTCGCCAGCGCCGGTTTGATCAAACCTTCAACGTGTTGCACACGAGCCGCAAACATCAGCAGTAATTCTGTCATCGGGCTCATGGTCGTCTCACGATCCAGTAACAATTCCCGGACGCGCTCAGAAACCACTGTGCCACCAGGTTCACGTGTCAACACAGAAGGAATACCGTGGTGCCGAAGCGTCTCTTCGATGACATCCATATTGCTGGACTTGCCAACGCCTTCAATGCCCTCCAGCGTGACAAACTTACCGGTTTTTCTGATCATTTTTTTGTGTCGCTGGTGCACTCTGGTAATTTTCTACCCTACCAGCTTTCTGGAAGCGGGTAACTGCCGCGTTATGGTCCTCCAGAGTCTCTGAGAACTCGCTAGTACCATTCCCTCGCGCGACAAAGTAGAGAAAGCCGGAGGGCTCCGGATTAAGCGTCGCACGAATAGATGCAAGACCTGGATTACAGATGGGCGTTGGGGGCAACCCACGCACCGTATAAGTATTGTAGTCATTGGCACGCGCAAGATCCGATCGCGTCAGGTTACCGTCAAACTCGTCAATTCCGTAGATTACCGTCGGGTCGGACTGTAATCGCATATTGCGGCTGAGCCGATTCAGGAACACGCTGGCAATACGTGGAAGGTCTGGCTCATAACCTGATTCCTTTTCCACAATCGAGGCCAGGATTAGTGCCTGGTAAGGTGACGCCAGCACCGGATTTCTTGTTCCCCTGGCCCACTCTATTTCCAGTACCTCGATCATCCTCCTGTGGGCCCGGGCGAGAATAGAAACGTCAGTCTCTCCCCGCGTGTACTGGTAGGTGTCCGGGAAGAATTGTCCTTCGGGACTCATGTCATCCTTGCCCAGTTGGCTCATCAGTGCATTGTCCTGGACTCCATCGAGTGTCTGCTGCACTTGAGGCTCGGCAGCAAGGCGCTGACGCCATTGCCGAACCGTCCACCCTTCAACAAAGGTGATTTCATGCCGGACCACCTTTCCTGAGCGGAACAAGGACAGCAGTGTCCGCCCTGTCATACCGGGTACCAGCCGGTATTCACCCGCTTTGATATGCCCCTTTGAGGCAGTGGCTCTGGCATACAGCCGAAACGCGACAGGGGATCCTGATAAAATTTGTTCCCTGGCCAGATTCGCGCTAATCCCATTGATTGTCGCGCCGGGGAGCACCTCATAAATCTGACCATCCGCGGTCACATTGAGTTCAGTATCCATGGAAGTCCATACATAAGCCCCGGTAAGGATCACACCCACCACCAGGACCGCCAGTAAGAAACCGCCCGACCTCAGCATGACCTGAATCCCAACTCGCGCAATCGCGACTGAAGCCCTCGGGTCCGCGCACCTATGTCCAGTTGGCGTTCGAGCCCTCGCCCGCTTAGCCGCGTGACAGGGTAGATGCCATAAACGCTGTTGCAGGTGAACATTTCTTCGACTGATGCCAGGACTGTGACAGGGATTCGTAAGACTTCGACAGTTTCCGTTGCCAGCAACCATGCACGCAGCGTACCGTGAACGCCACAGCGATCCAGGTCAGGCGTGATCAGTTGACCGTCACGGACAAAAAACACATTACTACGAGTGCCCTCAATAACCTGCTCATTGATATCCAGCATCAGGCCCTCACCAGATCCTTCCTTGATTTCTGCCGCACCCAGAACCTGCTCAAGCCGGTTCAAGTGCTTAACGCCAGCCAATCCTGGATTGATGCCGAGTCTGGTTTCACAAATCGAAACATGGATGCCGTCCTGAATAGCGGCCTGGTCTGGCGAGTAGGCGCGCACTGAGACCATTCGGTTAGGCAACTGCGCCAGTGGCGGCGCATAGCCATTGCCACCCTGGCCACGAGTGACAATCAGTTTCAAAATTGCGTCGTCAGGAGCGTGAGCGAAGAGCGTGTCCCGGTCTCGGGTCAGGTCTTGCATGAGATCGGTCTGATTGCCGGTTGTTTTTATGCCAAGCAAATCGCAACCACGTTGCAAGCGTGCAAGATGCGCGGCCCAGAGTATCGGTCTGCCATTGATACAGCGAATCGTTTCAAAGACGCCATCACCGTAAGCGAGTCCCCGGTCATCTATAGGGAAAGTGCCGGCGCTGTGACCATTAACCAACATCAGAGAATCAACCTCATAAACCTGCCCGTAAGCGAGTTTAGTCAATTCGCTTGAATATCAATGTACCGTTGGTGCCACCAAACCCGAACGAATTAGAAAGTGCTACTTTGATCGGCATGGCTCGAGCATTGTGTGGCACATAATCGAGATCACAGCCCTCGCCAGGCGCATCAAGGTTAATGGTCGGCGGTGCTACCTGATCTCGAATGGCGAGCGCGCAGATAACGGCTTCAACGGAACCGGCTGCGCCAAGCAGATGGCCAATCATTGACTTGGTCGAGCTGACGGCAATTTTGTCGGCCCCACTTCCCATCACCGACTTGATCCCCATGGTTTCAGCCACATCGCCCAGCGGCGTCGAGGTTCCGTGGGCATTGATATAGTCAATTTGGGAGGCATCCATTTCCGCACTTGCCAGTGCGTTATTCATCGACATGGCAGCACCAGCACCATTTTCTGACGGAGAAGTCATATGACTCGCATCTGCACTCATACCAAATCCAGCAAGCTCGCAATAGATTCTTGCACCTCGCGCTTTCGCATGCTCATATTCTTCCAGTACGAGTACCGCTGAGCCGTCGCTGAGAACAAATCCGTCACGGTCTTTGTCCCAGGGCCGGCTGGCCCGCTCCGGGTCATCATTCCGGGTCGACAATGCTTTCATACTGGCGAATCCTGCCATGGTAGTCGGCGAGGTGGACTTTTCCGCGCCCCCCGCCAGCATCACGTCGACATCGCCGGCAGCGATCAGGCGTGCACCAAAGCCGATATTGTGAGTACCAGTGGTACAGGCAGTTACGATCGCAATATTGGGCCCCTGCAATCCAAACATAATGGACAGGTGTCCCGCCACCATATTGATGATACTGGACGGGACGAAGAAGGGAGAAACCCGCCCTGGTCCCTTTTTCAAAAGTACGTCGTGGCAGGTCTCGATGGTAACGATTCCGCCAATACCGGAACCCACAGCAACGCCAATTCGATGACGGTTTGCATCAGTAACCTCGAGCCCCGAATCCTTCATGGCCTGGATCCCCGTCACCAGGCCAAACTGGATAAATCCGTCCATTCGCCTCGCTTCCTTGGCCGGCAGGTACTCATCGAGATCGAATGCTGGTACACCACCACCGAATCGAACCGGATAACCTTCTGGATCAAATGCCGTAATCGGGCCAATGCCACTCTTACCGGCAAGCATGCCTTCCCAACTGGACTCCATATCGACACCAAGCGGCGTCAGCATACCCATACCGGTTACAACAACTCTGCGATTCTTCACAGTTCTCTCCTACCCCAAAAAACAAAAGCCGCATTGGCTGAGTGCTAATGCGGCTCCTGCGGATCAATCAAATGATGCTAAGTCAAACCCACAGATCTAGGTGTGGGCTTCAATATAGTCGATTGCTTCTTTGACTGTGGTGATTTTTTCCGCTTCTTCGTCGGGGATTTCGGTTTCGAATTCTTCTTCGAGTGCCATCACGAGTTCAACCGTGTCAAGCGAATCCGCGCCAAGGTCTTCAACGAAAGATGCCTCTGGCGTCACTTCTTCTTCTTTCACGCCAAGTTGTTCACAGACCAGTTTAGTGACTCGTTCTGTTATGGTACTCATGCTATGGTTTACTCCTACATATGCAGTCAGGCTGCGCTAGTTTAATGAAATGCCAGTTACACGATCAAGTACTTTATTCTCTTGATCACTGACTTGTTTTTATATCAATTCATATACATGCCGCCGTTGACATGTATTGTCTCACCGGTGATATAGGCAGCGCCATCGCTCGCCAGGAACACCACTGTTGCAGCAATCTCGGATGCGTCCCCAAGGCGCCCTGCAGGCACTCTTGCCAGCAACAGCGCGCGCTGGTCACCAGGCAGGGAGGCAGTCATATCTGTCTCAATAAAGCCGGGCGCAACGCAATTGACGGTAATCGCCCGCGAGCCCAGCTCGCTAGCCAGTGCCCGACTGTAGCCTTCCATACCCGCCTTTGCAGCCGCGTAGTTACTTTGTCCAGGATTGCCCATGCTGCCAACCACGGAGCTGATATTGATGATTCTGCCCCAACGCGCACGGGTCATGCCACGAAGGCAGGCCCTGGTGACGCGATAGACGGAACTTAAATTCGTACGGATTACATCATCCCATTCGTCTTCTTTCATACGAAGTGCGATGTTGTCCCTGGTAATACCCGCATTATTAACCAGCACGAGTGGACTATCATGCTTGTCCTTGATTGCATCCATAAAAGTGTCGATCGAGTCGGAACTGGAGACATCGAGCACATATCCATGACCCTTATCGGCTAACGATTTTGTAATGGCGTTGGCACCAGTCTCACTGGTAGCCGTGCCAATGACGAATGCACCTTGCGCGGTAAATGCTTCTGCAATTGCCTTTCCAATACCTCTCGATGCACCAGTAACCAGGACTACTTTGCCTTCGAGACTCATGTTGACAACTCCGCCAGGCCGGTTTCAAGCGATGCTGCATCACTCAGGGATAATGTGTCCATGGCTTTATCGATACGTCGATTCAATCCGACCAGTACGCGCCCTGGACCGCACTCTACGAGTCGTGACACGCCATCTTTTGCCATCCGTTGAACAGTCCCGGTCCAGAGGACGGCACTATACATCTGCTTGACAAGGTTGTTGCGAATCATGCCAGGATCACTCTCATAGTCGGCGTGAGCATTCTGTATAATCGCAATCCGCGGTGTTTTAAAGTCAACTGCAGATAGCGCTTCAGCCATCTGTTCGGCAGCCGGTTTCATCAGGGCGCTATGAAACGGTGCACTTACAGCGAGGGGCATGGCTCTTTTAGCGCCTGCATCCTTGCAGGCTTCAATTGCCGCATTTAAAGCGGCATTCTGGCCTGCAATCACAACCTGGCCAGGCGCATTGAAGTTTGCTGCTTGTACGATCGCGCCGGAAGAAGACACGTCAGCGCATATCCGCTCAACTTGAACATCACTCAAACCGAGGATTGCCGCCATGCCACCTTCTCCCAACGGCACAGCAGTCTGCATGAACTGACCGCGCTGCTGCACGAGGCCCACCGCATCTTCGAGCGATAGAACACCGGCAGCTACCAGGGCAGAATACTCCCCAAGACTATGACCTGCGACGACGTCCGGCTGGCTCACACCCTTTAAAACCGCAAGGCGCCACAATGAAATGCTGGCTGTCAGGAGCGCAGGCTGTGTGAATTCAGTCTGGTTGAGCTTATCTTCAGGCCCGCCTTGCACCAGGTCCCAGAGATCGTAGCCAAGGACTTCTGATGCGGTTAAAAAGGTCTCTGCCACCAGCGGGTTGGCCTCGGCAACATCGACCAACATGCCGACTGATTGTGATCCTTGCCCCGGAAATACAAATGCTGTCTTCGTCATTGGTTTCTCACTTCGTACCTAATATCCCGTCCATCTCAGCCTGTAGCAGTGCTGGTATGTTTTGCTCGACGCCACGTATGGCCTCTCTTATCGCGTGATAGAAGCCTTCGGCATCAGACCCACTGTGACTCTTTACGATTATCCCGTTTAGTCCCAGCAGTGTCGCGCCATTATATTTTTCCGGGCTAAGGTCTTCCCGCAGCTTTCGAAGCACTGGCTCACTGATTTTGGCCGCAATCCTGGTCAAGATGTTCTCAGAGAATGCCGACTCGATCATCTGGCTGACAAACCGGGCAAGTCCTTCACTGGTCTTTAACGCCACGTTACCCACCCAACCATCACAGACCAGCACATCGGCATCGCTCAAATAGATCCCATCGCCTTCCACGAACCCGATGAAGTCAAGGCTCGTATACTGTTTCAATAACTGCGCTGCAGTGCGGACGCGGTCCTCTCCCTTGATCTCTTCTTCACCGATATTGAGCAATCCCACCCTTGGTCGTTCAATGCCCTCAACTGCACCGCACATCAGGCTTCCCATCGCAGCAAACTGCACCAGGTTTTCAGCGTCACAGTTAATATTTGCGCCCAGATCCAATAAATAGCACTGACCCTTGGCAGAGGGGATTGCCTTGATAATTGCCGGCCTGTCAATCCCGGGCACCGTCTTCAATAAGTGGCGACTAATAGCCATCAATGCCCCCGTATTACCTGCACTGACGCAGGCATCGGCCGCACCCTTTTTTACCAGATCAATTGCGAGGAACATTGATGCATCGCGCTTCTGTCTCAAGGCGACAGAGGGCTTATCTGTCAATTCGACGATTTCACGACTGTGTAGGATTTCAATGCGGCTGGTATCGATAGCGGTATCGGCAAGGCAGCTCTCAATCCCGGACTCGTCACCCACCAGCGTAAGGCTCAGCCTGGGAAATTCGGTTGCACATCGCACCACGGCCGGGAGGAGTCCCGCAATACCATGGTCCGCACCCATCATATCGACGGCAATGCGCATCAGATTCGATTAGTCGTCTTTAGTGTGAACAACCTTCTTGCCACGGTAAAAACCATCAACACTGACATGGTGCCTGCGATGGGTCTCGCCCGTGGTTGGGTCTTCCGACAAAGTCGGCCCGTTGAGGGCATCATGAGAACGTCGCCGATCCCGTTTTGAACGTGTGACCCTGTTTTGCTGAACAGCCATTACTAGCTCCTGTTACTTTCTCTGTTTATTCTGCGTTTGCGTTAATGCTGCGAGGTCAGCAAAAGGCTGATAAGTGTCGACCGGCACATCCTGATCTTCGCGGAACTCCCCCTGGCTTGCTACTGAAGCTTCACACTCTGGGCCCGGTTCATGCCTTGGCGCCATCGGCAAGCTGAGAATCAATTCATCTTCCAGCAAGTCAACCAGCACCACCTCGTCTTCCGCACACACCATGCCATCATCACTCTGTGCCAACGACAACAACTCTTCAAGCCCGTCCACCAGCAAGGTTTTGATGTTAGCCTGTACCCTAACCTCGACAGGTGACAGACAGCGCTGGCAAATCAAGGCTACCGTGCCGCTCGCGGCACCAACCACAAGGGACTTTTGTTTCGTTCCCTTCCTGAATTGCAATCTGGCTTCGATATCACCCCGGGTGTGCTCCAGTAGTCCCGATAGACGCTCAAATGCGGCAACCGGAATCGACCCATCAAGTCGAACCTTATCGGCAGCGAGCTTGCGATGATTGACCTGTTCTGGAAGGGGCCCCGTCAACATAAGGGGCGCATCTTAGGGCGAGGGCTGTACACTGTCAAAAGAAAATTACACACTTTCAGCAAGATAAAGCCCATTTACAGGCATAATAACGTGAACCTGATTCTCGCCTCCACTTCCCCTTACCGGGCCAAATTGCTAGAAAACCTGCGCCTGCCCTTCCAGATCCTTGATCCGCAATTTGATGAAAGTTGCCATGTCGAACAGGATCCGACTGACCGTTGCTTGCGACTGGCTGAAGGTAAGGCCAGGGCCGCTGCGGGCCAGTCGCCGCAGACGCCCTACCTGATCATCGCCTCAGACCAGGTCGCCAGCCTGCGTGGTGCAATCCTGCACAAACCTGGTAATTTCGACCGCGCATTCGAGCAACTGGCGGCCTGCCGCGGGCAATGGGTAGATTTTAATACCGGGCTGTGCCTGTTATCGAACGAGGGTTTTATGTTGACCCGCACGGAGGGTTTTGCGATCCGATTCCGTAACCTGACCGATACCCAGATCACTCGCTACCTCAACCTGGAACAGCCGTATGATTGCGCAGGCAGTATCAAAGCCGAGTCTCTTGGCATTGTCGTTCTGGATGACACGCGTGGGCGTGACCTCAATACGCTGCTGGGGTTACCCCTGATGTTACTGACAGAGATGCTGGCAGAAGCCGGGATAGATGTACTAAATAAGATTAATTAAGTGACTTAACCTATTGTTTTATAAGGATAGCGTTTACCATATCCTGAAACTGTTGGTCTGCTTCCGCTTCTATCTCGATCGGCTCCTCCCCCGGCGCCAGAGATGGGATCACCAGGCGTCCGGCATGCAACATCATGCGAGTGAACCCCTGACCTCGCGCCTTTTCGTCCGCACTGGCATTCCCATACTTGGGGTCTCCCACCACCGGACAACCGCTAATGGCACAATGAACCCGAATCTGGTGCGTACGGCCGGTGATCGGTGACGCACGGAGTATCGAATAGTCATCGCTGCCGGCTTGCCATTCAAACGTGGTGAGGGACGGCTTGCCGTCTTTTGCAACCCGGCTGATGCGCTCCCCGCTCTTGAGTGTATTCTTCCGGAGGGGCGCCTCCACCTGCTTCTTGCGCCTTGGCCAGGCACCGTGCACGATTACCTGGTATTGCTTCACCAGACCGGTTTTCTCCCGCAGCGCCTGTTGCAAGGTCCGTAGCGCACTGCGCCTGCGGGCGATCATCAGGCAACCGGAAGTCTCCCGGTCCAGCCGATGGACCAGTTCCAGCATCTTTTCTGTGGGTCGAAGCGCTCGCAGGCCCTCGATAACGCCGACACTCACTCCGCTACCTCCATGCACTGCAATGCCGGCAGGCTTATTCAGGATGAGGATTCGATTATCTTCGTAAATGATTGATTTTTCTATTATTTTAAGAAAACCATCAGACGGGCGTCCTGATTCATCGGCTGCACTGATACGGATAGGCGGCAAGCGCAGACGATCCCCTTCCACCAGCTTGCGATGAGCCTTGATACGGCCCCCATTCAAGCGCACCTCGCCTCGCCGCAACAACTTGTAGATATGGGACCTGGGTACGCCTTTGAGAATGCGAAACAGGTAGTTGTCGACGCGCTGGCCGCTGCTCTCACTGTCGACCTCGACGAACTGCACAGATGGTTTTTCAGGTTCTGTCACGGGTTACTTTGATGCACTCACTATTTGTTGCTATTATTGGGACGGACGGTCGCATACACGAACTGAATATTGCGGCCTTCCCCGAAACGGATGGCCTCGTTTGATTATGTCATATGATCTGTTCAATTTACGACGAACAGGACATGGGTCTATCCCGCGAAGGAATTTTATGCTGCTCCAGCACGACAAAAGGCGCTGGGCCTAACTTAACTGCGTCCGATTGGCCGCAAACATGAATCGTCAAATCAGGATTTCAGCAAGGCGAATTCGAATACACTGGATATCAAGACCTTACCCTATGGCATCGGGAATATTCACGAACGTACAAGAATGACAACTTGTTGACCTAACCAAAATCGATCTTTCGGAGACCACCAGACGACGAAATTTTAAATACAGATTTGGCGATAGCACGTTTGCGGCACAGTGATGCCTCACAATAGTGATATCGTAATGAAAAGAATGCTGATTAACGCAACCCACTCTGAGGAGTTGCGAGTTGCCCTCGTCGACGGGCAAAGATTATATGACCTGGATATTGAAGCTAGGTCACGGGAACAGAAAAAGTCCAACATCTACAAGGCGCGGATTACTCGCGTCGAGCCCAGTCTTGAAGCCGCATTTGTAGACTTCGGGTCCACACGTCATGGCTTTTTACCCCTGAAAGAAATTGCGCGGGAATACTTTGCACTTCCCCCTTCCAAAGTCAGTGGCCGGATGAATATCAAGGAACTGGTCAAGGAAGGCACGGAAGTCATCATTCAGGTTGAAAAAGAAGAACGTGGTAACAAGGGTGCAGCCCTCACTACATTCTGCAGCCTGGCAGGTCGTTACCTGGTCCTTATGCCTAACAATCCTCGTGCAGGCGGGATCTCAAGACGAATAGAAGGGGAAGAACGGGATGAACTGAAAAGTGCATTAGCCGGTCTTGAGATTCCCAAAAACATGGGGGTTATCGTACGCACGGCTGGTATTGGCAGGTCTACCGAAGAACTGCAGTGGGACCTCAACTACCTGCTGCAGTTGAACGAAGCGATCAACACGGCGGCAGCAGAACGAGCCGCCCCTTTCCTCATCTATCAGGAAAGCGACGTGATCATCCGCACAATTCGTGACTATCTGCGTGATGACATAGGTGAAATTCTTATCGATACGGATGAGGCCTATGAGCAGGCAATGCAGTTTGTCACCCAGGTCATGCCCCAGTTTGCCTCACGCATCAAACGCTATGAAACCGATGTCCCCTTATTCAACCGCTACCAGATTGAAGGCCAGATAGAGTCCGCGTTCCAACGTGAGGTGAGATTGCCATCCGGTGGTTCTATCGTAGTGGATTCGACTGAAGCCCTGGTTTCGATCGATATCAACTCGGCGCGTGCAACCCGGGGATCCGACATCGAAGACACCGCGTTGAATACCAACCTTGAAGCGGCGGATGAAATCGCCCGACAGCTGCGATTACGTGACATCGGTGGCCTGATTGTCATCGACTTTATCGACATGACTGCCCCCAAAAATCAGCGAGCGGTTGAAGTCAGAATGCGCGACGCACTCGAGATGGATCGGGCCCGTGTCCAAATTGGCCGCATCTCCAGATTCGGATTGCTTGAAATGTCTCGTCAACGCTTGAGGCAATCATTGGTCGAGAGTAGCGGTATCGTCTGCCCGCGTTGCAACGGCCTTGGGTCGATTCGTGACGTGGAATCCTCGGCGCTCGCCATCATGCGCCTGGTTGAAGAAGAAGCGTTGAAAGAGACCAGTTCAGAGATCCGTGCGTTTCTACCGGTTTCAGTCGCCTCGTTCCTTCTTAATGAGAAGCGCAATGACCTCTACGAAATGGAACAACGCAATGAAGTTCGGGTGGTAATCGTACCCTCTCCGGACCTCGAGACGCCGCACTATCGCGTGGAACGCATGAGGGCCAGCGATGACGAGGAGTCAGAGGCCAGCTACGAGATTGCCGCTGATATCGAGATGGAACTAACCGAGGCGGCAAAACTGCCAGCTCCTGAGAAAGCGGCAGTAAAAACAGCGGCCCCCACCGCGCCACCACCGACAGCCCGTGCCGCCACGGCGAAATCCAGCGCAAGGCCCAAGGCCAGCCCAACAAAGACGGCGACATCGGGAATCTTTTCCAAGTTCTTCAAGTCCCTGTTTGGCAGTGAACCCGAGCCAGTCCCGACGAAGGCGCGTAAGCCTGTCCAAAAACGTGATGGCGGCCAGGGCGGTAACACGCGTCGTCGTCGATCTGAAAACCGGAGCCGTCGCGACGGCGAAAACCGGGGCCGGGAGGACAGGAATGATCGAACTGCAAGCGTCGATCACAAAGAATCTGCCCGCGATAACAATAAGCCGGAACGCCAACAAAATCGTCAGGCCGCTGAGCCACGCAAGGATGGACGGCAACAAGACACGACACAGAAGACCAATGGCGAAAAGCGAGGCAATCGACAACGTGGTGGACAACGCAAGCGCAGCAGCGGGGAAATAACTTCTGATACAGCTCAGAACAAGCGAGAGATCGCAGCCGTGCAATCGGACCAGAACCGTGGCCCCCTCCGTGCCGACTCCCCACCACAGCAAGCGCCCTCGGTAGAGCCTTCAGCAGAGCCTTCAGCGCAGCAAGAGCCTTCAGCGCATCAAGAGCCTTCAGCGAATAAAAGGCAAGAGCAAGAGCCTTCAGCGAATAAAGAGCAAGTGCAAGAGCCTTCAGCAGAGCCTTCAGCGAATAAAAGGCAAGAGCAAGAGCAAGCGCCGTCATCAGCGGTACAAACTCCCGACAATCACCGGGTACCGGAAGCCGCGGAAATCAACGTGCCTCACCCTTCGAGTTGGGGACGAGCCGCGAACGATCCCCGCATCAATCCGGGTCAGCCAATTTCCGGTACGGTACTGATGGACTATGTCCCTTCAGCACCTCCTCCGACCTTGCCACCCTTGCAAAGGCAGTTGGACAGCGCGCACCCGAGTAACCGGGGCCGTGCCGCCAATGATCCCCGGGTGGATGATAGTAACAGGGAGATTGATCCCGGCCAGGTACAATAACAGTCATTGTCAGGTAATCGTGGGCTCGATCTCCAACTGGAGGTCGAACCGCGAATTCACCATATCCTGAACGTATTCCGCCAGGCCGACGACATCCGGGCCCGTGGCCCGACCCATATTGATGATTACCAACGCGTGATCAGCAGAGATTGCGGCATCACCCACGCGGTAACCCTTGAGCCCGCATTGATCGATCAGCCATCCGGCCGATAATTTGACGCCGTGATCCGTCTCCCAAAAGGGAATGTCTCGGTACTCTCGCTTCAAGTGCACAAACCGGGCACCGTCGACCACCGGGTTTTTAAAGAAACTACCTACATTCCCAATCTGATCGGGGTCCGGGAGCTTGCTTCGCCTGATGCGGCTGACGACTTCACTTACCACGGTGGGTGTCAGGGTGAGTCCGGAAACTGCTTCCTCCAGTTCCCTGTACGAAAGATTCGGTTCAAAGACGGCGGACAGGTTCAATCGGACTCGCGTAATAACGAACCGGTCCTTTGCCTTGCGCTTGAAAATACTGTTGCGATAACCGAATTCGCAATCTTCCCGCGTCAGCACCACTGTCTGTCGGGACTCCCGGTCCACGGCGACCAGCGAGTCAAATACGCTGACCAGCTCCACGCCGTAGGCACCAATATTCTGGATAGGTGCGGCACCAACGGATCCGGGAATGAGCGAGAGATTCTCAATACCTGACAAGCCCTGCTCAAGGCTGCACAACACCAGGTGATGCCAGCTTTCTCCTGCCCCGGCTTCTACCTGATTGCCATCGAATAGAATACCAGGAATTGCAACCAGGATGACCAGTCCTTCCACATCGTGGCACAAGACCAGATTGCTACCACCACCGAGTACAGTTATGGGCCAGGCGCTCTCTTGCGCAACTGCTAGCGCATACCTGACGTCATCTTCTGATCGCACGATAGCAAAATGCTTTGCGGCGACGTCAAGACCAAGTGTATTGAATTCCCTGAGGGAGATATCTTGCTGAATTTCGATGTTCACCCCCGTATACTCTCCACAACACCAACACCACGACAAGAGATTAACAGTATGGATTTGAACGACAAAGTCGCTTTTATTACAGGCGGTGCTTCCGGTCTCGGCCGGGCGACCGCGGAGAACTTTATTGCCGCTGGCGCCAGGGTCATGTTATTTGACCTGAATGAAGAAAATGTCCAGAAGACCGCGGAAGAACTCGGAGGCAATGCCGCCTTCGCGGCAGGCGACGTTGCCGATGAAGATGCGGTCTCCGCAGCCATACAGAAGGCGCTTGATACATTTGGATCAATTCATATAAACGTTAACAGCGCAGGAATTGGAGCAGCGGGACGTACCGTTGGTCGCGACGGCCCTATGCCGCTTAAGAACTTTGAATTTGTGGTTCGCGTCAACCTGGTTGGAACATTTAATGTCCTGCGTCTGTGTGCCGCCGCCATGCAAAATAATGAGCCGGTTACGCAAGACGGTGAACGTGGCGTCATCATCAACGTTGCATCGGTCGCAGCATTCGACGGCCAGATTGGACAAGCAGCCTATAGCGCCAGTAAGGGCGGCGTTACTGGTATGACGCTACCAATTGCACGCGACCTATGCAAATTGGGGATTCGCTGCGTGACCATCGCGCCCGGTATTTTCGAAACTCCCATGATGCAATTTGCGCCACCCCAGGTCAGGGAGCCGCTGATTGAAATGACACAATTCCCACACCGTTTGGGTGATCCTTCCGAGTTTGCACAGACAGCCGCCTATATCGTGACTTGTGGATACATCAACGGTGAAACCATTCGACTTGATAGCGGCATCAGGATGCAACCGAAGTAGCATCGACTATCAGGCCCAACACCTGTTCAAAATTGCGGTCTGCCAGCGCCAGCATCTCCTCGTCAGTTCGATCCTGCACCGGGTGATCTACAAAGACCCTGGCAGGATCGAATCCGAGGGACTCGGCCTGCGCCGCCGCGGCTTCAATGAATTCAACGGTCGCAACAAATCCGCCTGGAATGCCTCTGCGATCAAGATCCATAATGTCATGCAAACTGCACGACGTGCAGGACCCTCAGTCGGCTAATGCTTCGATTACCACGTCGCATTCCTGGGCGATCGCCTGTTTCAATTCATCTGGAGCGATACGGGTAAACGTCGGTTTGCTATAGCGCCGGGTTTTAACGCCTCTTTGGCCCAGCAAGTCTTCAAGCCGGTCGAGAAAGAGATTGCCCCGTGGCTTCGAGATATCCAGTAACGCGACAGTCAGGCCATCCAGCGAACCAGGTTTTGCAATCGGTTCACGATGTGCCGGGCTCCGTTCAGCGGTGGGATCCATAAAAGTTATCGTCATATACCATTCTCCTTGATCTTTACGGTGACGGGAATACTGCCGGTTGGTCCACTGGCACCCCAACCAGCAATTATTGCAGAAAAAAGACCTGCACTACCGCCTGCCCTGACGATATTCAGTCCGTCGGCCCTGAATTTTGGTAGGATTTTATCGGCAAAGCTTGCTGGCAAGCCTTCTTCTATGCCGCCAGCACCCCTGACCAGTTCAGCTCCGGGAATCATCAGCAACTCCCCGAGGAACTGTTTGAGCTGCTCCTTGGACCATCCAGCCTCCTTGTATACACGCTCGTGTTCAGGTGAGACGATCAGGAATGCATCTGCTGCCATGACCATCTTGGGATGTGATGCAACTCGCAAACCGGCTGCAAATGATCGGGACAAGGATTCAGGCGTCCGTGATTTCTGGTCGACAATGCCCTGTACACCATCAGCGGCGAAGAGGGTAACCGTTGAATCTTCCGGTTGAAAGCCTCGTTCAACAGCCAGGGATGTCCAGCACGAATGCAATTCATCCTCCGCAAAACAGAACGTATACTTACCGGGATTCCCCAATGACGCCCTGTCCACACCACCGGGCTTACCGCCACCAACATTCCTGATGACAAGCTGCAGCGCTCTTCCAATCGTCGCGTTGGCGCGATTGCCCTGACCGAGAGCGTTGCCGCGCGCATTCATGCCAATTGCACGCGCAATTGGACCATTGGCGACGATCATCGGTCCCGAGAAATAGGTCGTGGCGAGCAGTCCATGCATACAGAAATCATCAATCAGGGCTGCCTCCACTGCTGCAATCACAACTGGCAAGTATTCTGGCTTACAACCAGCCATGACTGCATTGATCGCAATCTTTTCAATAGTACAAGGTGAATAGTCCGGTGGCACATTGCCAACGACTTCTTTCGGGTCACGCCAGGTTCCCGTTAACATGCGAACCACTCGAATTTCAGTTGGCGGCACCAGCGGCAAGCCGTCACTCCAGTTTCGGTCGTAGCAGGCTTCAATCTCATCCTCACCGTCTGCAATGGTCAGGCGTCGTGCGCTGAGTTTTTCCTTGCCATATCGGACTGCCAATTTGTCCGGCATACCCGGGTCGAGTGTTTTCGAACCACAGCCAGGTCGAAAGTCAGGAATATCAGCTTCGAATTTTAGTCCAGTCAGTGATTCCCAGGCGGCGCGATCCCATCCTTCCACCCGTGTTGGTAGTGTACCTTCGGTTTCTTTTATTAACGTCGGGACTATCTCGATACCCAGCGACCAGGATACTTCAAGTTCGCTATCGTCAAAAACTTCAAAGCCTTGCGGGAAATCAGGATTATCCTGACTGTAGATGACAATATCAGTGCCAGCTGCCAATTCTCTTACGACTGGCTGAACCAACTTGCAGGTTTCACAGGCCTCTTTGACAATAAGCGTGAACCGCGTCATCGAGCCTCCATTATCCGGCGTGTCCGTTCGAGATCCTCTGGGGTATCGACACCGGCCGGGATGGAAACCGACGCCTTGGCGACGTGTATTTTTATCCCGTGCGACAAAGCCCGAAGCTGTTCCAGCTTTTCAACGGATTCCAGCACACACTGCGGCCAGCTTACAAAATCATTGAGGAACGACAAACGATAGGCATAGATGCCAAGATGGCGCTTGTATGAAACCTTGCCGGGATCATTTTGTTGGTCCCGGTCATAGGGAATGGGTGAGCGGGAGAAGTAAAGCGCATTATCATTTTCATCCGTGACGACTTTGACATTGCCCGGATCCAGAACTTCATCCATTTCCATCATGGTTTCATAGAGAGAAGCTACAGGCACCCCCGTGCGAATAAGGTTAGCCGCTACCTGTTCGATCACTACAGCAGGTATCAGCGGCTCATCTCCCTGAACGTTTACAACCACGTCATCAGGTGCAAGACCAAGCGTTTGCGCTGCCTCGTGCACCCGGTCAGTACCCGAAGGATGGACGCCTGATGTCATACAGACTGTCCCACCAAATGCCTTTACTACCTCTGCGATACGTTCATCGTCAGTTGCAACAACCACGGCTGCCGCGTCACTTTCGCTGACACGTTCGAACACATGTTGAATCATCGGTTTGCCGGCAAGTTTGATCAGCGCCTTACCAGGCAAGCGCTGGGAGTTGTAACGCGCAGGTATGATGACCGTGAACACGCTCTCGATCAGCCCAACTTTTCATTGGTACTGAGTTTACGCGCCTCTGACTCAAGCATCACCGGAATGTCATCCCTGATCGGATACGCCAGTCCGTCGCCCTTACAGATTAACTCGCCTGTTTCTTTGTCGTAATCCAGCTGCCCTTTGCACAATGGACAAACCAGTATTGCAAGTAATTTTTTGTCTAGCGCCACTTTTGTGCTCCCTTGTGTCGATTATCAGGCAGGTAAAATCACTAATTGTAGACCTTTTACTTACCCACCACTCGTAACGGAGTGACGTTGAGCCCGAGGCGAGTCAATACTCCGCTAATAAATGTGTCCGGCATCTCAACTTCCACTTCAAGGTACCAGAAGTTATCGTGTACCAGGGATGGATTCAACTGACGGACCTTTACCGCATCTTTTTCAGTCATGATGATCGGGGTTGTATCCCCGTACATTAAATCCGCCAACTGGAACCTGTGATGGTCATCAAACCTGTGTTCAATAACCTTAAAACCCCGGTCCCGAAGTGAAGAGAAGAAGCGCTCTGGATTACCGATACCGGCAACCCCATGCACTGTCTGCTCAAGCTCAACACTAGTCACCGCTCGCCTTTCACCTGACACGATATTCACTAGCGCCGTGGGAACAAGCTGCATTTTCCGTGCAGCAACGGGCAGCCTTGGGTAAACATCGCCGTTGATAACAACGAAGTCGACCTCCAGAAGCCTGTCGGTTGGCTCACGTAACGGTCCGGCGGGCAGACACAATCCATTGCCCAACCCGCGTTGGCCATCGATTACAACAATCTCAACGTCTCGATCAAGCGCATAGTGTTGCAAACCATCATCACTGATCACGATGTCACAATCGTGGTTTGCAAGCAGGTACTTCACTGCCGCGACCCGATCCGGGTCAACTATGACCGGGCACCCGGTCCTGCGGGCAATCATTACAGCTTCATCTCCAGCGACCGCTGGATCGGACAGGGATGTCACTTCCTGTGGATAGGATTCCGCAAATCCGCCATAGCCACGACTTACGACTCCCGGCTTTAATCCTCGCTCAACCATCTGCATGGTGAGCCAAATAACCAAAGGCGACTTGCCGGTCCCTCCCACGTTGATGTTCCCGACGACCAATGTAGGTACCGGGGCTTTCCAGTGCTTCTCTGGATTCTTCTGAATGCGCTGCCGGCGAAGTCTCGCAAATAACGAGTAGACAAACGCAATCGGCGATAGTATGCGGGGCCAACTGGCATTCGAATACCAGGCCTGCACCAGTGGATTTTTGTTTTCCGAAAACCACATCCAGTCCTGCTCTTTGGATGTCGGCACCGGTGTAAACGAAGCACTTCGTTTCTGATCTGTATCGGGTGTCGGGATAACTGCACTACCTGGTTGCTGATGCATATGTAAGCCCGCATAAAAACCCTTCTTGCGTATCAACTCCGCATGAGTGCCCTGCTCTACAATCTCTCCGTTATCAATGACCAGTATTCGATCTGCCTTCTCTATGGTTGACAACCGGTGTGCAATGACAAAGGTGGTACGACCAGCAACCACTGCATCGAGTGCGCGCTGGATATAGCGTTCTGACTCGGAATCCAGCGCCGATGTGGCCTCATCCAGAATCAGTATAGGTGCATCTTTTAAAAACGCACGCGCGATGGCGAGTCGTTGCCGTTGCCCACCCGATAGCAAGACACCATCATCGCCAACTATCGTGTCGAGGCCATCGTCCAGTGCCTCGATGAATCCCCACGCATAGGCTCTGGTTGCCGCATCTTTGATCAAATCAACACTCGTACCGTGTAAGCCACCATAGGCGATATTATTGGCAACCGTGGTATTAAACAAAGTTACATCCTGGGTAACGATGGATATATGGGAACGCAGGTTCTCAAGTTGGATATCCTCAATGGGAACATCATCAAGTAGAATTTTTCCCGACTGGGGTGAGTAAAACCGTGGTATCAGGCTCGCCAATGTACTCTTACCACTACCCGATCGACCCACCAACGCAATCGTCTCGCCGGGCTCCGCAGTAAAATTGATATTCTTCAAAACCCGAAGATCTTCTTCGTCGTCATACTGGAACGAAACATTCTGAAACTCGATTTTTCCCTTAACCTGATCCAGCGTTTGTGTTCCTTGATCAACCTCAGGTTCTTCATCAAACAGATCGAATATATCTTCTGCAGCAGCCAACCCCTTCTGGACAGTGGAATGTACATCAGATAACTGTCTAATGGGTTTTGCCAGCAATCCACCAGTCGAAATGAATGCCACCACATCGCCCGGCGTCATATTTGCCATTAACCCTGGATCCAGTACCAACCACACCAGGACAGCCAGTGAACAGGCAACTACCAGCTGCACCACCGGAGTCGCAACGGAAGTCGTGATCACCATTTTCATGGATTGACGGCGATTGTTGTGACTGACGCTGACAAATCGTTCCCGCTCGTATTCGGTCCCATCAAATGTCCGTACTACCCGATAACCTTGTACAGCTTCGGACGCCACGTGTGTAACGTCGCCCATTGAATCCTGAATACGTTCGCTGATACGACGAAAACGCTTCCCTGCATAGTTCACCAGAAGCGCAATCAATGGCGCGACGGCCAGGAATATCAAGGTCAGCTTCCAATTAAGATAAAACAGGAAAGCCAGGTAACCAATTATGGTAAAGCCCTCACGAATAATAACTTTCACTGCATCCGTTGCTGCACCTGTCACCTGAGTGACATGAAAGGTAACTTTCGCAACCAGGTGCCCCATTGAACTACGATCAAAAAACCGGCTTGGTAAACACAACAATTGGTTGAACAACTCGACCCGCAGCGTATGCACGAGATTGGTGCCGATCACGGACAGAAAATAGTTACCGATGAATGTACCGATACCTCTGGCAAACACGATCAGCACAATCATGGCAGGAATGAACAATCGGTTCAGTGACTCCGGTTCACCCAGAATATCATTCAGCACAGGGGCGATGCTGGTATTGGCGAGCGCGTCATTACCTCCCAACGAGTCGACGATATAACCCACAAGCTGGACAAAGCCAACATTGGACACTGAATAGATCATAAAGCCCAACATGCTTAGCAAAAACGCTGCCCAGTACGGGGTAACATACGACAAGAGCCGCCCATATATCTGGACGTCACTTTGGTGGCCGGGTCTATTCTTCTTCTGTGACATTACGGGTAGTGATACTCAAATGAACAAAACCAAGCTGGCCCGCGGCATCCATAGCCGTGACGACAGCCTGGTGGGGAGTCGCGGAATCTGCGGTGATGATGAGCGGCGCGTTTACTTTGCCGTTGCTTACTTTTGCCAGACCGCTCTTTAGCGTTTCCAATTGATTGTTGACGAGCGAAACATTATTAATCGCATATTCCCCGGACTGGTTAATGGTAATTTCAATCTGGTCTTGTACCACTTGCATCGGCTCTCCGCTTGCTTCGGGTAAGTCGATCGTGAGGTGGGTTTCCTTGGTGAAAGTGGTAGAGACCATAAAAAAAATCAACAGCAGGAATACCACATCAATTAGCGGAGTGAGATTGACCTCAACTTCCGTACGTGCCCTTCGTGCGAATTTCACAAGTTACCTCGTTAGCGACCAACAACCTGTGCAATTTCAGGTTTTGGCGGCCGGGATTCAGTGCGTTCGCCTCGTTCACTATTCAGCACTTCGACAAGTTTGAGCGCTTCCTGTTCCATACTGATGACCAGTTCATCGACCCTGCGCTGAAAGAAGCGATGCAAAAACAAGCTCGGGATCGCGACCGTAAGCCCTGCTGCCGTCGTAATTAATGCCTGCGAAATACCTCCCGCCAATACTTGCGCATTACCAGTTCCTTCCAGTCGAATGGCACTGAATACCTCTATCATACCTATTACAGTCCCCAGTAGACCAAGAAGTGGCGTGACAGCGGCGATCGTGCCAAGCGTATTTAGATAACGCTCCAGCTCATGAACCACGTGACCAGCCGCTTCTTCGATGCTTTCTTTCATCTGTTCACGACCGCGGCGATGGTTGGCAATACCTGCAGCAAGGATCTCTCCCAGAGGTGAACCGGCTCGTAATTCCCGCAGCTTTCGGTTGTCCATCTCATTGCTTTTTATTGTATTCCAAACCTGCGCCAGCAGGTTTCGTGGCACGATCTGGTTCTGACGGAGCGTCCAAAACCGCTCAACGCAAATGGCGGCAGCGATGATGGAACAAAGGATGATAGGAAACATCAACCACCCACCAGCCTGAACCAATTCGAACACTAGATTACTCCATAATCCGTTTTTGCTACTCTACCACAAATCCCTGAATTCCCGAGGATTCAAGAACCGACCCCTGTCATAAATTGGGCTAGCTACCAGCTACAAGACCAGCGTCATAGAGCCTGCCGATTTCAGTCGAAGACAGACCCAGATCGTCCGCCAGTATCTCCGTTGTATTTCCACCCAGCGAGGGCGCAAGCATTGCACCCAGATTAGAGACACCCCCGAATCGTATGGGTGATGATGGAACCAGGTACTGTCCGACGCCAGGCTGGTTTATGAGTTCAAACATGGGATTGTCGACAGAACAATCGACGTCCTGCTCGACCATTTCCCGGAAGGTCTGGTAGGGACCATAGCAAACCCCATTGAGATCAAATACGGAACAGATATCAACATAGCTTCGAGACCTCACCCAGGGTTCCACCAGACTCGAAAGTGCCTCTCTCAGTTTGAAACGCTCACCCTCTGCCGTCAGATCGACGCCATGGACTCGCGCCAATTCGTCCACTTTTTCGGCAATACCGGTCGCCGCAACCAGGCCCCGCCACTGCCTTACCGTAAGGCCAACGATCATGATGCGTTTGTTGTCTTTAGTGACGAAATCACGACCGAATCCGCCGTAGAGATAATTGCCGTATTTCGCACGGTCAACATCGTTGACCATCACCTCTGCGATATTTCCAAGATGCCCGGTAGTCGCAAGGGCAACATCTTTTAGCGCAAGCTTCACAAGTTGGCCATCACCGCAGAGACGTCGATGTCGTTCAGCCGCAAGAACAGCCACCGCCGCCATCTGTCCTGTAATGTTGTCCCATGCGGGTAACAGGTGATTGGTTGGTTCAGGGTCACTCTCCCGCCCGGTTGCGTACGCAAATCCCGCAGCACAATTAACCGTATAATCCACCGCAGAACCCCCACGGCGATCACCCTGCACACTGACATAAATGAGATCCTCACGCGCCAGCTTCAGAGCCTCATACGACAGCCAGCCACGTTCAGGAAAATTCGTCAGGAAGATCCCCTCCCCCTCTCCCTTGCGCGCAATGAGCGCGGTCAGGAGTTCCTGTCCCTCGGGTTTTCCTATATCGACTTGAATCGAGCGTTTACCTTTATTGAGACCAGCCCAGAACAGACTCTGGTTGGTTTCCGTAACGGGCCAGCGCCTGTAGTCAAGGCCACCACCGATCGGGTCAAATCGAATCACGTCCGCACCAAGCTGCGCCAGGGTCATACCGCCAAGTGGCGCGGCAATAAATGCAGAACCCTCGACGATGGACAAGCCGTTCAGGATCCCTTGCATGATCAGTCCTTGCCTCCTCTTAGCACCGCAACGCACCAGTCCAGGACCTTGATATCGTCTCCCGATTCCGGTGCTTCATTGCCCCTCTGGCCAAAGGTTTCCACCTGTAAAACCGTGATGCTGCCACTGGTAACCGGGTGGAGACTCAAGGGCGTCACCTGACTACGCAAAATATCCCCTTCGAAGACGGGTGCAACGTGGTCGCAATGGTACCAACCCAGTATCGTAATCAGATCCGGTATCACTCTTGAAATCTGGGCCGCCGCCATTGCAATGGTATGCCCGCCATAGACCAGGCGTTTACCATAGACGCTCCGATTCGCGTCAGTATGGGTCATCGCCATATTGAGTGTTAACCGGACGAGTTCAGGCGCCAGGGTCACCGTGTCCCTGGCCTCGATTTTCACCATGCTGCCGATTTCAATGTTGCAGGGCCTCGACTGCAGATGACTGATATCCCAACTACCTGGTACTGCGGCATCCAACGCCTCTTGCGTGATCTCGGCTGGGATAATACTGAAATCGTCGTCATGACTCGTGTGGGCCCGCGGATCTCGACACGGGATCATCGGACAGCGCCAGAATTCAAGAACCGTCTCCCCCTTCTGGTTCGCCATATGGATCTTGAGCACCACCATTCCCGAAGCGGGACGACCAGCCTTGTGTCGATTTTGTTTTAATGCCACGACACGTGTCGTGGTGGTGAGCGTATCACCCACAAATACCGGCCTTTGCAATACGAGCCCGCGGTAGAAAAGATTACCCATAACACGTTGTGATGGAATCGTGCTTTGGCCGATAGCGATGTTGCAAACCATCGAAGGATTAGCAAGCGCCTGCTCAAAACCAGTGACCTGTTTCGAAAGCAAGTGGTCAATCGGCAGGCGTAGCCTGTCACCAAAGATTGCCTGATGAATCACATTATGTGCATCAGTGACCGTAACTGCAGGAACATCACTAAAGTCGTCACCTACACTAAGATCTTCAAACCATGGCGCGCTAGTATCCGACATTTATTGCGAACGACCGCGGGCAGAAATAGGCCAGATTTCTTCAACCACACCATCTCGATGCGGAAAGTAGTAATCGTGCAAATTCACAGTTGGATCACAGTGGGGCGTAAGTACGTGCAATTTGTCGCCAAGAGCGATATCAGCAGACGGGTTGTTGAGCGCGATAATACCGTGCTCGTCACCACCCCAGTGCCACACCACCCCTTCTACATCCCTGAACTCTGGTGCATCCTTGTCCGAGGCCAGGGATTTGAACCCGGCATCTACCGTGATAAGGCGTGACTGCGGTTTGCTGATTGCAGTCACAAGCACGGTAAGCGAAATCGGGAAATCATCAAACCGTGCTTGTCCCTTACCTTCGATGTCCCGATACTCCATATCCATAAACGCGTAGGAGCCCGCCTGCAATTCTGTTAGAAACCCAAGCTCCGCTTCCATATCGTAGGTTCCCGTACCTCCGCCACTAGCAACCGACACATGCATTCCGGCTTTTTCAAACTGATCCCGGGTTTCAATTCCTCTTTGCATCAGGTGCCGATATTTGTTCTTGCGGTCCTCATATCCGGGGATATGCATGCAGTTGCCCGCATACATCTGTAGCCCGGAAAACTTGAGGTTTTGACAGTGGTCATTGACATGTTTGCCGAGGGAGACTGCCGCCTCCCCGGTTTCAATGCCGGTACGGCCCATACCGGGGTCGAGATCGATCAGGACGCGCAAGATAACGCCGGCCGCCTTGGCTACCTTATTAAATTTGTCAGCGCCCTCGACATGATCAACGACAATCTGTATTCCTGGGTTTTTTGCGGCAAGACTCACCACTCGGGCAACTTTTTCTGCAGTCAAAACCGGTGAGGTAATCAACACCTCGCTGATCCCACCGGCAAACATAATCTCAGCTTCACTGACTGTCGCGGCGCAGACACCCAGTGCACCCGCTTCGATTTGCCTTCGTGCAATGATCGGACATTTGTGCATTTTCGTATGTGCCCGCAAATTCATACCATTTTGTACGAGATGAGCCTGCATTTTTTCAAGATTGGACTCGAACACATTCAGGTCTATCAGCAGTGCGGGCGTATGGAGTTCTTCGAGTGGGACAGGTGTATCCAGTTTAATCGGTTCTATCTCGGCCCTTGAAACACTGTTTTCAATGAATTCCTGCAAAGACGGCATCAGCTTTTCCTGTTATTCGTTCTATTGATGGAGTAGTCTAATCACAGTCAGTTGGACACTCGGGGTCTTTTTCGACCTGTAGTGTGACATGATGGATATTATAGCGACTGGCCAGTTCAGCACTGATGGTTGCATACCCCGACTCCGAATCCCATAAAGTATTTTCCGGCATCACAAGATGTGCTGTCAGGCCATTTTCGTTAGTGCTCATCGCCCAGATATGCAAATCGTGAATCCCTGTAACCCCTTCGATGTTCTCAAGGTATTGCCTCACCTTGTCCTGCTCGACACTCTGGGGTACAGCATCGATAAGGAGGCTAACCGAATCACGCAGAAGGCCCCAGGTACCACCTAGTATTACCGCAACGATAAACAACCCCAACGCAGAATCAATCCACAGCCATCCCGTGAACAGGATGATTACGGCACCAATAACCACACCGGCGGAAATTGCCGCATCGTACGCCAGATGCAGGAATGCGCCGCGTAAGTTCAGGTCATCCTTGCCACCACGTATAAATAGCAAAGCGGTACCGGCATTGATGACGACCCCAACACATGCCACCACGATTACTGTGACTGTTGAAATCGCAGATGGACGGATGATTTTTTCAATCGACTCAAAGGCGATAAACCCCGCCATCAGGATCAATACAACCGCGTTAATGACGGCGGCGAGAATCGTCGACTTACGATAACCGTAGCTGTATAGGGCACTGGACTGCTGCGTTGCCAGATATGCCGCTCCCCACGCAAGGAGCAGGCCCAGAACATCAGATAGATTATGACCGGCATCACCCAGCAGGCTAACCGAGTTGGCCAAAAAACCATAGACCGCTTCGATGATGGCATAGGCCAAATTTGCCGATACAGCTATGACAAAGCTTCTATTAACACTCGCCAGCTGCGTGTGGGCATGGGTGTGGGAATAACTATGACCAGAATGACTGTGCATGGGATAAAAGGCTAAACGCTGAAGTAACTATAGAGTCAAGTAGTGTCGTCGCCCAGCAGCGACCTGCAGACATGATCAGCGATCGCCATGGACGAAGTCAAACCGGGAGACTCTATCCCGAACAATTGCACATAGCCGGGAACACCATGATCCTCTTCGCATTGGATCACAAAATCCCTCGGTGGATCCTTCGGGCCCTGAAGTTTGGGTCTGATGCCCACATAGCCGGGCTCAAGTTGTCCATCCAACAGTCCAGGAAAATAGCGTCTCACTGCCTCATAATATTGTTCCAGCCGGTCAATCGAGACAGTGTAATCTTCCGTCTCAACATACTCTACATCTGGCCCGAACCGGACCTGGCCACCCAGGTCAATGGTGGCATGCACACCGAGACCCGCCCCACTCTTTTCGGGAACAGGATAAATCAAATGACGAAACGGTGAATTACCCGGCAAGGTAAAGTAATTACCCTTGCAATAGTAGAGTGGTGGGATCGTATGCGAATCGAGGAAGTCGCATTGCCGCGCCAACTCTTGTGCGCCAAGCCCGGCGGCATTCACAACGCGGCGTGCAGCAAAAGAATACCGCTCACCACGGACCCTGGCCCCAATCACGAATAGGCCTTTATGTCGGTTGATTTTGGCAATTACCGTCTCGCCCGCGAAGGTACCCCCCTTTCTCTCGATATCGCCGAGAAAGGATTGCATCAGTTCATGGCTGCTGACGATACCGGTTGAAGGTGAAAACAGTCCGGAGATTGCACGGACCGCTGGTTCTTCAGACTGCAAGCGTTTTGCTGACCAGAACTCAAGGTCATCGACACCATTTGTCCGCGCCCTTTCACGAATTTGTTCCAACTCGCCTTCTTCATCGACGTTGGTCGCGACGATCAACTTGCCACAGCGGGCGTAACCGACAGGATGGTCAAGACAATAGTCATACAGCAGTTTCTTTCCGGCTACACAGAATCGCGCCTTGAGGGACCTCTCAGGATAGTAGATACCCGCATGAATCACTTCGCTATTACGGCTACTGATGCCCTGGCCGATACGAGAATCACGGTCGACTACGACGACTTCAAGGCCCGCTTGCGCAAGTGCCCGTCCTATTGCAAGCCCCACGACGCCGGCACCTATAATGCAAGTGTCCAGCTTATCCATTAGTTGACCACAATCATCGATAATCCTTGTTCACTTTTGACCTTAACAATTATATCTTGAAAATTCCTATCTATCGTTGTCCGTTGAATGCGAACTACAAACGATCGAAAAACCCAGCAGTTACTGATCATCAGTGGCGTTGTGGACTTTGTCCTCGGTGCACTCAAAGTCGCTGTCGGAATTGTTGCGAACTCACACGCACTGATTGCCGATGGCATCCATTCATTCACTGACCTTGTAACCGATGTCATGGTTTGGACTTTCAATCGCATCGGAGTACAGGCCCCTGATGAAGACCATCCATACGGTCATGCCCGATTCGAGACTTTCGGAACCTTCGTGCTTGGCAGCCTGCTGATTGTTGTCGCCGGATACATCACCTATGAGTCAGTCACTCGTCTCATGTCCATTGCCACTGTGCCGATCCCCACCTGGCCCGCACTCGTGGCCGCGCTGGTCTCAATTGCTGCCAAAGAGTGGCTATACCAGATTACCCGACGTCTCGGGGAGCGAGTCCGTTCAAAGCTCCTGATTGCCAATGCCTGGCATCATCGCTCAGATTCACTGTCATCCGTTATCGTGCTGATTGGCGTCGGTGGCGCAATGATGGGGATCGTATGGCTGGAAATGCTGGCAGCGATCGGCGTCGCCTTGATGATCGGCCATATTGGCGTCCAATTGGCTCACCAGAGCGTACTGGAACTGGTCGATACTGCTCAGTCCGAGTCGTACGTGGAAGAAATACAAAACACGATCAAAGGCGTTGAAGGGGTCAGGGGCGTACATAGCATTCGAACTCGACGAATGGGTCCGGATGTCGTGGTAGAAATTCATCTTCAGGTGGAGTCGGCCATCAGTGTTTCCGAAGGGCATCATGTCGGTGAGTGGGTATCACGACAACTGCTGGCGGATTTCGATGAAATCAATGACGTCATTGTCCACATTGACGCCGAGGACGATGAGTATATTCAGGATCGCAGCAAATCCTTTCCCCTGGTGCCCTTGCGCCATGAAGTAAGAACCGCGCTGATTGAAGCCTGGAAAGATGAGATTACACCGTCTGGCATCAAGAAGTTGACGCTCCACTACCTCAATAATGGGATCAACGTGGAACTCTTCCTCGGTCGTGAGATGATGCCGGAATCAGAACCCGACAGAGAGCAACTCAGTGCCAGGTTACTACAGTCCGGCAAGGATTTGCCGTGGCTGAGAAGGATCACTGTCTGGTACGGTTAACGATACGCGACCAGACAAGCTACGGGTTGCCTAGAACCCCAGCGAAATCTGTGGGTCACCGATCATGTCCACCGACCTGGCTTGCTTCAGGGTCTCAACGGCTGGCATCTTCAGCCGTGCAGGGCCCTGACTCTCATCGTTGAGCAGGCATAGCAGATATTGGCAGACCTCGTGGCCCCGCTTCTCTTTCTGACTCTTTTTCCTGGCCCTTGCTACACTCTTTGCGGCTTTCATCGCCAGTTCGGCTGGTCGCTCAATTTCCCTTTCGATTTGCATGACTACCTCCGAAGTACTGGATATATGCACAGTATCAAGATGCTGTTGTTTTGTACAGTACTTTTTCAAGTGATGCCCTCAAGGTCTGGCCAGGCATCACGCCGCCACTGCCAAATGATCGCCTTCCCGCTTCATTACCACCTTGTCTCCCGCCTTGTACTTACCTGCGAGAATCTCCTGCGCGAGGGGATTTTCCACATACAGTTGGATTGCCCGCTTTAGTGGCCTCGCCCCATAGACAGGGTCGTATCCGACCTCCACCAAAAATTCCAGCGCATCCGACTCGAATTTGAGGCAAATGTCAGCGTCCTGAAGGCGTTTGCGCAGAATATCCAACTGGATCTCGGCAATACCGAGGAGCTGATCCCTGGCAAGAGGATGGAATACGACCACATCGTCCACCCGGTTCAAAAACTCTGGCCTGAAATGTTGGGTTACGACACCCATCACTGCGCCCTTCATTTCCTCATAGGTGGACTCTCCGGCCATGGTCTGAATCAGGTCCGAACCCAGATTCGATGTCATCACCAGTACCGTGTTCTTGAAATCCACCGTACGCCCATGACCGTCAGTCAAGCGACCGTCATCGAGGACCTGCAAAAGGATATTGAATACATCACTATGGGCCTTCTCGATCTCATCAAGAAGGATGACCGAATAGGGTTTACGTCTGACGTGTTCCGTCAGGTAACCACCCTCTTCATAACCAACGTACCCTGGAGGCGCACCGATCAATCGTGCCACGCTGTGCTTTTCCATGAACTCGGACATATCAATCCGGATTAATGCGTCCTCCGTATCGAACAGGAATCTCGCGAGGGATTTACAAAGCTCAGTTTTACCGACACCAGTAGGGCCGAGGAATAAAAAAGACCCATTAGGTCGGTTCGGATCCGATATACCAGCACGTGAGCGTCGAACTGCATTGGCCACGGCGTTGACCGCTTCCTCCTGCCCGACGACTTGCTTGTGCAATTCGTCCTCCAGTTGCAACAACTTGGCCTTTTCGCTTTCAAGCATTTTGGAAACCGGAATACCGGTCCATTTGGAAACAACATCCGCGATTTCTTCCTCTGTAACCTTGTTGCGGAGCAATTTCATATCCTTTGTTTCAATTTCGGCAGCAGACTCCAGTTGTTTCTCGAGCCTCGGGATTTCGCCATACTGAAGTTCAGACATGCGCGTCAGGTCACCTGCACGCTTTGCACTTTCAAGTTCGAGTTTTGCCTGCTCCAATTCTTCCCTGGTTTGTTGGCTACCATGTAATGCCGACTTTTCTGCGTTCCAGATCTCTTCGAGGTCTGCATACTCCTTCTCGATCTCCGTGATCGACTCGTTCAGTGTTACCAGACGTTGTTGGGATCCGGCATCGGTTTCATTCTTGAGTGCCTCACGCTCAATCTTGAGCTGAATCAATCGTCGCTCCAATCGATCCATGTCTTGCGGTTTGGAGTCCATTTCCATCCGAATCAGGCTGGCCGCCTCATCAATCAGGTCAATGGCTTTATCCGGAAGCTGCCGATCGGTTATATAACGGTGTGACAACCTCGATGCGGCAATAATCGCAGGGTCGGTAATGTCGACACCATGATGGACTTCGTAGCGTTCTTTTAAGCCACGCAAGATAGCAATCGTATCCTCGACGGTCGGTTCATCTACCTGGACCTTCTGGAAACGTCGTTCCAGTGCCGCGTCCGACTCCATGTACTTTCGATACTCATCCAGCGTGGTCGCACCAACGCAATGCAACTCGCCACGAGCCAACGCGGGCTTGAGCATGTTGCCTGCATCCATGGATCCCTCGGCTTTGCCGGCGCCGACCATCGTATGAATTTCGTCAATGAAAAGGATAACACTACCTTCCTCTTTCGACAGTTCGTTTAGCACCGCCTTCAATCGTTCTTCGAATTCACCGCGGAACTTGGCGCCAGCAATCAGTGAGCCCATGTCCAACGCCAGGATTTTTTTATTGCGGAGCCCCTCAGGCACTTCGCCATCAATAATCCGTTGGGCAAGGCCCTCCACAATCGCCGTCTTACCAACGCCAGGCTCGCCAATCAAGACCGGATTGTTCTTTGTCCGACGCTGCAGCACCTGAATGGTTCGGCGAATCTCCTCGTCTCTACCAATGACAGGATCAAGCTTACCGGCTTCGGCACGTTCAGTGAGATTAACCGTGTATTTGTCAAGCGCTTGTCTCGTATCTTCAGCGTTAGGATCATTCACACTCTCGCCGCCACGAACACGATCAACAACACGTGAAAGCGCATCCTTTTTGATGCCATACTTATCGAATAACTTGCCGAGTTCACCACGGTCCGAAATGGCCGCCAGCAGCACAAGCTCACTCGAGATAAATTCATCTTTTCGCTCCTGGGCCAACTTGTCCGCCAGGTTTAAAAGCCGTCCCAGTTCCGGTGACATCTGGACGTCACCATAGTTGTCCTTAACGACCGGCAGGCTAGTGACCAGATGCTCCAGTTCTTCACCAAATTTACCAACGTCGACGCCCATCTGTGACAAAAGCGGCCTGGTGGAGCCGCCTTGCTGTTGTAGTAGTGCCTGCACAAGGTGCGCCGGCGTGATGTAATTATGGTCTTTGCCCACGGCAATGGATTGCGCATCAGATAGCGCTTCTTGTAGCCGGCTGGTAAATCGGTCAATACGCATGGTTTTCCTTTATATAGACATAACTTCGTTGTGGATAAGGTGGGGTCGAGGCATTTTTATTCAAGCCGCAAACATCCTATGAGTCGTATAGCAGTTGCTTTGCCTGCCTCCCTGTGGCAATTTCCACCGTTTTCCGGAGCTGACCCCTTGAGGGCCACACTCATGTCAACCAAGGTCTATATCACGCCTTCCGGCGCCCGCAAATTACGAGACGAGCTGAATTATTTGTGGCGAGACAAGCGCCCCGAGGTAACCCAGAAGGTCTCCGAGGCGGCAGCGCTCGGGGACCGTTCCGAGAATGCTGATTACATCTACGGTAAGAAACACCTTCGCGAAATCGACAAACGGATTCGTTACTTGACCAGGCGTCTCGATAATCTAGAGATTGTCGATCGTCTGCCTGCCGATCGTGACAAGGTCTTTTTTGGCGCCTGGGTGAGATTGGAAGAGGACGACGGCACCATTAGTGAAATTCGCATCGTCGGATCCGACGAATTCGATCTGTCAAAGGGCTGGATCAGCCTCGACTCACCTATGGCAAAATCACTATTGGGAAAACGTAAGGGTGATGAAGTGCAGATCGAGCGTCCCATCGGTCGCGTGGCAATGGCAATCCTCGATGTCAGCTATGAACCTTTTATGCCGCCGCCCGCCTTGTGAGCACTTCCTTATGACCTATGAACGGGACAATATCCGAGACATGGCGGGCTATGTGTCAGGCGAGCAACCAGACGATCCGCGGACGATCAAACTCAACACCAACGAAAATCCCTGGCCACCGTCGCCAACGATTGACAAGGTACTGGCAGAAGTTAGTGCGGCTGACCTGCGTCGTTACCCGTCACCGACTGCAGACCGGTTTCGCGAGCTGGCCGCCACTCACCACGGGTTATCAAGGGATCATATTATCGCAACTCGCGGCGGTGATGAGCTCTTACGCCTGGTAATTACGACGTTTGTAGATCCGGGACAGACTATCGCGATGACCGATCCGACCTATTCCCTCTACCGGGTGTTGGCTCAGATCCAGAATTGTCCGGTGACGAGCGTCCCGCTGGATGCAGGGTGGCAGCTGCCAGCAGATTTTGCCGACATCGCCAACCGCAATGGTGCCAGGCTCACGTTGATCGTCAATCCACATGCACCCTCGGGCCGACTTTTGAGGCAAACAGTGCTGCAGGACCTGGCCAATGAACTGGAGGGCATTGTTCTTGTCGATGAAGCCTATGTGGACTTTATTGATCCCGAACTTTCCTATGACAGCATTGATCTTGTCCGCCAATGCCCGAATGTGATCCTCCTGCGTACACTCTCGAAAGGCTATGCGCTCGCTGGTCTCCGATTTGGTTACGGCATCGCACAACCCGACCTGATTGCGCCGATGCTGGGCAAGACCAGGGACAGCTATAATCTCGATCACATTTCACAGCAAGTCGCCGAAGCGGCAATCACTGACCGGGCCTGGGCTAATAGTATCTGCGCAAAAGTGCGCGAAGAGCGCCAATCTCTAACGGCCGCGCTCACGACCCTGGGCCTGTCGGTACAGCCCAGCCAAAGTAATTTTGTGCTCGCCACCATTCCGCCCGATAAAGGTGATGCCGCGTTGCTCTATCGTGCGCTCAAATTGCAAGGCATTCTGGTCAGGTATTTCGACGAGCCCCGGCTTGCCGACAAGCTTCGTATAACCATTGGCACACCCGGCGAGAACCAGGCGCTGCTTTCCGCGCTGGCTTCCCTGATCCCTTCATGATGTCATCAAGTGGTGAATATTGGCGGCCACTGGTATAAATTTATCTCCATGGTCAAGGCTGATATAGACGATTGCGCGCACACGGGTCGTATTATCCTCAAGCCCAATGCATCCTTGCGTTGGCGTACCAATTTATGCCTGCTCTACACGTTAATGGGCATCTCTCTATCCATCGGTTTTGGCTTCCTGCTGCTCGGTGCCTGGCTCGTCCTACCTTACTCGCTGCTTGAAATGGCTTTCCTTGCGTTGTGCATGACTTATTGTGTGCGCCAATGTAACCGCCAGGAGGTCATCACCATATCCGAACACGAAGTGTTGATTGAGCGGGGTATATCCGGGCCCAGTGAACACTGGAATTACCAGCGCATGTGGGCAAAATTCATGGTTAAGGCGCCCCGGCATCCCTGGGACCCCGCCGTTGTCGCCATCAGGTCCCATGGCAAGGAACTGGAGATCGGCAGTTTCCTGAGCCGTCGGGACAAGTCGGCACTGATTGAGCAATTGCGACGGGTGGTTGCGGGTTATTCCGGAGTAGGCAGCTGAAAGTCAGCTGATCTGCCGGATCAAACCCTCCTGGGCCACCGAGGCTATCAAGGTACCGTCAGCTTTAAACATCAAACCGCGGTTGAATCCACGAGAGCCACCGGATATCGGGCTATCCTGGGCAAACAGGATCCACTCATCGACCCTGAAGGGACGATGGAACCACATTGCGTGATCAAGGCTAGCCGTCATCAAGCCACTCATAAATGACTTGCCGTGGGGCAATATACAGGTGCTGAGAATCCCCATGTCGGAGGCATAAGCCAGTACGCATTTGTGCAATGAGTCATCGTCGGGCAATGGCCGGCGAGCACGCAACCACACATGCTGGAACGGCGGGCGCTTCTCCGGGTTTACAAAGCTCAGGGGCTCAATCCTGCGCATTTCGATTGGTCGCTCCGACATCATTTGCTGCATTTCTTTCGGCAATTCACTTGCCCGATCCTTGTATGCCTCCATTTCGTCGAGGCAATCTTCCGGTGGTGGGACATCCGGCATAGTAAATTGATGGCTCAGGCCCTCCTCCATCATCTGGAATGATGCAGACATGTTGAAGATTGCTTCACCTTTTTGGATTGCAACCACTCGTCTGGTGGTAAAACTTTTACCATCGCGAATACGATCGACATCGTAGACTATTGGAATCGCCGGGTCGCCGGGCCTGAGGAAATATCCATGCAGGGAATGACAAGGGCGTCCTTCCACCGTGCGGTTAGCGGCTATAAGCGCCTGGCCAATAACTTGTCCGCCAAAGACCCTGGGTTGCCCCATGGAAGTACTCAAGCCGCGAAACAGATTGGTTTCTATTTGCTCAAGGTCCAGTTGCGATAGTAAAACGTCCAGCTCACTCATTCAGTCGGGCACATCAGATTCGATGCCCCCATCATACCAGAAGCGTCTGTGTGCTGATCGTGCCACCTCAACCTTCATTTCTTCGCCTGGCGTGTAACGGATCGTGATTTGGCCATGCTTCGCCGTGTTGAATGTGCGTATGCGCCGGAGCCGGTATCGATCGACGACGACAGGATCCGGGTGATTGAATCGATTATTGTAGCCGCTCGAAAAAATCACAACACGAGGACGAACCAGGTTGAGGAATGCAGGGCTTGATGACGATCGACTACCATGATGGGGGGCGATTAGCACGTCGATTCCAGCATCGGGTAATGCTGCGTGGGACAACTGACTCTCACCTGCACTACCAATGTCGCCCGGTAGTAATATGGCGAAGCCGTCACTTTCAATCAACAAGACGCAGGACCGATCATTGCCTGGCAGGTGGTCGCCAAGGATGGGAATGAACCGGTAGGTGATGCCATTACGGGTAAAAGGTTGCGCCTCATGGCAGGACGTGTAGGATCCGGCGACTGACGTCTGGGCAAAGGCACTGCCGATCACAAAACTGTCATGGACCGCGGCTGCCCCACCGGCGTGATCAGTATCCCAGTGGCTCACTACAAACCATTCAATAAACCGGGACCTGCCGGATAGACGCAAAGACGGCACTACAATTTGCTCGCCCGCATCAAATCCGGACCCGAAGCGAGGCCCCGCATCATAGAGCAACAGCAGATCCCGGGTACGCGCCGTTACCGCAAGCCCCTGGCCGACATCAAATACCTTCAATTCAATCTCACCATCTGCATAGTCTGGTGAATGGATGGCGAAGATCGGCACCAGTAATGGGACGCCCAGCCAACGTGGCAGGAAGCCACGTGGAGACAACAATAGTAAGGCCCCGAGAACACCGGCTGACACTTGAACCGGCGACAGTGCTCCTGCATAGAACACCCAGCGCAAGTTTGCTGCATATTCGAGCACCGACCACAATCCCGCCAGCGACTGTAGCGCGAAGTGGACGAGCACGGCTCCTGTCGCGGGACTGACTAAATAGCCAGCGATGCTGAGCAAAAGGACAGGAATGACCGAGAGACTGATCCAGGGGATGGCGATGAGATTGACCAGCCAGGCCACTAACGAGACCTGGAACACCAGATAGCATAAAAGCGGCGCTGTCCCGATATATACAACCCACTGGGTTCTGACTGCGACCTTCGCCAGCATCAGGCTGCGGCCAGGCACCGATTGATCCGGTCGCACGGGTCGTCTCCCTGCAAAACCATAAACCAGTGCAAACACCGCTCCGAACGACAGCCAGAAGCCGGCGCGGAGCGAGGCCATGGGATCAAATACCGTGACCAGGAAAAGTGCGTAACAAAACATACTGGCAGGCGCGATGTGCCGGTTGAGCAAAGTTCCGGACAAGGCAACTGCCGTCATGACAAGCGCACGCTGTACCGGCAGCCCCATACCCGCGATCAGGCCGTAACCGAGTGCAATGGTGAGAGATAACAAACCGGCATACCTGCGTGAGTCCAGCATCCATAGACCCAGTATGGTCGCCAGCAGCCGATAGCTGGCCACCGCCACAAGGCCCACATGCAACCCGGAGATAATGAGCAGGTGATTGGTACCTGTATCCGATAGCGTGCGCCAATCGCTCGCCTTGATCTCACTGCTCTCACCCAACACAAGTGCAATGATGAGCCCGCCGTGGAGAGCGTCCCCGACCGTATCGAGCAGCTGTGTCCGTAGCCAATAGCGGAACATCAGCACCGGCATCCTGGCCCCGCGATTGTCGAGCAAGCGTGGTTCCCTGTCCCCGCTCCTGATATAGCCCCGTGCCGTGATACCCTCGGACAGCAGCCAGCCCTCGTAGTCGAACAGGCCTGCGTTTACTGATCCATGGGGTCTGTTGAGCCTAACCGTCACTTGCCATCTCTGGCCAGGCATTATCACGACACGCTGATGGTCCGGTCGGTACCAGGCGAGGTCGATCAATGCACCGTCGTTGCCTTGCCAGCATTCGTCACCTGGCCGACAGTCACTTGCATCCAGGGTAAACCTGAATCGCACCGCATGCTCATCGACTCGCGGCAGCGATGTAACGGTCCCGGTCAACACAAGGTCCTTACCTTCCAGGTGCGACGGCAGTCGCGCATCGAGCCGATCATTTGCATAAATAACGGCATATCCAAACCCTGCACAAGCAAACATCAACCATTTCAATGTCGACTTCCGGCAAATCAACCAACTGGCAGACAGGGTGAGGAATCCGGTTAATAAGTAGCCCGTGCCTGGCAAGGCCGGCAACTGATTGACGATCCAGGCGCCGGTAACAAAGGAGATAAGTGCCACATTCATGTACCGCCAGCATGAAAGAGGCCGACGAGTAACACTATCGGAGGTTAGCGCTAGCTGGTGTCAGCAAGTTCCTTTTCTTCAACCAGACATAAGCAAATGGCCCTGCTCTATAACAGCAGGCATAATGATCAATCCAGGCGACAGTATTGCGGCCAATGCCTTACAAGAAATACCTTCCCAACAGAGACCATGTACGTAGAACGCGATCCCTGCGTTTTCTCGGAGAAGTAATATTTGAGCCGAATCTCTGGCACTTCAATCGGCATTCTGTTTCATTCGCATGCTTCGTCGGAATCTTTTGCTGCTTTCTGCCAATCCCTTTCCAGATGGTGCCCTGCGTACTCATGGCCATATGGATCAGGTGCAATATTCCCTTATCAATTGCCCTCGTCTGGATCAGCAATCCGATAACCATACCGCCAATTTTTTACACAACCTACAAACTTGGCACCTGGATACTGGGTGAGCCAAATGAGGTGAGCCGGATCAATCTCTCCTGGGAGTGGCTGTCAGCCCAACTTGGCGCCGTGTGGCAGCCGCTGCTCCTGGGATCGCTACTGACAGGGATTACACTGGGCAGCCTCGCTTTCGTTATCGTTCGCCTGTATTGGCGATGGAAGGTTGGACGACATTGGTCGATGCGACGTTTCAGGATGCGCCTGACTCAAGCTACTCGTAGCGAAGTACATTCGCCGGACGAAGACGTGACGCACGATACGCAGGATACAAAGTTGCCACCAGACTGATTGCGATAGCAACCATAGCAATTGCCGCAAGATCTGCTATCCGCAAGTCTGATGGCACTTTATCAAAATAGGTCCCTGCCAACATGCGGGCACCGAACAGGGATTCGAAAAAGCTCACCACTTCGGAAATTGAAACGGCGAGCGGAATTCCAATAGCGAGCCCGAGAAATGTTCCCAACAACCCGACCATGGCACCCTGAATTACAAAAGTTTGCATGACGGAAAATGGACTGAGACCCATTGTGCGAAATACCGCGATATCCGCCTGTTTGTCCCTGACCATCATCGATAGGCCGGAAACAATATTGAAAGCCGCTATAGCCACGATCAACGAGAGAAGAATAAACATCATAATCTTTTCCATGCGCACGGTTTCAAAGAAGTCGCCGAACTCATCAGTCCAGGTGACAATCCGGGTAACCCCTGGCACACCTAGCAAATCCTCCTTGACCGCTGGTGCGAGAAAAATGTCAGCAAGCGTAACTCGGAATGTCGTCTCGGTCGTGCCCGCCATCGCCGTAAGGTCAGAAAGATTGGCCACGATCAGGTTATAGTCAACTTCAGAGTCGACCTCAAAAAATCCCGCTACCTGGACCCTCGCCAGACGAGGGACAACGGAGTTACCGGAGACGGACGGCTCAGGAATAATCAAGGTCAGCATGTCTCCAACCGCAGTCCGCAACTGGAAACCCAGTGGGCGCCCCATAAACACCCTGTTCTGGCCCTGCGACAAATCGGCCAGACTACCTGAAACCAGGTGATTCGGCAGGATTGAAACCTGCTTCTCCTGATCCGGCACTATGCCATAAATGGAAACCAACTTATTGGAGCGCCCCTGCACGGCAACCCCGAAACGACGCAGGAATGGGGCAAATCCGGCGACTGCCGCATGATCCGCAAGAACGGAGCTCAAGGCGCCCGGATCGGTTGTTTCGATTATAAGGTGAGGAACCACCCCCAGTATTCGATACTTCAGTTCACGGTCGAATCCGTTCATGACCGAAACCACCACGGTGAGCGCAACAACCCCCAATACAAGGCCAATAAGCGAAACCCTTGCGATGATGGACAAGAATCTGTCGTTACCTTGCGCGCCAAAATAACGCCGTCCTACCAACCAGGGCACGCTAACCATTAGTGTGTCAGCTCCATCAACCCATTGTGCAACCGGTAGACGCTATCCATCCTTTGTGCCAGTTCACTGTTATGGGTCACAATGACGAAACTGGTGTTGTGGATGGCGCTCAAGGAGATCATCAAGTCATCGATCTCATGAGCCGTTTGTTCGTCCAGATTGCCTGTCGGCTCATCGGCCAGGACGCATTCCGGATTAGTAACCAGCGCCCTTGCGATAGCCACCCGCTGACGTTCGCCGCCGGACAGCTGTCCCGGTTTATGCGAGACGCGGTCGGCCAGCCCGACAGAATCAAGCACGTCAGCAGCACGCACGTTGGCATCGGCCTTTGACTGACCACCGATATAAAGGGGCATCGCAACATTCTCTAGTGCGGTAAATTCGGGAAGCAAGTGATGAAACTGGTAGACGAATCCCAGATGGCGATTCCTCAACCTGCCGAGTGCCGCCTGATCCAGTCTTGCGAGCTCCACACCGGCGACCAGCACCTTGCCTTTATCCGGCTCATCCAGACCGCCAAGGATATGCATTAATGTACTCTTGCCGCTGCCTGATAACCCAACGATGGCAATCCTGCGGCCTTGTTCTACGGTGAGGTTAATGCCGCGCAATACGTGGATGTCACGCCCACCCTGGGAAAAATGCTTGTGCAAGTCAATGGCTTCAAGAACGATGTTATGCGTCATACTGCAATGCCTCGACAGGGTGTGAATTAGCTGCCTTGAGCGCCGGATACAAAGTGGCGGCCAGGCAAATTACAAAAGAGACAATTGCCACAGTAACAACGTCAGTCACCAGCACCTCAGATGGCAGATAGTGGATAAAGTACTCATCCATCAAACCAAGACTGAACACAGAATCAATAGACTGGTAAATTTCGGTGAGATAGCTTGCCGCCGCCACACCAACGCCGAGACCAATGGTAACTCCAACGGCGCCAACCAGCGCTCCGTGTATAATAAAAATGCTCAAAATCGAGCGAGGTGACGCGCCCAGCGTTCTAAGGATTGCAATATCGGAACGTTTATCATCCACAGTCATCACAAGATTCGACACAACATTGAAAGCTGCGACCGCCACCAACATCAGGAGCAACAAGAACATGGTTGACTTCTGGACCTGGATCGCCCCATACAGGTTACCGTGGCTTTGCATCCAACTGGTACCATAGAAATCAAAGGATGCCGATAACCGGGTCAACGTTGTGATAACCTCCGGCGCATCGAACAGGTCGGCCAATTTAAGGCGAATCCCATCGACACCCTGGACCTTGCGCAATTTGTTGGCATCTTCCAGGTGCATCAGAAGCTGAGACTTGTCGGCATCTGCTCCGACCTGGAATAATGCGACAACTTCAAACCGTCTCGTCCGTGGCAAGGGACCCGCCATAGTCAGTTGCACGTCAGGCAACACCAGAGTGAGCCGATCGCCCACCGCCACACCCAAAAGACGCGCCAGTGGCACGCCAATCGCGACGTTAAAGCTCCCGGGGGTCAACGATGAGAGCGTGCCTTCGACCATAAAGTCATGGATGATCGAAACCGCTCGTTCATACCCTGGTTCAATACCATAAAACGAGACCCCCAAAACTGTGTCATCTGCAACCACGAGGCCGGACCCCTCTGCGTAGGGAGCAGCCGCAATCACGGACTTATGGGTCATAAAAGTGGCCGCTGCCTCTTGCCAGTTCTCAAAGGCCTGCTCCCGATAGATGACACCGTGGGGTAGAACACCCAGCACTCGTAGCCGTAATTCACGTTCAAACCCGTTCATAACCGACAGCACAAGCACCAGGACCGCGACGCCCAGTACCAGTCCTGAAATTGAAACAACCGACATGAATGAGACCAGCTGGTCAGATGTACCAGAACGCGTGTAACGCAGTGCGATCGACCAACGCCAGCATGAATTCAACAACTGGGTACTACTCCTTACCAAAAGTGATAGTTTAGAATATCTGCATGCATGTTATCGAAAAACGAGACTATTACCGAATATCCGATGATATTTACGTGAGCTACCAGGTTGTTCGCCGCAGTGATCTAAAAAATTCCGGGCCGGATCACCATTTTAATCTGGCGCCCTCCTTTATGATGTTGCCAGAGCTTTTCCGCCTTGATATCGAAGCCCAGTCAATCCTCCGTACGATCAACGAACAAAACAAGGAACTCGGCAGCTTCCTCCATAATCTCAATCAACGCATTTCAGCCCTATCCCGCGCCATCGTGGCTACCGAAGATGATGTGGCAGACGCCTCCCGGGTAAAAATCAGTGAAGGCGGTATTTCCTTCATAACAAGCGAACTCCTGTCTGTGTCCACACCTCTTGCGCTCAAGCTATTGATCAACTGCCATTCGAATGAAGGCGGGCCGCTAGGCCTCACCTGCTTCGGCGAGGTCAGGCACTGTCGGCTGAGGGAAGACGGAAAAGGTGACCACAACGACTGTATTACCGGTGTGCGTTTTATAAACCTCGATCCGGTATCGCAAAACCTGATCTCAAGACATATCATTCGACGTCAAGCACAAGCGCGCAGGGAGCGGCTCCGCCATGATCGTCATTCTTAATCCGAATACCAACGAGGGTAGTGAGGCGTATGCCGAGACGCTGGCCTATCTTGAACAGTTACCTGGTATTGAGATTCGCACCCACGTTATCCAGGGTGCCGGGCAGAAACTTACCGAGATCTATCTGCTGGGTGATACCCATATGCTCGATCAAGAGCCCATCGAGGCACTCGATGCTGTTGAGCGAGTCATTCGAATTTCGGAAGAATATCGGATTCTCGGCCGTCATGACGACAAGGCGCGCACCTCCGGTTTTACCTATAATGGTGTACGATTCTCGCAGGATGATCTTCATGTATTCGCTGGCCTCTGCGCGGTAGATACAAGAGCACATGTAGAAGACATGATGAAGGCACTCAAGGAACACGGTCAGGTGTGCACCCGCATGGGCGCCTACAAGCCGAGGACCAGTCCCTACTCATTCCAGGGTCACGGTAAAGCCTGCCTACCCTATGTCTTTGAGCTCGCTGGCCAAAATGACATCAAGGTAATCGCGATGGAGGTCACCCATGAGACACACATCCAGGAAATCAGTGAGGCCCTGGAGCAAACTGGCCATCCGACCGGGGTCATGCTGCAAATTGGTACGCGCAATACACAAAATTTTGAGCTGCTAAAGGCGGTCGGACGCCAAAAGGCATTCCCGGTACTATTTAAAAGGGGTTACGGAGTCACACTGAACGAATCCCTCAATGCCGCCGAGTACCTGGCCAGTGAAGGCACTTCCAACGTCGTCTTTTGCTTACGCGGAATGCATGGAACCGCCGGAAGTCCGCACCGTAATATGGTGGATTTCGCCCATGTTCCTGTGGTTAAACGACTGACTCGAATGCCGGTCTGTGTAGACCCGTCCCATTCGGTTGGCAGCCGTGACAGGTCGTCCGATGGCATTCTCGATGTGGCACACGTCGCGGCCCAGGGAGTGATCGCTGGTGCCAATATGGTACTTGTGGACTTTCACCCGGAACCCACTACTGCCCTGGTAGATGGCCCGCAAGCACTATTGATGGAAGAGCTGCCAAAATTCCTCGAAGACATGGCCGAGTGCCATGCATTCTACCGGAAGAGAATGGAAATCTGGCGTCAGGCGGCGTCGTAGAAGTTGCCTGCAGGGGGAGTGCCTGCAGGGGGAGACCGGGATGCACTGACCGACGCGTCACGTTTCTCACATTTGGCCAGATCACCACCGCAGATTTCACAGGCGCCGGCGATGCCGAGGTTACTGAGCCCACCACAGGATCCTGAAATAGGCTTGCGCCCACTGATTACACCGATCGCCATGGCGGAAACGATCGTCAGCAGGAACAGGAATGCCAGAAAAAACTCAATCATCCAGATAAACCTTGAAAGCGGGCGAGTAGGTTTCAGAAAATCCGCTTTCAGTCTTGATTATAACGAATGCGGCAATATTCTGCTCGCCTGCCAGGGCAAGGCCTGCCTCGGGTCCCAACACGTTGATGGCAGTCGCCAGCCCGTCCGCCTCTGCACAGGTGGGTGCCAGCACGGTAACAGAGGCAAGCGTATGGGTAATCGGTGAGCCAGTAACCGGATTGATGGTATGGGAATAGCGCTCGCCGTCGATTTCAAAAAAATTCCGGTAGTCACCGGAAGTCGCCATCGCCATATCATCAATGCCCAGTGTCCGGAACGGCACCCGCCCGGCTATGTCGGGCCTTTCTATGGCGATCCGCCAGGGGATTCCACGCGCATTGACACCGGCTCCGCGGAGTTCCCCTCCGATTTCTACCAGGTAATTCCGGTATCCGTGTGCTTCTACCATAGCCGCCAGTCGGTCAACACCATAACCTTTGGCGATGGCAGAAAGGTCAAGGTAAATGGGCGCAGACTTACGTAATTGACCGTCTCCGATCTCTAACAGATCGAAGCCGACTCTTGCTCTTGCCGAGTCAATCTCAGCCGGCGTGGGGACCCTGCGATCCATCGGTGTAGGCCCGAAGCCCCAGAGATTCACCAGCGGCCCTATTGTTACGTCAAAACTACCACCAGACCAGTTGTGAATTTGCTTCGACAACTGGAGAATTTTGATCATGTCCGCAGACACTGGAAACCAGGTATCCAGTGGTGCCTGATTGAAGCGGGAAATCTCGGAATCCGGGATGTAGGTAGACATAATCGCATTGACACGCCGAAGTTCCGCCTCCACTGCTTCACTGAGTACCTTGATATCGACATCGTCGGACACCAGCTTGACGCTGTAGGTAGTACCCATGGTCGCACCATCAATCTGCACCGGTTCGACCTGGCCACAGGCCGAAAGCATGGACATCAGCAGAACCAGGACGAGTACGCGGTTCATTTCTTCTATCATCATCTCTGGATTACCGGGTTACCAGTCATATTCCTGAAATCCTTCAAGCCTCTATTGTATGCTTACCAATCCGAAACTTCAGTGATTTAACCTTGCAAACTGAACCAGCAATATTTGTCGACGGAGCCAGGTCGTTAGAGACCGTGTTTCACGAATTGATACCAATCAGCAAGCAGATGGGTATCTGTGTCGTGAGCTATGACGGACAATCCCTTGAGCTTGCCGCGCCACTGGCCGCCAATATCAATCATCAGCAATCCGCGTTTGGCGGTAGCCTCTATTCCATCGCTGCCCTTGCAGGCTGGGGTATGATCCAGCTTAAGCTGAACGAGATGCATCTTGACTGCAATACAGTCATCGGCAAAGGGGAAGTCACCTACAAACGGCCTGTATTTGACGACTTCCGCTGTCGCTGTTGCCTGCCTGAAAGCTATCCAGCGTTTGCAAGTGCATTGAAGGAATCTGGCAAGGCAAGCATCAACCTCGAAGCCGTGGTGTCGGTGGACGGCAAGCCTGCCATGACGTTGACCGGACAATATGTGGTGACCAAAAGACCAGAGACCAACCGGGACACGAGATGAAATTACCACCCAGAAAAATACTGGCTCGCCTACCGACGCCGCTGATACCGCTCGAGCGGCTCTCATCAATTGCGGGTGGTCCAAGAATCTGGCTGAAACGCGACGATACAACCGACACTACCGCCAGTGGCAACAAGCTACGCAAACTGGAGTTTTCGGTCGGTCAGGCACTGGCAGATGGTGCCGACGTCCTCATCACTTGTGGCGGCGTCCAATCCAATCACTGCCGCGCCACGGCCGTCGTTGCCAGCCAGTTGGGTCTTGGTTGCCATCTTATCTTGCGCGGCAGGCCGGACTCGCCCATTGATGGTAACCTGCTCCTCGACAGGCTCCTGGGCGCAGAGACTCGTTTCATTACCGCGGCCGAATGGGCCGAGATTGATGCGATATTTGCGGACACTGCAGCAGAATATCGGGCGAAAGGCCGACAACCGTTTTCTATTCCGACAGGCGCCAGCGATGAAATTGGCCTCTGGGGATACATTACAGCCTGCGAGGAACTAAAGGACGACTTCGCACGTCACAATATTGAGCCCGGTTATGTTGTTTCCGCTGCAGGCTCAGGCGGTACTTTGGGCGGACTTATCCTCGGTGGACACTTACACAACCTTGAAACCCGTATGCTCGCGTTCAATGTTTGCGATGACGAAGCCTACTTTGTCAACAAGATCCGCGAAGACATCACCAAATGGCAATTACGCTATGATCATGCCATCGATGAGACGTTGCCTATCGACGTCATTGATGGCTATGTCGGGCCCGGTTATGGTAGGGCCGACGACCATGTATTTGAAACCATTGCCATGGTGGCGCGAACGGAAGGAGTAGTTTTCGATCCTGTCTATACAGGCAAGGCTTTTGACGCACTTCTGACCGAAATTAAAGGCGGACGATTCGACGACACTGACGATATCGTCTTTATTCATACCGGAGGAATCTTTGGATTGTTCCCTCAACGCAACCAGCTGCAATAAGAATCTTGTTATGAAACCATTTGGCGCCCTTATCATCATGCTATTGATCACCCTAATGTCGGGTTGTTCGCTGTTCAATCGCGGTTGTCGTGGCAACGAGTGTAACGAACCCCAGTTGCTCGATACGAAACCGATTGAGCAGTATTGGTACTGCTACGGTAACAATGAGCAGAAGTGGACCTGTAAAAATGAGGCTGACGCTTCCCTCATCCAGCCAATCGAGCCCACTACCAGGTAATAAACCATGGCGACACCCGCATTTAAGTCGATTCCCTCGATTGATCGGCTCCTGAACTCAAGTACTGGTAAGTCGCTGATATCCATTTACGGACACGACCGGGTCCGGGACATCCTACGAGAACAAGTCGCACAACTACGCAAGGCCGTCGAGACAGAAGCGACGCCTCGTCCAACGGACCTGAATGCGATCCTGGCGTCCGCGCAGCGAAAACTTGAAGCCAGCTCAACGGCTTCATTGAAGCCGGTATTGAATCTCACCGGCACCATCCTGCACACAAATCTCGGACGCGCCCCGTTACCCGAAGAAGCGATCGCAGGCATTGCGGCGGTGGCTTCCGGTGCCAGTAACCTTGAGTTTGACCTTGCGACAGGTAAACGCGGAGACCGGGATGACCATGTTGCCGACCTGCTGACGGAGATCACTGGTGCCGAGGCGGTTACGTTAGTCAACAACAATGCCGCGGCAGTACTCTTGACGCTCAATACCCTGGCCAAGGACAAGGAAGTCCCGGTTTCGAGGGGTGAGCTGGTAGAAATAGGCGGTTCGTTTCGCATCCCCGAAATTATGGCGCGAGCTGGTTGTTACCTGACGGAAGTCGGAGCCACCAATCGAACCCATCTGACCGACTATAAAAGGATGCTGGGTGAACATACCGGGCTTGTGATGAAAGTTCATACCAGCAATTACGAAATCAAGGGCTTTACCAGTGTCGTTCCAGAAAGAGACCTCGCCGATCTCACCCACGCCCACGGCCTACCCTTTGTCATAGACCTCGGCAGTGGCACGATTATTGACCTGACCCGTTTCGGTCTACCGTTTGAACCAACTGTGCAGCAGGCACTGGGCGACGGTGCTGACCTGGTTACCTTCAGTGGTGACAAGTTATTGGGTGGACCACAAGTCGGTATCATTGCAGGTCGCCGAGACCTGATCGACCAGATTAAATCCAACCCTATGAAACGGGCCCTGCGAGTCGACAAGATGACGCTCGCAGCGCTCTATGAGGTAGTGAAGCTATATCGAGACCCGGCTTCATTGGTAACCCGGCTCCCCGCACTGCGACTTTTGACACGCGCATCAGCGGACATCAAACACCTGGCTGAATGCCTGCTCGAACCGATGGCTACCTCACTGTCAACGATTGCCCGGGTTGAAGTGGCCGCCACTGAAAGCCAGGTAGGCAGCGGCGCACTGCCTACCAGCGTGCTGCCAGGATATTCACTTGCGATCACGCCCCTCGACCATACTGACGCCTCGCTACAGGTCATTGCGCGGGCCTTTCGGAAACTTCCGGTGCCAGTATTGGGCCGGATCCATGCTGGCCAACTGTTTTTCGACCTGCGCACTCTTGAAGACCCCACGGCCTTGCTCTCTCAACTGGACGCGCTGGAGCCCAGGTGATCATCGCAACTGCCGGCCACGTCGATCACGGTAAGACTCTCCTGGTCCATGCCTTGACCGGTATCGATACAGACAGACTCGAAGTAGAGAAGGCACGCGGCCTGACCATTGAACTCGGCTTTGCTTACACTGATATGGATGGCCAGCGAATCGGATTCATCGACGTGCCAGGCCATATCCGATTTATCAATAATATGCTGGCGGGCGTATCGGTGATCGACTTTGCCCTAATCGTCATAGCAGCGGACGATGGCGTTATGCCACAAACGATTGAACACCTCACCATTCTCGATATTCTTGGCATTCGCCATGGCGCGGTCGCGTTAACCAAGATTGACCGGGTCAGCCAGGAACGACTTGAGATAGTTTCTCGCCAAATCCGGACCACTCTCGCTGGTACCAGCCTGGAACGCAGCAGGATTTATCCTGTCTCGGCACCAACGGGAGTAGGCATAGAGGAACTTCGTCAAGCACTGGGCCAGGCTGCCGGTGACTGTGCCCGAAGCGCGCCAGTTGGCGGATTCAGGTTAGCCATTGACCGCGTCTTCAGCTTAAAAGGAACCGGTTTGATTGTCACCGGATCAGTTTTTAGCGGCCAGGTGACGCAAGGTCGTGAACTGTTTCTCCTGCCCCATAAAAGGCCCGTACGAATCCGTGGTATGCATCGTCAGGACAGGCAGGCAACTACCGCCGGGACCGGCGATCGTTGTGCCCTCAATCTCTCTGCTCCCGATATCTCCCGTGATGATATTAAAAGGGGTAACTGGATCGCTGAAACTCCTGTACCGACGACGACTCGCGCCGACATCTACTTGAAAGTGCACAGTGACGCCAGGCCTCTGCGCCACTGGACGCCGGTACACGTTCATTCTGCCGCAAACCATATAACCGCCAGAGTGGCGACCCTGGGTGAAAAAAAAATCGATCCAGGTAGTGCGGGGCTAATCCAACTGGTGCTCGCCGAGCCCATCAACCTGTGGAGTGGCGACCGGATTGTTCTACGGGATCAGTCGGCTACTGTAACCATTGGGGGTGGTCACGTCATTGATCCCTGGTCGATAGCCCGTGGTCGGGCCAGGCCGGACAGAATTGCCGCACTTCGCGCCCGCAATGTTGCCAGTATCGAAGCCCGACTACAGGGTTGCCTGGCATCCAATCCAGATGGGTTAGATTTTGAAACCTTTTCCCTTGCTGAGAACCTGACCGGCGAAGAAGCCAGGCGTCTGTTGGATTCGTTCAACCTTGTCGAAAGGGGCAATTGGGTGATTACCGGATCCGCGCTCGAACAACAGGTTGTCGCGCTAAAGGATGCGCTGGACCATTTTTTCCAGGAAACTCCCACAGCTGAAGGCGTAACCATGCAGGACATTGTGCAACTGCTACCAGACGAGTTACCTCGCCCCCTCGCGTCGGCTATTGTCGAGCGCCTGATTGATCGTCATGTGATTGAAGCGCAGGGTCCGCGATTTATAAAGCCCGGGCTCAAACCTGCTCTCGGTACCGCCGAGGCCGCGCTGCTGGAAAAAATCACTCCGCTGCTGCAAAAAGACGTCACGCGCCCACCAGTCATCCATGACCTCGCAAAGTCAGTATCACTACCACCGGCCACTGTAGACAAGTTGCTTACAGGCTGTGCGCGGCTGGGTTATCTCGTCAAGCCAACGCCAAATCGTTTCTTCTTGCCGGAAGGTATGCAATACCTCGAAGCCGCAGCAAGGCAAACCGCGGAGAGTTCTCCAGACGGATCGTTTGCTGCACGGGAATACAGAGACAATGCCGGTATCGGCAGGAACCTTGCGATAGAGATACTGGAATATTTTGATAGAACGGGTATCACCGTACGAATGGGAGAGACAAGAAAATTAAGGGGATAACTCAATGAAAAGCTTTGCCGGGCGTGTCGCTGCGATTACCGGGGCCGGTTCAGGTATGGGGCGCGCCCTGGCACATTCACTGGCGAGCCAGGACTGTCACCTCGCTCTTTGTGACGTCAACACGGTAAACCTGGATCAGGCTGCAAGCGAAATTGACAATGATCGAATCAGGGTGACCACCCACCGGGTCGATGTGGCTAACCGGACAGAGATGGAGAAATTTGCCGCAGACGTTGTGAAGGCGCATGGTAAGGTCAACATGATCTTCAACAATGCCGGTGTGTCGCTGACCGATACGGTCGAACATATGAGTTACGAAGACTTTGAATGGCTAATGGGCATTAACTTCTGGGGCGTTGTCCATGGGACCAAGGCGTTCCTGCCTTACTTGCGCCTGGTGGATGAAGCCCACATCATCAATACCTCCAGTATTTTCGGCACGATATCCGTGGCCACCCAATCCGCTTATAACGCATCCAAATTTGCAGTTCGTGGCTTCACTCTTGCGCTCAAAGTTGAACTGGAAGATACCCCTATCGGAGTCAGTTGTGTACAGCCTGGCGGGGTAAAAACCAATATCGTCAAAGAGTCGCGATATGTCCCCCTCGACAATAATGCACCAACCAAAGACGAGTTCATCGACACCTTTGAAAATCTGGCACAGCTCACCGCATCGGAAGCCGCAAAGCATATCCTCAAAGGCGTCAAG
>JBBDIT010000022.1:0-3835 GCA_040880285.1 Pseudomonadales bacterium | reverse complement strand
TCTGGCACAGCTCACCGCATCGGAAGCCGCAAAGCATATCCTCAAAGGCGTCAAGTCAAATAAGACCCAGATCCTTGTGGGCCGGGATGCTCGCCTGCTGGCACTGCTAGAGCGCATCTCACCGGTAGGCTACCAGAAGCTGTTAGGTCGCATCTGGGCAAGGGGACGGCAGTAGCCTTGCCCGCAAACCGTGGTTAGAATGCTCCCATGCATCGATTAGCCACCTATACGCTCCCATTGCTGACCCTCACGATGTTAATGGTCCCGGATGACCATCTGAAGGCAGACGTTGGTGCGGAATTGGTCAGGTCCAATTTTCAGTCCGCTATTTGCAACATCGATTCCATGACCATCAGCTTCAAACTGGACGAGGCTTTCGGTGAACCCCTGGCAACTTCAAAAATGCAATGGCGCGCTGGCCCCAATACCGATATCAATTGCCTGTCACGCCTCACGCACGTATGGGTCAGGGTGCGAACTCCCGACGATACCATCCACTACATCAAGTTAAACCCGGAAATTGTACCTTCAGGTGCCGGCTTCGGCCCGACGGCCACCGAATCCCCTAACTGGTCCAACTTCTTCTGCCACCAATCATTCGATGGCACCTCCTGTGAAAGCGCAGCACAAGCGAAGGCCTTGTTTGCTTCGGCACTCCGATTTGAGGGTTTTAATGTTGTCAATGAGACCAGGACATTGTCAGGACTGAGCAGCACGAGACCAAATGACGGGACGGCTCAAAAGCGACTCAACAACCATGCCTTTTCACTCGACTCTCTTCTGGAAGCAGCTGTAAAGGACGCGATCGATCCAGGGGCGGAATCTGCAAAGGCCCCTCCCCGGCCACCTGAACTGACCCCGGACCAGATTGCGGAACTGCAACGAAATCGCCGGGCAGAACATGCCAGGAGCGCAGTCAACAATGTGGTCACGCTGATCGCTTCAAGCCTCGCACAATTCACCACCCCTGCCCACAATTGTGAGTCAGAACGGGTTATCACCAACTGGGTCCAGGCACGTGGCATTTGCCAGCTCAATTTTCGTAGTGAGACGAACCACGAGTTCCTGTGTACTGAAAACGGTGTACCTGCGCCCATCAGGGCAACGCGTCGCGCCAACATCAATCTCGCCAGTGATGTGGCCCGAATAACCCCCATCAAGGTATCAGAGGAGGGTTGGGCCTCGGTTGTACTCGAACTCGGGGACGAGCTTCGCACCACTACCGAAGGCAGTTACAAGACCAATCGCTGGCAATTCACTACCGGGTCGGATCAGCTCGAAGAGCTGAAGCAGCTGGCCGGCAGCCTGTTGACCCTTAAGGATTACTGCCAGGCAGATGGCTGATCATCCCTTAGTCTGACAAATTCACTGAATTGCTCTAAAATTTGCGGTTTGATCCTGGGGATCTGCGTTTTGCCTGAACTTGTACGATATGTGTGCATGGCGGTTATGCTCGTTGCGCTACTCCAACAAAGTGCGGCTCTTGCGCAATCGGCGTCTTCGGATCTTCCGCTCGAAGTCCGGATCGATCTGCTGCGGGAACAACTCGCCAATCATCTCCGCGCCGACAATAACCAGGGCATCGTTGACCTGATCCCCCAGTTCCGGGCACTGGACCTTGAATTGCCCGACAATCTTTATTTTCTGGAAGGCCGTGCACTACACCGTCTTGGTCGCGCCCTCGAAGCCAGGGATCGTCTCATCGTCTATCTGCGTAATACCGGTCGTGACGGCACTTACTATCAGGAAGCCACCGAGCTCTTGCTGGCGGTCAAGGAAGAAGCCGACAAGCAGGAACGGGAGAGAATGGAACAGGATCGCTTACGGCGTGAAGAGCAAGCCAGGCGAGCGGAGAAAGCCCGTATGCTGCGAATCCGTGAAGCCCAGAGCTATCTTGGTCAGTTGGGATTCCGCCTGGCCGAAGAAACCGGTGACCTCAACACACCCACACGCGAGGCGCTGGCGGTCTACCAGATACGACGTAGCCTGCAATTAACCGGGGACGTAACGGATGAAACCCTGTCAAAATTAAAGACCGAAGTCCCTGCAACACACAACTGTGATGAGCTAACGCGCTATGCGAGGAAGCCTGGGGAGTTTGGTATTCAGATCACCCGGATTCCTTTCCAGGTTGCAGTGCCTTCCTGTAACGAGGCGTTAAGACAATACCCCGACCTGATCAGGTTCCAGGTCCAATATGCGCGCGCACTTGCCAGTGCCGATCGCATTGGCGACGCCGTCGGTGCCGTCAAAAATGCGCTTGATCTGGGCTATCCCGAAGCCGAAACGCTGATGGGCTGGCTGCATGAAAACGGCAAATTGTCGGAACGGCAGCGGCCGGATATCGAATTGGCACGCGAGTGGTACCAGAAGGCGGCTGACAAGAACTATGCCCCGGCCCAGGCTAACATTGCGCGGCTCCACCTGGATGGTCGTGACCACGACATGGCGGTCAGTTGGTACGCGAGAGCGGCAAACCTCAGCTACCCACCGGCACAAGTCGAACTCGGCAGGCTCTATATTGCCGGTCGTGGGGTGAGTCGCGACTACGATATGGCGCACGCATGGATCAAGCGAGCGGCCGACAGCGGTTATCCTGACGGTCAATACGAGCTTGGTGAACTCTATGAACGTGGCCGGGGAGTGGATCGCGACAGGTCAATCGCAATCGACTGGTATCGCAAAGCAGCCAACCAGGGGCATGAAGGTGCCAGCCAAAAAGTTTCACGTCTGGGCAGATAGGCTAATTGCCCGGAATCAGCTTGTCGAGGTTGCCTTTCGCCGCCTCGCTACCCTGTTGCGCCGCTTGCTCATACCAGAATACCGCCTTGTCCAGGTCCTGCTCGACCCCGATACCTAACTGGTAAAATCTGCCCAGATTGTTCTGGGCGGCAATCCTCCCCTGGGTCGCTGCCTTTTCATACCATCTTGCTGCCTCGGCAACATCCTTTGTCACGCCAGTACCTGTTTCATACAGGTACCCCAATGATTGTTGGGCATCGGCGTGGCCCACAGACGCTGCCCGCTTATACCAGCGAGCGGCCTCGATCATATCGGGGCCGCCAAGACCGTCACCACTTTCATGCATCAGTGCGAGACTGATCATGGCATCCACTTCGCCTGCAGCCGCCGCCCGCTGGTACCAGCGCGTCGCTTCTATTTTATCGACACTGACGCGTTCACCCGTCTGGTACATATACCCAAGCGACAACTGTGCCTTGGCGTTGCCCCCTTCCGCGGCTTGAATATAGCGCTTCAAGTACGCGCTGGGTTCGGGGTTGGACGGCTTTGGTGTCACCAATGCCAGTTGCTGCAGGTCGTCACTGCTGGAGACATGCGCCTGCGCTACTGCTGCCTCGTCTATGTTGCCACTGATCTGTTTAACATTGGCCTGTTCAACATTGCCCTGTTCAACATTGCCCTGTTCAACATTGCCCTGTTCAACATTGCCCAGTTCAACATCCGCCATTTCATTCGATGCCGGATTGATTTCAGGTGTCCGTGTTTTGACGGGGCCAACCGTTTCAATTTGCCTGTCTACAGACGGAATCACTGCCCCGGCTCCAGTTTCTCGCTTGTCCTGAACTGTTTGTACGACTTGCGCTTCCTGCGCTTTCTGTGCTTTCTGTACTTCCTGTTCTTGCTGTGCTTGCTGTACTTCCTTTGTCATTTGAGCGGTTTGCGCTACCGGGAGCGGCTGCTGGCCAGCGGCGACACGGGTTGCCACTTCTCCCATCGATGATGGCGGGGCCAACTCCGCGAGTCCACGATCACCTGGTAGATCCAAAATTGTCGTTTCAGCCGGTTTGACATCCTGAAGCAAGTCCTCAACCAG
>JBBDIT010000021.1:0-158072 GCA_040880285.1 Pseudomonadales bacterium | reverse complement strand
AGAGGTACTCCTATGTCAACGAAGGATATCTGGCTCATGAAATGGTTATTGCTCATCCTTGCATTTCCCCTCACCCCTTACGTCCTTGCGCAGGACCTAAGGCCGCCACCCTTGTCGCCGGAAGATCTGGAAAACTATCAGTTTGAAACCCGGGATACATCGTCTGGGCCCATTATCGAAGCGCTCTCGGTTGGTCAGAAATATTTGCTGGATAAGCAAAGACGTGAGATCAAGGACCTGATCGCGCGAAAATTAGGTATCCTGAGCCTGGAAGGGGACAAGTCGGATCTGAGCGTACTACAGGCACTTTATGATCGCAGGGCAATTCGGGACGACCAACTCATGGAGTGGCAAGCCGCCGGTGTGATGTTCGGGGATATCCTGGTCGAGGAGTTTGGGCTGCACTGGATCAGCTACGAGGATGAACTGGGTGCAAGCAAAGCCTTGCAGTGGCAGGACACCCGTAATTTTGTATTTCCGATCACTGTATTTTCGAAGCGCCTCGGGTTTGGTGAGAAACTGGATGTCGAGGCAATCTACCAGAAAATCAAGGCGGACATCGAGGCTTTCAAGGACTATGAACAACGGCTGGGACGCTAACGCCGCAGGCCAAATCAAGCTATAATCAGGCCCGATATCCCCGACTTAAATTTTGTGGAACAGGCCTTATGATCAAGAAGTACCTCGTCGGCACGCTGAAGTTTTTCTTTGTGGACTCCATCGTCAATATCCTTGGCGACCTGTTTGAGCAACCGCTGGTGATGTGGGCGTTCATCGGTTGGGGCTGGCTCTGCGTTCTTGCCATGCTCGCAAGCTTTATAGACCAGGTGCCACAGCTGTAAGAAGTATCTCTGGGCTACAGGGCCAGTAGCCGATCCAACTGTTCCATCACCTGGTCACCAAACTGTTCGGTAGATACGAGTTTGCGGTTGGCGTCCCCGGCACCAAGATCGGCGGTGGAATAGCCAGCTTCGAATACCCCTTTCATTGCATCCCACACATGGTCCGCTTCTGCTTTCATGTTAAAGCTCATCTCAAGCATCATCGCGACTGAACCGATCATGGAGTAGGGGTTGGCAATATTTTTGCCGGCAATATCCGGGGCGGAACCATGTGACGGCTCATAATAGGCCTTGTGCGGACCAATGCAGGCAGATGGCATCAGACCCAGTGATCCGAGAATACCACCACCCTGGTCACTCAAAATATCACCGAACATATTTTCCATCACCATGACGTCGAACTGTCCCGGATTAAGGCACAGGGCGGTGGCCGCCGCATCCACCAGCATGTGGATCACCTCAACGTCCGGATAATCCACACGTACCTCATCGAGTATTTCATTCCAGAATACGCTCGACATCAAGACGTTACTCTTGTGTATGTTATGCAATCGCTTCTTGCGTCGCATGGCTTGCTCGAAAGCGACCACCAGAACCCTTTTGATCTGATCCTCGTCATACTCCAGCAGTTCGTGCACGAAACGCTTGCCTTCCGCGTTCACACCTCGATCCTTCTTGCCGAAGTAAAGACCACCGACGAGTTCGCGGATCAGCAGGATATCGATCCCATCCTTGATGATTTCTGGCTTGAGCGGTGAAAAGTGCGCCATGTCCTTGGAAAGGAAAATAGGACGAAAATTGGCGAAGGTATCGTAGCGCGCCCGCAGCGGTAAGATTGCGCCGCGTTCCGGTTGTTCTTCTACCGGAATCCTCTGGGATTCTTCGTGGCCAAGCCCAACCGGGCCCTTCAAAATGGCATCGGCCTCATCACAGACTGTTTTGGTTGCGTCCGGAAAGGCCTTGCCGTGATCGAAGTAGGCCGCTGCACCGAAAGGTGCGCGAGTCAGCTCGAATTCGACCTCACGGTGCCTCGCAATTACGTCGAAGACCCGCACCGCCTGCGCCATAATTTCAGGTCCGATGGCATCACCATCGAGGATCGCTATCTTCATTGCATTGGTCATCCGCATTGTCCGTTCACAGCTTTTGATTTCGTTCAGGTTAGAGCAGTCGTGCATTCTACCAACTATTCGTACAGGAGATAGGGTTCGCGCTCTTGCAACCACCACGACAGTTCCGATTGCAACCGCGACTCAAGGTCGTTGAAGTCAGCCGTCGCATCATCGACCCATAGCCGCAGGCGCTCACCACCGTTGATGACGTCAATGGGGGTTCGGTCCGGTTCATACTCATAGTCATGGTGGCGCCACAGTGAATAACCCGGGTCGACCGTCCGTAATGATTTCAGGAGCCCCGCCACCAGCCGGAATGGCTTGAACCGCTCGTGGTCGTAACTTGCCATATCAGTATGAAACTGGAAGCCCTGGCAGAGTTGGCCCACATGTTTGTGGAAAGTCGGCTCGAAATAGCAAGGTCTCACCCAACCACCCTCAAGCCAGGCAGGCATGCGGGTTTCCAGTACGCTCATGACGTCCTTTGCCGGAAAATCAGGCGCGCCGATCAATTCAAGGGGTGTCGTGGTGCCGCGCCCCTCAGACAGCTCCGTGCCTTCCAGTAGTACAGTGCCGGCAAAGCAGCGGGTCATATTGAGGCTACTGGCATTGGGGCTGGGATTAATCCAGGGTCGTTCCATGACGGGCCACCCGAAGCCCGGCGATAAAGCCGGGGAATAATCTTCAATCCTGATGACCTTCAGGTCGACGTCAAGGTTGTTTTTATCTTTCATCCAGTTAGCCAGTTCGCCGACGGTAAGCCCGTGGCGAGTTGGCAACGTATCACAACCGACGAAACTCTCATGGCCAGCCTCCAATAGCAGGCCGTCGACAGGCCGACCGGCCGGGTTGGGTCGATCCAGGACCCAGAGTTCCTTGCCGCTGTCGGCACAGGCTTCAAGAAAGTACTTTAATGTACTTATATACGTATAGATTCGGCAACCGACATCCTGCAGGTCAAAAAGGACGATGTCCGTGTCCGCGAGCATCTCCTGCGTCGGCCAGCGGTGTTTACCATACAGGCTGATGACGGGAATGCCACGGACCGGATCGAAATAATCCGCCGATTCGATCATATTATCCTGCTTGTCCCCACGCATTCCGTGCTGCGGGCCGAAGGCCTTCACAATTTGGCAGCCTCTGCGCATCAGAGCGTCGACTGAATGCTGCCGGTCTACGGTAACCGATGCCGGGTTGGCCACCAGCGCGACCCGGCCGCTGGCAAGACGCGCTCGCACTGCGTCATCTGACAAGAGGACATCGATACCAAATTGCATAGTCATTAAAACGTTTACCCGTCGATCATAAGTAGGTGATGCTCGCGCCTGTGAAAATCTGGTGTTGCACCGGTATGTGCCAGCGCAAAATAGTGAAGTGCATTGCCCTTGACTTCAATCACTGCCGAGATACCGACCCGAAGTGGCGTCACAGGAAAAGGCTCGAACCGAAAGGTAGCCGCCAGCGTCAGGGTAGTTGGCGTCCGCTCAGAGTTGCAATCCGCCAGACTCACCCTATCCGTCTCTTTCATTCCCATGCGAACATCATCAAACGCGAATGCATTCCAGTCGCCGGCAGGGGATAGATTGATTTCAGTGTATTCCGATTCGTCCACGGGGCCGATAAACACCTCAAAACAGGTATGCTCCCATAAGCCAACGATACGTTGCGGATGTTCACCCGGTACTGGCCAAAGTACCTGGTCCAGGATTCCGGTCATCGACCATTCGCAGCGGAGTAGATCGTACTCGCGTGTGACCCGCGCCTGTAATAGCGCCACTTGCAGACATTCATCCAATGCAATCAGGTGGTGGTGCATGGGGGTCAAACGCTTGCTTAAAACGTGCTAGCTTAGCAGGTTTGGAAGATTCAACTCGTGTTTGCGTAAGGAGTCGTTAATGCCGAAGTTTGATTATGACCTGTTTGTCATGGGTGTCGGATCTGGTGGCGTGCGTGCCGCGAGAATGAGCGCTACCTATGGTGCACGAGTTGCCACGGCAGAAGACCGGTATATGGGTGGCACCTGCGTCAACGTTGGATGTGTCCCGAAGAAACTATTTGTCTACGCTAGCCATTACGCCGACGACTTTAGTGATGCAGCCGGTTTTGGGTGGCGCATTGAGCCCCCGGAGTTCGCATGGCAGACGTTACTCGCCAACAAGAATACCGAGATCTCCCGACTAAACGGTATCTACCGTGGAATGTTGGAAAATGCCGGCGTAACTCACTTCGACGGACGTGCGCGGGTCGTCGATGCACACACGGTCTCGATTGACCATAAGACCCTGGTGACCACTGACAAATTACTCATTGCCACTGGCGGCTGGCCATCGGTACCGGAGTTTCCAGGTTCGGAGCACGCAATTACCTCCAACGAGGCTTTCTACCTTGAAAAGTTACCAAAGCATGTATTGATCGTTGGTGGTGGCTATATTGCAGTAGAGTTTGCGGGAATATTCGCAGGACTTGGGTGCGACACGCACCTGTCTTATCGTGGCCCGCTGTTCATGCGCGGCTTTGACGACGATGTCCGTCTGTTCCTGGCAGAAGAATTGCCCAAAAAGCATGTCCACCTTGAGTTTAATTCAGTGGTGACGTCTATCTCGAAATGCCCGGATGGTTCCTTTGATGTCACCTTCAGCAATGGTGACACCATGCACACGGATCTTGTGATGTATGCGACGGGTCGAGAGCCGGCGGTCAAGGACATCGGTCTCGAGAATGTCGATGTAGCCTGTCGCTGGAACGGCGCGATCATCATCAATGATTACTTCCAGACATCGGAGCCGTCGATTTTCGCGTTGGGGGATGTCACAGATCGACTGCAATTGACACCAGTCGCCATCGCAGAAGCCATGGCATTCGCCCGCACGCAATTTCTCGGTGAGCCAACGATGATGGACTATGACAGCATACCGACGGCAGTTTTTTGCCAGCCCAATATTGGTACGGTGGGACTCACCGAAGCGGACGCGCGAGAACACTACAGTAATGAACTCGACATCTACCGCACCTCATTCCGGGCGCTCAAGCACACCATCAGTGGCAGTGAGGAGAGGACCCTGATGAAGCTGATCGTGGACCGGAAGTCTGACAAGGTACTCGGTGTCCACATGGTAGGAGCCGAGGCGGGTGAAATTATCCAGGGCATTGCCATTGCACTGAAGGCGGGTGCCACCAAAGCAGTATTCGATAGCACCGTCGGTATTCACCCCACCACGGCGGAAGAATTCGTGACCATGCGCGAGCCGGTGAGCTGACCACGACATGGATGCTGGGACGTCCGTTTTGAATCTGCTATGGTCAGCTGCTTGTCGAATGCTGGGGAACAATATTGGAAACCTTGACTGAATTCCTGAACTTGCTGGATGGGCTGCTAGGGTCGGCGCCATGGTTTCCCTTCGTGCTGTTGGGGACAGGGCTTTTCTTCACCATTTATCTGAAGTTTCCACAGATTCGTTTCTTTGGTCACGCCTTGCGGATTGTCAGGGGCAAATATGACAGGCCCGGAGATGAAGGCGATGCATCCCACTTCCAGGCCCTGTCCACCGCCATATCCGGCACAGTCGGTACAGGCAATATCGGAGGCGTGGCACTGGCCATTTACCTTGGGGGTCCGGCGGCATTGTTCTGGATGTGGATGACTGCATTTTTTGGCATGACCACAAAATTTGTCGAGGTCACCTTATCCCACAAGTATCGCGAGAAAGACGAGGAAGGTCACATCGTGGGTGGTCCCATGTATGTGATGGAACGTCGCCTCAATATGAAATGGCTGGCGGTCTTCTTTGCACTTGCCACGGTGGTGAGTTCCTTTGGTACCGGCAATTTGCCCCAAAGCAATAACATCGCCAGTGGCGTGGAGTCGACGTTTGGCATTCCCACCTGGGTGACCGGAGCAATCCTGGCAATCTTGCTGGGCATGGTGATCATCGGTGGCGTACGGCGCATTGTGCAGGTAGCGCAGCGCATCGTGCCCTTTATGGCGATTATTTATGTGATCGGGGCACTCTCGGTGATCCTCCTGAACCTTGAACAAGTCGGTATTTCATTTATTACCGTGTTTCGTGACGCGTTCACAGGTTCAGCCGCCACCGGCGGCTTCCTCGGGGCGAGCTTCGCGTATGCCTTCAACCGTGGCGTGAACCGGGGGCTCTTTTCCAACGAGGCAGGACAAGGCTCGGCACCGATCGCCCATGCAGCGGCCCGTGCCCATGAACCTGTGTCGGAAGGTATGGTCTCGATTCTGGAGCCGTTTCTTGACACCATCGTAATTTGCACCTTGACCGGACTCGTAATCCTGTCATCCGGCGTCTGGACCGAGAAATTCGAGAACCGCTTTCAGTCTTTCGATACGAAAGTGATAGCCGGCGTCTATACCGAGTCGAATCCAGCTCACCGCGAGCAGCTGTTTCAACATTTAAGCTTCACAAGCGCCGATGATCCGATTGAAGCGTTTAGTGGTGACATTAATGTCATTAACGGCAGGTCTACCAATGACAACATTACGATCTTGCATAATCGCTCGATTGCAGAAGAGGTTTTGTTTCTCAAGAGTGACGCACCCTTTACTGGCACTGTGGCGGTTTCGGCGGGCCAGATAGGACCTGATATTACCCTGCAGGGCAAATCCCTGATTCATTCAGTGGACCTGACCTCGAGAGCATTCACCCGTGGCGCGTTTGGGGAATACGGTGCTTACATTGTATCGATCGGCCTGGTGCTGTTTGCGTTTTCAACCGCGGTAGCCTGGTCCTATTATGGTGACCGGGCGATGACTTATTTATTTGGTATCAGGTCAGTGATGCCGTATCGGGCGATCTATGTCATCGGCTTTTTTGTCGCTGCAATTGCCGATACCTCACTGATCTGGCTGGTGTCGGCAATTACCATAGCGTTTATGACTTTGCCGAATCTTGTGACTATCTTGCTGTTACGACGGGAAATGAGCGAAACCATCGACCAGTACTGGGAAAACTTCGAAAAAGAGTACCCGGAAGGTGCCTAGCCAATGAATGAAGTCGCAGCTCCTGCTGTATCTCCCGGATTCAAGCACCTACGCAGCCATCGTATTTTGACCCTGGATGTGACCGTCCATGAGTTCGTCCACGTCAACACCGGCGCCTGTCACTATCATCTCGCTACCGCGCACCGGGAGAATGTGTTTATGGTGGCGTTTCGTACGTTGCCATCGGACTCAACTGGCGTTGCCCATATGCTGGAGCACACGGCGCTTTGTGGCAGCAAGCGGTATCCGGTAAGGGATCCCTTTTTCTGGATGATTCGACGTTCGCTGAATACCTTCATGAACGCGTTTACCACCAGTGATTACACGGCCTATCCGTTTGCCAGCCAGAATCGCAAGGATTTTAATAATCTTCTGGACGTCTATCTCGATGCGGTCTTCTTCTCCCGACTCGATCCGCTCGACTTTGCACAGGAAGGCCACCGGGTCGAGTTTGAGTCCCCCCACGACCCCACCTCGGCCCTGGTATACCGGGGAGTCGTCTACAATGAAATGAAAGGCGACAGCAGTTCACCCATATCGACCCTGTATGAGGCGTTGAAGAAGCACCTCTACCCAACGACGACCTATCACTTCAATAGTGGGGGTGACCCGGCGCATATTCCGGAGCTTACCTATGACGGACTGCTCGCGTTCTACCAATCACACTATCATCCTGGCAATGCTATTTTTATGACCTTTGGGGATATACCAGCAGTGGAGCTGCAGCAAACGTTTGAGGAGAAAGTGCTGGTACACTTTGACCGACCGGGCGAGGAGATCGCGGTTGGGCCGGAAGTCCGATATACCAGACCAATGCGGGTGGAAGAGCCCTATGGAGTCGACACAGGTTCAGATACCAGCGGCCAGACCCACATCGTTCTCGGTTGGTTGCTGGGCGAAAACACGGATCTTGAGATGTTACTCAAGTGCAATCTACTGTCTGATGCCTTGCTGGATACCAGCGCTTCACCGCTCCGGCTAGCGTTGGAGTCATCGCCCCTGGCTGGGGGGGTATCGCCACTGTCGGGTCTTGAAGAGACGACTCACGAAATGAGTTTTGTGTGCGGAGTCGAGGGCAGCGAAAAAGTTCACGCCGATGAGATCGAGGCGCTCATTATCGCAACCCTTGAAAGAGTTGCTGAAGAGGGTATCGCGACCGACAAACTGGAAGCCTGCCTGCATCAGTTGGAGCTCAATCAACGGGAGATTGGCGGCGACGGGGCGCCATTTGGATTACAGTTGATGTTCTCTTGTATTTCAGCAGCAATTCATCGCGGCGACCCCATAGATTTGTTGGATCTTGAACCAGTACTGCAAAAACTTCGAAAAAAGATCATGGATCCAGGCTTTATCAAATCGTTAGTGCAGGAACTATTACTGGATAACGCTCACCGGGTGAGATTGACCCTGTACCCTGATGCGGAACTGAACCAAAGACTTCGCCAGGATGAGAAGGAAAAGCTGGAAGCGTTAAAAGCAAGTCTCGATCCCGAGCAGACACGTCGCATCATTGAACAAACTGATGCATTGGCCAGGCGCCAGGATGCAGAAGAAGATATCAGCTTGCTGCCAAAAGTCGGAATTGAAGACGTATCAGCTGACCTTGATATCCCTGAAGGACACACCCGGGCTGTCCGTGGTGGGCCAAAACTCACTACCTACGAGGCCGGAACCAACGGCCTGGTGTATCACCAGATCATCACCAGGATTCCAGACCTCGACCCGGATTCTGTCGTGATGCTGCCATACCTCACCAATATGATTGGCGAGATAGGTTCAGGTGGCCTTGGTTACCTTGCGACCCAGCATCTGCAGCACAGTATGACCGGCGGTATCAGTGCATTTTCATCGATGCGTGGCGCGGTCGATGACCCTGACCAGTTGATCGCCTACATGGCACTATCGAGCCGCACTCTGGTACCCAAAGCCCGTGACCTTTTGCAGATTCTCAAGCAGACCCTGGAGGCGCCTGACTTCAATGAAGCGTCGCGCTTGCGAGACCTGGTGAAACAATCGCGTTTGCGCCGCCAGGGAAATATCACCGGCAATGCCCACGGACTGGCGATGTCGGCAGCCTCAAGCTTTTTTCGGCCGGTTTCACTGCTGAATCATCAGTTGTCGGGACTCGAAGCGATCGCACGCCTGAAAAAACTGGACGACGACCTGTCCAATGATGAGGCGCTTGAGGCGTTTATCGAGCGGCTGTCGCATTTGCACCAGCAACTGGTTGTCAGTGACAAGCAACTGCTAATCGTTAGTGAACCAAGCGTACTTGAGCCTGTCCTGGCCGGGGTAGATGCACTATGGTCAGGCAACAAGCGGGCCATCACCGGCACCGGTCTATCCGCCAATCTACCCGCATCGAAGCCCGAACAGGCATGGGTGACCAGTACTCAGGTCAACTTTTGTGCATCGGCGTTCAAGACTGTTGCCGAATCCCACCCGGATTCTGCAGCACTGTCCGTGCTAAGCGGCGTCTTGCGTAACAGTTACTTGCACAAGGTTCTGCGCGAGCAGGGTGGTGCTTATGGTGGTGGCGCCAGCCACGATTCATCCAACGGCGTATTCCGATTCTATTCCTATCGCGATCCCAACCTGATGCGAACCTTTGAAGCGTTTGAGCAGGCCGTGGATTGGGTAATCGATTCTTCCATCACTTTCGATCAGGTTGAAGAAGCGATACTTGGTATTGTCAGTAGCATTGATGCGCCGGGTTCGCCGGCAGGACAAGCGCGACAGGCATTTCACCAGGGGTTATTTGGCCGGGATGCAGTTCACAGGCGCTACGTTAAACAGAACATCCTCGGCGTGACAGTCGATGATATCAAACGGGTCGCAGGTAAGTATCTCAAGGCGCCGAGTGCAAAGGCGGTGGTGACAAACGATCAGGGGGCAAGGCTCCTGCCAGGTGTGTTCGAAGTCACGGTACTTTAAACCGACAATAAGGAGGACATGGTATGGGAAACATTATAGAGCTGGTAGCTGCCGACGGATTCAAGCTGGATGCCTATGAGGCAAGACCGGCTGGTGAAGCCAAGGGTGGAGTGGTTGTGGTCCAGGAAATTTTCGGTGTCAACAATCACATCCGTGAGGTCTCGGATAGTTTTGCTGCAGAAGGTTATGTTGCCATCGCGCCCGCGATATTTGATCGTGCAGAAAAAGGGGTCGAGTTGGGATATGAGGGTGATGACATCACTCGTGGTGCAAGTATCGCACGCGGCAAACTCGATATGGCAACTACCTTGACGGATCTGCAGGCGGCGATTGACCACGCAGGACAATTTGGCAAGGTTGGCATTGTCGGATACTGTTTCGGCGGTCTATTGACCTGGATGTGCGCGGCCAAAGCAACGGGTCTTGCCTGTGCTTCAGGTTACTATGGCGGTGGCATTATCAATGCCAATGATTTGCAGCCGATCGTCCCCACGATCCTGCACTTTGGTAACAAGGATGCCCATATCCCGCTCGGCGACGTGGAGCAAATCAAAGACGCACACCCGGAGGTGGCAGTGCATGTGTATGATGCAGATCATGGATTCAACTGTGATCACAGGGCAAGCTATGATGCAGCGGCCGCTAAACTGGCCAGGCAGAGAACTCTTGCACTGTTCTCAGAACACATATAAATAGAGATAAATGTACCGGTGGAAGTATAAACCCGTATTTACAGGTCCATCGTTTACCCTGTAAATAGCGTATTACCAAGACCCGACGTCTCGTAAGGGGCCGGTAGATTTACTGCCCTGATTTCCTTCAAGGGCGCGTGTATGCTGGGATACAGACTGACCGATATTTCAAGGAAAATGGAGGTGCCAACTTGACAAACCAACCGTGCTTCTACATTCTGTCGGCCTTGACGGGTCATGCTGGATATCCATCGGTTCGTGTGAACTGCCACCAGTTGAGCCGTCAAAATCTTTTATAAGAGCAACAATTTCTGACACAAGTAGGTATCAGCATGAATGAGCATCAGATTAGTCGCGTGTTAATCGCGTTGGCGTTTAGCGTGGCGACTGTCATGACCTGCGGAGTGCATGCCCAATCGCTCGATGATGTATTGGGTGTACGAGAAGCAACCACGCAGGATGGCCGCAGGTCCCAGGCCAAGGTCGATGAAATTAAAGAGGACACGCGGGACTTGCTGTCGCAATACAAAACGGTAATGAAAGTTGTAGACGGGTTGCGAGTCTACAATCAACAGCAAGAACGCCTAATTGCCAATCAAAAAGCTGAAATCACCGAACTCAATGGATCGATCGAGGCTGTGACCGAGATTGAACGCCAAATCGGACCACTCATTCAGCGAATGATTGATAACCTCGAAAAATTCGTTGAACTCGATATGCCATTCCTATTGAGCGAACGTCGTGATCGGATCGAATTCCTGAAGGACACACTCGATCGTGCTGATGTCTCTGTTGCCGAGAAGTTCAGCCAGGTCCTGCAGGCATACCAGGTTGAGAATACCTATGGTACGACCATCGAAGCCTACACCGATTTCGTCGAGTTAGATGGGACGTCTCGTCAGGTTGATGTTTTGAAGTGGGGCAGGGTATCCCTTGTGTTCCAGACTCCTGACGGTGAAGTGACCGGGGCCTGGGACAACACTGCCAGACAGTGGCAGATTCTTGACGACCGGTTCCGTACAGGGGTGCGTGATGGCATCCGGATCGCACGTAAAACCATGACTGCCGACCTTGTGATACTACCCATTCCTGCGCCGGAGAGTAACTAAATGAAGAAGTTAGCCAAATTTATAGTAACCATCGGCCTGTGCCTGCCGGGTGCAAGTTGGGCAGCGGAAACCATTGATGCAGCGAGCCTCGATGAGCTACTGCAGATGGTGCAGGAAGGTCGCGTCGCAAACAGTCGCGAAATCCAGCGCCGGGAGCGGGAATTTCTTGCCGATAAGGCGAAACAACAACAAGCACTGGAGAATGCGCGACGCCTGCAGCGGGAAGAAGAAGCACGCAGTGAACGGCTGGAGAACGAATTCCAGAGAAATGAGGTAGAAATTGCCAATTTGCAGGAAATCCTGTCCAAACGACTCGGCTCTTTGCGGGAATTGTTTGGCGTCTTGCAGCAAGTCTCAGGTGATACCCGGGGTGTGGTCGAAAACTCCATCGTCAGCGCGCAATTCCCGGACCGGGGCAAATGGCTGGGCGAGTTTGCACAGTCTATGGGACGAAGCTCGAAACTGGCAACAATCCCCGAAATCGAACGCCTCTGGGGCGAGTTACAAAAAGAGATGACCGAGTCCAGCAAAATCTCCCGGTTTAACACCATAGTCATTACCCAAAATGGTGAGCGTGAAGAGCGGGAAGTGGTTCGGGTTGGTACCTTTAACCTGGTCAGCAATGGCGAATATGTGACCTATGACACCAACAACCGGGTCGTGACCGAACTCCAGCGCCAGCCAGCTCGCCGATTTGTTTCTTCTGCCAGCAATTTGCAAAAAGCGACCGACGGCTTCATACCTTTCGGTCTGGACCCGACTCGTGGCCAGTTGCTGGCGCTACAAGTACAGGTGCCGACCATCCAGGAGCGTATCCAGCAAGGTGGTACGCCTGGTTACGTGATTATCGCGCTTGGTATTATCGCACTGCTGTTGTCGCTCGAACGTTTCATCACGCTCAATGTTATGGGTGGAAAAGTCAAAAAACAGATGAGTAACTCAACCCCGGATAACAGCAACCCGTTAGGGCGCGTACTCAGCGTTTACCATGAGAACAAGGACGTTGATTCTGAAACGCTGCAACTGAAGCTGGATGAAGCCATACTGAAGGAGCAGCCCGGCATCAACGCGCGAATTGCATTTATCAGGATTATCTCGATGGTGGCCCCACTGCTTGGTCTTTTGGGTACCGTTATCGGTATGATCGTAACCTTCCAGGCGATTACGCTGTTTGGTACAGGTGATCCCAAGACAATGGCCGGTGGTATTTCGCAGGCATTGATCACGACAGTGCTGGGCTTGACTGTTGCGATTCCAACCGTGTTACTGCATTCGATCGTCAATTCCCGTGCACAAAACATTCTGCACATTCTGACGGAGCAGAGTGCTGGCTTGATTGCAGAACATGCCGAGAGTGGTGCCGGAAGATAATCGATGGAAAATATCTTTGTAGCCATTCGATCATATATGGAAGCAGGTGGCGATGTGCTCTGGCTCATTGCCGCTGCGACGTTCGTGATGTGGGCAATCATCTTCGAGCGGATCTGGTTCATCAATACCGATCACAAAAAAGACGTGGGGAAGGCGCTGACTTATTGGGAGAGCCGGGCCGAACGCACTTCCTGGAATGCGCACATGATCCGGTCACGACTGATCTCCGAGGTCAACATTCGGGTGAATGCGAATATGGCGTTCATCAAGACCCTGATCTCGCTATTACCGCTGCTGGGCCTTCTGGGAACGGTAACCGGTATGGTCCAGGTATTTGAGGCGATGACTTATTCCGGCGGCAACGCCCGCTCTATGGCAGCCGGCGTCTCGGCAGCGACTATTCCGACCATGTCAGGGATGGTTGCCACATTGTCGGGCGTCCTCGCCAATACCTTCCTGACATCGAAGGTCACCGCAGAATGTGATTATATGGAGGATACGCTGACCATGGATCATTGATCCGGGTTTGGTGTCAAAAAAGAAATGCGCAGAAGACTTAGCCAGGAATCAGACGAGAAGGTCGCCGATTTAACCCCCATGTTAGATGTGGTTTTTATTATGTTGATCTTTTTCATTGTGACGGCAACCTTTATCAAGGAGACTGGTGTTGAAATCAACCGACCGGATACGGAAACCGCCGAGCTCAAGAAGACCGTTTCCTTGCTGGTGGGTATTGGTGCTGACAGTAGCGTCTGGATCGACAAGAAGAAGGTTGATATCCGGAACGTCAAGCCACTGATGGAACGTTTGCACGCGGAAAACCCCAAGGGTGGTCTGGTGATCCAGGCGGACAGTACGTCGAAGGTTGAAAAAGTGCTTGCAGTTATGGAAGCTGCCAGGTCAATCGGCATTACCCAGGTTGCAATCGCCTCCGAGGAACCGTAGGAGGTCATATGGCCATCAGACTCAGTTTAGCAATACTTGTAGGCCTGGCCGTAACCCTGGCCCTGTTTTACCTTATGCAGTACCTGATTGCCGGTGGCAACAAGGCATTGAGCGAAGATGCAACCGGAAATCTTGTCGATTTTGTCCGGGTCAAGCAGGACCAGGAAGTACAAACCAAGGATCGCAAGCCGAAGAAGCCGCCACCCCCGGATGAACCACCGCCGGATGTGCCCCCCCAGAATATCAATGTGGCGGTGGATAATACCGGTTTTACGATGAGTAACGTCGGGCTCGATGTCGGTGTCAATGTCGCTGGTGGTGGATTCGGCATCAGTGATGGAGAATACCTGCCGATTGTGAAGGTCCAGCCAGTCTATCCGCGGCGCGCCCTGTCACGTGGCATGTCAGGCTGGGTGATCGTTGAATTTATTGTGTCCGCACAGGGTACAGTCCAGAATCCCGTCGTGGTGGAGAATTGTGGGTGGATCAAGGGTCCGCGAAGTGAGGGGGAATGCACCGATAGCCCCAACGGTATCTTCGATTCCTCCGCCATACGAGCGGCAGAGAAATTCAAATATAAACCGAAGGTTATCGATGGGGAGCCAGTCGCGACTGCTGGCGTCCAGAACAAGATTACCTTTGAACTGGTAGATGACTGACAGGTTGAGATGATGAAACAGCAACTCGCATTGATCTGCATCCTATGGACATTGCCATTAGTGCTGGGCAGTCTGGTTGGACCGGTTTTTACCGGTGGCACTGCCTTCGCAGAGGAACAGCAAGAGCGCCGCAGCGTGCCACCCATGCGGGAACGAACCTACAAGGTCCTGGCGGAAGCACAACTGCTGATTGACCCGGAAGCCGTACCAGTGGCAGAAGGCGAAGAGAAACCCGATGTCCAGGCGAATCCGCAGGCGGCCATCAAGATGCTGATGGACTTGAAAGACCGGCGCGGTATCAACACTTATGAACTCGCCCAGATCTGGAACACGCTGGCTTTCGCCTATTACACAATCGATGATGTGCCGGCCACGATGCGTGCCTACGAAAACGTATTGAAGGAAACCATTACCGAGGCGCTGGAATTGTCATCGCTGCGGGCCCTGTTCCAGTTGCACTATTCACGCGAAGAATATCGCGAGGCACTTCGGTATATCGAACGTTGGCAAACGCTTAAAGGCACCCCGGATCCTGACGTAACCTATATTAAGGCGACCGCGTATTATCAACTGGACGATTTCCAGAATGCGTTGCGAGAGGCCCTCCGCGCAGAACAGATTGCTATCGAACAAGAGCGCACCATTAAAGAAAGCTGGTGGTATATCCAGGTCGTAATCTACAACGAACTCAAAGACTACAAAAGCGTCATCAACGTACTTGAAAAACTGATTGTCAACTACCCCAAGAAGCAATACTGGATGCACCTTGCCGGGATGTATGCCGAGACAGACCAGAATGACCGGGCATTGTCTGCTTATTACGCAGCCTACACCCAGGGCCTGTTCGACAAGGAAAGTGAAATGGTCATGTTGTCCCAACGCCTGCTCAACGCTGAGGTGCCGTATGAGGCCGCGCAGATCCTTGAAAAGGGCTTCAAAGCTGGCCTGATCGAAGAGAACGAAAAGAATATCAAATTGCTGGCCACTGCCTACACGATGGCACAGGAAACCGGCAAGGCAATCGATGCCTGGCGCGATGCGACCCGGTATACGGAAGACGGCGAATTACATTATCGACTAGCGCAAGCTCTTTCGCAGGCTGACCGGCACGCTGAAGCGATCGATGCCTATCGTAATGCCATCAGGAAAGGTGGGGTCGAAGACCAGCTATCCGATATCCAGTTCTGGCTGGGTATTTCCCTGATGCAGCTGGAACGATGGGATGAGGCCACCACCGCATTCCGTGAAGCGGCCAAGGATGACGATAAAGAAAAGAACGCGCGCCAGTATATTCGTTATATCGCCGGTGAGAAACGCCGTCAGGAAGAGCTGCGGAAGATGCTCGAAGCTGATTAGGATAATCCCGATCCAATTCGGAGATTAGTCAAGGGGCCCCCTGGCCCCTTTTTTGTGGGCGTCGATATCAGGAAAGGTCACGTTTGGTGGGTCGCTTGCGAATGGTTTTGGTAAATTTCTTTCGTGAGACCTTCCTCTCGGCCCGGACACTGGCATCCTGTTTTTCGGCAAAGTGTTCCAGCTCCTTTCCAAATTTCTTGTAACTTCGGAGGCGGGACTCTTCCAGATCGCCTGATTCGATCGCTTCACGTACTGCACAGCCTGGTTCCGACTCATGAGCGCAATCGGTGAAGCGGCAGCGCATCGCCAACGATTCTACATCCTCGAAACTGCTCGCCAGTGATGCGTCGGGAGCCCAGATCTGGATCTCGCGCATGCCGGGAGTGTCGATGAGCAGCCCCCCGGTATCCGCCACGCAGAGCTCCCGAAATGTTGTGGTATGGCGTCCCCGACTGTCACCTTGGCGAACTTCCCCGGTATCAAATCGTTGATAACCCAGAATGGCGTTGATGATGGTGGATTTCCCTACACCGGAGGAGCCGAGCAGGGCGACCGTATGGCCTTCCTGCATATAGGATTCAAGTTCCGCCAGGCCATCCCCTTCCAAAGCGCTAATCACATGGACAGGAGTTCCCATAACAATGGGTGCAAGGCGTTCCAGGTATTTCTCAAGATCATCGGCAAGATCTGCCTTATTGAGGACAATGACCGGGGTAGCGCCGCTACTAAAGGCCAGCATCAGGTATCTTTCGATGCGGCCCGGGCTGAAGTTGTCGTCCAGGCCGGTGACGATAAAAACCGTATCGATATTGGCTGCCACCACCTGCTCTTCAAACCGGTCACCGGCCACCTTGCGGGAAAATTTGCTGAAGCGTGCGAGGGTGCGTTCTATGACGAAACCCTGATCTGCCGGTGTACACAGAACCCAATCACCAACAGCTGGCAGATCTCCCCTGGAGGCGCTCTCACCACGTAGCCTTCGGGATAAAACACCGAATGCAGCACCACCCTCGTAAAGCAGGTGGTAACGATTGACGTCCTCGCGCACAACCCTTGCAGGGACTCTTGCAGGGACTCTTGCAGGGGTTCTTGCAGGTTTGAGGCCGGAATCCTCTTGTGTGAGCTGGTCTGCAAAGTGCGCGCGCCAGCCCAGTGCTTTCAATGCTTCAAAGTCCAAGCCAGGATCCTCTGTCGAGACTTGGTATCATGGCATAAGTACCGGAAAGTAAGAACTTACCACCGGGATATTATGCGCCCAACGAGCCAGCGCCACACTGGTGCCAGAAGGACCATGACCGTCAGCGCCATGAGTACAAGTGTCGTGGCGCGCTCCCACAGGAATGACCAGTTGCCGTCGGACAGGGTTACCGCACGCCGCAGGTTGTCTTCCAGCATCCCGCCCAGGATAAATCCGAGCAACAGTGGCGCCATGGGAAATAAAAGCAGCCGCAGTACCACAGCGATCACGGCAATGATGACCATCATCTGGATGTCAAATGTGTTGAAGGACACCAGATAAACACCCATAAGAGAAAAAAACATGATGATGGGTACCAGAAATGGTCGGGGCACCATCAAAAGGCGTGCAATATAGGGAATCAGTGGCAGGTTCAGCACCAGCAGGAACACATTACCGATGTACATGGACACGATAACGGACCAGAAAATCGCCGGTTCATCCACAAACAATCTTGGCCCGGGCTGGACGCCATAGGCGATGAGTGCACCCAGCAAGACAGCCGTTGTGCCCGATCCCGGGATGCCGAGCGTCAGCAGCGGTACGAAAGAGCCGGTACAGGCCGCGTTGTTGGCAGATTCGGGCGCGGCGAGGCCTTGCAGGCTGCCTTTGCCAAACTTTGCCCTGGCGTTGCCACTGGCAAGGTTGCGTTCCATTCCGTAGGCGAGAAATGATGCGATGGTAGCCCCGGCACCCGGCAGGGTACCGACAAAGAAGCCCAGTATCGAAGATCTTGATACGGTCGGGACCACCGACTTCACTTCGGCCCGTGTCATCTTGAGACTGGTATTGGCCAGGCTCACAGGCTTGCCCTGGGCCCCGGGATTAAGGACCATCATCAGTGCTTCCGAGAGCGCAAATGTCGCCATGGCCAGCAGCAGGAAGGAAATGCCGTCAATCAGGTCCATCCGCCCAAAGGTAAACCGCTGCACCCCGGCCGACAGGTCAGTGCCTACCGTCGATAGCATCAAGCCAAAACAGGTCATCATCAAGGCTTTGGTATATTCTCCCCGCGATGAGAACGCAGTCACCAGGGATAAGCCGAGCAACATCAGCGCGAAGTAGTCCGCTGATTGAAATCCCAGGGAAATATCCGCCAGGTAAGGCGCGGCTATGACCAACATGACAGCAGCCAGGGTGCCGCCTGCAAAAGATGAATAGGCCGCCAGGGCGAGCGCCTTACCCGGCTGGCCCTGGCGTGCCAGCGGGTAGCCGTCGAATGCGGTAGCCACGGTACCCGCAATGCCCGGCGCATTAATGAGGATTGACGAGGTGGAACCCCCAAATATGGCGCCATAGTAGACACCCGCCAGCAATATCATGCCACTTGCCGGGTCGAAGCCATAGGTAATGGGTATCATCAGGGCAATGGCAGAGATAGGGCCAAGTCCCGGCAACATGCCGATAAGCGTCCCGGCGGCGCAGCCCACAAACACCAGCAGGATGTTCTGCAGCGTAAAGACCGTCTCGATCCCGATCAGCAGGCCATCAAGCATGAGGAGGGGCCTCGGTCAGGGCAATCAAATCCTCGAACAGGCTGCCAGGCAGCAGGTAGATACCGAGTTGGTCCATTAACAGCCAAAAGCCCAGCGCCAGAGACAGGCTGACCAGGAGAATACGAAGCGGCTTGCGTTCTCCGAGAACCACGAAGGCACCACTCAAAAACAGGATTGTGCTGACAGCGAACCCCAGGAACTCCATCAAGAATCCATAGGCAGACATCAGGATGAGAAGCAGGACCGCAGGCTGCCATCGCAGCTGACTGAACAGGCTCCAGTCTGTTTTTGCTACTGGTGTCACGATCAGTAATACGGACGCCACGATGCCGGCGGCGGCGAGCAGGCGTGGCATGGAGCGTGCGTCGAAGGTTTCCTGTTGTGACCAGAAATCCAGTGGAATTTCATTGCCAAAGTATCCGTACAAGCAACTGACAATAAGGAATACTATTCCTCCAACCCTAGAATTATTCATAAATACAATAGATTAGCATTGTTTTCTAGAATCAGGGTTAAGGGCGTAAGAAGCCAAGCTGGCGCATCAAATCGCCGATTTCCTGCTCCTGGCGCTCCAGGAAATCGTAAAAAGCGTCTCCCTCGTAATGCAGCACCGTCCAGCCGTTCCTCGCCCTGACACGCTCGAAGGCCTCGGTCTCCAGTAATCTGGCCAGGGTTTCCTGCATCGCCGCATAGCGCGAGGGATCAAGACCCGGGGCCGCAAAGAATCCACGCCAGTTGGCAAACTCAAGCGCAATGCCCAGTTCCCTGAGTGTCGGTACATCCGGCATGGCACTCAGGCGAGATCCAGCGGTCACCGCAAGGATCCGGACCTCGCCCGCGCGCGCCATATCAATGGCTTCCCCCAGCCCCGTCGACAGGATCCGGGACTCACCGGTGAGAATACCGGCCATTGCCTTGCCACCTCCGTCATAGGGCACATAAACGACTTTAAACGGGTCGCCACCTGCCAATTCCATTGCGCGGGCAAATACGATGTGATCCGTGCTGCCGCGCACCGAGCCACCAGCCACCTTGACGCTACGCGGATCTGCCTGAAAGGTAGCGACCACATCCTGCCAGGTCTGCAAGGAGGACTTTTTGCTGACGACAAAACAACTGTAGTCTGCGATGACCGAGGCAATGGGTTGGATGTCCCGGAACGATTGCGGAAAGATCTTCTGGAGTGATCGTACCACCATGGGAGTCGAGCTCACCAGGAGCGTGGACTGCTGCCGATCCGCGGTCTCAATCAATTTGGCGATGGCGCGACCACCACCACCGCCGGACAAATTTTCATACGATATCCTGGTGATGAGGTCCGACCGGACCATGGCCTCACCGACCCCGCGCGCGGTGCCATCCCAGCCACCACCGGGACCGGCTGGAATCAGGAAATGCACTTCTGACAACACCTCCGCCTGTATTGCCGGAGACAAAAATACCAATATAACAATAAGATATAGTCGAAATCTAGAATTCATCTAAAGCTCTGTGGTCTTGATTTACTGCGGTATTCCGGCGGCGATTGCGGACAATGCCAGGCGCCAACCCCTGGCTTGCCGAATCTCAGCCGCGTAGCCGCAGGATTGGCCGAATAGCACCCATATAGTTGTCGATGACCATGCTGCGGGTATCGAATACCATGGTCGCCCGGTTTTTCGTATCGTAAGGCGCCCAGCTAGGGATTCCGCGGATATTGGGATCACCGGTGCGGGCAAAGTGCGTCCAGACTTGACTCATTTGTTCCCCAAAGCGCCGGGTTGAGCGATCAGTCCCCAGAAGCAGCGGACCCTTGTCGACATTATCGAAGACAAACGGGATCTCCATGGTGTGGGGTGACTTCAGGATGCCGTCTTCCACCGGCGAGTCCCAATTGAACACATACAGGTACGCATTACCGGAATGCTGGGCCGCCTTGCGTTCTGCCAGGGTGGTTGCTCCAAGGAAGTGGCGTGAGGTCAGGATCGCCGTATACAGGTGGCGGGGTGAGTAATCCGGGTGTAGTTCTTCATACGCTGCGATCAGCGCGTCCGCGTGCGCACCACGCTGGGCCTTGATTCGTTCACGCATACCGGCGTTATCCAGGTTGCGCCACCATTCGAAGCCGACGTTGTAGAGCGTCATCTCATCCTTGGTGAATCCCACCATCAGCGGCACATGGTCTGAGAGGGGCCGGGTTTTAGGGGCAAACGGGTGTTCCGGGATATGTTCATTGTTGAGTATCGGGCCATACCGACCACCAACCTGAACGGCAGCCGCCAGCACGTCATCGGCGTGAACTTCATGCAGGCGAGACAGTTGGCCGCGGCGGATATCCAGCGCCCGCAGCACTTTTTCAGTGGTTTCCGCCGCCAGGTGTGGATCGCCTGCTTCGAGCCTGGCTCCACTCTGGATGATGCACTTGTGGAATAATCCCCTGGCGGCTGGCATGGCATGCAAGGTACTGACCTTGGCACCACCACCGGATTGCCCGAAAATTGTGACATTGCCCGGATCGCCACCGAAGTGCTCGATGTTGTCCCGAATCCACTCAAGCGCACGCACCAGATCCAGCTGCCCGGCGATACCGGAGTTGGCGTATTGCTCACCACCCATCTCACTGAGGTTCAGGAAACCGAAGGCATTGAGGCGATGATTGACCGTGACCACTACGACATTGTGGTTCCTGGCCAGATTATGGCCGTCATAGGCTGGCCAACTGCCGGAACCATAGTTAAAACCCCCGCCGTGGAACCAGACCATCACCGGCCGGGCGGCGGCTTTGAGTCCCGGTGACCAGACGTTGAGCGCGAGGCAATCCTCGCCCTGCATGAGGACATCGCCCCGACTGCCAAAGACCTGTCCCAGCGCCGGACCGATAATGCCCGGATAGCTGACCGCAGAACCGCCACTGGACAATTGCATCGCCGAATGTGCATAACGCATGGTGTCCAGTACACCTTTGCGTTGAAGCGGTGGCGCTGGCGGCATAAACCTCAATTTGCCCACGGGCGGAGCGCCATAGGGCACTCCGAGGAAGGTGTAGACGTCATCATCGATCAAGCCGCGAACCAGGCCTTCGGTGGTGGCCACGGCCGGTGTGACACGGGTGGCGATCGCAAACGTCGGCGAGGCATTCACCGCAAGTGCAAGGGCGCCATACTGGCCAGTCTTTTTAAGGAAGGTGCGTCTGTCTAACGACGTTAATCGGTAACGGCTCATCTGGTGCTATCCTCTCAACCTGTAGTCAATTCACTACCGAATCACGATCGAATCACTATCGAGCAAAGATACTACAGCCACCATCGGATTGCGCTAGCCACCGGTTTTGACTGACGTATAAGCCCAGTCGAGCCATGGCAGAAGCGCTTCAATATCGCCGGTTTCGACGGTGCCACCACCCCAGATACGAAGTCCGGGGGGCGCATCCCGATAGCCGCCAATATCGTGGGCCGCGCCTTCAGCATCGAGCAACGCAACCATCTTTTTGATCAGTGCGTTCTGATGGTCTGTTGATTGACTGGTAAACCAGTCATCAATAATTTTCAGACAAATAGAGGTAGATGAGCGCGTTTCCTGGTCGCTTGCCAGGAACCCGGCCCAACTGGAAGTCTCAACCCAGGACGTGATTGCCGCCAGATTGGCCTGACTTCTCTTGATTAACCCATCCAGGCCACCAACGGTCGGACTTTCCGCCCAGGCCAGCGCGTCCAGATGATCTTCAACCGCGAGCATGGAAGGGGTATTGATCGTGGAACCTTCAAATACATCCGCGATCAGCTTGCCACCTTTGGTCAGCCGGAAGATTTTCGGCAGCGGCCAGTCTGGCGTATAGGATTCAAGCCGCGCTACCGCCCGCGGTGACAGCGCCAGCATACCGTGAGCGGCTTCACCACCCAACGCTTTTTGCCATGACCAGGTCACCACATCCAGTTTTGGCCAATCCACTTCCATGCCATAGAGCGCAGAGGTCGCGTCGCAGAAGGTAAGTCCGTGTCGGTCGGCATCAATCCAGTCGCCATTCGGTACCCGGACGCCGGAAGTCGTACCATTCCACGTGAAGATTACATCGCGATTGCAATCAACCGCCGATAAGTCAGGTAGTTCACCATATTCCGCGACAAAACGGCGTACGTCCGTCAACTTCAACTGTTTCGTAATGTCCGTGAGCCAACCCTGGCCAAAACTTTCCCAGGCCAGCACATCGATACCACGTTCTCCCAGCATGGTCCACATCGCCATCTCAAACGCACCGGTATCAGAGGCCGGGACTATCCCCACCAGATAGTCGTCAGGAATTCCAAGTATTCGCTTACTCTGCTCAATCAGCAATTGCAGCCGGGCTTTCGGCCCTCTGGCACGATGGGATCGACCCAGGCTGTCTGTGGCCAGCCCGGTGGCAGACCAGCCCGGGCGTTTGGACGTCGGGCCGGAAGAAAAACAGGGGTTGGCTGGTTTGTTTGCAGGTTGGTTCATGGAAATCGCGGATGCCTTGAAGTCACTGGAAAGGTGCGCAATGTGAAGTTTGAACCGATTAAAGTCAAGCGTACGAATGAAGATCACGAGGCTGTATACTCTGCGATTAACCAGACACCGGGCTACAGTAACCCTGACGTATGGCCGATTCGCCAGACATTGATCTCGATCATCTGAACCCGCCAGCGCACAAACCGGATTGGCTGGCGCAGTGACCAGGGAATACTGGGTTGCCGGACTCATGGCACTGACTGCCATGTTCACCCTGGTCGGATATGAGTTTATCCGCTCTGCATCGACGGTGCTGTTCAAAAATGCCTACGGCGCAGAAAACCTGCCACTGGTGATGGCCGCCATGCCCTTTGTCGTCTTCGCCACCGTTTGGGTGTATGGCCATATCCTCACGGCGCTGGGACCAAGACGTACCTTGCTGGTGACTTCGCTTGGTAGCGCCGGTCTTATTGTGACTTGCTATCTCATCCTTTTGACCGGCAGCAAGGCAATTACGCCGGTACTGTTCCTGTTAAAAGAAGTCTATATCGTTCTTTTGATCGAACAGTACTGGAGTTATATCAATTCGTCCGTCTCCCCCAGGACCTCACGCCGGGTTAATGGGCCGGTCACCGGCATTGCCGGCCTCGGCAGCGTCCTCGGTGGGGTACTGGTGACATTGACGGTGGTCGACTTCGGCACGGAGGCGATGATCCTGTGTGGTGCCATTGCGCTTGTACCGGCAGCCCTGCTGGCGCAGTTGACTTATCGAATCCACGGTGAACCACCGATTCCTGAGAGTGTGGGCACGTCTGTCAGCCATATGGGTTGGCGCTGGCTATGGCAGAATCCAACCTTGTTCTACCTTCTGATGATCGTGCTCTCAACCCAGGTCGTTGCCGCCGTACTGGATTTCAAGTTCCAGGAACTGGTGTCGCTTGAGTTCCTCGGGCAGCAGGACCTGGAAACAGAATTCCAGGGCTGGTTCTGGGCCACACTCAACTCCAGCAGTGTCGTGTTGCAGTTTATCGTCGCGCCCGTATTGCTTAGTCTGGTGTCACTGCGACTGATTCACATCCTGATGCCAATCATTCACATTGCTGCGATATCCGTCGCCATTATTGAGCCGTCGGTGCTGACGGTAGGTGTCGCCTTCGCACTATTCAAGGCGTTCGACTACTCGATCTTCCGTGCCGCCAAGGAAGTGCTCTATGTGCCCCTGTCTTACGATGAACGCTACCGTGCGAAAGAAATTATCGACGTATTTGGCTATCGCACGGGGAAGGGGGCTTCATCGGTTGTTATCGTTGCGCTACAACGCCTCGGCGTCCTGATGAGTAATTACTACCTCGTCACCGCGTTTTTTGCCGTTGCGATATGGATCGCACTGATCTTCCCGCTGACTGCGCGCGCCAGGGCAGTACAGCAGGAATCCACCCTTTAGGTGCCTTCGATACCTTCGATACCTTGGCCGAATTATTCGATCAGGATGTTGGTATCAAGGGTTCCGTCCGCTATCCCTTCAATCAGGTAGGCCAGGCGCCGGGCTGCGGTCGCCAACTGTTCGATCACCACCGGCTTGGAGCGCTCGAAGTAGGCCCTATCCAGCTCATCACCTGATTGGATGGGTGCACCGTTAATGTTGGCGTAGGCATGACTGCGAGCCAGGCGAAAGGACTCACGCATCCACGCAAGCACGTTGCGCGATTTGAATTGGCCCTCCACTGAACCGAGGAATTCAATACTGTCAGGGTAGGTCAGGCCAGCTCGTTCGATAATTTTGGTGTCCCACACCGCATGCAGGTTCACCTCCTCGTCGAACCAGGTGACCCGAATCTTGTTGCCGCCCCAGTCCTCAGCATGGGAGACATGCAAGGGCTGGTGCAGATCGCCGATAAAATGTCCCAGGAATCGGAGTGCTGCCGCCTTGCGTGCCTGTTCGCGCTTGCCACTGGTAGGCCGGGCCAGATACGTGAGATTGCGCTGGATACCAACCGCAATACAGTCCATCGCCGCACAATCCCGGGCGAATTCAATACCCCGGGCTGCTGCAGGTACATTGATAAAGTGCCACTCGTAAGTCCCCTGGTAGTCCTTGTGGCGGGCGGCATCTGGCCAGAGACAAGCCTCAGCAAAATCATTGTCACCATTACCGTCCAGTTCAACGCCCAGCGCCAGTGTCTCGGCCACAAAAGTTTTCGCCGTGACTGACAGCCGGTCATAGGCCAGCTGACACACCAACCTGTGACCAGTACTACCCCAGGCATAGGTCTGCGATGACGCAATCAGGCCAAACACAAAAATAAGAATCTGGAGATTCATCAGGAGAGCAGCACGGATGAGACGCATCAAAGTCATGTAAAATTAACCACTCGAATGAACCTGGACTCATGCTACGGCCTTTATGATGGGAATAAAACCTGCATTGCGACCAGCTGCTGTAATCAGGCTGCTGGCGCCATCCGACGGCGAGGGCTATCGGCGACTGCGCATCGAGGCCGCGAGGGATCCGGCATTCGGCGCGACACCGGAAATCGAGATTGCCTACCCGGTGGCGCTGTTGCGACAGGCCCTGATACCACGTGAGCACGGCTTTATGCTCGGGGCGTTCGTCGATGATCAACTGGTCGCCATGGTGGGCTTCGGGGTTGGTGCTGACAATACACGCGGTACGCTCTACGGCCTGTTCGTAACCGGGGCATCACGTCGGCTCGGTATAGGTGCGGCGCTGGTAGAGCACCTGGAGCAACAAATTCCAGCCAGTATCCAGACCATCGAACTCACGGTCGCGGGCACCAATACCGCCGCTATCCATTTATATGAAGCCTGTGGCTATCGCCGCGCTGCAAACCAGCAAGACCCCGACGCCCTGATGCTGGTTCGATCTCTTCAAGATCCGGCTCAGGTTGCGTGCACGCCTGTAACCGGCAGGAGATCCGATTAAAACAGGGTGTTTTGAACTAGGCCTGACTGGCCACCGACGCACGGCTGGATGGTCCTGTCCCACTTAATTCACGCTCGCAAAGCGATCGGTATTCGTCTTCAGACATCTGCAGCAATTCCCGGAAAACCTCCAATGAATGCTGACCTTGAAGCGGTGCGGGTTTGACTTCCGGCAACCTGGAATGCGAGAACTTTGCCGCCAGGGTCGATTGAAACGCCGATCCAGCCTCAGGATGGACAACGTGCTGCAGGTGGCCACGCGCCTTCAATGTTTCGTCAGCGGCAATTTCGCCTGGTGAGAGCACAGGCGCCACAATGACGCCGAGAGTCGATAGTCTCTTGACCAGCTGGTCACGATTCTGGCCACGGCTCGCAGCCGCGATCAACGTGTCCAGTTCCTGTTCATTTTCCTTGCGTGAGACCGCGGTCGCAAATCGCCCCGCGTCAAGTTCAAGCGCGCTTGCCAACTGCTGCCACATGGCGTCACTGTTCACTGCAATCGCAATCCACTCATCGTCACCAGCGGTGGGATAGATACCGTGGGGCGCATGATTCGGGTGGGAGTTACCGCGCGGGCCACGAACATTTCCGGTAAGTGCGTATTCCAGCCAGGCGTCTCCAATAAATGTGAAGTTTGCCTCCTGCATCGAAAGATCGATGTATTGGCCTTCACCGGTACGATCGCGATGAAGCAACGCCAGCAAAATCGCCGAGTATCCACACAGTCCGGCAACCGGGTCAGGGTACATCTGACCCGAGTTCATCGGATGTGCCCCCTGGTAACCGAGCAGTGCGGACATGCCCGACGAGGGTTCAATGGTGCCTCCGATCCCCGGTACATGCGCCCAGGGCCCAACCGCACCGTAGGCAGACAGGCTCGCGAGAATGATGTCCGGTTTAATCTCCCGTAACCGATCGTAGTCGATTCCAAGGCTTCCCATCACTCGAGGGGAGAAGTTCTCCGCGACGAAATCAGCGTGCGCGACCAGTTCACGAAACAACAGAATGCCATCTGCATCGGAAAGGTCGAGTGTAATGCAACGCTTGTTCAAGTTAACGGCGTTATAAAGGGGACTACAGTTCCAGGCATGTTTCGCCGTTGGCAGTGACTGCAGGTTTTTCGGAATCGGGTTCTGGTAGGTGCCGCGCCAGCTATCGAGGCGGCCACGCGTTTCCAACTGGATAATGTCCGCGCCAAGCAGTGCAAGCAATTCAGTCGCGTAGGTGCCTGCCCAGGCCTGTGTCAACACGAGCCCGCGAAAGCCCGCGAGCGGTCCTTTCCGCCCGGCAGCTTTTGCTTTTGGAATCGCGCGCACCGGTTCGACCATGGGCTTCTTATTCGGTTCGAACGTCTGACGCGTGCCAGGAGACTCCGGCGTACGCCAGGGTGTCCTCGTCATTCGCGCGAAAGGTCCGGGCCATTTCAGCCCATTCCGATCGAAACGGAAGAACTCGCGAGCCAGTAACTGGGGGTTTTCCGCAAGCTCATCCATGGTCAGCACTGGCCCGGCGATGACATGCTGTTCACCGAGCGCGGTGAAAAGATCCATCCGGTTCCATTTTTTCATTGCCGCACCAACGCGATCGACAAATCGATCCTTGTACTTTCTGCGGATACCCGACTGCTGCAACTCCCTGTCCTCGGCAAGATCGGGGAGGCCGAGCAAGTGCATTGCCTTGATCCAGAATATCGGACGGGAAATTGTCAGTGCAAACCATCCATCCTTGACGGGTACCGGCCCTTCATTCATATCAATGCCGGATTGTCTGGTATACACATAGCCTGAATACTGGTAGCGGAGTGGGGCGGGAGCCGAGGTGGAAACCAGTACCTCACGCTCCGAGATATCGATGATCTGGCCAGGGCCATTCGAGCCGAGCTGTTCGATGAGTGCCGCCAACAGTGTTCCAAAGGCGAAGGTACCAGCCTGATAGGAGGCGCCCAGACCGCTGCACTTGAGCGGCTCGCGATCCTGCAGACCATTGACGAACGCCCAGCCTCCGGCCGCACTGGCGGTGAGATCGTTACCGGGTCTGGCGGCGTAATCGCCGTTCTGGCCGTAGGCGGTAATCGCGACCACCAGTGCATTGGGATTTCTGTTGAGCAGACGCTGCGGAGCGTGCGTGTCCTCTTCCAATGCAGAGGTCAAGATGATGTCTGCGGTTGCGATCAATGCCTCCAGCCCGTCCGTGGCAATGGCGCGACTCGCCAGCAGGTAGCGGGCAGCAATGCTGTTCCCATCATCATCTAAGGGGGCCTCCAGACGAATTGGATGGGGCAGGGCCTCGAAGCCGATGACATCGGCGCCATAGTCAGCCAGCAATCTTCCACACCAGGCAGTACTTGCGCGGTCGCCGACATCCAGCACCTTCAATCCACCGAGTGTCAGGCCCGACATGTCTTCCCCTCTCGATTCAATTGCGTTTCGGGAACCAGTAGTTCAGGTACTCGGCATACATGACGGGCTTGTCGACGCCACTCGCTTCGATTTCGTGAGCCGACTTCAGCAGATATTCCCCGTTACCCTTTTCTTCAGCGCCGATTAGCGTAATGTGCGACCGCACGGAGACACCGTCGCCGATGACGACAGGTTGCAGCACCCGCACCTTATCGAGTCCGTAATTCAGGGGATGGGAACCGTCTTCCGGCCACAGCCCCGTATCCCGGTTGAAGTGGCTGATGAGCGATACCATGAAAAATCCATGTAGCAGCGTGCCGCCATAAGGACCTTTGCTGGCGTATTCTGGGTCGCAGTGACCGGGCGTTCGCCATCGCGTCACCTCACCGAAGATATTCACCTGGAACTGGTCAATGTGTACCCAGGCGCTGGTGCCGATCTTCTCCCCGACCCGGTCCCTGGCTGTCGCCAACAGGAATGGTCTTTCCTCGCTCATAATTGTGTCCTCGTATAAGACGTTAATGCGCCGTTCAACCCTGTCCGGTGTTGCTATCGTGCACGAAATCCATTGCGCTTCCAAGACGCCCGATGCAGGTGCCTTGTAACCACAATGATCGGATGGCCCTTCGGCTATGTATCACGAACCGTGTTTTCCGGTTTCCCAACCATACGGCGTTAAGACGTTGTTGGCACAGGCAACTGGTTTATCCCGAAGAGTATGTGTGGCGCCGCACATACCCTATTGTGATTTCTCTATAACCTACATTATGCGGGTGAAATATCCGTACCTTTTTTGGCGCGATAGTCAATCCCCCGTGCCAATCGAAGAGAGGGATACATCATGGATCAATGCAAGAGTGAAAGCGCAAGTCCAGGCCTGCCGGTTTCGTTGTCACTGGGAAATGAATTTCTTGGTTGGTACAGAGCGAAAGATATTTCCATGGAAGGTATGCGTGTCACAGGACCGGTAAGGAGTCTTGCAGAGAGCAGCACGCTCACGGTTTGCTTTGAACTGGAAACCCGGGAAACGTTTCTCACTCAACTGTTCAAGGCCCTGGTTATCCATCAGGAAACTAATTCTGTTGTTCTGGAGTGGGTTAAACAGGATGCGCAACTGTTCAAGATGACACCCGGCATACCGGCAAAGGACCCTAACAGCTCCGGCCAATGTGCCAGGGTAAACATACTATTGGGAACAAAACCCATGCCGGCCTCGATTGCCTGGAACAAAGGTTCCATCTCCGGGGACTTGTGTAATGACGCACAAACCCTACGGCGGCAAGAGTCTTGCTGATTATCAATCCTCTGCCGCGTCCTTGAGAAATGATTGTGTAAACTCATCCACATCTGTTTGAAAGGTAGCATGGACTCGATTAATCATGCCCGCCATAGCGATGGTCATACAAAGTTCTATCAATTCATCTCGTGAAAAGGTTGCTGAGAGTGACGAATACAGTGCGTCATCAACCAGGTTCTCCTGGGTCAGGGTCTCGGCGTACCGCAGTACCAGCCGATCCGTTTCATCAAAGGAATCACAACGATCCGGTTCACCCAGGGCCGCCAACTCCTCCGCGCCAAGTCCGACACTCCGACCGAGCATCTCATGGGTAGGCGTTCAGTAGTGACAGTTGTTCAGCTGAGAGGTTCGGAGCCAGGCGAGCTCACGATACCTTGGTGAAATCTTGTTGTCGGTGTAAAGGGAGTTCAGCAGTTGGGCAACTCCTGTCAGGAAACCGGCATGATTCCCAAACAACTTCATTACGTTCAATACGCTTCCTTTTCCCTGAAGCTGCTTGTAAATTTCCTGGACGTTCTCGGGCGCATCGCCTGTTTCAACCAAAGGAATGCGTGTCATACTATCCACCTCAATTGTTGCGGTTAATTCGAAAGTAACGGTCGTCTCGTCGCATCGGAGTACAGGAACCCAACCCGCACTATACGCTGGACCAGGTTGTCCTGAAAACAGCTGGGAATGATGATAGTGGATCAGAAAACGTGGTTTATTGTAACCATCCTTAGGCCATTATGTACGTTGCGTCCGATGCGAGTCCTATGCTGTTTGCGGCGCGTCGTAGCCTCGGGGATAAAGATCATTTATATCTAAAGATTTACCATTTAATAAAGGTAGAGCAGGCAAGGGTTCATTTTCTGCTCACACACCATCCTAATATCCATACTTGGTTGCTAAGGATCAGGTGTGATAACCTCTCGCACGATGGTATTTTATATTACAAGATTGTCTTTTTTGGCGCTCGGACTAACGCTGGCACTTACGTTTGTGATCACGAGTTGCAGCGAGGTGGAAGCAAATAAAACAGTGTGGGCTGATAGCATACGATTTGGCACCGGGACACCTTTACAAACCTTTGATCCTCACCAGGCGGACACAGGACCGTCATTTTCCACCTATCTCGCGCTGGTCTACGACGGATTGACGAGACAAGATCCGGACAACCCTGGCAATATCGTTCCGGCGCTCGCCACCGATTGGTACTGGATCGATGACGTCACTTTGGAATTTGAAATCCGCCAGGGTGTGCGATTTATTGACGGCACACCATTCGATGCGAGGGTGGCCAAAGACAATATTGAACGTATGCTGCGCTTGAAAGGACCGCGCATTTCTACTGTCGCTGCGATTAAATCGGTCGAAGCACCAAATGAATTCATACTTCGTATGCAGTTGCAGTATCCGGATCCAACAATCTTGTATAACTTGTCGTTGTCTCCGGGAATGATGGTCAGTCCTGCGGCCTTCGAGAACGAGGATCTGGACTTGAATCCGGTCGGTACCGGTGCCTGGCGCTATGATCGTGAGCGTTCCACTATTGGTGAAGTGCATCGATTCTACGTCAATCCGGACTATTTCGCGGGACGTTCCCAGGAGCGCGCCAACTATGAAGTCCTTGTGCTCGGAGATGGTCCAGCCAGACTCAATGCACTACTTTCCGGCCAGGTTGACTTGACTATTGTCGGGCCTGCCGAGGCGAGATATGCGGAGCAATCGGGGTTCTCGATTGCGCGACGGGACAATCGTTGGTTGGGGATGACCATCCTCGACAGAGAAGGAGAGATTGTTCCAGAGCTTGCGGATCGTCGGGTGCGAAGGGCGCTTGGTTTCGCCGTGGACCGTCAAGCCATGGCCGATATCGTTTTTTTTGGTTATGCCACGCCGGCCTCACAACCGATGGCTGAGCTGGGTCATGTGAGCGGACTCCAAAATTTTTTCACCTATGATCCCGATAAAGCAAGAAAGCTCTTGGAGGACGCAGGCGCAATCGGATTCAGCTTTACGGTACCGATCACGCCCGGCTATTCCGCTCCATACGAGACCATTCAGTATTACCTGCGCAAAGTCGGGATCAATATGGAGCTCAAAGTGATCGAACCTGGCACTGTTAGTCCAGTTTCAAGAAGTAAGCAGTATCCTGTAAATACTATCGGTTATCCAACCTTTGATCCAGACAGTCGACACCTGGCGATCTGGGACTCGGATGCGGCATTCAATCCATTTCGAAATGATAATTCTCGTCTAGATGAACTCGCCAAAATAGCGAGAGAGACTCATGATGAATCCGAGCGTCAACGATTATTCAAAGAATACTTTGAGATTGTCGTTGCTGAAGTGTATTCGGTTGTTTATCTGCACATTGAAGACCTTATTGCGTATGATGCTGGCCGCGTCATGGATGTCAGAGTATCCCGGTATATTGATCCCATGTTACGTGAGGTCAAACTGCGTGACATGAAACCACGTGAGAGCATAGCTACCGAAGAGGCGCAAATTAGATGACGCGATTGTTGTTATCTCGCCTTTTTGGTCTGGTGCCCTTGTTACTCATGGTGTCTTTGTTGACATTTGCGATGTTACATATGGTGCCCGGCGATATTCGGGATCAGATTCTTGGTACTGAGGCTACTGCCGAGCAGTACGAAGAACTGGGGAAAAAGCTGGGCCTTAATGATCCGTTCCTCGTTCAATACGGTCGTTGGCTCGCCAACGCGTTGCAGGGAGACCTGGGTACATCTGCCTACAACAGCCAGAAAGTGACAGAGGCTGTTCTAGATACCTTGCCGGTTACGCTATCCCTCACGATAGGGGGCATGTTCGTGGCAATCATTATTGGTGTACCGGCAGGTGTCTACGCGGGCACGTACAGGGGCAGCTTTGTCGACCGCGGCGCGGTTTTGTTCGCCACCATTGGACAGGCGTTACCAAACTTCTGGCTGGCGATACTTCTCATTATTCCGCTGGCATTGTGGTGGAAACTTGTTCCTGCAACCGGCTTTACGCCACCTACGGAAAGTGTGGTGGAGTGGCTGAGAAGCATCGCCATCGCATCCATTGCACTCGGCACCTCGGCAAGTGCGGCACTGGCACGTCAGACGCGTGGCGCCGTCATTGATGTACTGCGTCAGGATTATATTCGAACAGCTCGTGCCAAGGGCTTGCCGAATCACATGGTGATAGTCAAACATGCGCTGAAAAATGCCGCCATCCCGGTCATTACTACGATTGGATTTCAGGTTAATGGCTTACTAGGCGGGGCTCTCATTGTCGAGCAGGTTTTTGGGCTGAATGGCTTTGGCTCCCTTGCAATCAATGCCGTCAGAACGCAAAACATGCCGATGATGCAAGGTGTTGTCGTCATGGGCACCCTGATCATCGTTTGCGTGAATATAGCCGTCGACGTGGCTTATGGGTTTGTGAATCCCAAGGTGAGGCCCTCATGACGCCGTCAGCTGACAAAATCGCTGAGGTTGAACAGCAGGAACGAGATCATTCGCCTTTGTCCGGCCGTCAGCGGTTTCTTCGAACATTTTCCCGAAACCACGTTGCGTTGGCATCCGCCATCTATCTGTTTCTGATTATTTTCATCGCACTTTTCGGACAGTGGTTCCTCGTGCATGCACCTAATGAAATAAACTTGTCTCGAGCTTTCGAAGGCCCTTCTATAGAACACTGGATGGGTACTGATCACCTTGGACGAAGTACGCTTAGTCGAATCGTTACCGCGACTCGGGTTGCCATGGAAGCAGCGGCGCTCGGTGTGGGCATCGCTATCCTGTTGGGCGCACCGACCGGTTTATTGAGCGGATATTTTGGGGGGTGGTGGGATCGAATTGCCATGCGGCTTGTAGAAGCAATTATCGCTTTACCCGCATTGTTAATTGCCATCGCCATTATTGCCGTACTTGGTCCGAGCCTCACTAATGCGATGATCGCACTTGGCATTGCGAACTCAACTGCTTTTTTCCGACTGATGCGTGGCGCATCCCTTGAAGTGCGTGAAGAGCTTTACATCGATGCTGCCAGAGTATCAGGAGCGTCCTTACCCCGGGTTGTCTTCCGTCATGTCTTGCCTAACGTCACAGGACCCTTGACGATCCAGACGACGCTTGCCTTTTCATTCGTGTTGCTCGCGGAGGCCGGACTTTCTTTTATTGGGTTAGGTGTACAGCCACCCAACGCGAGTTGGGGCGCCATGTTATCCACCGCGCAGGCATATATTTATCACCAGCCATTTATGGTAGTACCGCCGGGATTGATGATTATGTCTACCGTGCTGGCGTTCAATCTGATGGGTGACGGCTTGCGGGATGCCTGGGCAAGGGTAGAGGCTCACGGTTCCGTCCATGCTGGTCGCGCCGCACGCGTTGATGTGAATTGCACTGACAGCCCGATTGAACACAGTTCCTCAGCGCTGCTGGATGTTGCCGGACTCGAAGTCCGGTTTCCAGCTCCACGTGGTGGCGAACTGGTAGTTGTCAGCGATGTAAGCTTTGCAGTTCCGCCTGGGAAAACCGTTGGTCTGGTGGGAGAATCAGGATGTGGAAAGTCGGTGTCGGCCATGGCGGTGATGGGACTTTTGGCCGAAGGAGGACGTATCTCGGCTGGTTCCATTCGATTCGCTGGCAAAGAGCTTGTGGGACTGCCCGACGCTCAATTGAACCATATCCGCGGTGTTGATATCGGTATGGTCTTTCAGGAACCCTCGTCAAGCCTTAACCCGGCATATACGGTAAGGAATCAACTGGCAGAATCATTGCGAGTCCATGAGCAACTGACACGCCGCCAGGCGGAGACGAGGGCCATCGAGCTGCTTGACCATGTCGGTATTCCAGGTGCTGCCCGGCGCGCTGAGGATTATCCGCATCAGTTCTCAGGTGGTATGGCCCAACGCGTAATGATCGCAATGGCGATTGCCTGCAAACCCAAGTTATTAATTGCTGATGAACCCACAACGGCCCTTGACGTTACGATTCAGGCTCAAGTTCTGGATTTATTGAGCACTCTTCAGGAAGAGCACCAAATGTCGATATTAATGATCACCCATGACCTCGGCGTCGTCTCTGATATGTGTGAGCAAGCGGTGGTGATGTACGCGGGCCAGGTTATCGAGTCTGGCGATGTGGATCGGGTACTGAATCATCCTCAACATCCATACACTGCGGGTCTGTTGGCCTCAACACCACAAAATCAGAAGCGAACCGGTAAGCTGCGTCTAATTCCCGGGCGGGTGCCGCCTGCCTGGAGCTGGCCGCCCGGGTGTCGCTTTCATCCACGCTGTCCGTACGCCACGATAGCTTGCAAACACCCTGTTCCAATGCAGGAATTAGGGCACGGACATATGAGTCGTTGTATCCGGCTGAGCGAGATAGACCTGGATGCGACATGGTAACGCGTGAACGAAAGCCACTACTCGAGGTTGACGATGTGACAGTTCGTTTTACCGTCAAGCGAGGGCTGCTGGGTGGTGGAAGTTATCAGGTGAAGGCAGTCAACGGGATTAGCTTCGAAATTTGCCAACGAGAAACGTTTGGTCTGGTAGGCGAATCCGGTTCAGGAAAGTCCACGATAGGCAATGCATTACTTCGTCTTGTGAACATCGATTCAGGCTCCATTCGATTGGAAGGCAAGCCCGTCCATGAACTCAAAGGTAGAATGCTCGACTTTCGCCGGGATTTGCAAGCCGTTTTTCAGGACCCGTATTCCTCCCTCAATCCATCGATGATTGTCGCGGATATTATCGGTGAGCCCCTGACAATTCACTACGGTTTGCGCGGTGCTGAGCGTAATAAAAGAGTCTCCGGGCTGCTTGAACGAGTCGGAATGGCAAGCGACCAGCTTGAACGCTACCCGTCTGAATTTTCAGGCGGCCAGCGTCAGAGAATCGCGATCGCAAGAGCTCTTGCACTCGAACCGAAGCTCATTATTTGTGACGAACCCGTTAGCGCCCTTGATGTTTCAACCCAGAGTCAGGTAATTAGTCTGCTTGAACAGTTACAGGAAACCATGGGAATATCTTATCTTTTTATCGCGCACGATCTTGCAGTGGTGCGACACATTAGCGACAGAATTGGTGTTTTGTACCTGGGTCAGCTCATGGAAGTGGGGCCGGCCGACCGAATCTACGATACCCCGGCACACCCATATACACAAATGCTGTTGGCTGCCATTCCGGTTGTAGATCCTGCGGTACAAAGAGAGCGCAAGCAGGAACGTCGAAAGTTACCCGTTACCGAGCTACCGAGTCCCACTGACCTGCCAGATGGATGTCCCTTCCATACTCGCTGCATTCACGTAATGGATATCTGTCGGAAAAAAGTGCCCCGAAAAATTCCCGTTGCTGGGGGTGGATGGGCCGCTTGCCATCTTTACGACGGGTGATTTTGCGCGTAATCACGTCAACACTGAACAAACACTACTGCTTTATCATTTTTTTAACCCGAGAAAGAGAACCTGGCCTGTTTGCATGCAGACCTCGTCAATGCTCAATGGGTAAGTGTCTGAGTACCAGCCAGGTAGAGCATAAAGTATTTGACCGAATAGAGGTTGAGCAATCTCGGGTACCACATTTGCCCGGATCTGTCCCGCATTGACGGCCCTGCGCATGCGTTCTATCGAAGTTTCCCGTATTGCTATATTGCGTAGACGCATGAGTTTCTGCTGCGGGGCGTGAAGGAAATGTATCGCATTAATCAATGTAAACGGGCCGGCTTGGCTATCGTGAAATCTGTAAAGATTTTGACGATGAATCAGCATCTCATCCAGGGGGCTGTGGCCAAAATCGGACGCGATGCGATGACTCATTGCTACCAATCGGGTACCCCTCAAATAGCACTGCAGCAACAAGTCCTGCTTATCCATAATGTACTGATAAATGACCGTTTTGGATACGCCCAGTTCTGCTGCCATTCTCGGAATGGATGCACCTGCACCTTCCACATTGAAGTGTTGTGTTGCAGTACTGAGAATGCTATCTAACCGTTTTAATTCAGAATCGTAGCCGGGATCGTAACCCAGAAGGTCTTCCCCTTTACTGATAACATAACTGGGCGAAGAGAGAGTGTTGGTCTCGTCACTCAAAATTCCGTTTTTAAGAATCCCCACCATTTCTGCGACAATTTGCTTTACAGACATTTGGCTGGGGCCTTGTAGCCTCGGTGGCGTATATCGTTCCACTATACCAAGCACTACATTTGCGACCGTCAAGGAATGACACGGGCGTATTGAACCTTCGTCTATTCCCTTTTCGATAAGATCCTTTAGTTCCTCCAACAACTCGTTTCTGGCATCAATCAATGATCGTCTATTTTCTTCCGGTAATGCATTAAATGGAGGGAATCTGACCTGATAGCTATTATTTTCTGATAGGTCTCGACTGAAAAATGACAAAAGCTGATTGAGAGCGGAGTTTTTCTCAATCTCTTTCAGCGCTTTCAGGCGAGAGTTTAACACCCACAGGATTACTTCTTCAGCCATGTGATCACGACTGGGGAAGTAGTGATAAAGGGCCGTGTAGGCGACATCCAGGTGTTCAGCAACATCCTGCAAACGGGTCTTCAGGACTCCATTGGATCCCATCACAGAAGCTGCCGCTTTCAGGATTTCTTCTTTTCGTTTGGGTTGACTTTCAGCCATTGTGATTTTTAGAAATAATCAGGTCCGTTTCAATAAAACTTACGTTAAGACACACCTATGCAAGTTGATTTGGAGGCTTGAGAGGTGCTTATAATTAAGGCTTTCAAAACATTTTTTAATACTTTTGCACAGATAATAAAATGGTATACTGTATATCCTCCTTTATAACATATTTTTTTACCAGTGAGGTAAATTATGTACAGGGTGCTATTGGCGACGGTGTTACTTCTATCGCTGCCAGTTCAGGGTGAGTGGGACCAGTGGGACTTCGAAGGATTCCCCGTTTATTCGAAATTTCCTGATGATATGGTTGGCATTGTTATTTTACTGCATGGTTCCGGGGGAAGTGCGGATTTCGCCATCCGTGCCGATACGATGAGGGTGATGGATACTCTGCAAAAGGCCGGTTACGGATTCTTTGCCACATCGAGTACACAACGCAGCCAGCCCAGACGTTGGGACCCCCGGACTCTTGATCTATCCGACAATCCCGATCTATTGCGATTGCAGCGACTATACAAAAAAATCGTTCGCGATAAGGAACTCTCCGCAGACTTCCCGCTGTTCACAATGGGGATGTCCAATGGTGCCAATATGGCTACAACTGTCGGTTACGTATTTCACCAGATCGGCTATCCGATCAAGGCGGTTGCTCCATACATGGGCGGATTTGCCCAATCAATCATCGAAGCAGGCGACTACGACCTGCCTACTTTCCTGGTGCTCGCAGAAAACGATACACTCGTCAACAATGCCAGGCTGGAAACCATCTACCAGACGTTGAAGCGTGAGGGAAAGGCAATTGAACGACATATGGCTCGAGAGCAGCAACTCGATAGGCCGTGGTTGGAAAGTTATGGAGTCAATGACGTTAATAGAGCGATGAAATTTCTGCAAGACAAAAATTATATTGACTCTGCGGGCAACCGGCGCATTACATTCGATGTCATTGAACAAAAAGGTCGTGAAGTTTTCGATTTTCCAGAATTACAAGATGATGCGTACGCTGTCCGGAACGCAGTAATGGCTGCCTGGGCCTTCCATAAAATGCGAAGCGATTATCGTGACCAACAGCTTCAATTCTTCGAAAAATTTAGACAACAATGAATCGATTACGGGTGACTGAGTTGAAGGTATTGCGACCTATTATCGATAAGGGCATTAAGGTAAATACTATCTTGCTCCTTCTTACCCTGTTCTCATGCAACGCTGATACCGGCAATGAAAATACAGTTAAGATCAAACGGTTGCCGAATAATCCAATAATCAGTCCTGCGATGTCGGCAACGATCGGGGATAACATCAATGGCCCATCATTGATCCGTGTGCCATCCTGGGTGGAGAAACCCTTAGGTCGATATTACCTCTACTTTTCACACCACAAGGGTAAATATATCCGACTCGCGTACGCGGATCAGGTGTCGGGCCCCTGGACCATCTACGAGCCAGGAGCCTTATCACTGCAGGACTCAGGTTTTCCCATAAAGGTGGATGAGAGTCGCTTGACGGGTACGCAACGTCAAAGATTACAATCGATCCGCGACGCCGGATACGGTTATACTCATATCGCTTCTCCAGAGGTGGTGGTTATCCCTGAAAAGCAGGAAGTGCGCCTTTACTACCATGGCATGATGGAAACTGGAGAGCAGGCTACGCGTGCTGCGAGTTCTCGTGACGGGCTTCATTTTACCTCACAACCAGATGTCATTACGCGACCGTATCTGCGTGTGTTTCAGTGGCGAGGCTATTTTTACGGCATGGCGATGCCAGGAATATTCTATCGTTCGAAAGACGGGCTTACAGATTTTGAAAAAGGGCCTGACTTATTTAACCCTGATATGCGCCATGCTGGCTTAATGGTTCGAGATGAAACACTCTTCGTGTTTTGGACACAGGTAGCGGATGCACCAGAAAGAATCCTGTTATCAAGCATAGACATCTCGAGTGATTGGGTCGACTGGAAGGCTTCTGAGCCAATTGATGTTCTCCGTCCAGAGGAAAAGTGGGAAGGCGCGCATCTGCCTGTTGAGGCTTCCAGTAGGGGCGCAATAGAAGTACCTGTTAACCAGCTCCGTGACCCGGAAATATTTGAAGAAGACAACCGAACCTGGTTGCTTTATTCCGTTGCGGGGGAGTCAGGAATCGCCATAGCAGAAATCGAACAAATGTAACGAGGAAAAATTATGCTTAAACTATCTACTCCTATTTCACTATCTACCTTCAAAGTCTGGCTTTGTGCCAGTTTGGTTGTGGCTATGCTGGCGGGATGCGGAAATCAGGGCAATGACACTACGCCTCCTGCGTCGACGGATGATTATATGGGAGCCGAGCTCCGTGAGTCAGTGGAGTTACTAAAAAAGGATCTACGTAAAACACCGACCAACCAGGACAATGCGAGACTACGAGCCCTGGTAGTGTTCGATTGGATTAACGCGCTCGCCTTAAAAGGTGAATATATTCCCGTAAACGCGACTACAGTAATAACGCAAATCAATGGTTATGGTGTGCCTTCCGGTCCTGTACTGGACCAGTATATTCAGGAACTGATACTTCTGGACGAGAAGCCTGATGCACTCGGTAGGTTCGAGGCGCGACCGGAAGGTCCATTTGAGGTGATGAGTTATGAATCTTTCGAGCAGACCTACACCGTGGGGAGCGAACCTGTCGAGACAGGCGGTGGCTTCTTAATTGCCAAGCACTTCAATGCGAATCACGGAATCTACCAGACCAGTGATTCAACAGCTGCCAATTACGTCTCAATTAAGTCCAATAATGCTAATGTCGAGTTTGTCGTAGACTCTTTCGATGTACCAGGGATGCATGGAGGCTTCCGGGGTGCCGCAGCTCAGTTGGCATTTCGAGTCAAAACCGGCGAGCTGCAACCTGGAGACAAAGTGACCATTACTTATGGCGATACTTCAGGTGGTGGGGCCGGACTACGCATGCCGGATCTTGCGTCCAATCAGATGCCATTTCCAGTGTATGTCGATCTGAACGGTTCGAATCTTTGGCTTTCGTTGCCGATTCAACCGATCAAAATTCATGGCAGCAAGGCGGCGGGAGTGGCAGGATTCGCACCGTCAGTGCTGGACGTTGGCGAGCCCTTCGATCTCTCAATTCGTACTGAGGACGATTACGGTAATCGAGCTACTGGAGAAATTCCGGACTGGAATCTGGTGGCAAATGGTAAGCAGCTTCAATCCGTCAAATCTAATGGACGTGCTGTAGTGTTGGCAGAAGGTATTCGATTCGAAGAGCCTGGGATATATCGTATTGCCATAAAGGCAATCGACGGAACGATATCTGGCGAAACGAACCCGATCCTTGTATCAAGAAATCCTTCCCAGCGGATTTACTGGGGCGATACCCATGGTCACTCGGGTTTCGCAGAAGGGATCGGCACTGCCGAGGATTTTATGCGCTTCGCACGTGACGAGGCCAGGCTGGATTTCGTCACCCACTCGGAACACGACATCTGGATGGATGACAAAGAGTGGCAAATATTGAGGGACTTAACGAAAAAATACACTGAGAGCGGAGAATTTATTCCTTATCTTGGTTATGAATGGACCGTCCAGACAAGTCATGGAGGCCACCAGAATGTACTTTTCAGGGACCCAGAGGATCGGGAACGTGTACCTTCCCAGTTGTATCCAACCCAGTCTCAGTTATATAACGGCTTAAGGAACAAATACGATGTCGACGATGTCCTGATCATTCCCCACGCGCATCAAAGAGGGGAATATAGACAATCTGATCCGGATATGGGGAACCTGATTGAAATTATGTCAATGCACGGCACATTTGAATGGTTTGGTCGGATGTATTTGAGTCACGGTCATCAAGTGGGTTTTGTAGCGGGTTCTGATGACCATGTCGGCAGACCAGGATATGCGAAGCCGAAATCCAACTCACTCGCCCAGCGGGGCGGTTTGGGCGCGGTGTTCGCAAAAGAAAAAACAATTGATGGCATCTTTGATAGCATGAAGTCGCTAAGAGCCTATGCGACGACAGGTGAGCGAATAATCCTTGAGGTTGACGTTAATGGAACAAAGATCGGGCAGCGAGCGGAATACGCTGGGCATCGAGAGATCTCCGGTCGAGTAATCGGTACTGCGCCGATCCATTCGATCACTGTCTTCAAGAACGATAAAAAACTCAAGCATTGGGACTACGGGAACACGCAACCGAATACGTTGGCGCTTTCGTTCTATTCTGATTCTTACCCTTATCACCCGGTAGACAATCCACGGGGCTGGCGTCACTGGCGGGGTAAGCTTTCAGTGGAGGGCTCTCAGTTGACGAATATTACTGCCAGCAATCATGATAATCGGCAAACGCAACATCTAGCGGTTGACCCCAATAATCCCAACCTTGTTGACTTCGCCACCAATACAAGGGGCGGCTATAGCACTTTGTTCCTGGAATTCGATGAATTACATCCCACTACAATTATTAGTATTGAATTGGAAGATGCCGATGAGACAGGTTCCGGCCCCCCCCAACTTCGTCGTCACCAAATGATAGAAGGTGGCAAGATCGAATTGTCTGTCGCCTCGATAACCGACGGTTCATTTACCAGATCGATGGAAGTTGATGGATATAATGATGCGGTCATTCTGAAGCGAGGTTCAAGCATGCCTATGGATGTCGAGTTTAATCTGTCGGATGACCAGAATCCTCGCCATGGAGACTATTACTTTGTTCGAGTTCGTCAGGCCGATGACGCAATGGCCTGGTCCAGTCCAATCTGGATCGGGGGATTTGCGACAAAATAATTCTACATAGCCGATTACGCTTGAAGAGATAGCAATAATCTCCCGAAGGAACTTTATCAGGCTGAGCGCTGCTCTCCCTTTGTTAGCACAGGTTCGAAACCTGGCAGGATACGATCGGACCATGAATGATCGAATTGCATCAATCCTCTCTGAGTATGACGCACAGGGGATCCATAGAACGGGGACCGATGTCGACAACGATAGTGCCAGATGGCTCGCCGATAAAATTCGATTGGCAGGCGTGCAGCCCGTAATAGATGCGTTTTCATTCAAACGTGTGCACGTGTTGGACGCGCGATTACGAGTCTCGGAGTTGGATATCAAAGGAGTACCACTATTCGACTGTACATATACCGACGAGAGAGGGATAACTGGACGGCTCGGAAAGTTGGGCTCGAAGGCCGACATCGGTGTGGCAATGGCATTGCCGTTTCCCCGTGGTGAACTCTTCAGTCAGATTGCATCTGCCCGCAAGTCGAATATACATAAAGCGATTGTTCTGGTAACCGACGAAACTATGCCCTCTAAGGGCGTCGCAACGCTAAACGCAGAGTCGTTTCAGAATCCCTATGGTCCACCGGTGTTACAGATAGCGAACAGTCAGTGGGTACAAATTAGGACAGCTGTGACGTCCGGTCAAATTGCGACAGTCATCGCGCATTGCGAATACCTGGCTGCCACAGCGAAAAATGTACAAGCGTATATGCCAGGAAAGCGCAGGGGTACGCCACCGCTGGTAGTTATGACACCAAGGAGTGGTTGGTGGACCTGCGCTTCGGAGCGAGGTGGGGGAATTGCAGCTTTTCTTGAAATCATGCGTGCAATAAAGCAGTCAGGACATACGAGAGATATTATTTTTACTGCAAATACCGGTCATGAATTGGGACACACGGGGCTTGATCACTTCCTCGAGGCGAATCCTTCGCTTATTAAAGATGCGCACCTGTGGATTCATCTAGGCGCAAACATCGCAGCCAAACAGGGTGGCGGTTTAAGGCTTCAATACTCCGATGAGCCAGCAAGATCAATCGCTGCTCATTATTTAAAAAGTGAATCGATCGAACCGACAGCGGTGACACCCATAGGCACTCTTCCATTCGGAGAAGCCAGGAATATTTTTGATGGTGGGGGTAGATACATCTCGATTCTGGGCAGTAACAACCTGTTTCACCACCCGGCTGATCAATGGCCTGATGCAGTCGATCTGGGTACAACTACACGATGTGTTCGCGCCCTCAGTAGCATGGCAGTTGATCTCTCGAATTGAAAGTCTGGAGAAAACTTTGATATTAACGGTTCGCCTGGTTCGCTATCCATTATTCTGGTTTCTGTTTGTCGGTGCAGTCCTGTTCGGCGTTGATGCATGGATTTCTGATCGCCCTGACGAGATAGTGGTAAACGACGAGGTTCGCACCCGACTGTCCAATTTGTGGGAAGCACAAATGGGAGAAGTACCTGCAGATAACCAGCTTCAATCGCTTGTGGAACACTGGATAAAGGAAGAAGTTTTCTATCGTGAGGCGCTGCGTCTTCAACTGGACAAAGGCGACACAATCATTCGTCGGCGATTGGTTCAGAAATTGAACTTTATCGCCGAAGATATACCCGAACCAAACCAGAAGACACTTCAAAAATACTACCAGGACAACCAGTCCAGGTACCAGCTGCCAGCTCTCTACACTTTTTCACAAATCTACTTTCCTCATCACAATATCGAGGCGTTACGGGTTGCGAGGCAACAATTGTTCGGAAATGAAAGGGACTGGCGCGAGCTGGGTGAACCCGGCATGTTACAGGAGACCTATTCAATGCGAAGCAAAAGAGAGATAGCATCAACCTTCGGCGACGAATTCGCGGAGAGAATCGAGGGATTGAAGACCGGGGACTGGCAAGGGCCGGTGCCCAGTATCTTTGGACTTCATTTCGTCCGTATTACCAAGCGCCAAGCGGTCGAGTCTGCCAGCTACTCTGAAATTGAACGCCAGGTTTTGAATGATTTTTTGCATGATCAACGCCAGACCGCCAATAATGAGTACTATCAACATTTGCTTGAAAGTTACATTATCGTCAGGCGGAATTGAGCAAGATGCGTATCCTCGCTATCGCTCTATTGTTAGCCTTGACTACTGATGTCTTTGCGCACGAAGTTCGTCCCGCCTTCCTGAAACTGGTTCAAACAGAGCCCAATCGATTTACTGTAACGCTGAAACAACCACAGATCCAGGGCCGGTATCTGGGCTTGCGGGCAACTACCAATTGTGAAAATTCAACCACGCCAATTGTATCTGTCAATGCAAGGGCCCTTGAAGAGGAATGGGAGATTCTTTGTGAAGGGGAAGAACTAAGAAGAATCGATATCATCGGTTTGGATCGCACCATGATCGATACGCTCGTCAATATTGGCTATACGAGCGGCGATGTGATCAATTACTTAATCAATCCGGACGCACCCTATTTCAACGTGGTGAAGCAAACACCATGGCTTCCCATGTATCTGACTATGGGAGTTGAACATTTACTTATGGGAGTTGATCATCTGTTATTTGTGATTGTATTGATGTTCGTGGTCCGCGGGAAACTCAATTTAATAAAGGCCGTAACCAGCTTTACTGTAGCGCATTCCATTACTCTTGGCCTGTCGGCATTCAATATTGTGAATGTATCCCAGGCACCAGTTGAAGCGACCATTGCGCTCAGTATCGTCGTTTTGAGTTTACAGGCGTTCAATCCTGGAACAGGCAACCCCTGGGCAATCACGTTTTTATTCGGACTATTGCACGGTCTTGGATTTGCCGGAGCTCTCTCTGAAATTGGTTTGCCGGAGAATGCTGCCTGGTGGGCGCTCTTGTTTTTCAATATGGGGATCGAATTGGGTCAACTGATCATTATCACGCTCGTATTGGGGTTACTTTATCTGCGGGCACAGTTTCGTCTCACAGTGCCTCGTTGGGTTCAAACTGCACCGCTATTTTTTGCGGGCGCCCTGGCAAGTTACTGGTTGATCCTGAGAACCACACAAATTATCTTTTAATCTGGTTCTCTGGCGAAAACAACGGGTATTCCTTTTCGTTCCAAAACACTCGCCCACTCGGCCCACCCGCCGGCAGACCAGCCAACATGCGAGCGGTTGGCAATGTTACTTCCGGCGGCTGCAGGTCAGGCATATCTCGACCCCAGATCGCGGTGTTGGTCGGACCTGGAATAATCATATTGATAAGTATGTCAGTGTCCGCTGTCTCAAGGGCCGCACTCCGGGTCGTAGCCCAGATGGCGGCTTTGGCAGAGGAGTAGGCGGAGTTGTTTGGCGACGCGAATTCAGCAGCCCTGGATATAGTGTTCACTATGCGTCCATACCCCTGGTTACGCATAACGGGAATCGCATGGCGCATACCGGCGACGGTGCCGAACAGATGAATGGCAATGTGATGTTCGAACTCTCCATCATCGAGATCTTCAATGCGTGTTCTGAATCCGAGTCCGGCATTGTTGAAGAGAGCATCCAGACGTCCAGTTTCCTCAACCGCTTGCGTAATCAATGCACGTACTTGTTCGGGCTGCGACACATCTGTCGTGATCGTAATGGCGCCTTGGTCCGAAAGTGATTTGAGCCCGACCATGTCGATGTCGGCAGCGACGACGCGTGCTCCGTCAGCAAGAAAGCCTTCAGTCCAGGCCCGTCCAAGCCCGCTTGCGGCACCTGTAATGACGATAGTTTTTGGTACAGTCATGACACATTATCCTTAAAAGTGAAGGGTTTATAAATACGGCCACGGCGGCGCGATACGTTCAACAAGCCAGTACACGCCGAGCAGTCCGATGGCAGCTGAGAGGGTGATACTCATCACTCTCCATGCTGGCAACTTGATCAGCAATTGACGAATCAACAGGAAGGGAAGAATAACGGCAGTGATCTGTGCGGCTTCTACACCGAGATTAAATAACAGCAGTGCAGGGACGAATTCATTCTGGGACAGCCCAATCTCTCGCAGTATGAATGAAAACCCGAATCCGTGAATCAGGCCGAAGATAAATGTAACTATCCAGCGGCGCTGCGTGGTGAAGCCACCGTTTGTATTGTTCCAGCCGAGGTACCACAGATTCTCGAAGCCGATGTAGATTATAGTGACAGCAATCGCTGCTTCCGTCAGGGCGACTGGAATGGTCGCGATGTCCAGCCCCGATAGTGCGAGCGTGATCGAATGCGCGATTGTGAAACAGGTTATCAGAAGTATCAGGGTCTTCAGGCGGCTTACGACGATCATAAGTCCAAGTAAAAACGCCATGTGGTCATAACCCGTGAGGACATGTTCGAATCCCAATACAAAGTAGTCCAGGATCGAAGGTACCTTGCCCTTTAGAGGGGCAGGCTCATCAGGCAACTGCCAGCCACGTTCCCGTAGAATCAATTCAATGGGAATTTCTGCTTTGAGAAGAATGTGGCCCATCTCGACGACAGACGTATGTTGGCCAATCCGAAATTCTACCTGGTTCGTGTGGAATGCCTGATCATCAAATAGCAGGTACTCAAAATGAATATTACCCAGCGTATTGTCACAGGCATACCTTAACTCATACTGGAAAGCGTTGATGGCGGAGTATTCGTTCGCTTCGATGTGGGTAACGGGGCATGGGTTATGATCATTGTCGATCGCCAGCGACGATAGTAGCTGTTCAAGGAAGTCTTCGGCGTCGGTAACGCCGTAGTGCTCGCTGGCCAGATATTGCGGCACTGTGTAAAGCAAGAAAATTTCCTGTTGGCCAAACGACAACGTAGTGTAGGTCTGGCCTTCTTGATGGCCATGGTCTTCAATACTCGATACGTGGGCGCTGGCCCTATGGCCTGTAAGGGCCAGAGCCAGCAGGACAATAGCCAGTCGCGTGCAGGCAAAACGATTCAAGGAAATGTCTAGTTTCTATGCCATTCAATGAAAGTGGGTGAGGACCAGGCTGTTTCGTCGTCCAACTGTTTGACACGAACATAGATGTGATTGTCCTCGCCGAATTTCAGGCCATCTGCTTCTGTGACAGTGAAATTGAACGATTGGTATTTTGGATTACCGGTCTTGATCAATGCTATATCTGCACTGGAGTAATCATCAAACGAAGCTTCCCAGTGGCCATCAAGCAGATCACCTAACCTGACTGTTTCCTGCAGGACAATTTCCTGGCGCGGAACATCCACGTTATAGTACTCACCTGGCAGGCGTGGTTTTTCGATCATGTTCCAGTGATCAGTGTCATCAATCGGTGATGTCATCACCATAATAGTGACAAGATCGTTCTCATCCATCTTTGCAAGTTTTAACAGCATGCCATCATAGTCGCCACGCACATTGTTGGTAAATGTGGCTTCCCGGCTTCCCGTTTGCTTGATCACATCGGCATAAGGTTCATAGCCCAGTGGCACTATGGCTTCAACCGTAGTTTGGCTCTGGCTGCCTTCGCTTTGTCCGATCTCATCACCGGTTTCGTGGATGAAGATCCGCCCCCAATAACGTCTATCCGGAGCGGGTGTCCGGGGCGCATCTGAGCTAGTGGGACTTGAATCCCGAGTAAGCCGAAATCTAAGCGTAGAATTTTGGCCATCCGGTTCGTCGAACCGCTGTTCCTGTACTTCCTCGCCGTTCACAATCAACGTAATGTCTGTGATCTCGTCGGTACCAGCAGTAAACCCTTTCACATTGATCGGGCCTGTCGCTTCAACCATATCTCCCATTTCAGCACCGTCAATGCTGGTTTCCAGATATATTCGAGCCAGCGAAGTACCATAAGTATGCCGTTCCTTGAGATTGGCAAAGACCGATTCATTGGTTAAGTTCGGCGCAAATACCGCAGCGAGACCACCGCGGGTCCTTCCTCTGGAAGGAGTGTTGCCCGGGTGACCAATATGGTCGTCGGAGGCGGCAAGCAGGCCAACTTTGTGACCCCTTATCAGATACTCTCGGCCAAACCATTCAAAGGAGCCGTGTTGGGCAAAGATTTCCACAAGTTCCGCGCCCTTTATGTTCCAATCTCCGGGCTGGTGGGCGTGGGGTATCAGTAGGACCTTATCTCGATCGTTAATCTTTTTGTGCGCAGCAATCATTTCTGAGAGTTGAGGTGCGTCCATGACTGTTATGGCTCTCTGACTGTCATCGAGCAGGAATACATTGTGGTGTCCACCGTAGCGCCAATTATTAGTCCACTCATAGGCGCGGAACGTAACAAAACCTCCATCCGGTTGATTATAAGCATCAGATGCCAAAAAATTGTGCCGGAAATGTACTTCGGACAGCATGACATCATGTCCAGTGAGCGATGCAAAATCCAGAAAAGCCACATTCCTCGCATAATTCATGTACCACTCAGGCGTGCCATTACCATCGGTATAGCCTTCGTGACCGTGTAACTCGCCCCAATACAGTTTTTTACCGTCGCCTCGTGTGACGATGGGATTACTGATGCCCACAATTTCCCCGCTACGATCACGAACTTCGAGATACAGTGGCGTGTCTTCATCTGACGGCAAGGTGATATCCTGGAAATGGAACGTCGCGGGATCTCCCTTGAGGCTACGAGTCCGGGAAATGCGATCACCCTGATACCAAAGTTCCAGGGTCTTCGGCAAGTTTGAGGCCGCACGATTAAAATATTGGTCTTCCACGCTGGTGCGAATTGTGAAGGACGCTCCTGGACGAATCACACTTGGGCCGACCACTCGAAGATGGCTGGCGTCATTGCCATAGACGCGAAATCTGGGCTGTGCCACGGGAACGAACACACCGTTGCCTTGAAAATCCACTTCGATCTTCAAATCCATAGCATCAGATGTAAAACTTTGGATTAGCCATCCGGGACTGCCGTGAGAGGTATCACCCAATGTCAGGGTGATACGATCGCCCTTGGCAAGTTGACCTTTCTTGAGTGCAATGAAAGGGCGATTACCGCCTGAAAGTCCAGTAAAGGCGTTACCGAACCAGATTCTGGCGCCGGTTTCCAGCTCAGCATCGGTGTTGGATGGACTCACGCTGGCGTAATTGGGCGCCAACGGGCGACTAAACTGAATGCGGCCCAGATCCCCATACCAGTTCTGTCCTATGCGAATTCGAGCCCCTTGCACAAGTGGTGTATCAATAACATATTCGAGCTTGACCGTGGCATAGCGCTTTGCTTGTAGCTCTGGTTTAACTGGTGAGCGAAGAATCACACGCCCGGTTTTGCCAGCAAGCTTGTGAGCTGCCCTCATTTCCCGGAAGCGCTTCTCAATCAGGTTGGGCATTTGCTCATCGGAGTCCAGGTCGCCCGACAACTTCAATATACGCGCACGATTGAACTCGCTGCCCAGTCTCCAATTAAGGAGCACGCCGCTATTCTGAAGAGCGTCATAATATTGCCCTGCGAGCTCTGCACGCTCATCGAGATTGCCTGGTCGTGTCGGTTTATCTTGAAGGGAGCGTTCCAGGTCTGTGACTTGAGACATAAATTTCGGGTCATTGATATCGGGAATCGCCCGAAGTACCGGCGATACATTGAGGTTGTATCTGGCAGGTTCCACGGCGGTCCACTCAGTGGCTTCCAGGTCCAACGGTGAAGCGATTGCGAGACCAAACAAGCTGGCGGTGATAATTTTTTTCAAGACGATCTCATTTATATTTTGATGAATTAGGATTCCGAGATTATGGAGTACTAACACAGGTAAGTAAATTATTCACTGCACGAATCTGGGCAATGATTGTAAAGATGATATTTTCGGATTTTTTCAGTGGTCGAGCAGAAGTGGGGCGACTCCGGCATTCGAAGTTATCTGGGCGGGCACAAAAGTCGCGTGTGAGCTAAAGACCAGGGTCAACACCTTCTCCCCGTCCGGTCTTAATATAACCAGTACTTATAACATTAAGCAGGTATATATTTTGAACTGATGATGGCAAAAACCCAGACAGATTAAATATCCTTAAATATCAGATAAATTTGACACACCCGTTTTCACGCGCCATGCTTACCAAACTAATTCACAAAAAACTCCAACTGAAGTATTAAAAAAGGGGAGATAGAAGATGCGGAAACTGCTGCCTTTCTTGCAAGCAATAATATGGTTAGTCGCGTGGATCGGAGTAACGCCGGTGTATGCGGAGGACGGCGAGAAGATGGAAGAAGTGGTCGTCACTGGTTCGTACATCAAGCGTGACCAATTCCAGCTTGCATCGCCTTTAAGTGTGATCGATGCAGTTGAAATTGAACAAGCCGGTACTACCAATCTAGCCGATATTCTGTGGCAACAATCATTCAATACGGGGACGCAAACCATTGCCACACCCCACAACCCGAACATAGGTGCGCAGACAGGTGAAGATGCCCAGGGCGCCGTTGGCTTCGCCAATATACGAGGGCTCGGACCGGGCGCAACGCTGAACCTGATGGATGGCAAACGACTGCCATTTGGAGATTCCAACTTCAACTATCCGCAGATTGCCATCCAGCGGATTGAGACCTTACTGGATGGCGCCTCTGCCTTGTATGGTACGGAAGCAATCGCAGGCGTCATCAATTTTATTCCTCGCAAGTCTTTTGAGGGCTTCAAAATTCGCCTTGAGCGCCGCGAGTTTATGGATGTGTCTGCTCCGGATCACAAGCTGGGATTGTTGTTTGGCGCGCAGGGAGACAGGGCCTCCGGCATGTTTGCCTTGGAGTTTCGTCGTTCAGAACGCGTTGAACAATATAACTTTCCAGACTACAAGACAGGTTGTCGTGATGATCTGATTGATCCGGGAGATGGTAATTGTTTTGACGCATCAATTCGTGACCGAGCCTCGAGAAATGGATTCCCGGGTGGAGCGCTCCGAACCATACGGGATGCCACGGGCCAACTCGTGACGACGGCAACTGGTGACCTTCGCACGATCAAACGACCGGATCCGGGTTGCGGTCATGATTTCATGGTCCCGACCAACGCCGATGGTGAGCCGATACAAGCTGCGCACCCGCTGTTCGGTGGCATCGGTCGCGGCGCCGACGATCCGACCGTCAAGTACAACAACCGATGGGGGATTCCACACGGTAACGGACGAGATTGTGGCATGAGCATGTCGTACCTGCTGGACTATCAACCCGAAATTAAAGGTTTCCTGCATGGGTATACGCGCTTTGAATACGATCTAACGGACGATGTGACCGTATGGACAGACTTGATGTTCGGCCGACGCAAGGTCAATACGCGAGCCTGGCCGTCACCACACGTTGCACAGACGGTGCCACTGACCGTACCCGGCGACCATCCTGGCAATCCTTACCGGGCATTTGCGGATACCAATCAGGATGGTATCTATGATCCCGACGCTGGTGATGAACTGCTTTATGCGCAGGACAATTGCAATTTCAATGATTGTACCGCCGGCGATGGGTTACCTGACCGCGGCGTTGACGCCGACGGCGACGGAATTGCCGATGACATCGATAACGACGGGATTGCGGACGTCGTGCCACGCGAGCAAGGACAGTGGGGCCAGCCGGTGTTACTGACCGATGATCCCTTCAATCCAGATTCGGGCATCGCCTTTAACAATGATGTTACTTTGGATCGATGGACTCCGTTCAGCTATGGTCACCTGCAGGGCCTGCCTGATTACGTTGAGCCAGGTGGATGGGCACTAAGGGACCGTGAAGAACGAAATATCCGCGTGGGTGGTGGCATTGAGATGACGATTCCCGACACCACCTGGGAAACTGAATTGTCCTTTACCTGGGGTGAGCGCCAGAAGGCCTATGCAAGCGCCTGGGGATCCACTTACAATTCGTCCTTCGGCAACGTATTTGGTCGCATTAACTGTGTGCGCAATGATAACGAGGAGACCCCCCGTGGCGTTAATGCGGATTGTGTTCCCTTCAATCCGTTCAGCACCAGCCAGTTCCCTATCGTGAATTATGAACCACAGTATGAGGTCACGCCTGAATTGATTGAGGATCCGAATAATCCTGGTGAGATGATTCCAAACCCCGCATTTAATACCGCAGAAATGGTGGAAGGAGTCATGACCGAGAACAAGGATCTCGAGACGAACAATGTCACCCTTGTGGACTTCGTAATAGCTGGAGCACCCTACGAGCTTCCGTGGTCCTGGTCAGGTGGCAGCATTGGTGTTGCTGTTGGAGCACAGCTTCGGATTGAGGAGGAGGAATTTCTCCCGAATCATATCAACGAATCAAACACGAATATCTATGGAACCGGTTTTCCAAGGCGAGACTCTGAGGAAAAGGCTCTCGACGGATTTGCCGAGATGGTACTGCCGGTTATGCAGCACTCAACCTTTGGGTACCTGGAGTTACAGGTCGCCGGGCGCCATACGCATGTTGAGTATAAAGCAAACATTGGTAACACGGATGTCGCGCCAGGTTTCTCGAAATTCGTCCCGAAATACGCTGCGCTGTATCAGCCTAACGACTGGCTTTCGTTCCGCGCCAGTTACTCAGAAGGGTTCGTGACCCCCGCCCAGAGTAGCGTTGTGGGGACTCAGCGCGACGCTGATCGAACTACAAGAGATCCCACCTGCCGGGTGCTGGAAAACAACTACGGTATCGTGTTGGATGCGGCCAACGGCTTCCCCGGCTCCGGATGCACCTACGAAGCGGGAGGACAAACCCTGGGCGAGGAACTTATCGATGTTGTTGGGGCTAACCCGGACCTGGGCCCCCAGACATCAGAGGCAACGTCCTTTGGAGTTTCATTTCGCCTGCTCGACGGTGATCTCGACGTCGATTTGAACTATATCGATATTGAATTCCTTGATGAAATCAGAACCATCCTGATTAGAGACCGGATACCTATCGAACAGAGCGCGTTTAATGATGGTCTGATCGGAGAATGCGGTAGCACTCCGTCCGCAACCTGTGCCGCAGCATATCGCCAGACCTATATCACAACCCTGGAAACTGACCGCTTTGTTCGTGAAGGTGACTTTGGACCGATCCGTCGCCATCTTGGTGGGCCCGAAAATACCACGGGGCGTTTCGTAACCGCTTACGACTTCCAGACCCGTTATCGGTTCCGTGCCGATCAGATTCCGGTTATTGGCGGCAACTGGGGTGCCTTCCAGGCCAGTTTGAACGGGACCTACAATGAACACTATCAATATCATATCGGTCCGGATTCCCCAGTCCGCGAGGGCGCGGGCCATCGTAATGACTGCTGTAGCCGGCAACCGATACCACGATGGCGGATCAACGGAGCACTCCGATACATGTACGGCGATCATACCGCGCGGCTTTCCTTCACGTGGCATGATGACGTGAAGGACCTGTCGGCGACCGGGGCCATTCCGTTCTCAAATAAGGATGGCAAGATTGACTCGCAAGCGCTGTTTAATCTTTACTATCAGTATCGTCTGGATTTGTTCAACAAGAATTTGCCAACCAGGCTTAGTGTAAGCGTTAACAACTTATTCGATGATCGACCCAAACCATTGACAGACTCTTCCGGTATTGACCCGATATTGAGTGGTACATCGGCTTTGGGGCGGATAGTTGCACTCAGGCTCGAGCAAGAGTTCTGACTTCCAGCGGGGTAAATCCCCGCTTCCCCGTATGAAGCGAGCGTTTCGGCGCTTGCTTCTCTTTTTTGGGAGACGAGTTTTTGAAGAGGAAGACGGACACTCTGCCGCTGTTGATGCTGGCACTTTCTGCATGCACGCAAATACCAATAGAGCTACAACCACGATATGATCTGGATGCCATGAATTTGGCTGCCGCGATTTCCGCCGAATCCGCCAGTTCAGGCGTTGCAGACCAACCCACTATGGCAAAGAGCAGCGATGGCCGTTTTATAGCCTTCCGTGAACACATCATAGACGATACCGTGAGCGCCAGCTTCCCGCTTAACGGTGGTGACGGTCTTGTCATGGCGGACATTGATGGTGATGGCCATGAAGATATCGTGTCCGTCCATGAATCAGATACCACCTACGACGGAAAGGCCAGTGGACACGTACGCATCGCCTTTGGCAGCGAAAACCCGGGCGTCTGGACCAATATCACGCTTGCAAAAGGACAGGAAGCTGGCGCACCGGAAGATGCGGCCATCGGTGATGTCAATGGCGATGGCTATCCGGATGTGATCGTCGCGGCTGAATTGGCCCATCTGATTTACTTTCAAAATCCTGGCGATAATGTGCGCAGCCATCCGTGGCCTCGATTGATATTGCCACAGACAAAAAATCGCGGGTCATTTATTCGTGTGTTCCTCGGTGATTTCAATGACGATGGCCGACTGGAGGTTGTGGCACCCAACAAGGGAGTACAAAACCCGGATCGTAGTACGACTGACAAACATGCGATTTCGATCTTCCATCATAACGGCAATCCCCTGGATGCGGGTGGCTGGTCAGAGTATGTGCTGGGCCAATATATCATTCCGCAAAACTCCCATCCCGTCGATCTGGACGGCGATGGTGACCTGGACATTATTGGTGGTTCCCGTGGAGAGGAGCGTTTGATCCTGTTTGAGAATACCGGTGGTCCGGGATTTAACTTCCGGGAACATAATGTTGAACTGACGCAGGGTCGCGCTGGCGGATTCAACCTTGAGTTTGCCGACATCAACGGGGATGGGCGGCTGGACATCATCAGCAACACCAGTGTCGGGCTCGCTTGGCTCGAGCAACCGATTAACTGGACAGAATCCTGGGTCACCCACCAGATTGGCACCTTTGCGCCCGACACGGTTACGGGTCTGGCGGTAGCCGACATCAATGGTAATGGTTTCCTCGATGTGATCGCAGGCAGTTACAGCCGTGGCCCCAGAGACAGGGATGGCGATATGGGCCCCGAAGGGAGGTTGGGTCGTATCGGCTGGTTCGAACAACCCCTGGATTTGAGCAAGCTCTGGACTCGCCACGACATTTCCCGTCGCAAGCGCGGCATGTTCGACAAATTTATCGCTCGTGACCTTGACGGCGACGGTGACATGGATTTTCTGGGCACCCGGGGGAACAGTGAGCCATTCGACGGCGTATTCTGGCTGGAACAGACCCGCACTAACGGACCGGTAAAACGTTTTACACCAGCCCGTACCAACGACAGCCAAGAGATGCCGTTGCCCTAAACTTTCTGTCTCCTGTTAGAGAATAATGGCAGTACATCATGGAAAATAATTGATAGCATCGAACCTCGCTTAAATCCGATAATATAAATGTCTGACTTGCCCAGAGGGAGAGACTGGATGCATACTACTTTTGCGATGCTGCTCGCACTGTCCATGGTACTACTTGTGAGTTGTGCTGATCCAGACACTTCCAGTACGGGTACTCCTATGTCAGGTGCCGGAGAAGGTGATCTGGACCAGCGAATTGAGCGTCTGAAGGCGGATGTCGCCGCTGGAAGGCCCGCGACCGATGCCGAAGAGCTCAGGAATCGTAGCTTGACACTATTTGCCTGGGCAAACCGGCGTGCCCGAATGGGCGACGATCTGCCCTGGTCCCTCCCACTTGTCGTTGCAACCTTGTCGCGCCTTCCTTATGAGGATGAGCAGCCAGGCCGGGACCAACTCGAGCAGGCTACCGGCCAGCTGGCTCCGTATGTGGAGCACTTGCGATTGCGCGATGAAGATCCCGAGGCAATGGGTACCGCACAATTACTGAACGTCGGTCCACATCCGATCAATTCATGGCAGACACTGGAGATTGAATATGTGGTCGGCTCCCGACCGCTGGCAGAGGGGGCCCGACTCACCCTGTCACGGGGTACCAATGCAAATATCGAAGAGCCGACAGCGCCTGGCTACGTCACCGCTGAGACAAACCGTCCAGATGTGACTCTCGTCGCCACCAGGGGCCCCGTGTCTTATCAACGTATCTTTCAGCCGACCGGAGCGCCGGTCCAATTCGAGGTTAGTGGAGGTACGCTCAACCCGGGTGACAAAGTGATCATACGGCTCGGTGACAAAAGCGGAGGCGGGCCCGGTGTCATGATGGAATCGCTCAGCAACGACTTCATTCCGTTGGAACTTTACGTGCGGTTGGAACCCGCTGGACCGGATTATGTATTGCCGCGTCTCGGGCTCAAGACTAAAGGCATCGAAGTTGCCGGCGTCCACGCATTCGCACCGTCGATATTGGCCGTGGGAGAGACCTTCGATCTCGTAATACGCAGTGAAGATATTCAGACCAATCGGGCGACAGGGGCGATCCCCGGTTACCGTGTTCTGTTAAATGGCGGGCCCTTCCGAGAGTTGCCGCCGGGCCAGGACGCCATCGCGAAAATCCAGCACATCGCATTCGATAAACCTGGCGTGTATCGATTCAGCATTACGAGTATCGATGGATCAATCAGGGGCGAAGCTAACCCCATACTGGTGGAGCAGGACCCTTTGGAGCGGATATTCTGGGGTGAAACTCACGGTCACTCAGGGATGGCGGAAGGGCGTGGTACGTCTGACGGTTTCTTCACGTTCGGTCGCGACGATGCCAATCTTGATTTCCTGGTGCACTCCGAACACGACCTTTGGATGGACGATGCCGAATGGGAAAAGCTTCGCGCTAATACCCAGGAATTTGCGGCAGCTGGTGACTTCATCCCTTACCTTGGTTACGAGTGGACCACGGACCAGAACTTTGGCGGCCACCATAACGTCGTGTTCCGAACGGCGGAAGGCCGCGATCGAATACCCCGGCAGACTCACCCCACGCTTGCGCTGCTCTATCAGGGTTTGCGCGAGAACCATGCCGTCGAGGATGTGCTGATCATCCCCCATGCCCATCAGGTAGGCGATTGGCGTTACAGTGATCCGGAGATGCAAACCCTCGTTGAAATTCAGTCGTTCCACGGTGCTTTTGAATGGTTTGGGCATATGTATCTGCGCCACGGCCATCACGTTGGTTTTATCTCAGCCTCCGACGATCACAGTAGTCACCCCGGTTATGGAGTAAGTCGCGGCATGCGTTCTGGACTCGCTGGTGTTATCGCGGCGGAGAAGTCACGCGATGCGATTTTCAACGCGATGAAAGACTTGCGTACTTACGCGGTAATGGGCGACAGGATGATCCTGCAATTCGAAGTAAACGGGGCAAGAATGGGGCAGCGGACGCCACTTGCAAATGAGCGTAATCTGCGGGGCAGGATTATCTCCCAGTCACCCATTGACACTCTCGTTGTGCATAGAAATTCACAAGAGATATGGCGTAAGGATCTAAGGACCTTGTCTGGTCCCGTTGGCAAGGGTCAGGATCGTATTGAGGTGGAATTTACCACGGACTCCCAACCCCTTCTTGAACAACGCGACATTCCGAGGGGACGACGTTTCTGGTCGGGTACCATAACGGTCGACGGTGCCCGCCTGATCGAGGTTGATGCACCAGCTTTTATTGATGTAGATCTGCAGGCGGCAGAGATCGACCCACAACAACTGAACCAGATCAATTTCCGCACAGTGACACGTGGGCAAACGTCTAGCCTGGCGCTGGTATTGGAGGAAGCATCTGCTGACACCAAGATCACCATCGATATTGAAGCCAGTGTAGAGACGCGTGGTAATAATTACACGCGATTACGCCGTGGACCCATTGACATACCTGCGTGGAAACCCACGTTTCGCCTGTCTGAACTGAATCAAGGATTCGCCAACAAGACCCAGGACGTGAAGGGGCACAAGGATGTCGTTGGCCTTCGTCTGGTCGCTGCGGAGTCGCAGAAGGACCATTCCTTCGAATTTGTGGACACATCCTCGCGAGACGGTGACTACTATACGCTACGCGTCCTCCAGGAAAACGATCAATTAGGCTGGTCCAGCCCCATTTGGGTAGGCGGCGCTCGTAGTCGGTAGCAACAGCTTAATCGAAGGAAAAGACATTGAAAAAGAAGTTCTCTACATTAATTTCGTTGCACCCACTCGATACCTGCTGTCTCAAATGCGCAATGTCGCCGCCCCTGCAAGGCTTTATCATTTCGATTACGTCCTGGAGCCATTAGACCCATATGTACCTGGTGCCTGCCACGGCGGGATGTCGCCCAGGTGTTTGACCGGGTCGGGGCCTTGTCGGTGGATGCCGGGGAAACAGCGCAACTGGACCTTATCCAGGAAGGCTACGACGCGTAGTTTCTAGCATATCCCCCAGGTACAGGGGGTGCAGCCAAGCCGAAAAGGTTTGTGATAGGATATCCAATATCCGTAAATATAAAATATGGGAGTATCTTGATGCGCGTATTTCTGTTGTTGGCAATGATGGTGCTGGCTGGCTGCGGTCAGGAGAATGACATCGCTAGTGAGACAAGCACGGGGGATCGTCCAGTTTCAGACGATTACATGTCGGCCGATTTACGAGATCGGGTTGAAGCACTTAAGGTGGAAGTGCGCGAAAAACCGCTGGTTGAGAGCGCGCCGGAACTTCAGAGACGTGCCCTAACGCTGTTTGCCTGGGCGAATGCCATGGCGCTGAGAGGAGACGATCTTCCCTGGTCGCTGCCCCAGGCAGTTGCACAGGTTGCGCGATCCAATGACCTGCCCCGGGGTGAGGAACCGACAGAGGATCAGCTAAGGGCGCTCAACACGTCGATGTCCGATTATATAGAACAGCTTCGTCTGCGTGACGAAAACCCCGCAGCGCTGGGTAAGGTGACAGTCCCTGATCCTGGACCGTACACCGTGACGTCCTGGCAGACGATCGAAGTACAATATGAAGTTGGGAGTGGAGGTCTGAAAGAAGGGGCCATGATCATGCTCGGTGCTCATGGAGTTAGCGGACTCCTGTTGCAGGCAGAGGATGGCAGCGCTGAAGACTACGTGACATCCACGATTTCACGTTCCGGGGTTTCATTGGTCGCGGAGGGTGTTGAAGGCAGTTTCCGACGGCGGACTCTGGTTTTTTCAGTTACCGGCGGTGATCTGCAGCCCGGTGATGTAGTAACTTTCCTTTACGGGGATACCGGTGAAGGTGGGCCGGGGGCTCGCTTACAGACCTTCAGTAACGACTTCATTCCGATGGAAGTGCATGTTGCTTTTGAACCGGACGGTACGCGGTATGCGTTGCCGCGTTTTGGTTTCAAGACCCAGGGAGGTCCGACACACGGTGTACGCGGGTTTGCGCCCAGCGTGCTGGATGTGGGTGAGACTTTTTCGCTGTCGGTGCGCAGCGAGGATATCTATACCAATCGGGCAACTTCCAACCTGCCTGGTTATCGTCTCCTCCTCGATGGAGAACCAATCAGGGATATTCCCGCCGGAAGCGCCATTACTCTGCTAGACAATTTTTCGTTCGACACGCCGGGAGTTTATCGGCTCAGCCTGGAAAGCCTGGATGGCAGTATCCAGGGCAAGGTCAATCCGATCCTGGTCGAAAAAAATCCTGAACAGCGGATTTATTGGGGGGAGACTCATGGTCACTCTGGAATGGCTGAAGGGCAAGGCACATCGGATGCGTATTTTGAATTTGGTCGAGACGATGCGCGCCTCGACTTTCTCGTTCACTCGGAACACGATATCTGGATGGATGACGCCGAGTGGGAGGAATTGAGGGCCAACACGCAGGAGTTTTTTGAAACAGGCAAATTTATCACTTTCCTTGGTTACGAATGGACCGTTGAGCATAGCTATGGCGGGCACCACAATATCGTCTTCAGAACACCAGAGCATCGCAGGCGCGTTCCACAACAAACTCATGCGTCCCTGTCGAAGTTGTACCAGGGCTTGCGGGAAAACCACGATACGGAGGATGTCCTGATCATTCCTCACGCTCATCAGGCGGGTGATTGGCGCCGTTCAGACCCTGCCATGCAGACACTGGTGGAAATTCAGTCCAATCACGGCGTATTTGAATGGTTTGGACACATGTACCTGCGTCATGGCCAGCATGTTGGATTTGTCTCGGGCTCGGATGATCACACGAGTCACCCTGGATACGGTGCCTCCCGTGGCCGCGGTTCCGGCCTTGCGGGGGTCCTCGCTCGTGAGAAGACGGCCGATGCGATATTCGATGCAATGAAATCTCTTTCGACCTACGCGGTTACAGGGGACAGGCCGATTGTCCGATTTGAGGTCAACGGTACCGGCATGGGGCAGCGTGCCGAATTCTCCGAGCAACGCAGCGTGCGAGGGCGCATCGTCGGCACCTCACCCATCGACCAGCTGGTGGTGCTGAAAAATTCCGAGGAGATCTGGCGGAAAGATTTGCGGACGGTCAGTGCCGGGAACAGTAGTACGCAGACTATCGAGGTGAACTTTGAATCTTCCTCGCAGCCGCTCATGGAACAGCGGGATAATCCACGCGGATCGAGAACGTGGCAAGGTACCATCAACGTAAAGAATGCCACACTTGTCAGGGTCGATGCGCCCAGCTTCAATGATGTGGTTACCCAGAGTTTCGAGATTGATGAAGATAACTCGAATCTGATTCGGTTTCGCACATGGACAAGGGGAAATCATTCTAGCCTTATATTGGAACTTGAGGGTGTTTCAGCCGCCACAGAAATCCAGGTTAATCTCGAGCCGGACCGTGAGACGCAAAACGGCTTTACACGCTATAGGGGTACAGTCCAGATTCCACAATGGAACAGAACGTTCAGACTAGCCGAGATGAAGGATGGTTTTTTGGAGCGTACCCAGGAAGCTGAAGGTTATTACGATAGCGTTGAGCTGCGCCGGGTAGTAAGGCAAGCGCCGATGGATTACGAGTTTGAATTCGCCGATGAAGCAGGCCGACAGGGTGACTACTATACGTTGCGGGTTGTCCAGGAGAACGACCAGATGGCCTGGTCCAGCCCGGTTTGGGTAGGTGGTTATACCGCCAGATGATACGATTTTTTTCACTGGCTCCGCTGATCGCGATGCTGGTAGCGAATCCTGTTAACGGCCACGTTACGGAATTTTTCGACCATGCCCATAAATCTGGAGTTACCTATACCGCAGTCGGGTTGGCCAAAGGTCAAGTTCAGGTGTTGTATACAGTGCCAAGGGCTGATCTCGAGCGAATTGCGAGTGCCAACGATCTTGAATCTCTCTCGAGGGTTGTGACGAGCGGATTCGAATTGTTCAATGCAGAGATGCGCTGCAAAGGGAGGGTCATTGATGCAGTCGAATATGGCGCCATCGCGGCATGGCAATTTAAGCTTGAATTCGACTGCAAAGAGCCGCTTGACTTTCTACGATTACACTATGACCTCTTCCGCGATGACTCGAGTCACGGCAACTACACAGAAATCTTTCTGGGTGATCATTTCCTGCAGTTGGTATTGAATAAGGATGTACCTTTTGTCGATATCGCAGTTGCCCACCTTGCTTGGGAACGAGGGGAGGGTTGGACGTTGCCCGATGATATGCCACGGTTTCCTGGCGTCAAACCCCGATTGTCAGACTATTTCAGCGCAGGTTTCAACCACGTCTTGACCGGTTATGATCACCTGGCATTCATCCTGGCGCTGGTAATGGTGTTGTCCGGTTTCGCGCAGTTGGCCTGGGCCATTACCGCGTTCACTTTGGCGCATTCTGTGACGCTGGGCATTTCGGCCTCCAATCTCCTGGTACCCGAACCGGGATTGATCGAGCCAATCATCGCGGCTTCCATTGTTTATGTTGGTCTGGAAAACCTGTTTTATCTGCGACGCCGGTATGAAAACTTTGAAGGGGCTATAAGGACTGTCATTCATCGACGCTGGCCGGTCGCATTCATTTTTGGCCTCGCCCATGGATTTGGCTTCTCTTATATGTTGCGTGACCTCGGGCTACCTGAGGGAGAGTTCCTGATTTCGCTTGCGTCGTTCAATTTAGGAGTGGAGGCGGGGCAGTTGGCGGTTGTCGGGTTACCATTCATCGGGTTATACCTTATTCGCGAGCAACGAAGATTCTACCTGCCCATCGCCATTGCATGTTCGGTGTTAATCAGTAGCGTTGGTTTTTTCTGGTTGTATGAGCGACTGATCATGTGGATTTAACAGTTTCTCCGTTGTGCCAGTATTCCACCCGTCCCAGTGCACTATTTGCTCCAAAGGTCGACGTTTTACCGGCCCAAATTTTCCCTTCGGGTACCCGACGGGGATCATGCAGATAGGTTCCACATGCTCGGGCATGTTAAGCACTGCCTTTGCGGCAGCGCGATCCTGCAATGGCAATGTCGTTGGACATGCACCCAGTCCCAGCGCTCTGGCAGTCAACAGCAAATTCTGCACAGAAGGCCAAATGGATCCGCCAGCCGTTACACCGGCATAAAAGGTGTCGGGAGCCCCACCTCGGCGGGAAACGCAAGCAACTATCAGCACAGGGATATCCTGCATATGCTCGTATTGCCATCGGAACGCGCTTTTGGGCGCCTCTACGGACTGGGCAGGATAGCTTTTATCAACCGCGCTTCGATTCAGGTCAGCGAGCTTCATCTTGATACCGGGGTCCGTCACGATAATCCAGCGCCCCGGCTGGGCATTGCTGGCCGTCGGCCCCTGATTCGCCGCATCCACCAATTTGACCAATAGTTCCTCTGGCACTGGTTCGGGCTTGATACGTCGCATCGCCCTGCAGTTGTAGATTATTTCTAAGAAATCGTGGGTTTCCACCTTCTCCATATTTCTATCTCCAATGCTGTAAGAATCATTTATGGTTATGAACTCAACGTGTTGCATCAACCATCACGCGCCAACTCGGTAATATGGAAAGGCTGAAGACTGTCGATGTCGTCAAGTGATTGGCTGTTAACGTCCCACTTGAAGAGTTGGACAACCATCCGGTCGGGCAGAAAGTCCACCAGGGTAAACCCGTGTTCTTCAACGGGTGCCACTTCCTCATTCAAGTCCAGATGTTTTGCCGGAAGTGGACGAGATCCCCGGACGGCGGAAGGAAATCCAAAGGGCGAAGTGCCAATCGGGCCACTCAGGATTGTTGTTACGGGATTGGCGCTGAAATCCATCTCGCCAGAGCGATGGATCTCGCCCATTCCGATGGCATGCAGATCGCCACTCACCACGACAGGTACCCGGTCCTTCATACCGGAAAGTGACTGCATCAGTCGGTCATGCTGGTCAAGCCAACCCTGGCGCCAGTATGGTTTTGGCATGCGGGTCGTAAGTTTGCCGGTTTCGGGATCCAGCGTATCCGGGTACCACTCGCCCCACTTCCCGGCCGTCCATCCTGGTGGATTCGACGGAACGTGCACCAGGTGACGGGTATCACGAGAATTAGTACGCTCAAGCAACCACTTCTCAACCTGGCGATCAACAAATACCGCGTCCAGATCGCTAACGGTCATGGTTCGCCGTACGTCGTAAAGGAGTATTTCGGCCAGCCGCCCATACCGCAAAGTACCAAAGCTCTCTGACAGATTCCCCCGGTCGCTCATGGAAGACCATGGCAAGCCCGAAGGCCGGGTCGAATCCGGAAGAAATTCAGGATAATAAAGCTGCTGAGTAGCCCGGGCCAATTGTAGTTGGAACCAGGCTACGGGATAAGTGACCGGTGAATCATTTTCCCAATGATCGTGATCGTCCTGTAGAAAAAAGACCGGCGTCGAACGAAAATCTGTGCCGTATACCGGTACTATTTGAGGCTCGGCGGCGAGCTTCAACGATGTTTCATTACGTGTATTGATAACCGCGTCGGAGAAATCGAAATTGGAACCTTCCCCTCGCTCGCTAAGCGTACCCGGGCTATCTCCTTGCCATCTATGCAGATCCCAATAAATGTGATCCCCGTTAGCGATCACCGCATCGGGGCTATAGGCTAATCCACGACGAAGCAGACGATTGCGGATCGCTGCAGGCAATCCGCCGGATCGGTCGCCGATGCCTGCATAGGTTCCACTCCAACCACCGGCACAAGTATAGAAGAGAATACGAGCCCGTTCGGGCTGTGCGTTGGGGGCAGGGAATGTAGAGAGAGTCCAGGGTTCGCAAAGCGCCTTGCCATCACTCGATCGAATAACAAGTCGATACAAGTGGGCTGGGCGGAGGTCCTCTGCGTAGAATTGCCAAAGCTCGCCAGACGTATCGTTCATTCGTCCGGGCACCTGGACACTCCCAAAGCGTTTGTTTTGAATGTGCAGTCGGGGTGTGGTTGACAGAGGTTGATGAAAGGAGGCTTTCAACAACATGCGTGTGTCGCTGACCGTGGGTAAAAGATGACGCACCACGCCGGTGTCCCAGTCGCTATGGGCCGGTGGCGCGGTCTCTGTTGCAGGCAATGCTGGCATTGGCCAGCTTCCGAACATAGCGGCTGCCAGTCCGCCAGCTGTGCCTACCAGGAATTGACGTCGATCGACAGTCGGGCGGTCCATAAACCGCGACCGACCCAAGGTCAGTTTTGGCATTGCTTACCTCGTTGTTAGAGCAATCCACATCAAACCTGCCCCAACCTCAATGACTTCATTAGTTGATGTACGAGGATATATCATATGGTCTGGAACTCAATAGATATACCCATATTTATTGCTGATACAAGATATTGATGAAAATAAATTGATGATATGGGATCATTCATCATACAGATTATTAGATTTATTGAAAATACAACGCAAATCCAAACCGGAGAAACTTATCAATGGAATTGGCGCTCACTGATGCAGACCGGATCTTCAGGGATGAAGTCCGATCATTTCTCGCCGAGTATCTCGACCCGAAGGTCAGCTATAAGGTGAAGATGGGCTATCCAGTTGACAAGTCCGAGCAGGACCACTGGACGCGCGCATTGAATTCGCAAGGTTGGGCTGCCCCCAATTGGCCAGTGGAATTTGGTGGGGCAGGATGGTCGATGGTGCGACGGCATATCTTCGACATTGAAATGAGGTCAGCTCATGCGCCAGAAGTTCAGGGATTTGGATTTTCCATGGTCGGCCCGGCTATCATCCGCTATGGTACGCAGGAGCAAAAACAATACTACCTGCCGAAGATCTTGAACGCCGAGATATCCTGGTGCCAGGGCTATTCTGAGCCCCAGGCGGGCTCCGACCTTGCCTCCTTACGGACCAAAGCGAGCAGTGAGGGCGACGATTACATCGTCAATGGCTCCAAGATCTGGACCAGCGCCGCAGAACTTGCCGATCACATTTTTGCCCTGGTCCGTACTGACCAGAAAGCCAAGCCGCAATTGGGCATTAGTTTCTTGCTCATAGATATGACCTCGCCCGGTATATCTGTCGAACCTCTCATCGCATTTAACGGCAAGCGATTATGGAACCAGGTGTTCTTCGAAGGCGTGCGCGTGCCGAAAGCTAATCGGCTGGGTGAAGAAAATCGCGGCTGGACTGTGGCCAAGAACCTGCTGGGCAACGAGAGACTTCTCGTATCACGGGTCGCGGAAAATCGGCGCCTACTAGGAAAACTAATCGAAATCGTCCGTGCAGAAAAACAACGTGACATAAACTACGATGACGACATACGTCTCAAAATATCGGAACTTGAGATTCGACTCATGGCACTCGACGCGACCGCGATGAGATTGCTAAGCCAGTTCGACCAGGGTGATGAGATTGGTGCCGAACCTTCTATGCTGAAACTGAAGGGTAGTGAATTGATACAGGAGATGGATCGGCTCATGTATGAGGCAATTGGGTACTATGGTATTCCGCTCGACTCGACCATGCGAGCCGCGGATAACTCCGCGATCGGACCGGACTATTGTGACATGGTTGCAAGCGCAATGTTCCATCATCGTGGATACACCATTGCTGGCGGTTCTAGCGAGATCCAGCACAACATCATCGCCAAGCAAGTGCTCGGTTTGTAGTCATCGGAAGATCAAAATCTATGTTAAATCGCGAGTCTGTCCTTCCCTGGCTGATCGAAGCCCGGGCTCACAAGACGCCACATAAGGTGTTCTTGCAAATGATCGACGGAGACCAAATGACCTACGCCGAGCTACATCGCGAGGGTCTCCGGTGGGCTGCAGCCCTTACGGACGCCGGTGTTGTTTTCGGCGATCGCGTGGCGACCTTACTTCCCAAGTCATTTACCGCCGTTGCGGTCTGGCTTGGGGCAGCATGGAACCGAGCCATTGAAGTCTCCATCAATCTGGAGTTTCGGGATTACATGCTGCGCTATGTCATCAACCACTCGCAGGCTAATGTACTGGTCATCCATGAAATTTACCTTGATCGTGTCCTGGAAGTGATGAAAGATCTTGGCCACGTACAACACATCATTGTCGTTGGCAAAGTCCCCGATGATGTACGCATTGAAATTCCGCTCGTAGCTGCAGCGCAATACCTTCGCCCCCCTGATCGGGACCACTTTATTGGACCAGGCGCCCAGGACATTGCGATGATGTTATACACGTCAGGAACGACAGGACCGTCCAAGGGTGTGCTGATCCCATGGGCACAGTCACATGCCTCGGCACGACTTTGGCCGTATCGCGAGGGAACTCGCCTTTACTCGGTTTTCCCCTTGTTTCATGTGACCGGCAGGACGCCGCTCTATGCCATGGCGCTGGCAAACGGCACGCTGATCATGCGCGAGCGATTTAGCGCACAAGACTTCTGGTCTGACGTGACAAATTATGAGTGTACCGCTGCCAATCTGATGGCAGCGCCCATCTTATACCTGGAAAATATGCCAGAATCAGATGTGGATGCTGATAATCCACTCGAGTTCATTACGACCGGTCGCTTACCCAAAGACCCCAATGGCTTTATGAAACGCTTCGGCGTGACAATCGGCACCTCTTTCAATATGACCGAAATCAGCCCGGCAATTTGTTCAGATGGCAAACTGCTGGCGAATAACAGTAGTTGTGGCCGGGTGAGAAACGGTTATCAGGTGCGCGTGGTAGATGAACAGGATCGACCGCTTGCTCCCAATGAAGATGGTGAACTCGTCGTTCGTGCCGATGATCCCTGGGTTCTGATGGCCGGTTATTGGGATATGCCGGAGAAAACGGTAGAAGCATGGCGTAATCTTTGGTTTCATACCGGCGATGTTTTTCGCTACGACGAGGATGGAAATTTCTATTATGTGGATAGACTGAAAGACGCAATACGGCGCAGAGGTGAAAATATCTCCTCATTCGAAGTGGAAGCCATCGTGACAGATCATCCCAGCGTAGCCGAATGCGCCGCTGTGGCAGCTAATGCCGATTCCGAGGATGAGGTCATGATTCTGGTGGTATTGACGCCGGGCAAAGTACTCAGTGAGGAAGAATTGTGCCGGTGGCTAATTCCCAAAATGCCGAGATTCATGATTCCACGCTACATCGAATTCGTGGAGCAATTACCCAAAACGGCCAGTCTCAAAGTACAAAAGGCAGTTTTGCGGGAACGTGGGGTCACGAAACGCACATGGGACCGCGAACATGCTGGCCTTAGCATACCGCGCTCCTGACTAGCGATACGAGCATCAGGTCGCGAGAAATCCGCCATCGACGGGCACTGACGTCCCGGTAATGAAGCCCGCCTCATCCGACAATAGAAATGCAATCGTGGCACCATATTCTTTATAGGTATCACCGGCTCGTCGAATTGGGGCCCAGGCTTCAGGACGTGGTAAGTTCGCCGAAGGCGTCGTATGTTTTTCGCGATCTTCGCGTGCATGCTTGCCCAGATTGCTACCAGCCACACCGGCGGGTTGGATCGCATTAGCGCGAATGCCCTGGTCTCCATAGTCGACGGCAATCTGACGCGCCAGCTGAATTACGCCAGCCTTTGAAACCGCATAAGAAGCGGCAGATCCACCCGGACCTACGACGGAGCCTGCGATTGAGGAGGTCACGACGTAGCTACCTGCACCGGCCGCGATCATATGCGGAATTGAATGTTTGGCACAAAGGAAGGCGCCTGTCAGATTGACACCTAGCACAAAGTTCCAGTCCTCGAGACTGGTTTCGTGAATCCATCCCCGCCCCGCAGTACCTGCATTGGCAACCATGCCATGGAGCATGCCAAACTCCTCAACAGTTCCATTTACTGCCGCCGCTACATCGTCTTCCAGGGCAACGTTGCACTGAATCGCTATTGCCTGACCGCCTGCATCGTTGATTCGCCTCGCCACTTCCTCGGCCAAGGGCATACGAATATCGATCACTGCTACCATACCACCCTCATCAGCAATGCGCTCGCAAGCACCTTTGCCAATCCCGCTACCGCCCCCTGTGACCATAATCACCTTACCCTGAAGTCGGGCGCTATCTACCATCTGGTATCTCCTTAGCCAACGTCATCTCTTATGCGGCTGTAGTGTTGCCTGCATCATCAGTACGCGGACATTATCTAATCCGCAAATATTAAAATTTAGTTAATAATCCTTGCATCATAGATTAAAAACACCATAAAGTTCCAGAAAATCTATCAAGAAACGAATCTTCAAAGTTTGATTTTATCTGACCGAAAATATTAAAAAGAGCGACACCATGAAACGAACACTAGTACTGATCTTTATCTTCACTCTCATTGCGGCTGCAAATCCCCGGATTGAATTCGATAAACTGGATCTGGACCGCGATGGTGTGATCCAGAGGAGTGAAGCTTCCCAGAAAGCAGCTTTCGACAGAATAGATAGAGATCACAATGGTGTCGTGACAATCGCTGAATTTGATGAGTATTCCACGCCTTTGCCACCCCCATCCCCCTTTGAGAAATCAGTTCATGAAGATGTGATCTATTACGACCATAAGAAGCTGTCGACACTGAACGTCAAAGACAAGGACCTTGTTAGTCTGGACATCTACCAGCCCGTTCAAGGTAAGAAGATGCCTGTCGTTGCCTACGTTCATGGAGGAGGTTGGCGGCGTGGAGACAAACGCGCGGTTGGCCATAAACCTGATTTTTTTCTTGCATCAGGCTTTCTGTTTGTCAGCATTAACTATCGCTTAAGGCCCACCGTCGAAATCGAGATATTGCAGCAGGACGTCGCAGCCGCTGTCGCCTGGATTTACAGAAACATCCAGTCATTTGGTGGAGACCCGGCCAACATATTTCTGCTGGGGCACTCAGCCGGGGCACATCAGGTTGCCATTGTTGGTACCCGGCAGGACCTTCTTGGAGCTCATGGTCTTGATCTTTCCGACATCGCTGGCGTGGTTGAACTCGACACCATGGCTCTCGATGTTCCTCTTATGATGGAAACAGGTACGAGTTATTACGGCCCTATATTTGGCATAGAGTCGGAGAAGCTGATTCAGGTATCGCCTTACCATCACATACGACCAAATCAACGGACGCCAGCATTTATGTTTGTAGTCGCAGATGGGAATGAGCGAAAGCTGATGCAATCACAAAGGATGGCAGCACGATTGAATTCTTTCAATATTCACGCCGAGGTTATAGAAGCGCCGAATCGAACTCATGGTACATTAAATCAAAGCCTGGGCGGTATGGGCGATGTATATGGCGCCCAAATAGTCACTTTCATGAAGAGAAACCTTCGATAAGTACTACTGACGCTTCACTTCAGTTTCCGGCAAGGATCGTACCAATGAACGGTCACTACAGTAAGTAAAGAGGGACTGCTTCAAAGAGCGGCATCACTGGTGGAGGTTATTTTTCAGACCGAGGAAAATAACCTGACCGGTCTGGGCGCAAACCTCATCAATATCCAACGGAAAAGTTTCCGTATACCAGCCCGGCAAGCTATAAAGCATCTGCCCAAACATGGGTTGAGCGATATCCGGATTGACATCCGCTCGGATCGTTCCAGCGTTGATACCTCGCATCATACGTCTTTCTGATATTTCTCGGACGGCAATATTACGTAGCCGGATCAACCTTCGCTGCGGAGGATGTAGAAAATATCTGGCGTTTATTAATGTGAACGGACCTACCTCACTATCATGAAACTTGTACAGGTTTTGACGGTGAATCAACATCTCATCCAGCGGATCACGACCAAAATCTGACGCAATGCGATGACTCATTTCGACTACCCTGGCACCTCTTAGATAGCATTGTAGCAATAGATCCTGTTTGTCCATGATGTATTGATAGAATACTGTCTTGGAAACGCCAAGATCCTTCGCCATCCGTGGGATCGAGGCATCTGCACCTTCCACATTAAAGTGATGCGTTGCAGTGCTTAACATATTGTCGAATCGTTTCAATTCAGAGTTGAGACGAGGATCGTAACCCAACAGATCCTCGGCCTTATTGATAATATAGCTGGCTCGAGGTACGTGGCTGCAATCACTCAGGATACCCACTTCAAGAATTCTGGTCATTTCTTCAACCAATTCTTTTCTCGACAATTGCCTCACGCTATCTGATGTCTGTTGCTCATCCAGATAGACAAATCGCTCAACTAATCCCAATATCACATTAGCTGCTGTCAACGAATGACATGGTCGTATCGAACCTTCACGAATTCCCTCGTCAATGAGACCCGAGAGGGCTTCCAGCAACTGATTGCTAGCGCGATTTAATGACTTTCGATTTTCTTCTGGCAATGCATTAAAAGGAGGAAACCTTACCTGGAAGTCCTGGTCTTCAAGCAATTCCCGCCTGAAAAATGACAACAATCGATCAAGTGCGGACTCTCCCGAGGCTTCGTTTAACATGCGCAGGCGAGCATTGAGCCGCCAGAGGATCACCTCTTCTGCCATGTGATCGCGACTGGGGAAATAATGATAAAGTGCTGTATAGGCGACGTTCAGATGCTCACCAACATCTTGCAAGCGAGTAGCTAACACACCTTTTGGCTGCATAACGTGAGCGGCCGCCTTCAATATCTCTTCTTTTCGTTTCGGCTGTTTGGTGCCACGTTTGACTTGTTGGGTTGCCTCACTCAGTGCCATAGCCAAATAATCCTTACCAATCAAACTAACCCAAGGCATTATTAGTGGTTAAGGTAAGGATGTCAATTGGCATGAATTCTGCTGTGCCGTTGACCTGTGCGATCAATTTTTCAGGTCATACCTGTGCCTGTATGGATATCCTCTTATTTAAAATTATTGGCTTTCCCGCTGGCGTTTGGACGGTAAGGTTCGGCGCGCGAAATACGTACCGGTTCGAGGATTATGCTACCGTGTGAATTTATAGGCCATTGGTTGGAGAATTTCGGGCCACTTGCAATCCGGTGCATAACACCACAAAATGAAGATGTTTTATATTACGAGATTTCAACTTATCGAAAATTCTAGAGTGTGATACGTTGGTCGGTAACCCAGATAAGTTAAAGACATAAAGATAGTGATATCAGAAGATGTTCGCTTGCGCAGATTAACCGTGTAAAGGGGAGTGCCGTGATGTGTGCTACACCAACAAACAAGAAAACCACCGTTATTTTAACATTGGTTCTGGGACTTCTCGGATGTTCGGGGAGTGATGGAGACAAAGAGACCACGGCAGGTGCCAAGCAACCATCGTCGACAATTGAGAGGAATGGATCCCCCCAACGGCGTTTCGGGGAGTCAACATCTCCGCTCGAAATGCCGGCTGACGTCATGGTGGTGGACGCTGAAATAGCAGCGAATCGTAGCGCCTATTTTGGAGATCTGCACGTCCATACGACTTATTCATTTGATGCATTCGCATTTGGAACGCTCGCAACCCCCTATGATGCGTATCGGTATGCCAGAGGCGAGACGCTGAGGCATCCCGCGGGTTTCGATATGAAGCTGCAACGTCCCCTCGATTTCTATGCGGTTACTGACCATGCGATGTTTCTTGGTGCCGTTCGGGCTGCCGCTGATACGAGCACCAAATTTTCGACTCTCCCACACACTGATTACCTTCACGGCCTGAATTTGCCTGAAAACCTTACTCCCGGTGGTACGCCGGAAAGGAGTAAGGCATTTTCAACATTTCTTGTCGAGACTCTAGACGGTATTCTCGCGGGAAATATTGATGTCGATGAAGTCTACGACATCGCCAGGGATGCCTGGACGGATACCATCCGGGCCGCTGAGGAATTTAACGATCCGGGTAAATTTACTACTCTGGTAGCCTACGAATACACAAGTTCAACAGATGACCGTGGCAACTTGCATCGTAATGTCTTCTTTCGTAATGCTGATAATCTACCAGCCATGCCGTTTTCTCGATTTCATGATCAAAACCCTGAAGGCCTCTGGGACTGGATGGATGAATTGCGCGAACAAGGAATTGAATCGCTTGCAATTCCACATAACTCGAACGGATCAAACGGACAAATGTTCAAGCTTGTGGACTGGGCTGGTGATCCGATAGATGACGAGTACGCTGGTCAAAGAATTCGTAATGAACCGCTAGTGGAAATTACACAGGCAAAGGGCACCTCTGAAACTCACCCGGTTTTGTCAGATAATGATGAATGGGCAGGTTTTGAAATCATGCCTTTTCGAGTTGCTACCACGTTAGAAAGTGAACCCAGTGGCTCCTATGTGCGAGAAGCCCTCTTGAATGGACTTGTGTTACAGGATCGCGAGGTATCCAATCCCTACAGATTTGGATTTATTGGTTCCTCGGATACTCATACCGGGGCCACAGCAATCGACGAATCGGATTTCTACGGTAAAATTGGCTTGCTTGATGCCAATGGTGAACTAACTGGCTCTTTACCAATGCCAGATGAGGCAGCACAACGCGCGATTGAAGCAGGTTCTACCAATATCAAGGAGATCGATGGAAGATATTATCGTGATGTGGCCCAGATTACCTGGGGTGCTTCGGGACTTGCTGCAGTATGGGCGCAAGAGAATACCCGTGGTGCAGTCTACGACGCGTTACGGCGAAAAGAAACATTTGCCACATCAGGTCCTCGCATAAAGGTAAGGCTCTTCGGTGGCTACGATTTCGATCAAGATATGCTGGGTAAACGCGATGTAGTGACTCGAGCTTATCGGGAAGGGGTCCCCATGGGTTCCAACCTCTTAGCAAAATCCGACAATACCCCGACCTTTATCGCGTGGGCCATGCAAGATGCCCAATCGGCACCGCTTCAGCGCCTTCAGATCATCAAGGGGTGGACAGTTAGCGGGGAACATCATGAAATGGTGTATGACGTTGCTTGTTCGGAAGGAAGCCCGGATCCATCGACGCATCGTTGCCCTGATAACGGTGCCAAGGTTGATCCAAGTGACTGTTCGATAACTATGGGCGTCGGGGCACCGGAAATCAAGACGGTATGGACTGACCCGGATTTTGATCCCGCCCATCGTGCTTTCTATTATATCCGCGCACTTGAAAACCCAACCTGTCGATGGTCGACCTGGGATGCGGTTCGGACCGGTGTAGAGCCACGGCCGGATATTCCCGCAACCATCCAGGAGCGCGCCTGGTCATCTCCGATCTGGTTTGTTCCGAAAGGATAGCGCAGGATTTATATGGACTCACCTTATACCTATCGAGCTCTCGATTCCTTGATCAACTCCTCCTTTTTGGATAAAGATCAGGGCGAGGGACTCTCGCACTTATTTAAGGACCTCGATAACAGGCCAAACTTCGAAACGCCCGAGGCCCTGTTGGAAACTCTGGATCAGGCGGGAATTGGTGCTTGTGTGATTTCCATCATGCAGGATGAGCATGCTGCATGGGTCGGTCGTGCGCACCGTGAGTATCCAAATAAAGTTTTGCCTGCGATGATCGTCAATCCTTTAAATCAGATGAAAGAGATCCGCAAGGTAATTCATTATCACGAAAAATACGGTGTCCGTTGCCTTCGGATACCGCCTTTTCGTTATTCCCTGCCGCCAACGGACAGAGTCTATTGGCCATTTTATGTCAAGGCTATTGAGCTGGACATGGCTGTCAGTATGAATGCAGGCATGCCCGGGCCACGTCGTCCAGGATGGGTTCAAAATCCCGTTTACTTCGATGAGGTAGCGTATCACTTTCCGGAGTTACGTCTCATTATGACGCACTGCGGTCAACCTTGGATTGAAGAGGCGATTGCTACAATCGCGCATTGGGACAATGTGTACATGTCATGCACTTCCGTCGCGCCCAGATACTGGCAAGATAATTTCATCCAGTTTATTAATACAAGGGGACGTGAAAAAATGATGTTCGGTACCGAGTTTCCTACAATCGATTGGACGCGAGCACGCGAGGAAATCGCGGCGTTGGATCTCCGCGACAACGTACAACCGCTCTTCTTTGCAGAAAATGCGAAGCGGGCGTACGCATGGGCTGCTGATCTCGATTGAATTTCCTTTCCCTCGTTTGGTCTTGTTGCGCTTAGAGGTGACTAGTTCGATGGTGGTGAATCCTCGCTAGCCGGTGGCTTACTTAAACAAGCAGAACCAACACCAGACTCAACACCGGGATAGAAATCAGTGTCGACAGTACAACCACCGTTGCCGTTGATGGCACGATGGCCTGGTAGCGGTTGGCGAAAAGGTAAGCGTTGATACCCGATGGGCAAGCGGCCAGAATGACTGCAACTGCGGTCCAGCTGGCAGGCAAGTCGAGGAGCTGGCTACATACTAACCAGACCAGTAAGGGGTGGAGGAGGTTTTTCAGACCAATCGCAAGGGATATTTTCAGTAGGTCACCGCTGATCCTGTATTGGCTGATAGAAGCGCCCATCGAGAAGACCGCGCAGGGTAGGGCAGCACTGCCGAGATACGCCGCCATGTTGTCAAGGGTTCGGGGTAATGCCAGTCCGGATAAGTTCACCGCAAGACCAAGTACGAGTCCCACCACAATCATGTTCCGCGCAAGGACCAGCAGAGTCTGGTACGGCAGGGTTGCAAGATTCTGCCGGTCTCCCCTGGCGGTTTCGGCGCAGAAAGTCGTGATCAGGAACATTACCGCTGCATGGGTTGAGATAATAATGAACAGCGGTACATTGGCATCATCTCCCATGCTCGCAACGATCAGCGGAATGCCCAGCAAGACGACGTTACTGTAGGACGCGCTCATGGCAAAGATGCTGCTTGCAGGGTATAGGACGAATTAACTACCTGCTGTGACAGCTGTCAACGAGTCCGAGAGTGGCTGGAAACACGCCATCGTTGATTTGATGTTAATCGCGCTTGCGGAATGGTTGTAATGTGAACAAGACGGCGAGGATTTCGTGATGCCGGACGAGCGCGACCCTGCCAGGCGTTGACGTCAAAAGAGATTTGCCGGGTAGTCGAACAGCGTGTCGGGCGGGGCGCGAATGTGCGGTTGTGACTCCCGATCCAGACCCAGATGCTTCAGAATCTTCTGGATGACGTCAGGATCCTCCATACTGCGGTTCGACGCTTCGACAATCACGCGCACCGGCCCGCAATGCGATGGTGTGGGTGATGACGTCGAGATCTTCACGGGTGGGTGGCTTGACCGGCCAGAAGTAGCCCTTGGCTGGGCGGCATTCCGATCATACACGCCGTTTAAGTAAAGCATATGGAAGTGAGGGTTCAAGTTGAGGGCAGCTGGGACGCCGGACCGGCCGAAACGCTGTATCAATGTAACCGCTCCACTCTGCGCACCCGATTTCACGGTCATGTCTGCGTGGTGAATCAGGAAAGTGCTGATGCCCCGGTGCACGATGGCCAGCACCTGGCTCATCACGCCGGGGTTGGTCGCGAACAAGAAGCGCAGCGGAAACGGTACGCTTAGGACCCACTGCCCGATCGGCCGTTTCGGCAACACGGCATCGACCAGGTGCGCGGCGCTGTCGGCCATGCGGCGCGCGCCACACGACGGACAGAAACCTCTACGCTTGCAACTGAACGCAACCAGCTTCTCGTGGTGACAGGCTTCACATTGAACCCGCAGGAAGCGGTGTTCGAGGCGGCCACATTTCATGTAGTCCTCGAACTCCTGCGCCACATACGCCGGCAGTGACTTGCCTTGTGCCGCCAGTTGCTCTTTGAAGGCAGGCGAATGCTGCTCGATGAGTTGATAGAGCAGCGTTGTCTCGGGACGATGGCGGAAGTAGCGCCCTGCTGTCGTCCAGTCGGCGTCTTCGGCCTAGGGAATATCCATGGAGGGCAAGCCCGTGTGGACAGGGCTTGCCGCGTCATGGGGCCTGTGATCTACGCGGAAAACAGGGTAGACCGGGCGCACCGGAACCCCGACCTCATCGAGACGGGGCGTTCACTGCGTCTGCCTGTGCTGACAGGAAGCGCCGCTCGACCCACGACCGCGGACCTCAGGCTGAAAACGAATGCCTACCGGATCGTCGCCGACGACTATGCGCGCCTGGATCACATGAGAGCGGCTGAATACAGGTTTGTTGCCGACCGCGGGTTTACCCAATGACCAGCAACAAGGTGATCAAAAGCTTGACGAATACTGAAACATTGGCGAGGCAAGACAGAGATTGGGAAGCTCACGCGCTCTTCCTGAGAGTAATGCGCCTATGAACCAGGATATTTCGATTTCATGTCGGGCGGTGATCGGTTTTTTGACTGCGAGGCCCGATCCAGCCCCAGGTGTTTCAAGATCCTGGTAATGACATCCGGGTCCTCCATGGAGCGGTTCGACGATCCTTCGAGGCACGTAAAGCAGCAGATTTCGGATCCTTTATTGTTGGATCGGCGAATTTTTGCTGGTTCGGCCCTGGACAGAACAACTCAGGACTAGAATCCCAAAAAACTGAAATATGGCCGTGCAGATCTCCGGCTTCCGCCCTCGTTTACCACCCGCGCCAAGTCGAAGCGCACTTAGCGCCGTCACGGCGCTGCGACAGCACGACCCAAGCGGACCGTGCAACGCTACAACTGTTGTTTACTGCCACGTAAGGGGCTCGTTGGGTTCTATGTACTCAATTCATACCAGACCCCTCCGGGAGTCCCAGCATGAGCCTTTGTCTATTTATTAAGCAACTCCATAGAATTATTAGCTCGTCTATAGAATATGATTGCGTTCCTGATATTCGCAGGTTTAACATCCTCACCAGTAATCGGTCTTTAAGCAGGGAAAGCTATGCAAATCCGATTTTCATGCACTTTGCTTCTCACACTCTCCTCAACATGTCTGTTCTATTCAGACGCTTCTGCACAAGATCTATCTGATGATCAGCGGGCTAAAATTGGCCAAAGTGTCGCTGCGTACGCCATGTGCCTTCAGCAGCAAAGTCAAGGAAGAGTGTCATCCAGCGAGGCTGATGTTGATAACCTTGTGCTCAGTTGTGCAGCTGAGAGAGAGGCATTGGCGATTCTCACAGGCAGCTCAGTTGCCGACGGGATTGATGCCAGGATGAAGGCTCGGGTGAGGGGTTACTAACGCACTGACGATCTAAGACATCACTCAGGGAGGAGTCAAATGATCAAAATAGTAACCTGGGTTGTTGCCCTCTTGTTCGTCGCAATCAGCGCTGGCGCATTCGGCCTCTCTGGCCCCTCAACAGATAATGATGGCAACTTCACGCTCACCTGGACCCCCAGTTATAGCTGCGGAAGTGGTACCACCTACCACCTTTACGAGAACAGTACGCAAATCAGTTCCGGCGTTTGCACGAGTTCCGGGTCTTACAATGTTACGGGGCGAAGTTCTGGCACCTACAACTACATGCTGGATCAATGCGATTACTACTATCCTGAACCTGGCTTGCTATGTGCTTCCCATATCGGTCTCCAGCAGAACCATACGGTCGTCGTATCGGTGCCGCCACCCCCGATGCCGGCTACAATCACGACGCCAACCGGCACAGACCCAGACGGCGCGTATACGGTCTCTTGGTCTTCATCAACTGGCGCGACTTCGTACCTGTTACAGGAACAAAAGAATGGAGGCTCGTGGATAACCAAGCATTCAGCAGCTGGACTCTCTAAAGCGTTCTCGGGGCAGACGAACGGGACATATCGTTATCGTGTCCAAGCAGTCAGCGCACACGGCGCTAGCGCCTTTAAGTATTCAGTCACCTTCTCCGTTCTACTGCCTCCGCCGGCACCAGCGACCATAACAGTGCCAACCGGCACCGACGTCGATGGTGCGTACACGGTTAGCTGGAGCGCTTCCAGCACGGCCACATCTTACTTGCTGCAGGAACAGAAAAACGGGGGCTCATGGGTCACGAAACACTCCGGTGCGGGTACCAGCAAAGCCTTCGCCGGTCAAACCAACGGCAGCTACGTGTATCGTGTGCGGGCATCAAACTCAAGCGGCGCGAGCAGTTTCAAGACTTCTGGCAGCTTCAGCGTGCTGCTGCCACCACCCACCCCATCCATGATTGCTGTACCTACCACGACTGACACAGACGGCGCATACACAATCAGCTGGAGCGCATCAAGCACCGCTACCTCTTACTTGCTGCAGGAACAGAAAAACGGCGGCTCGTGGGTCACGAAGCACTCCGGTGCAGGTACCAGCAAAGCCTTCTCCAGTCAGACCAACGGCAGCTATGTGTATCGAGTGCTGGCATCAAACTCAAGCGGATCGAGCAGCTACAGGACTTCTGGCAGCTTCAGCGTACTGCTGCCACCACCCACCCCAACCACCATTACCGCACCAACGACAACTGACACGGATGGTGCATACACAATCAGCTGGAGCACTTCCAGCACCGCTACCTCTTACCTGCTGCAGGAACAGAAAAACGGCGGCTCGTGGGTCACGAAGCACTCCGGCGCAGCTACCAGCAAAGCCTTCTCCGGCCAAACCAATGGCAGCTATGTGTATCGAGTGCTGGCATCAAATTCAAGCGGATCGAGCAGTTACAGGACTTCTGGCAGCTTCACGGTGTACTTGCCACAACCTGGAGAAATTCTAGCCCCTGAAGTCAGTACGGGAACGATCGAACTGGTGTGGGGCGTGGCAACCGGCAACCCCATCTCTTATCGACTCGAAGAAAATAGCGGGTCAGGGTGGGCCACCATTCTAGAGGCAAATGTTCTAACGACAACACTGACTCGTAACGATGGTAGTTACTCCTATCGAGTATCAGCCTCGCACAGCGGTACCACGTACTCCGATCCTGGGCCGAGCGTCACAGTTGATGTCTACCTCACACCGGGCATGCCAGGAACACCCATCTCTCCAACGCTTGATACTGATGGCAGCTATGTCGTCTCCTGGTCCGCCGCTACGGGCACTGTTACTGCCTATATCCTTGAGGAAAACGGTACCGCTACGTACTCCGGCACTTCGCTCAGTGCGCCACTGACGCGTGGAGAAGGGACCTACCAGTACAAGGTAAAGGCTTGCAACTCCATACATTCATGTACTGCACTGACGGCAGTCGCTTCAACCCAGGTACGATTCACGCCAGGCAGCATGGGCTCAATCGAAGAAATCCCCTCGCCGAATCATAGTGGTCAGTTCCAGGTTGAATGGGCTGCACCCTCGTCTGGTGGTAGTGTTGACAACTACGAGTTGGAACGACGCTCACAAGGCGGTAGCTGGTCCAACGTCTACACCGGTTCAAGCACAAGCTTCTGGGCGTCTGAAGGTTCAGGTACCTTCGAGTACCGGGTTCGTGGTTGCAATTTGACCTGTGGTGGATACTCGCCTGTCGAGAGTGTGGTGGTGGATCTGTATCTGCCTGCCACACCACCTGGCCCAGTAATCGCAAGTATCCCCTCTCCAGATACATCATCCGATGCTGTCGGTGCAATCGCGGGCAACTTCCGCGTCGATGAATCCGGTGGTGCGAACTACAGCATTCCGATCCTGACCGCACCAGGCAGCGGTGGCGTTGCGCCACAAATTTCACTCGACTACTCAAGCCAGGGAGGCAATGGTGTTGCTGGCGTTGGATGGTCATTGAGCGGAATTTCTGCAATCAGCCGATGTCGGCAAACCAAAGAAACTGACAATGCAACCAGCGCCATCAATTTGACATCGTCAGATCGCTTCTGTCTCGATGGACAGAAACTGGTTGCAGTTAGTGGTACCTATGGCGCGAGCGGCACGGAATACAGAACCGAGATTGATTCATACGCAGAGATTTTCTCTTACGGTACCACAGGCAACGGGCCTAGCTATTTCGAAGTGCACCGGAAGGATGGCACGATCTGGAAGTATGGCGATGATGACGCAACCACCAACTCTCGTAACGTAGCCAACGGCGCCGACTCAACCACCATTCTGAGTTGGCATGTCTCCACAATTGTGGACAGTTCCTCAAATGGCAACGAGATCACATTCTCCTACACAGATTTTGGAGATGGCGAAAAACTGATCTCGGATATTGAGTACTCGCAGGGCAATCATAGCGTTGAATTCAGCTACGAAAGCCGAAGCGACACCAGCAGTGGCTTTATCGCAGGGTCAGCCTATGAGACCACCAAGCGCCTTGCGTCAATCACAACCAATGCCAACGCCTCGGCGCTGCGCACATACAACCTTAGCTACCAGTATTCATCACCGCATGGCACGTCACAGCTGACCGCCATCGAGGAATGCGATGGCTCGGGGTATACGTGCTACCCAGCGACGACCTTTACCTGGGCCAATGTGGGCCAGGGATTCAGTTCGGCAACCACTTCATCCTTCACAACAAACTATGCGGGCTCAAAGGTCGGCGATGTCAATGGCGATGGATTGGCCGACCTGGTGTTCGTCGACAACTCGACAATGCGGGTTCGCATCTCGAACGGAACAACCTTGGTGCAGAGAAGTGAGACGCTGTCTTTGAGCGACACTCACCCGGAATCCTGGCACTTGATGGATTACAACGGTGACGGACTGCAGGATTTGCTGTATCCGGCGTCAGGCTATTGGCGCGTGAAGCTGGCAACGACTTCCGGCTTGTTATCTTCAACCGCAATTTCGACAGGGGTACCCTCGACCGGTACCTCGGGCGCCGGTACAAGAATACAAGCGATTGACGCCAACGGCGATGGCCTGACCGATATGGTCTACGGTTGGGGCATTGACGAAGCCTTGAAGGTACGGTACCTGCAGCCGTCTACGGGCACCAACCCCTATGAGTTTGGCTCACCCGTTTCGCTTTACCTGTCTGGGGTAGACACACCTCAGTTCTACATCTCATACCTCGACCTTTCAAAGAGTTTCGCCATGGATGTCAACGGCGATGGCAATGTTGACTATCTGGCACACATCATTCAGGAATGTATCGAATATGAGATTGAATGGTGCTCTTCTGCCGACAAGTACTACCGCTGGGTAGTCGTCACCTCGAGTGGCTCGTCAACGCTAACCCAGGTCAAGCTGCTACACAGCTCAATTGTCGACACGTTCTCGCCTGAAGACTTTCGCGTTGTTGACCTCAATGGCGATGGGTACACCGATGTGATGCACCGGCAGTCGGATGAGGTGACCTGGAAGGCGTTCATCAGCGATGGCAAGACGCTGCAGAATGGCCCTACGGTCGTCTTACCGAATGCTGATGCGGCCGAGCGAATCCAGTTTACAGACTATGATCGTGACGGGCAGATGGACCTTGTCTACTTCGACGACGGCCAGGTGCGTGTCAGGCTCTACGACCACGCTTCCGGTTTTGGCACCGCGTCTACAGTTGCTTCCGGTTTTTGGGGTGACGAGGACGAGAACCATATACTGATGATGGACATCAATGGGGATGGTCGCGATGACATTGTCGACCTTCACTTTGCTGGCACGCCGGAGATTGACATCAGGCGCGCAAACTCGGCGTTCAGCCCGGACAAGCGGATAACGCGCATCACCAACGGCCTAGGCGCTGAAACCGACATCACCTACAAGTCGCTGCTGGACCCGAGCGCAACCGGCCTTTACACCAAGGACACCGACGCGAACGGACTGGACTGGGGTAATTCTCCCGTCTTTGACCTGAACAGCTCGGTCTATGTGGTGAGTGCAGTCGCTTCATCGGCTCCGATTGCCAGCAACGCGAGCGCCAAGAGCAGTGTTACCTATGGCTATAAAGGCGCCAAAATCCAATCGGGCGGGCGCGGCTTTCTGGGCTTCCGCGAGGTGTCGAGCACCGATGTGCAGACCGGCGTCATCACAACCACCACTTACAAACAGGAATTCCCGTTCACCGGCATGCCGCTCTCCACCGTCGTCAAATTCAGCGGCGACAAACTCTCCGAGGCCACCAACACACTCGCGCCCTACACTGCAACCGCGTGCGGTGCGGGCAGCACCCATCGGCCCTATGTCAGTGAGAGCGTTGAGAAACTCTATGATCTCGCCGATGAGTCACTGATGAAGACCGTGACCACCACCATGACCCAGGATGGTTGCGGCAACGTGCTCACCATGAACGTCAAAACCACGGATGGTCCGAACACACATGCCCCGGGCGCGACCTTCGAAACCAACACCACCAATACCTACTACAGCAGCGGCGGTTTCGAACTGGTTGACGGCCGCCTCAAGGATACGACGGTAGTGCACAAGCGTGGCGCGAGCAGCGAGACGCGCAAGTCCGCCTTTGAGTACAACACGACAACCGGCTTCCTGACCAAGGAGATTATCGAACCCGATATCTCTGCCCTCACCCTTACCACCACTTACACCCACGACAGCTACGGTAACCGCTTGACCGCAACGGTGAGTGCCAGTGGCTTTGACAGCCGCACCACCACGTTTGTGTATGACGTTGATGGCCAGTATGTCGACTACAAAACCGATGCCTATGGCCGTGATTTTGATGTGGTGACCACGCGCAACAGCCTGGGTCAACCCACCCAGATCCTGGATATCAACGAGAACGTGATGGATGTCCGCTACGGCAGTCTGGGCCGCCAGTATTTCGAGCGCAACCACAGCGGTGGCAGCAGCCATACCACCTTTATTGATTGCAGTTCATATTGCAGCGGTGCGCCCGGCGCGGCGGTGTACATGACAGAGACCGAGCGCGCCGGTGCCCCGCGCGCGCGCGCCTATTTTGACGTGCTGGGCCGTCAGCTGCGCACTGCGGTCGAAGGTTTCGATGGCACCTTTGTTCAGGTCGACACCGAATACGACAACGTCGGCCGCATCAAACGCAAGTCCGAACCCTACTACGATGGCGACAGTGTTTACTGGACCACGTTCAGCTACGACATCCTGGGCCGGGTCACCAGCATCACCCATGCCGACAGCTCAACCACCACCACCAGCTACGATGGCAATGACGATTTCCAGACCGTCACCACCAATGTCCTCGGCCAGACCCACACCGAGGCCAGAAACGGCCTGGGTGAACTGGTGCACGTGATGGATGACCTGGGCGGCCAACTGGCCTACCAGTACTGGCCCCAGGGCAACCTGAAACAGGTCACCGCGCCCGGCAACGTCATCACTTCCATGAGCTACGATGTAAGGGGCCGCAAGACCGCCATGAACGATCCGGACAAGGGTAACTGGAGCTATACCTACACCCCGTTTGGTGAACTCAAAACCCAGACCGACGCCAAGGGCCAGACCAGCACGGTCACCTACGACAAGCTCGGGCGCATGGTGTCCCGTATCGACACGATCGGCACCAGCACCGTGGGGGATGCCGCCTGGATCTACGATGTCGGTGGCAACGCCCTCGGCCAGTTGTACCAGGAAGACATCAAGATCGGTGGCGCCGGCAGTGCGGACATTACCCGCACCTTCCACTACGACAGCTTCAGCCGCCTCGCCAGTGTCGACACCGACATTGCCGGTGAAGGCACCTTTACCGCTGCCACCACCTACGATGCCCATGGCCGCGTGTTCCAGGCCTTCGATGCCACGACGAGTTCAGCCCATGCGGTGGGGCGCCAGTTCGCCTACAACAGTTACGGTTACCAGTACCGCACCATCGAAGCCGCCAACTCCGCCTATGAGGATCATGAATACCACGAGATCGTGAGCGTCGATGCACGCGGCAATGTCACTGAAGAAGTGATCGGCGGGCTCACGTCGCAACGTGGTTTTGACGCCGACACCGGCTACCTGAACAGCATCGTCAGCTTAAGTGGTGTGCTGCAGGACCTCGCCTACAGCTTCGATGAACTCGGCAACCTGACCAGCCGCAGTGATACCACCTACACCAACAACTTCACGGAGTCGTTCTTCTACGACGACCTGAACCGGCTCACCGCCACCAGTTCCGCCACTGCCAGCAACCTGACCCTGACCTATGATGCCGCCGGCAACATCACCTCCAAATCCAATGTCGAGGGGGGTGCCAGCTATTATTATGGCGCCGGCAATGCAGGCCCCCATGCGGTCACCAGCGTCGGCGGCCTCACCTATACCTATGACGCCAATGGCAACCAGCTCACGGGTGATGGCCGCAACATCACCTACACCACCTTCGACAAACCGGCCTCGATCACCAAAGGTGGCCACACCACAGCGTTCAAGTACGGCCCCAACCGCAACCGCTTTATGCGCGTTGACACCAGTGGTGGCCAGGTCACCACCACCTTCTACATCGGCAACATCGAGCGCATCAAAAAGCCGGGCGGGGTCATTGAGACCAAGCGTTATCTCGGCAACATCATCGTCACCACCTCAACCGCCGCTGCCAAGGTCGAGCTGATCAAACTCACCGATCACCTGGGCTCCACCTATGCCCTGGTCAACCGCGACACCGGCTTCAGCCTGAACCAGGGCATGAGCTTTGATGCCTTTGGGCTCAGGCGCGATACCGACTGGAGCGACCTCACCCCCACCGAACTCGTGACCTTCAACGGCAACAACACCAAACGCGGCTACACCGGCCATGAGCATATGGATGAGGTGGGGCTGATCCACATGAACGGGCGCGTGTACGACCCGAGGCTGGGGCGGTTCCTGTCTGCCGACCCGATTGTACAGGCACCGAGCAATACCCAGAGCTACAACCGGTACAGTTATGTGTTCAACAATCCGCTGAGCTATACAGACCCGAGTGGGTTTAGTGCCTGGACGAAGTTCAGGGATAAGATCCTGAAGCCGGTGATCGGGATCATCGCCTCGATTTACACGTTTGGTATCGCCAGTGCCTGGGCCGCAAGCACCTATGGGCTGGGGACTATAGGCGCGGGTGTTGTCGGCGGTGCGGCGGCAGGTTTTGTTGGCGGCGCGATCAGTACCGGGACATTGAAAGGCGCGGTCATGGGGGCGTTTTCAGGTGCCATTTTTGGTGGGATAGGCGGCGCCGATCTATCGAGCGGTATGGCCGCAGCAGCGCACGGCGTCGCGGGTGGCACGATTTCAGTACTGCAAGGCGGCAAGTTCGGGCATGGCTTTATCAGTGCCGGTTTGACGAAGGCCATCAATGTGAACAACTATTCCCAGGGTATCGAGGCTGGCCAGCGCATCGGCCGCGTTATCTCTGCTGCCATCCTGGGTGGTACCATCTCGAAAGTCTCCGGTGGCAAGTTTGCAAATGGTGCCATGACTGCGGCGCTGGCGCAGGCTGTGAATGGGGAGGCTGAGCAAACGAACAATGCGCAGAAGGAAAATGAAAAAGCTAGAGCCTTGGGTATCAAGCGCATAGAAAAGCTACGAGGTGTGGTATCTAAAGCAATGGAAGGCAAAAGAGGAGCGCTGCGGAGCATTACAAAATATTTCGGTGCTGACGCGGCTTCAAATTTGGCTGACCTGGATGCCAACTTGTCCAGTATCAGTGTAGAGCTATCAACAGCAACGATCACCGTTGGAGACCCCGCATATATCGCCACTCGCTTAGCGGAGGGCGATACGGTTGGGGCTTGGGTGAGTCAAGCTGCTCATCCCGACACGATTTTCTACAACCCATCGGTAACAAGTAATCGAACTTACTTCTCTGCGTTACTTGTTCACGAAGCCGCTCACTTGGCAGGTTTTGGCCACGAGTATTTTCAGGGGTCAATAGCTTATGGCGGAGCAGGTGCACGAGTTCTCGCTGGTAGTTCAGGTTGGTCTGTTACGAGTAACAACGCCTCCAGCTATGCTTGTGCTTCGTACACCAGAGCAACCGACTGTTAAGTGGAGGGGTTCTATGAAAATAATAGCAATTCTATCTCTTGTTGTGTCAGTTGCCAGTTGTGTATCACGGGCTGAAAAAATCGCTGACGTGAGAGTTGAAATTATTTCTGTTGAGTGCGAAAGCGGCCGTTGCGTTGCGCTTCATTTCGAGAATCAGTTTGATAAGGCCGTATGCATCAAAAACACATCCTTTCCTTATGCTGGCAACTTAAATGAAAACGTTTTTCTGTTGAGAGCGGTGGGTGCGACAGAGCGATCAAAGTACAAATTGATCGAGCCTAGTATGGTGACAAATGCTAAAAATGCGATTCTAGTAAGACTTGTCCCTGTTGGAGGCAGCGCTATTTCAACCATTGATCTCTCAAGCTTTTATGAGCTAGCGGAAGGTCAAATATATGCTCTTGAGTATAAATCAAGGGCCTTCTTTTGTGATCGTTACGGAGACGGCCAAGATTTCGTATTGTTATCTGGGGCAATGGAGAAACTAGATTAAGAAATGGACCCTCAAGAAAAACCTCGGGGGTCAGACTGCCATCTTAGCCGCACTCTCGTAGTACAGGCAAACAAGGCTCAAGCCCGGCAACCTGACCAGCCGCAGTGACACCACTTACACCAACAACTTCATGGAGTCGTTCACCTACGACGACCTGAACCGGCTCACCGCCACCAGTTCCGCCACTGCCACCAACCTGACCCTGACCTATGATGCCGCCGGCAACATCACCTCCAAATCCAACGTCGAGGGGGGTGCCAGTTATTACTATGGCGCTGGCAATGCAGGCCCCCATGCGGTCACCAGCGTCGGCGGCCTCACCTATACCTATGACGCCAATGGCAACCAGCTCACGGGTGATGGCCGCAACATCACCTACACCACCTTCGACAAACCCGCCACCATCAGCAAGGGCAGCCACACCACGGCGTTCTGGTATGGCCCGGACCGCAGCCGCTTCAAACGCACCGACACGAACGGCAGTGGCACCACCACCACGCTGTACCTCGGCACGGTGGAGCGCATCAGCAAACCCGGCGGATTGGTTGAGACCAAGCGCTACATCGGCAATGTGCTCTTGACCACCACCTCAAGTGGTGGCCGGCTCGAACTCATTCGCCTCACCGATCACCTTGGCAGCCCCTATGCCCTCGTTAACCGCGACACCGGCTACAGCGAGGTACAGGGGTTCGGGTTCGATGCGTTCGGGCTGCGACGCAAGAGCAACGGGGGGAACTTCACCACCACCGAACTCGCCACGTTCAATGGCAACAACACCAAACGCGGCTACACCGGCCACGAGCATATGGACGAGGTGGGGCTCATTCACATGAACGGGCGGGTGTATGACCCGCGGTTGGGGCGGTTCCTGTCTGCCGACCCGATTGTGCAGGCGCCGAGCAACACCCAGAGCTACAACCGCTACAGTTATGTGTTCAACAATCCGCTCAGTTATACCGATCCGAGCGGGTTCAGTGCCTGGACGAAGTTCAGGGATAAGATCCTGAAGCCGGTGATCGGGATCATCGCCTCGATTTACACGTTTGGTATCGCCAGTGCCTGGGCCGCAAGCACCTATGGGCTGGGGACTATAGGCGCGGGTGTTGTCGGCGGTGCGGCGGCAGGTTTTGTTGGCGGCGCGATCAGTACCGGGACATTGAAAGGCGCGGTCATGGGGGCGTTTTCAGGTGCCATTTTTGGTGGGATAGGCGGCGCCGATCTATCGAGCGGTATGGCCGCAGCAGCGCACGGCGTCGCGGGTGGCACGATTTCAGTACTGCAAGGCGGCAAGTTCGGCCATGGCTTTATCAGCGCCGGTCTGACGAAGGCCATCAATGTGAACAACTATTCCCAGGGTATCGAGGCTGGTCAGCGCATCGGCCGCGTTATCTCTGCTGCCATCCTGGGTGGTACCATCTCGGAAGTCTCTGTTGGCAAGTTTGCTAATGGTGCGATGACCGCGGCGCTGGCACAGGCTGTGAATGGGGAGGCTGAGCAAACGAGAGATGCAAGGCTTGAGGACACGCTGAAGCGACTCCGGAAGATCGAGGAGTTCGCTAAGATTGAGGCCACGGCCGAGCGGTTGAATGGAGGGCCATTAAAGTATCAATGGGTTGACGGTCCCTCGCAAGAGTACGGAGGCACGATCTCCGTATCAATGTCATATGACAAGTTCTCGTATACGACTATTGGGATCGACTACCCCGACCACGTATGGGGAAAGGAGGCCTTGGCAGCCTTTGAGAAATCCTTGGATGTCAGCCCCGACGTTGCAGGAATACAAGTCAAGTTCTCGCTAGAACGCATACTGGTTCATGAAATTTTTCATGCGGCTCAGTTCAATGAGTTCCATTCAGAGACTACTGTGATTAGAGCAACAAACGCATTCATGAAAACCCATTTTGGTGAACCACACCGTGCCGATCATCTTATGCATGAGGTGGGCCAATGAGACTTGTATCTTCGGCAGTCATTATCGCTTCCATTCTTGCGTCTGGCTGCAGTCCTACTAATGACATAGAGAAGGGTTGCGAATCCAGGAATTTTGTGGGGAGACTAGTAAGTGAAGACTCAAGAGGAGAATCTCGGCTCTTGGAGGTTGAAGAAGCATTTTCGGGCGCCAAAGTTCATGATCGAATCAGGTTCAATATCGCTGAATCCAAAGACGTTTCCTCCCAATTCTTTTTTGTCGAGATGACTTGTATTGCTGAGGATCGAGAAACCATTGAAGTGTATCCAGTCTACGACATAGCGCCGGATCGCTTTGAAGCGACTAAGGCCTTCTTCAAGAAGAATGATTTGGCCTTCTACATCAATAGTCTCGCGGGCAGGAGTCGCGTTTGGGTCCCTGTAGCCTGTGAGACAGACTTGTCTGAGTGTGCAAGGTTAATAGAGCGACTCCGATTCGCATCGAAATTGAGCAAGGAATCTCGCGCGGAAATCGAGCCGTAGCAAGACTCAGTAGCTACGGCTATCAGCTATCAGTACCATCGAAGCCGCCAACTCCGCCTATGAGGATCATGAATACCACGAGATCGTGAGCGTCGATGCGCGCGGCAATGTCACTGAAGAAGTGATCGGCGGGCTCACGTCCCAACGTGGTTTTGACGCCGACACCGGCCACCTGAACAGCATCGTCAGTTTGAGTGGTGTGCTGCAGGACCTCGCCTACAGCTTTGATGAGCTCGGCAACCTGACCAGCCGCAGTGATACCACTTACACCAACAACTTCACGGAGTCGTACTTCTACGACGCCCTGAACCGGCTCACCGCCACCAGTTCCGCCACTGCCAACAACCTGACCCTGACCTATGATGCCGCCGGCAACATCAAGACCAAGTCCAACCTGCAATCCGGTGCCACCTACCACTACGGCAGCAGCACGGTACGCCCGCATGCGGTCACCAGCGTGGGTGGCATCAGCTACAGCTATGACGCCAATGGCAACATGATCGGCGGGGATGGCAGGAGCATCAGCTACTGAATCGCCCCCACTTTAGTAGACACCTCTGAGCGTTACAATGGACTTCCCACGCTCTTGTGGACATCTCTGCGGTAATCTTTAAGCATAGGAGAAGTCATATGAGCAATCAACGCTATACACTCGAATTCAAGGAAGAAGCCGTTCGCCAGGTGCTGGAGCGGGGTCACTCCGTGGCCGAAGTTTCAGAACGCCTGGATGTTTCTGCACATAGCCTCTACAAATGGATCAAGGCTGTTCAACCATCCACTTCAGATCAGGCCGAAAGAGATCTGGTTGACGCAAAGAAAGAAATTCTCAAACTACGTGCCGAGCTCCGACGAAGTGAAGAGGAGCGTGACATTCTAAAAAAGGCCGTTGTAGGTTCAACCTGTCAATGCAACAGACATGTTCTTTGCCGGCGAGTCAAAGAAAAATACGCGTTCATGAAAGCTCGTTTGCACCGGTTCCCAGTAAGACTCATGTGCGATGTTCTCGGTGTTCACCACAGCGGCTTCTATGCCTGGCTCAAGGAGCCGCTTAGCAAGCGAGAACAGGAGGATCGGTATCTCCTGGGCTTTATCAAGCAGTTTTGGATTGAGAGTGGTGCTGTTTACGGATACCGGAAGGTCTACGATGACATGCAATCAGCAGGAGAGTCTTGCGGGAAGAACCGGGTCCATCGGCTCATGAAGGCCGCAGGAATCCAGTCACAGCGGGGATACCGGCGCAGGAATCACTATGGCGGCAAACCTGCTGCTGTGGCTCCGAACCTGGTCGAGCGGCAGTTTGAAGTCGAGAAGCCGAACCAGCTCTGGGTCACTGACATCACTTATAGTGTGCCCGGAGCTCAGGGCGACAAGGAGGTTAATAACTGAGCCACAAGTCTATCTGGAATACTTGCTTTATTTGGCAGGAGCCAAGAAGCAAGACTGCGTGCCGCTGTGGGCACGCACGAGCCTGAGCGGCAGTGACCCGTTGTGTGTTGATGGGGTGATGTAACCCGCTGACAAAGGGGATTGAGGCGAGTTCGCTAAGCCAAGATGATCCTCCAGGCTGAGAGTTGGAAGGTTGAGGAACACGAACCAGTTAATCCGTATCTATGGGTTGAAATGTCACCACTGCTTACGCGAACTTACAAGCAGTGCACGAGAATGGAGGGATGGACAAGTATGTCGTCACTCTCGCGAATTAATATCGATATGTATGCGGTATTGAGGGGTAGCAAGTTGAACACAGTTCGATTTGCCTCTTGTGCCATCTTGCAGCAAGCAAGGTTAAAGATTGCGACTGGCAGCCTCACCAACTTGTTTGAGTCCAGATAGATGAACCGGGGAAGGTCTGTATCAAATGTTAAGGGAGCACGACCCCGATGATGAACAGACTGGCGGAGCTCTCGTAGTAGTCGGCGATGGGGAAAGCCCATTACAAGGCGAAGGGGGGCAGCTTGACAGGTTTGCATTTGCAAACTATCTGACAGTAATGAGGTGAAGACCTTTGATAATCAGGGAAATGCAACGCAAGCTCGCAACGTGGACGGCAAATGATCCTGCTCGACGAGTAGATCGTCTGCTGCGCCTGATAACTCATCCCGACTGGTTGCGAGAGGCGGCTGAGATTACCTTGTCATCCCCTGGTGCAAATTCACCGGGTATTGACGGTATGACCCGGCTATCTCTCATCTATGGATTGGACGCCTATCTTCTGGAACTCCGAGAGGAACTTCTGGCGGGCAGGTATCAACCCAATCCGGCCAGACGGGTTTACATTCCGAAACCAAACGGTAAACAGCGTCCGCTGGGGATACCAACACTGCGTGACCGCATTGTGCAACGTGCAATGTTGATGGTTATGCAACCGATCTGGGAAAACGACTTTCATCGTCTCTCCTATGGGTTCCGGCCGGAGCGCAGTGTTCACCATGCTATCCGAACAGTGAAGTTACAACTGACGGATTCTAGTGAAACCAAGGGGCGCTGGGTCATTGAAGGAGATCTTTCCAGTTACTTTGATACCGTTCATCATCGTCTTTTGATGAAATGCCTACGCAAGCGAATTAGCGATCAACGCTTTTTGAATGTGCTTTGGCAGATCATCAAAGCAGGACATGTTGACCGGGGATTGTTCCGGGCCTCGAACGAAGGTGTGCCACAAGGTGGGGTTATATCCCCATTACTCTCGAACATCATGCTCAATGAGTTCGATCAGTATCTTGAGGCTAAATATCTCAGCAAGAAGGCTCGGAAGGATCGTTGGTACTGGAATCACAGCATCAAAATTGGTCGTGCACCCGCTATCGCCGAAAACAGGCAGTGGAAACCCGCTGTCTCTTATTGTCGATATGCCGATGACTTCGTTGTCATCGTCAAGGGCAGCAAGGCTGAGGCTGAAGCTATCCGTGATGAATGCCGTGTATTTTTGGAAGACCGGCTGAAACTGACGTTAAATATGGATAAGACGCACGTCACCCATGTTAACGACGGCTTCGTCTTTCTGGGACATCGATTAATCCGTAAGCGTGGACCGAGAGGTACGATGCGTGTGGTCTCAACGATACCCAGAGAGAAAGCGAAGAACTTCGCAGCTGGTCTCAGTTCGATGTTGTCTGGCAACCACAGCACCAGCAAAATTGATATGGTCGAAGCTCTCAACCGTAAACTCAAGGGTTGGGCAGCCTTCTACCAGCACACTGACTACACTGCTAAAATCTACAGTCACATAGATCAGGTTGTATTTTGGAAGCTTGCGCATTGGCTGGCACGTAAATACCGTTCGCGTATCAAATCCTTGTTGCGTAAATGGTGTAAACGTCCGGCTCCTGGGCAAGCTAAAATTTGGGTTCTGTTCGGTAAGACGAACAGAGGTCATCTTCACGGCGCTGTTCTGACTCGACTCGTCGGTAGTCGTAAGATGCAGTTTCGCTGGAGACTACCAGATTCCAATCCCTATCTCAGTCTGGAAGATCGCAACACGGTCACTTCTCAATTTGCTGATGTCGCTATGGCGCTCAGTCACTGTTAAGTGGAGAGCCGTATGCGCTGAAAGGTGCACGTACGGTTCGGAGAGGAGAGACAGAGAAATAGTTCGACTACGCTCTGTCTCTTACTCTACTCCGCACATACGAGGGCTGGCTGTACCTGGCCGTGGTCCTGGACGCTTTCTCTCGACAGATCGTGGGTTGGTCCATGCAGCAGCGCATAACGACGACGGTGGTTATGGATGCGCTTACGATGGCGTTATGGAGACGACGTCCCAATAAGAAGGTCATCGTTCACTCAGACCAGGGAGTTCAATACACCAGTGCGGAGTGGCGCAGCTATTTGAAGGCGAACAATCTCGAAGCGAGCATGAGTCGCAGGGGTAACTGCCACGACAATGCAGTTGCCGAAAGCTTCTTCCAGCTACTAAAACGAGAACGCATCAAGCGCCGGATCTACAAGACGCGAGATGAGGCAAAACTGGATGTCTTCGATTACATCGAACTGTTTTACAATGCCAAACGTCGCCATGGGAATAATGGAAGCTTGTCTCCTGTCGACTACGAGAAGAATTATTTTATGAAGCTTGGAAGTCTCTAGGAAAATGAGGGCGATTCATTCATTACATTCAGTACGCTTCCTTTTCCCTGAAGCTGCTCGTAAATTTTCTGGACGTTCTCGGGCGCATCGCCTGTTTCAACCAAAGGAATGCGTGTCATACTATCCACCTCAATTGTTGCGGTTAATTCGAAAGTAACGGTCGAATCGGAATCACCCGATCCAACACGATACTATAACGCTGGGCCAGGTCCTGGCATAGCCTGCAAGTAATCATCATATTCTTCAACTTCGAGCAGGACTTCTCCCTGCGTGATCAACATCTCATACGGCTGGGCGCGTTGGTTTGGTTGATTCGATCTAGACTCCCTTGACCATCAGGAAAAGAACCAGACTCAACACCGGGATAGAAATCAGTGTCGACAGTACAACCACCGTTGCCGTTGATGGCACGATGGCCTGGTAGCGGTTGGCGAAAAGGTAAGCGTTGATACCCGATGGGCAAGCGGCCAGAATGACTGCAACTGCGGTCCAGCTGGCAGGCAAGTCGAGGAGCTGGCTACATACTAACCAGACCAGTAAGGGGTGGAGGAGGTTTTTCAGACCAATCGCAAGGGATATTTTCAGTAGGTCACCGCTGATCCTGTATTGGCTGATAGAAGCGCCCATCGAGAAGACCGCGCAGGGTAGGGCAGCACTGCCGAGATACGCCGCCATGTTGTCAAGGGTTCGGGGTAATGCCAGTCCGGATAAGTTCACCGCAAGACCAAGTACGAGTCCCACCACAATCATGTTCCGCGCAAGGACCAGCAGAGTCTGGTACGGCAGGGTTGCAAGATTCTGCCGGTCTCCCCTGGCGGTTTCGGCGCAGAAAGTCGTGATCAGGAACATTACCGCTGCATGGGTTGAGATAATAATGAACAGCGGTACATTGGCATCATCTCCCATGCTCGCAACGATCAGCGGAATGCCCAGCAAGACGACGTTACTGTAGGACGCGCTCATGGCAAAGATGCTGCTTGCAACTCCATCGAGTTGTAGCAGGCGTCCGATTATGAGGGTGACCGCAAACAGCAACAGGGTGGCACCATAGTAACCAGACAGGAATACCCATGGTATGTCTTCCGGCAGGTCCGCAAGGGCAATGCTGCGAAATAGCATCACCGGAATAGCAAAGGTAAATACAAATGTCGACAGGCCCTCGATCGCAGTGGTCTTGATCCAACCGACTTTACCGGCGACAAAGCCGAGAATCACCAGCCCGAAGATTGGCAGGATAATATCGGAAACCAGCGTCACCGGGCAGGCAGTTCGGCGCTTTTGGCTGACTCGCTGTCACGAAAGAAGCGCGCCGTACTTTTCCCGCCGCGCTTGGCGGTGTACATGGCATGGTCGGCACGGCTGATCAAATCATCAAGGGTATCGCCATCCCGTGGGCACAGTGAGATACCGATACTGCAGGTGACGTTGATATGGATTTCATCGCCACGCTCTTTCAAGTTGATCACGATGGGTTGGGAAATGGCTTTTTGAATACGGTCAGCGGCCTTCCGGGCGCTATTCTCGTCAATAACCTGCTCTGACAGGATGACAAATTCATCGCCACCGAGGCGGGCAACCGTATCCTCACCCCGTACCTGCTTTAACAAATTGTCAGCCAACGCACGCAGGACCTTATCGCCAATGCCATGACCGTAACTGTCGTTGACGCTTTTGAAGTCATCCAGGTCCACGAATAGCACGGCGAACTGGCCATTCTGGCGTTTCGCACGTGCAACTGACTGTTCCATCCGTTCGCGTAGCAGACTTCGGTTCGGCAGGTCAGTCAGCGGGTCATGCAATGCCATCTTTTCATGCTCTACTCGCTCCGAGGCCATCTGGCTGACTTGAGCAAACAGGCGCCGGCGTTGCTTATCAATCGTGTAGCCAACTGACGAGGCCACGACCAACGCGGGAATCAGGAACAAGGACGCATGGCCAAGTATCGAAAGATCCAGGTCCTTCTCGATGACCGCTCCGATCAGGATCATGAGGACCAGTACTGAAGTGCCAAGACCATGGGTAAAGCGGAGCCCCACAAAGTGTCCAAGTATTATCAGGTTGATAAAACCTGGCAGGAAAACGAGCAGGTCTTCATCGCTGTCTACATGCGTCAGCAATACCGCTTCAAACGCGAGAAACGTCAATATCAGGGACGGTTCAATGAAGCGTTTGACCACGCTGGTCATAAGGAGTAGCCAGATCAGTATGGCGGCGAACAGTCCTACTGTTGGCCAGTCCACTGGCGTTGTGATAACACCGCTAAAGTCTAGTACGGCTACCAATAACAGCAACGGGACAAGCATAAAAATCAGTGGTTGTAAGCCCCGGGTCACCACTGCCGGCGCATGCTGTAGATAGGCCCGCTCAAGCGCCTCATCGACATAATGAAGGCTGAATGGGTTTATGCGATAGCGGTTATTTTCGGCTTCTGACTCGGCCATGGCTCTATTCTTATCGTGTTTATTTGGCTCAAGGCGACTTTAGCCGCTAGTCTAGCCGATGTTGACGATAGATTCCCCCACTTTACGCACGGCCAAGGGCCCGGCTTTTGCACTGCCTCTGGCAGCTGGTATATAGTCGATGCAGCTTTCACGCTGATGAAATGTGAAGGCAATAGTAAACAAAATTGCTATCAGGCCGTCCCGGGCACTGGTGATCATATTATTTGAGGGGGCAATACATGGCGTTTAATCCGGACAGTATCCTGACAGTCCAACCGATACCCAATCTATCGGATGAGGTTAACCAGATCCGACTCGACACCGCCGAAATCGTCGGTAAAAAAATTATTCCCAACGAACATCTGATCGCCGAGCGCTGGAGTGGCAACGAGGACGCACAGAAACTCTGGAAAGATATCGTTGGCGAGGTCAAGGAACGCAAACTATGGGCGCCGCACTTACCGGAAGAGTATGGTGGTTCCAACCTGGGTTTTTTGGCCCATGCCTATATGAACGAAATCCTGGCCTGGAGCGGGGTGGCAGCTCCCATGTTCGGCGTGGTGGCACCTAACTCTGGCAACCAGAAAGTATTGGTCCGTTACGGAACACCAGAACAAAAGAAGAAGTGGCTAGAGCCATTGGTTGCCGGCGAAACCCAGTCCTGCTTTTCCATGACAGAGCCCGACAACGCCGGATCCGATCCTCGCTCAATCCAGACACGCGCGGTGCGGGATGGTGATGAATGGGTCATCAACGGCCATAAATGGTTTACCTCCAATGCGGTGCGCGCGGACTGGGCATTGGTCATGGCGAGAACCGAGGAACCCGACGGCAAGGGTGGTACCAACGAGAAAATGTCCCAATTCATTGTCCCGACCGACTCACCCGGATTCGAAATTGTCCGCAGTGTGCCAGTCTGGGGGCATACAGGCGGCCACCATTGCGAGATTAAATACAATGATGTCCGCGTCCCGCACGACAACCTGTTGGGGCGTGAAGGCCAGGGGCACGCGGCCGCGCAAGAGCGGCTCGGCGCTGGCCGGGTTTACCACTGCATGAATAGTATCGGTCGTATGTGGCGTGCATTTGACCTGATGGTCAAGCGATCCATCGAGCGCCAGGTCCATGGCGGCAAGCTCGAAACCAAGCAGTTTATCCAGGGCTTTATTGCCGACTCCTATATGGACATCCAGGCCGCGCGCCTGATGACCATTCACTGCGCCGAGGTAATGGAATCCGGCGCTGATCCACGAACCGAAATCTCGTCCATCAAGGTGTTTGTGCCCGCCGCCTATCATCGCGTGGTCGACCGGGCAATCCAGGTATTTGGCGCCAAGGGTGTATCCGGTGATACACCGCTGGCCAGTATGTATCTGGGTGCACGCACCTTGCGTCTCGCTGACGGCCCGGATGAGGTTCACCGCATCCTGATCGCGAAGAACGTACTAAAGCACTACCATGATGGTCTGTCGTGGGACTTTGGTATCTGACTTCACTTTATTTGGCCCATTAACATCAAGAGGTAATTATGGGAGCTACAATTAACAAAGACGGCGTACTCGCCGGTAAAATTGCCGTGGTCACAGGCGCCAGCCGTGGTATAGGAGAAGCCATTGCCATTCGTTATGCAATGGAAGGAGCAAAGGTCATCGTCTCTGCACGCACCGTGGAAGAAGGTGATCATGTGCTTGAGGGCAGTATCAACAGTGTCGTGAAACGCATTCGCGACGCCGGTGGTGAAGCCCATGCGGTGCGCTGTGACCTTGCATTGAAGGAGCATCGGGAGAACCTGGTCAAGGAAACCGAAGATACTTTTGGTCCCATAGACATTCTCTGTAACAATGCGGCGGTCACTTATTTTGTTCCAGTGGAATCATTCCAGGAAAAACATTACCGGCTCATGATGGAAGTGCAGGTCTATGCACCGTTTCATCTGGCCCAAATGGTCCTGCCGAAAATGAAGGAAAAAGGCGGTGGCTGGATCCTGAATATTTCATCCCATGCGGCACTGCATCCGAATAAATCCGCCGGCGGCCGTGGTGGTACCGTTTATGGCATGTGCAAAGCCGCGCTGGAGCGATTTACGACTGGCCTTGCGTCCGAGGTGTACAAAGATGGTATCGGTGTAAACGTGATCTCGCCCGGATTGGTTGCAACCCCCGGTGTACTGCATCATAAACTGGTGACGGAAGACACCCCCGAAGAGCGCATTACACCGGTTGAGCATATGGCTGAGGCGTGCTTGCGGCTCTGTTACGGTGACCCCCGGGAAATCACTGGCAAGATCACCTATGCCGCCGATATGTTAAAAGACTACGATCTCAAGCCGGCAGAACTGGTCGCTTGAATTTCGTCGCTTGAATTTCGTCGCTTGAATTTCGTCGTTTGAGTGTGACCGATACTAGTGTGATCGATCGTAGTGGTGGGTGTCCGGAGTTGGATTCCCGATCAGGTCCGTTTCGGACGGACGATACCTAATTCCAACAGACTCCGGGCACCATCCACCACGGCCTCCTCAACTGAACGGGGTGTCCAGCCAATGCCGAGTGCTTTGGAATGATCCAGCCGCTTGACCTTGTCCACATCCTTGACGAACTGACCGACTTCTTTAATAAACAGTGCCGCGATCTTAACCAGGAAGTTGGGCATCTCCCGGCTGGGTATCCGGTTGAACCCGGGATAATTGGTCTTGATGGTACGCGCGATATCAGACATCCAGCGGAATCCGTTACCACACAGGTAACGATTGCCTTTGGCTGCTGGCGTTTCAAAGGCCAGCCGGTGCAGTTGCGCGACATCTCGCACATCAACGCACTCAAAACCGATGCGTGGCAGCAGGGGATAGGTACCTCGCATCAGGATGACCAGCAATTCCAGTGAAGACCCATAGTCTGCTTCCAGCGCCGGGCCCAATACCATACCCGGATTGACAGTAACCAGTTCAAGGTCTCCTTTTTCCGCAACAAAATCCCAGGCCGCCCGTTCGGCAATGGTCTTGCTCTGGATGTAGGGACTAAGGCCTGGCTGCGAAAGGTCCGTCCAGTCGTCCGGAGTGTATTCACCACTGGTTCGATTGTTGCTCATCACTGCGGCCGTAGAAGAGGTGAGGACGACTCGTGAGATACCCTGGTTCCTGGCCGCATTCAGGACATTCACTGTGCCGTTACGCGCTGGCATGATCACCTCATCGGCGACTTTCGGTTGCACAACAGGTACCGGTGAGGCGACGTGGAATATACCGTCACAGCCTTCAGCGGCAGCCTCCCATGATGCCGGCACCAGCAGGTTTGCCTCGACAAATTCGACCTGGTCAGCGCGATCCGAGTATCTGGAAAGTGTTGCTCGCAACGCGTCGGTCCGACCCGGGTCGCGTACCGTGCCACGCACATCGTAACCGTGGGACAGCAGTTCGATAATGCAATGACCCGCGATAAAACCGGATGCGCCACTTACCAGGATTTTCTTACCCATTGCTCTATTCTCCCTGGTCAATCATGCCAGTTGCATGTGGGTCTCATCCAACTCGTCACCGATCCGAGAAACATCATAGGGTGTGAGCTGGTAGACATAGTAGTTGAGCCAGTTGGCAAACAAAAGATTGCCATGGCTCTTCCAGGTAACGATTGGCTCTTTGGCGGGGTTGTCGTCTGGAAAGTAATGCTCCGGCACTGCAGGATTGATTCCAGCGGCGACGTCACGTTCATATTCATCCCGCAAACACATGGGTTCATATTCGGAATGACCGGTGACGAATAACTGGCGCCCATCCTTACGTGCAATAATGTAAGCACCTGCGATATCGGACTGAGCGATAATCTCGAGCTCATCGTGCTGCTTGATATCCTCGACTCGCACCTCCGCGTAACGAGAGTGGGGCGCGTCAAACTCGTCGTCGAAGCCGCGCACGATAGGCGAGAGGGGTTTCACCAGGTGATGGCGGTAAACACCGGAGATCTTTTTCGGCAGGATATGTTTGTCGATGCCATACAGATGATACATCGCCGCCTGTACGCCCCAGCACAGGAACATGGTCGACGTGACATGAGTCACCGTCCAATCCATGATGGCAGTCATTTCATCCCAGAACACAACATCCTTGAAGTCCTTTTGTCCAAGTGGCGCGCCAGTAATGATCATGCCGTCATATTTTTCATCGCGGACATCTTCGAAGGATTTATAGAACCGTTCCATATGTTCAATCGGCGTGTTCTTCGAAGGCCGGTCCGAGATACGCATCAGGTCGACTCGCACCTGAAGCGGTGAATTCGATAACATTCTCAGAATGTGAATCTCGGTCTCAATCTTCTTCGGCATCAGGTTCAGCAGCAGGATTTTCATCGGACGAATATCCTGGTGTTCTGCCCGGCTTGAGGACATGCAGAAAATATTCTCCCGTTGCAGCACGGAATAGGCAGGCAGGCCGTCCGGTATGTTGATTGGCATCTTGTCCCTCACGTCGCCCTGGTTGACGTTCTTTACGAAGGTCCGGGCGAAAAAAAACCTACTCAGCTTTCGCTAAAGTAGGCTTGCCTTCTCTTTAGCGGTATTTATAAAGCGCCCGCAAGCTGAATTCAAATCGGCGCTTGGTGTGAATTATAGAATGATTTATTGTCTCGTCAACTGTTGCTTCCCTTACTCATTAACCTGGGTACATTAATTTACCCGGTATAGCGGGCCTGCAGGCGCTGCATACCGGCTATCCAACGATCATAATCCCCTGCTTTACGCTGGATATAGGTCAAAACCTCCTTGTGAGGCAGGATCAGGAAAGTTTCCCTGGCCAGGGCATCCATCACCGCATCACACAGTTCTTCCGGCTCCATCATGCCATCGACACTGGCCACGCCACCTTCATTTCCGGCAGTCATGGCCGTACGGACCGCCTGGGGACAAAGGACAGAAACCTTGATGCCTTTTTCACCATAGGTAATGGCCAGCCACTCGGCGAAACCGACTGCAGCGTGCTTGGTTACGGCGTAGGGTGCCGAACCGATCTGTGACAACAGCCCGGCTGCCGATGCGGTATTGACAATGTAACCCTCGCCACGCGCAATCATTCCTGGCAAGGCCGCGCGGGCGGCAAAGACATGGGCCATCACATTGATATCCCAGATTCTCTGCCACTCATCGGTGGGTACCTCAGGGCCGCCCCCGATACCAATGCCGGCGTTGTTGCACAATAGATCAATCTGGCCATAGTCTGCCTCGGTCGTCCGGATCAAGTTGACGACCTCATGCTCTTTACTGACATCCGTGCTGATAGCGCGAGCGCCGATTTCGTCAGCAACCTGCGCGAGCCCATCTGCATTGACGTCGGCAATAACAACCTGGCGCGCACCCTCGGCAATGAATCTTGTCGCCATGGCACGACCAATTCCGCTTGCGCCACCGGTAACAACTGCTACTTTCTCTTTAAGGTCCATCGAGTTTCCTTATGTGTGCATTTTAACTATTGCGTATGTCGAACCGCATCGACAATGGTATCGAACACCTGGGTGATCTCATCTTCACTAATGATCAGTGGCGGTGACAGGACAAGTGCGTCACCAATGTTGCGTACCCATACGCCTTTGTCGTAACAATATTTACCTGCCTCTGTACCACGTTGCATCGGCGCACCTTCCCGCGGCGCCATTTCAATGGCACAGATCAATCCAAAACAACGCACATCGATGACATGGGGTTCACCTTGCAGGCGCAGGGCATTATCCATCCAGTGATCGTTCATTTCCCTGGCTCGATCGAACAGTTTTTCTTCTTCATAGATTTCAAGGGTTGCCAGTGCCGCCGCACAGGCGAGTGGATGACCCGAGTAAGTATAACCATGGGAAAGTTCTACACCGGGTTCATCAACCGACATAAACGTATTGTAAATATCGTCACTGACCAATACGGCGCCCATGGGAATCGTGGCATTGGTGATCCCCTTGGCGGTCGTCATAATATCCGGAGTCACACCGAAGCGCCCGGCAGCACAGCTGGCTCCGAGGCGGCCAAAGGCAGTGATCACTTCATCAAAAATGAGCAGGATGTCATGGTTGGAACAAATTTCCCGCAAGCGCGCAAGATACCCCTCTGGTGGTAGTATGACACCACCAGCGCCCGCCACGGGCTCAACAATTACCGCCGCAATAGTGTCAGCCCCGTGCAGGTCAACGATGCGCTGCAGGTCATCAGCGAACTCCACACCGTGTCTGGGTAGACCACGGGAGAATGCATTTCTTTCAACGTCCAGCGTGTGCCTGATGTGATCCGTGCCTGGCAGCAAGGGACCGAATGCAGATCGATTCTTCACCAGTCCTCCGACTGACACGCCGCCAAACCCCATACCATGGTACGCTTTTTCACGCCCGATGAGCCGGGTCTTTGAACCCTTGCCGCGGGCCTTGTGGTAGGCCAGGGCAATTTTGAGGGAGGTGTCCACCGACTCAGAGCCGGAGTTCGTAAAGAACACATGATTCAATGAATCTGGAAAGTGTTCTACCAGCCGATTGGCATAGTGGAAGGCGAGCGGATGACCTGCGTTGAAGCTATGGGCAAAATCCAGCTCCTCCAGCTGCCTGGCAATGGCGTCATTGATGCGCGTGCGATAGTGCCCGGCATTGACGCACCAGAGCCCGGCCGAACCGTCGATGACTTTGTGGTCGTTACTATCAAAGTAATGCATGCCGCGCGCTTTGACGATAAAACGGGGGGTTTCCTTGAATTGGCGATTGGGTGTAAACGGCATCCAGTAGCTGTCCAGATTTTTGGTTACCAGATTGTGGTCGAGCAGGCTCATGAGTTCTCTCCTTCGATTACCGCAATAACTTCAGACGGATGCTTGATTATATGCCTCGCGCCGGCATTCTTCAGTTCCTCGTAATCCCGGAACCCCCACAAGGCGCCAATGGGTAACATGCCACCTGCCACCGCCGTGCTCATATCGGTCCAGGTGTCTCCGATAAGCGCAATTTCGCTGGCAGCAAGGTCCAGGCAACGCGCAATCTGCCGTGCCCCGGTTGGGTCAGGCTTGAGGGGAACATCGAGCTTGTGGCCCAGCACCAGATCGAATTCGATGTCCGGGAAAAAATAATCGACACAAAGTAAGGCAAATGCATGGGGTTTGTTGGACAGAACCGCCAGGCGCTTGCCTTGTCTCGAAAGCTGGACCAGCAGTTCGGCGATCCCGTCATAGGGTTGCGCGTCATTTCGCCAGTTAGCCTGGTAATCTGCCTGCTGCACCTGGGTAAAAGCTGATATATCGGCTTCATTCCGGGCTTCGACTGGCAGGCAGCGTTCGACCGCCTTTCGTAGTCCATCTCCAATGAAGTAACGATAACTGTCAACTGGCTGCGACGGATATCCCATGGATGAAAGAGCACGATTAAACGAGTGGGCAAGGGAGGCAAGGGTATCAAGCAGCGTGCCGTCCAGGTCGAATATATAGCCTTTAATCATCAATTACTTACGACCCTGGTCAGTCGTTGACTGCAATTGCAGCAGAAAATCGGCAACCGCATCTCGCAGACGCATGCGTTCCACCTCATCGGATGCGATGACATTGAAATAATTGCTGGCAAGCAGCGAAGCATACCGGTTTCCAATCGCCGGTTCATTGCTTCCGGGCGGCTCATCCGGCAGGGCGAAATAGCCGAGCACGTCAATGGCAAGTGTCGCCACTTGCTCGAGGATCAAGTGGCTCTTGATGGTGACAATATGCCAGTCTGGATCCATCGGCGTCTTCCGAAGTTCGGTAATCTCGAGTGCATCGAGTTCGATACCCAGCTCAGCAAAACGCAACCACAGCGGATCCTGGTCGGTGAGCAGATCGTCAATGGCCAGGATGTTGCGCAACTCAAGGTATGCCAGGCGTACATCTTGCGGTGACACCATCAGGTAGTCGTCAGGTCATCCGGAGCATGATCCAGCGGCTTACCCCTGATGACCACCGTACCTGCGATTTTGTCATGCCAACCTTGTTTGCGCCGATCAAATGCAATCCAGATAAAGCCGAGCCCAAAAACAAAGGTACTCAGGTAGTAACACAGATATCGCACTACCAGCTGGCCGTTTGAGGCGCGAGAAAAGGTTTTGGCATCAGCAATGTAGGCATTGACCACCATCTTGCCGGGTGTGGCGGCAAAGTACATCCAGAACGCGAGAAAAATAATCGCGACTACCAGGGACTCAAGAGAAAGGCGGGCCAATACTGCTGAAATGTCGGTCAGATCAATATCTCCGGTTGGACCGGCTACCAATGGCAGAAGCACTGCCAACACGATAAAGACCGGCACACTATCAATCAGGAACGCGACAAACCGCAACCAGAATCCAACATAGCCCGGTGTTGTGATAGCGGGTCCTGATTGCTTTTCATTGATCGGGTCGGACAATGACGCGCCCTTTTTAGCCAAGATGCTTTAACAATACTGTCTTTGCTTCGTTGATGCGAGCCGCGAGATAACCCGAACCGCCTCGATCTGGATGAACTTTCTGGATCAGGCGCCGATGGGCGTCACGCACCTGATCCCGGTCTGCCCCCCTGGGTAAACCGAGGATTTCATAGGCCTGGTTAACGCTGAGGGCGCCGTCGGAAGCAGGCGGCTCCCGTTCCTCCCTGCCGCTGGCACCAGCGTCCGCCTGGTCCCGCCAGCCAGGGTGGTGACGATCCAGGTAAGCGCCCAGGACATGGTTAGAATCCGGATCTTCTCGCGCCATTTCCAGCAAACTGAGTAGACTCATCAGATCAAGCTGCGAAAGCTGCTTGCCTTGATACGCGCCGGCGAGAATTTCGCCATCCATGGCCCCAGAGTCATGGTCGAGCACCATGGCAAAAAATCGGGTATTGAGTTCCGACTTCCGGCCGGTACCGGTGGATCCGGTACTGCCGGCGCTGGTGCCACCAAACGTGCCGGCACGGAACTGGCGAAACCAGTTGAGCGCCGCGCGCATTCCGGCGAGCCGAACAATCCACGGCAGGCTTCTTGCCACAAACGGCAAGGCAGCACCCAGTAACCCAAACAGCCAGTGCAGTCGTCCACTAATGCCCAGATACAAGAGCCCGACCCCCAGCAGCAGCGCAATGTACACCAGACCGAACTGGCGATTGGTCAAGGATTTGTTACCGAGCAGTAGGCGCAGGGAGACAAAAGCCAGGACCGCAAACAGGAAAATCAGGGCTACTCTGATCAAGGGCTCACTTCAACTGCCGGGTTAATAGCAACACATCGCCGCCTTTCTTCTGGCTATAGTCTTCAAGGGCCTTGCGGCCACCGGCAGCAAAGACTGCAACTGCAGAGAGCAGGGCGCGTAGTTGCGAGGCGCTACTCTCATCAAACGCTGCATAAGCACCGCCTGATAATTTTGCGATCTGCTGGAACACGGATCGAACGCCCGGAAGACGCCCCTCCTGGAACACAAAGACGGGTACATTCAACAAGCCTAACTGGCCAGCGACATGGCACAAGGCATCGGCATCTTCTTCCACCGCATCGCCGACAAATACCAGTGCCTGAATCGGGTTTCGCCGCGCTTCCTTCAGGGCATGATTGAGCACCCGGCCCAGCTGAGTGCGGCCACCGAGACAGCGTACTGCAGTCATCCGGGTAAGTAATGTATCAGCATCCTGGCACCAGTCACCTGCATGGAAATCGTTAAAGCCCCGGTAGTAACACAACTGGATCAACAGTCCGCCCAGATCGCCGGTTTCCTTGAACATCTCTGCCTGCAGTTGGCACGCCGAGTCCCAGGTGGGTTCCCGGCTCGCTGTCGCGTCCAGTGCAAAAATGAGCCGGCCGCGATCCCCTGCGGATTTTGTAACCGGAGTCTTTGCGACCTTATCCAGAAAGTCGCTGACTTCAGATTTGGATGCGGCCGGTGGCCGATTTTCCTTGGTCATAATGAAAACCGAATGATCCGGTTCAATAACGGGTGATTAGTGGGATAATTGCTACAGTAGCCATTGTGTAGTCCGATGAACCAGCTTACAAGGATTGGCATGTCAAAAAAGCAGGCCACGCATAAACTCGTCATTGCAACTTCTAGTAGTGCATTGTTTGACCTCCGCGAAAGTGACCGGGTTTACCAGGAAGAGGGCCTTAAAGCCTACGCCAAATACCAGATTGAACGTGAGACGGATCCACTGGGGCCGGGCGATGCCTACCATCTGGTGGAAAAGCTGTTGCGACTCAATGCATTGCAGGACGAGGAACTGGTCGAAGTCATTCTCTTATCCCGCAACAGCGCCGATACGGGCCTTCGAGTCTTCAATTCAATCCAGCATCACGGTTTACCAATATCCCGGGCGGCTTTTACTGGCGGCGCTGCACCATATCGCTATATGGTGCCGTTCCGATGCGATCTGTTCCTGTCAACCAATCCCGATGATGTACGCGAAGCACTGCACAAGGGTATGGCGGCAGCCAGTATCCTGCCGGCCTTGCGGCGCGAGACGGACAGCGACGTCCTGAAGTTTGCATTTGATGGCGATGCGGTGATCTTTTCTGATGAAGCGGAGCAAGTCTACCAATCTGACGGTCTTGAGGCGTTTGCTGAAAGTGAGAAGGCATCGGCTGACGAACCTTTGATGGGAGGGCCCTTCAAACCGTTTTTGGCTGCCCTGCACCGCCTGCAGAGTGAATTCAGTGCAAGGGACCAGAGCCCCATCAGGACGGCACTGGTCACTGCCCGGGCAGCGCCCGCCCATGAACGGGTGATCAAGACACTTCGGGCGTGGAATATCCGGCTGGACGAATCGCTGTTTTTAGGCGGTATGACCAAGGCCGAGTTCCTGTTGGCGTTTGGTGCCGATGTCTTTTTCGATGACCAGGCCGAGCATTGCCGCCTCGCGAGCGAGTATGTAGCCACTGGCCACGTGCTTCATGGCGTAACCAACCAGGGCACCCCGGGTCCCTAGAAAAAAGCGAACTTGATACCAATCCCACACAGCATGGTCGCCAGTAACGGTTTCATGAACCGGTCCGGCAGGTATTTGCCGAGCCGGGATCCTATGGACACTGCCGGCAATGAGCCAACCAGCAGTGCCGCCAGTAACATAAGATCAACATTACCCAGGTAGAAGTGGCCGAGGCCGGCAAATAAGGTCAATGGCACAGCGTGCGCAATATCGGTTCCAACAACCCTGAGCCCCTGCAACTTCGGATAGACAATCATCAAAAGGGCAGTGGCAATGGCACCTGCGCCCACCGATGAAAGAGTCACCAGTACGCCCAGCACAGCGCCCAGTACAGGCGTTAATAGGCGCAAGTTGGCTTCATTGATGTGTTGACTGCGCCCAGCCATTTCAGAGAGCCGCTTACGAAACAGGATGGCCGCAGAGGTGAGGATCAAGGTCAGGCCCAGGGTCGATGTGATAATACCGGCATACTGCTGCGGAGATTCGAACAGGAAGTAGAGTGCGAGGATCGTAATACCGGCGCTCGGCAGGCTACCGATTCCCAACAAAACCACCAGGTCCCATCGAACACTTTTTTGGACCGAGTGAACGACGACGCCACCGCTTTTTGTGATCGCCGCAAACAGCAGGTCGGTACCGACAGCAATGTGAAGGGGAATCCCGAACCAGAGCAGGAGCGGTGTCATCAGTGAGCCACCCCCGACACCCGTCAAACCCACAGCGAGCCCTACACCGGCGCCGGCCATTATGTAATAAATGAACTCCATCGGGTTTCCTTTCGAGCGTTGCGCCCAATGTACGGTAATCCATCTATGCTGGAAAAGAATATTTGTTGATATTTTTAGACGATTAGTGAATATTGGTAGTCCGCATCCCGTCGAGGTGAAGCGTCATGAAACTCCAGCAGCTGCGTTACATTTGGGAAGTTGCTCACCACGAGCTCAATGTCTCGGCCACGGCCCAGAGCCTGTTCACTTCCCAGCCCGGCATCAGCAAGCAAATCAGGCTCCTGGAGGACGAACTCGGCGTCGAGATTTTTGCCCGCAGTGGCAAGCACCTGACGCACATTACACCGGCTGGCAAGACCATAGTTGAGCAGGCGGGGGAGATCCTGCGCAAGGTTGACAGCATCAAACAGGTAGCGCAGGAATTCAGCAACGAGAAAAAGGGTAGCCTTTCAATTGCCACTACCCATACCCAGGCCAGATATGCGCTGCCACCGGTCATCAGTGAATTCATTGAGCGCTATCCAGAAGTCTCCCTACACATGCACCAGGGCAGCCCGATCCAGATCGCCGAACTCGCTGCCGACGGCGCGGTGGACTTTGCCATCGCCACAGAGGGCCTTGAGTTGTTTGGCGATCTCGTCATGATGCCGTGTTATCGCTGGAACCGATGTATCCTGGTGCCGAAGAATCATCCGCTGGCAGAAGTCCGGCAAGTCACACTCGAAGAGATTGCCGAGCATCCCATTGTCACCTACGTATTCGGTTTTACTGGTCGATCCAAGCTCGATGAAGCTTTTTCGCATCGTGGCTTGTCACCCAGGGTCGTGTTTACTGCCACCGATGCTGATGTCATCAAAACCTATGTCCGGCTCGGACTCGGTATTGGTATTATCGCCGAGATGGCATTCGATACCGAAAAGGATGACGGCCTGGTAGCACTGCCAGCTGATCATCTGTTCGAAGCCAGTACCACCATGATTGGATGCCGACGTGGTACCTTCCTGCGTGGCTATATGTACGACTTTATCGAATTGTTCGCACCACACCTCGACAAGGCGATGGTGGAGCAAGCGTTTGAACGTTCAAACCGGGCGGAACTGGACCAACTGTTCGAAGGGATGGCGTTACCGGCTCGATAAGTGCCCGGCTAGATAAAGTCAAGATCGGGATTGTCCTTGAGGATCTCTTTGGCTTCATCCGACTTTGAGCTCGACTTACCGAGGACTTCTTTCGCAAATTTGAAATATACGGTGTAAACCCGTGGTTCCTCACCGGCTTTTTCAACCACAAAGAAGGGGGCCCGTTCGACACCCAGGTCCCTGGCGAGCTGCATGCCTTCCGAGTCCGGATCACGTTCATCGGCAATCACCATCTTGTCAATCTGGTCCAACTGGCCAGCTTTTTCGAGCCTCTCCTGAACATCTGCACATTTGGCACAAGGCTCGCCGGTCGCGAGGATTTTTTTGACGAAGGTAATGTGCAAGTTACTGGTCATCCGTCAGGTTAATGACATGCAGGCCGCATTCCCGCTTTGTAGCTTCTTCCCACCACCAGCGTCCGGCGCGCTCGTGCATATTAGGACCAACCGGGCGAGTACAGGGCTCGCAACCGATGCTCATAAACCCACGATCGTGCAACTTGTTGTAGGGGACATTGTGCTCACGAATATATTGCCAGACCTCAGCAGAAGTCCATTCCGCGAGCGGATTGTACTTCATCAACGTGCGTCTTTCGTCCGAAAATGCCTGGTCTTCCTGGATCTGCGGCACCTCGGCCCGGGTTGGGCTCTGGTCCCGCCTTTGCCCGGTAATCCATGCGTCCAGGTGCGTCAGGTGTCGCCGAAGCGGCTCAATCTTGCGAATGCCGCAACACTCGGTGTGGCCATCCTCATAAAAGCTGAATAATCCCTTTTCCTTCACCAGCTGCTCCACGGCAGCAGCATCCGGGCTCAGTACCTCAATTTCAATGCCGTAGTGTTCCCTTACGGTTTCAATAAACTGGTAGGTTTCCGGATGCAGGCGACCCGTATCAAGGGAGAAAATCCGGACTTCATCGGAGAGTTGGCAGGCCATATCGATCAGGACCACGTCCTCGGCACCACTAAAGGATATCGCAACCTTCGCGGCATCATGCTGCGTATAGGCCGCTTGCAGGACATCGGTCGGCTTTAGTACTGCGGTCATGGCGGTTTCTGTCACTATTCCGGACCAGCGTTGAATTCGCGCGCTAGCCTAGCAAATAAGGCAGGGCATTAGAAATTCTGATCGGCAATATCGAAATAACCCGAATGACGGGTGGAAATTGAGGGCTTTCCTCTCCGTCATCGCCATGAAACAATCGCGTTTACAAAAGTCAAAACAAGCCGGGTAAGGATCGTTAATGGATGTTGTCTGTCTGGACCTTGAGGGTGTACTGGTCCCTGAAATCTGGATTGCCTTTGCCGAGAAAACCGGTATCGAGGCACTCAAGGCGACTACCCGGGACGTGCCTGACTATGATGAGCTGATGCAACAGCGCCTCGGACACCTGGCAGAGCATAATCTCAAGCTCCGTGATATCGAGGCGGTGATTGAAGGGCTATCACCCCTTGAAGGGGCGCGCGCATTTCTTGACTCACTCCGCACCAGCTACCAGGTGATCATCCTTTCAGATACGTTTTATGAATTCAGTAAACCACTGATGGCCCAACTGGGCTGGCCAACCATTTTTTGCCATCGCCTGATCATCACGGATAGCGGTAGTGTGGCCGGGTACCAGTTGCGTCAGAAAGACCCCAAGAGAAAGTCCGTGCAGGCAATGAAACAGTTGAATTACCGGGTCTTCGCCGCCGGGGATTCCTACAATGATACGACCATGCTGGAGGAAGCGGACCAGGGATTCCTGTTTCGGGCACCGGACAATGTCATCAGGCAATTTCCCCAATATGAGTCTACCAACGAGTATGCTGAGCTGCGACGCTTGATCGACCGCGCTGCGGCCCAAGTGCGCGTCGAATGAAGTCGACCTTGGCCAGTGACTCGGCATATTCGTCATCGGCAACCGAGTCCGCGACGATCCCACCACCACCCCAGTAATAAATGCTGCCATCCTTGTAAACCAGCGTTCGGATTGAGAGGTTCGTATCCAGGTTACCGTTATAGCTGTAGTAACCTATGGCCCCACAGTAAGGTCCACGTTCGTGCGGTTCGAGCTCATGGATGATTTCCATCGCCCGGACTTTCGGCGCACCGGTAATCGAACCTCCCGGAAAGGCCGCCTTTAAAAGGGCCATGGGAGACACGCCATTACGGAGTTCGCCGGTTACGGTGCTGACCAGGTGATGTACGTTGGGGAACGATTGCAGTTCGAACAACTTTTCCACGCGAATCGAGCCGGGCTTACAACACTTTCCAAGGTCATTCCTGAGCAGATCGACGATCATCAGGTTCTCGGCGCGATCCTTCTCACTGCCGCGTAACTCAAGCGCAAGGGCCGCGTCCTCTGCATCGGTTCGTCCTCGTCGCCTGGTGCCCTTGATCGGCTGGGTCGTTACCCTGCCGTCCTCGACCCGAACAAATCGTTCAGGCGAAAAGCTCTGTACTTGCACCTCAGGGGCCATCAGGCATGCAGCGTAAGGTGCCTTCTGTGACGACAGGATGGCTTCATATAAACCGATTGGGTCGCCTTCGATCGTGGTTTCAAATCGTTGCGTGAGATTGACCTGGTAACAGTCGCCCTTAACAATGTATTCATGGATCTTCTCAATACGCTGGTCGTATTGTGCCCGGGTCAGGTTGGGACAGACGGGCGTCGTTCGTTCAAATGTCCCCAATTGAGGTGCCGCATGCGTAAGGATCGATCGAATGCGCCCGAATTCCCCATCAGACAGGTTCGGAGTTGCTACCAGGGTCGCACACTGTTTTTCATGGTCAACCAGCACAAACCAGTCATAGATGCCGACCATCAGTGCCGGTACATTTAACGAGTCCGGTTTGCGAGGCGGCAGCTTTTCCAATCCGTAGGCCAGTTCATAACCGAAGTAGCCAACAGCGCCACCGGTAAACGGCAGATCGGGAGCGCCCTCAAGGCCGCCCCGGCGTCGGTCCATTTCAGCCTCTATCGCCTCAAACGGACAAATACTGTCGATGTACCGGCGGCCCTCCCGCAGGACCGTGGTTTGACCGGCCGTATGAGTGATCAGTACAGCGGGATCGGCACCGAAAATATCGAACCTTTGGCCTTGCGCACCGCTGCTTTGCAATGCAAACGCATAGGGCTCCTGTCGCAGGTGTTGCAATGTACCCGACGCGCAATTGTAGGCAAGGGTGTGGTATTTCCAGTACAAGGAAAAAGGACCAGAGAATAAAGATGCCAAGTTTAGCGGGATTGAGCTGATTCAGCATCCGATTCCCTGTATCCACAACGCTGGCCCATCACACCAGTGCCGATTTCGGTATACTGTGCGCCCTCAATTCGGGTAGTGGAGAACAATTGATGCCGACAGCAGGCGAACGATTTCGAAAAGCCATCGACGAAGAGCAACCGTTACAGGTAGTTGGCGCGGTTAATGCGTATTCTGCCATGCTTGCCGAGGCCTCCGGCTACCGGGCGATCTATTTATCCGGGGCAGGGGTCGCGAATGCGTCATTTGGGCTGCCGGACCTGGGCATGACTTCTCTCAATGATGTCCTTGAGGATGTGCGCCGTATTACCGGAGCGACCTCGCTGCCTTTGCTGGTAGATGCTGATACCGGATGGGGTGGGGCGTTTAACATTGCCCGCACCGTCAAGGATATGATCAAGGCAGGTGCTGCAGGCATTCATATCGAGGACCAGGTGGCGCAGAAACGCTGTGGCCACCGGCCTAACAAGGAGATTGTCAGTCGTGAGGAGATGACAGACCGGATCAGGGCCTGCGTCGACGCCAAAACCGACCCGGCCTTCGTCGTTATGGCGAGAACCGATGCGCTGGCAGTGGTCGGCCTTGACGAAGTCATCGAGCGCGCCCGGCTGTGTGAAGCAGCCGGTGCCGATGCCATATTCGCCGAAGCCATGACGGATCTCGACATGTATCGGCAGGTAGTCGATGCCGTCAAGGTGCCGGTGCTTGCCAATATCACCGAATTCGGCGCCACCCCCATGTTTACTACCGACCAACTCGGTAGTGTTGGTATTGCCATGGCCCTTTATCCCCTGTCAGCATTCCGCGCCATGAGCAAGGCAGCACTCAATGTCTATCAGCAGTTACGCGTGAACGGCACCCAGGAAAGTGTGCTGGACACCATGCAAACCCGGGATGAATTATATCGATACCTGGGATATCACGATTATGAAAACAAGCTGGATGAATTGTTTGCCAAAGACGGAACCAACTAACCAATCACAAATGCAATGTTGAAGAGGAACTATCATGGTTGAAAAGAAACAGGGCGGAGCGGGCCTCCGTGGGCAGTCCGCTGGTGAGACAGCGCTGTGTACTGTAGGCAAGGCGGGTGCCGGGCTCACCTATCGGGGCTACACTATTGAAGACCTTGCGGCCAACGCAAAATTTGAAGAGGTCGCGTACCTGTTGCTGTATGGCGAGCTGCCCACGCAAACTGAACTCAACGCCTACAATAAAAAACTCAAAGCGCTTCGTGGATTGCCGGATGACCTCAAAACGGTACTCGAGTTGATCCCCAAAGACACACATCCCATGGACGTAATGCGCACCGGGGCTTCGATGCTCGGTAACCTCGAACCCGAAACAACCTTTGATGACCAGCTTGAGGCATCGGACCGGCTCCTGGCGACACTACCCGGCATTATTTGTTACTGGTACCGGTATTCCCATGACGGTGTGAAGATCGACACCAGGTCCGAAGAAGATTCGATCGGGGGTCATTTCCTTGCAATGCTTCACGGCAAGCCTCCCCAGGACTTGCATAAGGAAGTCATGAACACTTCCCTGATCCTGTACGCAGAACATGAGTTCAACGCCAGCACGTTCACCGCGCGTGTGTGTGCCGCAACGCTGTCGGACATGTATTCTTGTGTCACTGGCGCGATCGGCTCTTTGCGTGGACCCTTGCACGGCGGAGCTAACGAGGCTGCCATGGCGCTGATTGAGAAGTTCAGCACGCCTGAACAAGCCAAAGAAGGCGTCATGGAGATGCTCAAGAAGAAAGAAACCATTATGGGTTTCGGGCACGCGATCTATACTACTCACGATCCGCGTAACGCCATCATCAAGGATTATGCCGAGAAGCTGGCGCAGTTAAATGGTGACACCATGCTGTACGACATTTCGTGTGCAATCGCGGACACCATGTGGGATGCAAAGGAACTGTTTCCCAATGCAGACTTCTTTCATGCCTCGACCTATAACTACATGGGCATTCCCACCAAGCTCTTCACGCCAATTTTCGTGATGTCCCGGGTTACCGGCTGGGCCGCACATGTGATGGAACAGCGTTCCAATAATCGATTGATTCGTCCCAACGCCGATTACATTGGGCCGGACGTGCGTCCCTATACCCCGATCAGTGAAAGATCCTGATGGGAATAATTGGTCAGGAAGGATATGGAAAGCACCTTGTAATAAAACATTTAGTACATTGAGGTCAATAATGAGTGCCAATGTTGAAGTAAACCTACGCCCGGATCCTGACCAGGAACTGGTTGATATTGCCGACTATGTAGACCAGATGGACATCACCAGTACCGAGGCCTATAACACCGCACGGAACTGCCTGATGGACACGTTGGGATGCGGATTCCTGGCACTGCGGTTCCCCGAATGTACCAAGCACCTGGGCCCGATCATTCCCGGTACCATCGTGCCCAACGGGGCACGTGTGCCCGGTACGCAACTGGAACTTGATCCGGTCAAGGCCGCCTGGGATATCGGTGCGATCATTCGCTGGCTCGATTTCAACGACACCTGGCTGGCGGCGGAGTGGGGTCACCCATCCGATAACCTGGGCGGTATCCTGGCGGTGGCTGACTATTTGTCCCGCGCCAATGTCGCCAAAGGCAAAGCGCCCTTGACCATTCGTGAGGTTTTAACGGCAATGATCAAGGCTCATGAAATTCAGGGCTGCATTGCGCTAGAGAACAGTTTCAACCGGGTCGGCCTATGCCATGTACTGTTGGTTCGGGTTGCAACCACTGCAGTCGTCACAAAGATGCTGGGCGGCAGCCGCGAGCAGATTATCGATGCCCTGTCGCAAGCCTGGGTCGACGGCTCCAGCCTGCGCACGTATCGCCATGCCCCAAATGCCGGCCCGAGAAAGTCCTGGGCAGCCGGTGATGCTACCAGTCGCGGCGTTCGGCTCGCCCTGCTCACGATGAAAGGTGAAATCGGTTATCCCAGTGTCCTGTCCGCAAAGACCTGGGGATTCTATGACGTATCCTTTAACGGCAACAAGTTCAAGTTCCAGCGCCCGTATGAGTCCTATGTGATGGAAAATGTACTGTTCAAGATTTCATTCCCTGCCGAGTTCCATGCGCAAACCGCAGTGGAGGCCGCCGTTACCCTGCATCCTAAAATCAAGGATCGCCTGGGCGAAATTGACAGGGTGGTCATTACCACCCATGAATCGGCGATCCGGATCATCTCCAAGCAGGGCGCGCTCAATAATCCAGCGGATCGAGACCACTGTATCCAGTACATGACGGCAATTGGTCTCATCAAGGGTAATCTTGTGGCAGAAGACTACGAGGACGATGTTGCTGCAGACCCACGTATTGATGCGCTTCGCGAAAAGATGGAGATCGTGGAGGACGAGCGGTACAGTCGTGAGTACCACGAACCCGACAAGCGTTCTATCGCCAATGCAGTGCAGGTGTTCTTCAAGGATGGCTCCAGCACAGAGCAGGTCGCCGTCGAATATCCGATCGGGCATCGACGCCGACGCGAGGAGGGCATCCCGATTCTCGAACGCAAATTCAAAAATGCGCTATCGACCCGTTTCCCGGCAAAACGCGCGAACCTGATCTTTGATTTGTGCAAGGACCAGTCCAAGCTTGAGTCCATACCGGTTAATGAGTTTATGGATTTACTGGTGATCTAGATAAATTGGGGTCGGCGTAAAATTTACTAAATGCTCTCTGAATAGCAAAGCAGGCTATCGAGCAGCTCTACGGGAAATTGAATCATTGAGGATACGGAACTCGACTCCCCCCGAGGGTGGAAGACTGGATGTCCTCACGACGCTTGTTGAAACGTGGTAATCCAAGCACCATCCAATGGAGTTACCTGACCCGGTCAAACATAACTTTTGTATGCATAGTGTTGGGGTCGGTGGTTCAAATCCACCGGTAGCTACCAACTTGTCCGCAAGCTACCGCTGCGGTTCTCAGTGTTCACACACCTTAATGTTGTGATGACAATTGAAATTGACTTGTTCACTTTGTGACCATGTTGATGGTTCGAATGACCGAACAGGTCAACGTCAGGTTGCAATCCTGTCGATTCGCGAGTAGCTTGGCTATCAAATAAGGTCCAAATGGAGTTGGTGATTGACACGGAAGTACCTATTACCTTTCCGGACGGGACTAAGGAACAATATACCTATTCAAGGTCGCATCATTTTGTTAAATCGTTTACGAATCGTGCCGGCATAGTCGAGACGTATACATACGACAGCAACGGCAACCTGACACAGATTGTAAAGGTAGTTGGTCGACCTGAAGAGCGAACAACAAATTATGAATATGATGAATATGGACAGGTCACACAGACCAGTTGGGTCGGCGACGGTGAGACGCCGACTGTCACCAACTCATGGACTTACGATGCCAATGGCAACATCGCGACCTTCACCGACGGCGAGGGCAACGTCGAGCAATACCAGGATTATGATGTTACCGGCAACTACCACACCCTGATCGACGGCAACGACCAGACCTGGCTGCTGGACTACGACAACGCAGGTAACCTGACCGCACTCACCAATCCCTTGGGCAAGACCACGACACTCGCCTATGACGGTGCGGGTAATCTCACCACCTCGACCTTGCCCACCACCGCCCAAACGCAGCTCGCCTATGATGCGCGATCACGTTTGAACCAGGTGACCGATGCACTGGGCCACGCGACCGAACTCAATATCGACGACACCACCCGCACCCTGACCGTGACCGACGCGCTCGACAACACCGTCACCATGACCCAGAACCCGTTCGACCAGATCAAGCAATTGGTCGATCCCACCGGCAATGTCACCACCCTGAACTACAATGCCCGGCAACTGGCCAGCATCGACTTCCCGACCTTCACGCAGACCGTCGAGTACGACAGCGATAACCGCATTGATACGGTCACCAACGTGCTGGATGGAGTGGGTAACCAGACCACGGCGCTGACCTATGACGTGGCCTCCAACCTCATCGCCACCCTCGATGCCGAAGGCCATGGCTATAGCTACGAGGTCGATGTGCTCGATCGCATCACCACCATCACCGATCCGCTTGCAGGCACCATCGACTTTGCCTACGACCGCCGTGGCAATTTAACCCTCGTGCGTGATCCCGAGGGCCGCGAGACCCGCTTTGAGTACAACGGCAACGATCAGCTCATTGCCGAAGTGATCGGCACACTCTCTCAAGGAACGCCCGACACCACCCGCCGTGAATACACCTACGACGGCAACGGCAACTTGACCGACATCATCACCCCCGCGGGCGGGCGCATCAGCTTTACCTACAACGGGGCCGGCCAGCTCACGGCCTCCAACGTCTATGCCAACACCACCATCGAAACCCCGGAAAAAACCATCAGCTTCGGCCGCGACGACATCGGCCGGCTCACGAGCTACAGCGATGCCACCACGAGTGCGACTTACAGCTACGATGCCGTCGATCGCGTTACTGCGGTCACCACTAACTTCGGTCCGTTCAGCAAGACCTACAGCTACACCTACTTTGATAACGGCTGGATCAAAACCTATACCAATCCGGAAGGGATCACCTACACTTATAGCTACCACCCCGACGGCACCCTCGCCGGGGTGCATGTCCCCGGTGAAGGCCAGATCGCCCTCACGGACTATAAATGGCTCGCGCCACAAACGATGACGTTGCCAGGCGGTACCACCGTCACCTCGAATTACGATGCCCTGCTGCGGCTCGACCGCTACACCGTCACCGACCCTGCCGGGCAAACCCTCGCCTCCGGCATTTACAGTTATGACAGGGTCAACAACATCCTTGGGATCGTCACGGAAGACGACACCAAAGGCTACGGCTATGACGCCCTGTACCGATTAACCAGTGCCGACTTCGATCAACTCGATGATGAAGCCTACAGCTACGATGGGGTCGGTAACCGCCTCTCATCAACCATTGATCCGACCTGGCAGTACAACGACAAGAACCAGCTCGTCAGCCACGGCACTACCACCTACGCATACGATGCCAATGGCAATCGCATCAAGAAGACCGAAGACGGCACAGACACCCATTACCGCTACAACACCGAGGAACGACTCACCCAAGTCGAGGACCACAACCACAACACGATCGCGAGCTACTACTACGACCCGTTCGGGCTCAGGCTCTATAAAGAAGTAGCAGGCACAAGAACCTATTTTTTGTACAACGGCGAAGGCCTTGCCGCCGAATATGATGCATCTGGCAACCTGATCGCCGAATACCACTACGGCCCCAACAAACCGTGGATGACCGATCCGCTGTTGCAGCGAAGAGACGGCAACGTCTACTACTACCAGACCGATCACCTGGGTACACCGCAGAAGATGATCACGAAATCAGGACAAATCGTATGGCAAGGCCAGTACGAGGCATTCGGGAAAGTGACGGAAACCATCAACACAGTGGACAACCCGCTGCGGTTCCCGGGGCAGTATGCGGATGATGAGACGGGGACGTATTACAACTATTTCAGACAGTACAGCGATGAAACGGGTACTTACATCGCGACTGATCCTCTGGGCATCGAGGGTGGATTGAACCGATATCTCTATGCTTCAGCGAGTCCTCAAGTATTTACAGATTCCTTTGGGTTGTGGCCGGTACTTCCCGACAATTGCACAGTCGTTGTGCTGAACTCTCGGGATCAGCAGACGACAGATTTTGAATTTGGGGACGTTCGCACGGTTAAGTTTTATATCGTTTACTACAAGTCTTGGAATCGACGCAAGCGGGGATCGGTAGACAAATGGGAAGTTGAGATTAAGAGCCAGCGAGTCACGCGCACCACTCGTTTTTGGACTGAGATCGACTATTACGTTAGTTGCATCGATCAGTGTACCGATGAGGAGGAGCGCATCCCGCCAGGCCGGCCCTTTAGAACGAACGATGATTTTGAAACGAAGAGCTGGACCGATCGATGGACTGTGGTTGATGGAATTGGAGGACCGCCTCCCTTGGAATTCGCTCCTTCCAGAGGGGCAGAGGAGAGACGATGAGCAGCTTTAAGTCGATACCAATGTGGAAGAAGATTGCATATTCAGTGGCGCTGGTGTGCGCGGTGTTTGTTCTGTCGCGTATTGAGTTTACGTTCACGCTGGATGCTGGCAACAACCATCGGCCTACAGAAGAGGCTAGTGAGTCAACAGAGATGGCGTCGCGGCCACATTGTGGGATAGTCGCGCGTACACGAGGTCAGATCGAGGCCTACGAGTGTCTTGCTGGACTAGAGCCCGATCAGTTCTTAGAACAGATCCTGACAATCTATGTTTATGGATTTACGAGTGGAGAGGTGGACTATTATCTACGAAAGCTGACCGAATGCCGAGTCTCGACCATGTGTCCAACTGTACTTAGCGTACATTTGTCGACTGTGATCTTAAAAGATCAGCCGTGTACGGAGTGCGAATCTATTCTTCTTGAAGCTCTATCCTCAAATGATCCTCAGATTCGTTACTTTGCCGCAGGTCGGTTCGCCTACATCGGCGATTCCTCGTATGTGGACGAATTGGTGAATCGATACGAAAGGGAGAACGATCATGGAGTGTTAATGATGCTTGGCTTATCGATTGAAACGCTAGACGCAGAACGCTTCGGCAAACTGCTCAAGAGCTCCGCTTCTTGGAAGTCGCAGTTGTTCGATGAGCGAGCGGCGCCATGATCGACATTCGTAAAAACATCTGGAACCACGACTACACGAGGGGATTCCTCACGAACTATTCTGGTCGGACGGCCACTGACGCCCAGGACAACACCGTCACCCTGACCCAGAACCCGTTCGACCAGATCAAGCAATTGGTCGATCCCACCGGCAATGTCACCACCCTGAACTACAATGCCCGGCAACTGGCCAGCATCAACTTCCCGACCTTCACGCAGACCGTCGAATACGACAGCGATAACCGCATTGACACGGTCACCAACGTGCTCTCCAATGAAGGGGGCGGGGCAGAGAACCAGACCACGGCACTCACCTATGACGTGGCCTCCAACCTCATCGCCACCCTGGATGCTGAGGGCAATGGCTATACCTACGCGGTCGATGTGCTCGATCGCATCACCACCATCACCGATCCCATCGCGGGCACCATCGACTTTGACTATGACCGCCGCGGCAACTTAACCCGGGTGCAAGACCCCGAGGGCCGCGAGACCCGCTTTGAATACAACGGCAACGATCAGCTGGTTGCCGAAGTCATCGGCACACTCTCTCAAGGAACGCCCGACACCACCCGCCGCGAATACACCTACGACGGCAACGGCAACTTAACCGCAATCGTCACCCCCGCGGGCGGGCGCATCACCTTTACCTACAACGCCGCCGGCCAGCTCACAACCAGTGAGGTCTACGCCAACACCTCCATTGAAACCCCCGAAAAAACCATCAGCTTTGGCCGCGACGACATCGGCCGGCTGACGAGCTACAGCGACGCCACCACCAGTGCGACCTACACCTACGACGCCGTCGATCGCGTCACTGCGGTCACCACTAACTTCGGTCCGTTCAGCAAAACCTACAGCTACACCTACTTTGACAACGGCTGGATCAAAACCTACACCAATCCGGAAGGGGTGACCTATACCTACAGCTATCACAAGGACGGCACCCTGGCCGGTGTTCATGTCCCCGGTGAGGGCCAGATCGCACTCACGGACTATGAGTGGCTTGCGCCCCAAACCCTGACCCTGCCGGGCGGCACCACCATCAGTGCCAACTACGATGAACTCTTGCGGCTCGACAGCTACACCGTCACCGACCCCGCCGGGCAAACCATCGCCTCCGGTATTTACAGCTACGATAAGGTTAACAACATCCTTGGGATCGTCACGGAAGACGACACCAAAGACTACGGCTATGACGCCCTGTACCGCCTGACCGCAGCGAACTTCGATCAACTGGACGATGAAGCCTACAGCTACGATGGGGTTGGTAACCGACTTTCATCAACCGATGAACCCGCCTGGCAATACAACGACAGGAACCAACTCGTCAGCCACGGCACCACCACCTATGCATACGATGCCAACGGCAACCGCATCAAGAAAACCGAAAGCGGCATTGATACCCATTACCTCTACAACACGGAAGAACGGCTCACCCAGGTCGAGGATCACAACCACAACACCATCGCCACCTATTACTACGACCCGTTCGGCCTCAGGCTCTATAAAGATGTTGCAGGCACCAGAACGCATTTCCTCTACAACGGCGAGGGCCTGGCTGCCGAATACGATGCCGCAGGCAACCTGATTGCCGAATACCACTACGGCCCCAACAAACCGTGGATGACCGAGCCGCTGTTCCAGCGTAGAAACGGCAACGTTTATTACTACCAGACCGACCACCTGGGCACACCGCAGAAGTTGATCACGAAATCAGGGCAAATCGTGTGGCAAGGACAGTACGAGGCATTCGGAGCAGTCACTGAAACCATCGACACAGTAGACAACCCGCTCCGTTTCCCGGGGCAGTATGCGGATGATGAGACAGGGACGTATTACAACTACTTTAGGGATTACGATCCGGCTATTGCGCGATACCTACAATCGGACCCGATAGGGCTTAACGGTGGTCTCAATCGCGACATTTATGCCTTCGGAAACTCCATAGTATACATAGACCCGCATGGAGAGTTTTTCATCATCGGCGCTGGCGTTGGTGCGGTTATAGGCGGCTTAACGGCGCTAACTACAGGTCAGCCCATCACGGCTGGGATAATCTCAGGGGCCGTATCGGGAGCGTTTCCAGGCGGTGGGTTCATCATCAATCTCGCTATAGGGGCCATAGCAGGAGCAACAGGGAATATAGCAGCTCAGTTTTGCAATGAGGATTTCGACTACAGATCGCTCGCTACGTCGACCATAAGCGGGGCAGTTGGTGGAAGCTTAGGACGACTGATTGGATTTTCAAATGGGCTTAGGTTGGCACGCGCAGGAATCGCGCGTCGACAGGTTGCTGGGCTCAGTTATCCAGTATTCAGAGCTTTTCTTGCAGAGACTGCGTCAAGCAGTATCGCATCTAGCCTGGTAGAAGAGGGAGTGTCGAACTAATGTTTGTATCAATACTCTTGTGTTGCTTGGTGGCAGTAGGTTGTGCGTCGCATCTCTGGTTGGCACCCAGAAGGTACGTTCTGGCTGACAGGCTTCTTCCACTCAACGAAAGCAATAGGGCTACTTATAGGAATCAATGTCCTCCCTTTCGCAATCTCAACCTTCTTTCGAGGGTTGTATTTCTGTTACTGCATGTCTCCGTTGCGACATTGATCGTCTTGATAGCAGTCGGAGCGTACGTCCAGAATGGCTAACGTGTACGGTAGTACAAATAGTAGATCGTTGGAGGACTTTCATCCAAAACGTGCTAATTCCGCGATTCCTATGCTTGTAGCTTATTGCGCCGCGCCCGAATTAAACAGCATCGACTTCCCGACCTTCACGCAGACCGTCGAGTACGACAGCGATAACCGCATCGATACCGTCACCAACGCGCTCTCCAGTGGAGGGGGCGGCGCGGCGAACCAGACCACGGCACTCACCTACGACGATGTCGGCAATCTCATCGCCACCCTCGATGCCGAGGGCAATGGCTATACCTATACTGTCGATGTCCTCGATCGCATCACGACCATCACCGATCCCATCGCGGGCACCATCGACTTTGACTACGACCGCCGTGGCAATTTAACCCTCGTGCGTGACCCCGAGGGCCGCGAGACCCGCTTTGAGTACAACGGTAACGATCAGCTCATTGCCGAAGTCATCGGCACACTCTCTCAAGGAACGCCAGACACCACCCGCCGTGAATACAGCTACGACGGCAACGGCAACTTGACTGAAATCATCACCCCCGCGGGCGGGCGCATCAGCTTTACCTACAACGGGGCCGGCCAGCTCACGGCCTCCAACGTCTATGCCAACACCAGCATTGAAACCCCTGAAAAAACCATCAGCTTCGGCCGCGATGACATCGGCCGGCTGACGAGCTACAGCGACGCCACCACCAGTGCGACCTACACCTACGATGCCGTCGATCGCGTCACCCGTGTCACCACCAACTTCGGGCTATTCAGCAAAACCTACAGCTACACCTACTTCGATAACGGCTGGATCAAAACCTATACCAATCCGGAAGGGGTGATCTATACCTACAGCTACCACCCCGACGGCACCCTGGCCGGGGTGCATGTCCCCGGCGAGGGCCAGATCGCCCTCACGGACTATAAATGGCTCGCACCGCAAACCCTGACCCTGCCGGGTGGCACCACCGTCACCTCGAATTACGATCCACTCTTGCGGCTCGACCGCTACACCGTCACCGACCCTGCCGGGCAAACCCTCGCCTCCGGCATTTACAGTTATGACAAGGTCAACAACATCCTTGGGATCGTGACGGAAGACGACACCAAAGACTACCGCTATGACGCCCTGTACCGATTAACCAGCGCCGACTTTGATCAACTCGATGATGAAGCCTACAGCTACGATGGAGTGGGCAACCGCCTCTCATCAACCATTGAGCCGACCTGGCAATACAACGACAAGAACCAGCTCGTCAGCCACGGCACCACCACCTACGCATACGACGAAAATGGCAATCGCATCAAGAAGACCGAAGATGGCACAGACACCCATTACCGCTACAACACCGAGGAACGACTCACACAGGTTGAGAACCACAACCACAACACGATCGCGAGCTACTACTACGACCCGTTCGGGCTCAGGCTCTATAAAGAAGTAGCAGGCACAAGAACCTATTTTTTGTACAACGGCGAAGGCCTTGCCGCCGAATATGATGCATCTGGCAACCTGATCGCCGAATACCACTACGGCCCCAACAAACCGTGGATGACCGATCCGCTGTTGCAGCGAAGAGACGGCAACGTCTACTACTACCAGACCGATCACCTGGGTACACCGCAGAAGATGATCACGAAATCAGGACAAATCGTATGGCAAGGCCAGTACGAGGCCTTCGGTAAAGTCACAGAAACCATCAACACAGTGGACAATCCGCTCCGCTTCCCGGGGCAGTATGCGGATGGGGAAACGGGGACGTATTACAACGGATTTCGCGACTACGACACTAGCGGTGGATACCTACAACGGGATCCAATCGGTCTTTCAGGTGGTTTCGCCCCGTACGTTTACGTTGAGAACAACCCTGCTTCCTTGGTTGATGTCCACGGCTTACGTGCGGGATCGGTGATTCTTCAGATATTAATTGAGAAAAAATTAGATGAGATTTGCGAAGAGCTAAAGCGAAAAGCGGACACAGCTGGAGAACGGGCACTCGAGCGATTCAACGAGCGCATAGCTTCTTTGGACTTCTATCGAGAAAGTCAGCTAGAAAACTGTCAATTCAATAGTTGCGACCAAACCAGAGACGAATGTCTTCAGGAGCTTGCGGCGTATGCAAACGAAACTGTTGACGATGCATGGACCACTTTGATTCAGGACCAAGGAAGGGACAACCCGTTTAGGAAACAGTGGCGAAAATTTAGTTGGTTCTGCAACTCTCCCGACCTCATCCGAAGGCGCGACCCCAATATCAAAGCACCGCAGGAGCGATTGAAATGAAATCTGTAAGAGTCATTGGCACGACTTTGATCTTAACTTTGACTGCGTGCGAGGGAGCTACACAGCTTGAGTGCAGCGGTGCTGTTCAAGAAGCGCAACGATTGACGAGTAAGTTAGAGGAATTGATGGAAGCAAGCGGCGACTATGAAAAGAAATTCGATGAGCTCAATTTGATCAAGCCTGCGCTGCAGGACGCAATAGATTTATCAACCGCCTGTAGCCTGAGGGAAGCATCTAACGGTGTCCACTTTGAGATTGCAACTCGGTTCACTCATGTGCACTCCTTGATTGAAGAAGGGCCAACATCTCACGAGCGCTTCCAAGAACATGAGCAAGCCGAGTTTGTTGACTATTTGGTGGAGACCCGCGATGTCTTGTCAAAATCCGAATGACACAAATGCTGGCGCTCTGAGCTACAGGACGGCGCGAGTACGATTGATGGATACCTCCCTATGATTTCGAAGTACCAAAGTTGGATCGTGGTGTTCGTACTCGCGGTAGCAGTAGTCGGGCGTGGGAACGCGAAAGAGTTGGAATCCCTCTGCGCCGAGGTCCAGATATCTATCTCCCAGGAAGCCTCGCTCGAGCGCCAGGCGTTCGAAGCCTCGATGGTCATCAAGAACAGCCTCGATACGTTGGCGCTGGAAGATGTCGAAGTCCAGTTGTTGTATACAGATTCCGCTGGCAATCCTGTTGAAGTGACCAACGATCCGGCGCCGGGTTCGGCCTACTTCTTCGAACGGCTCGATGAAACCGTCGATGTCGATGCCATTGATGGTACCGGCACCATTGCACCCGCCACGAGTGCTGAAATCCGCTGGCTGATCATCCCGACTGCAGGCGCGGCGGGGGTGACGGTCGGTGGCGAACTTTACTTTATCGGCGCGAACCTGAGCTACACCTTCGGCGGCGAGCCGCAAACCATCAATGTGGTGCCGGATACGATCGTGGTGAAACCGCAGCCGCTGTTGACCCTCGATTATTTCCTGACGCAGGAAGTGATTGCCGATGATGCATTCACGCCGGAAGTGGAGCCGCCGGTTCCGTACACACTGGGTGTTCGCGTCAAGAACAATGGCTTTGGCACTGCCAACAACATCCACCTGGAGTCCGCACAACCGAAGATCATCGAGAACGACCAGGGCCTCGCCATCGGCTTTAAGATCGTCGGCTCGTTCATCAATGACCAGCTGGCGACCAAGCGCCTTGGCGTCTCGTTCGGCAACATCGAATCCAACCAGTCATCAGTGGCGCGATTTGTGATGGAATCGACACTCTCCGGCGAATTCACTGAGTTCAGCGCGTCAGTCACGCACGCGGATACCCTGGGCGGCGAGTTGACATCGCTCATCCAGGCCGCGAACACGAGTCTTCTAGTGCGTGACGTACGGGTGGACTTGCCAGGCCGTGACAGTGTCAATGATTTCCTGGCGATCAATGCCGATGGTCTGCGCATTTACGAATCGGAACCCGCAAACACCTCAATGGCCGGTTGCCTCGACTGCGCTGTGGTTACTCCACTTGAAGGCAGTATGGATAACTCGGGCAGTACCGAGGGGGTCATCACGCGAGTTGTGACCGCGACCAGCACGCCGGGTTACGTGCACATTCAGTGGGCTGACCCGTTCGACGGTGAGAAGAAGATGACGCGCGTCGTGCGCAGTGACGGCAAGGTGCTACTGGCAGAGAATTACTGGCGCTCACAAACGCGCGCGGACGATAACATCAACTTCGATCGCTTCATCAATGTCTTCGATACCGACGGTGGCGCGAGCTATACGCTCACGTTCGATTCTGGCGCTGCTGGATGAGTAGGATGTAGTCTGGAAGGACGCGGTAAGAACAATACAGTCGTCACGCGACGGGGCCTGCCAAGGCTGCGAATCGTTGAGTGTGATCCGAAACATACACTTCGTGCCTTTTGCTGATACGCTTTCCGGACTTTCCTTGTGAATGCAGACTCACTGTTGCGCAGGGTCTTGGATACCGTTCAGTCTCTAAGGGAAGCGTCCATGACGGTGGGACTTGATCAGAGGTCCCCCTGGATATCAAATTTGACACCCTGCGCCAGCGGCAATTGACTGCCATAGTTGACGGTGGAAGTGGATCGCCGCATATAGCCTTTCCATGCATCTGAACCGGATTCCCGGCCTCCACCGGTTTCCTTTTCGCCACCGAATGCACCACCGATCTCGGCACCACTGGTGCCGATATTGACGTTGGCGATACCACAATCACTGCCCACTGCTGAAGTAAACTTGTCAGCTTCCCGCAGGTCGGTTGTAAAAATAGATGACGAAAGCCCCTGTGGCACGGCATTGTTGCGCGCGATGGCGTCATCGAGTTGTGAGTACTTAAAGACGTAGAGAACCGGGGCGAAAGTTTCTTCGGCGACATTGGTGACGGACGCTGGCATTTCAACCAACGCCGGCGCTACGTACCAGGCTGCACTATCACCAAAGTCGACGCGCTCACCACCATGCACCCTCGCGCCCTGGGACCTGGCGAGATCCAGTGCTTGTTGCATATTCAAAAATGCCGCCTGGTCCACCAGGGGCCCCACCAAAGTTCCATCCTCCAGTGGATTGCCAATACTGATGCCGTCATAGGCCTGTTTGAGCGCGCTGGTCAATTCATCATAAATTGCATCGTGTACAAACAAACGCCGGGTTGAAGTACAACGTTGTCCAGCAGTGCCGACAGCGCCAAACACAATCGCGCGTATCGCCATCGGTAAATCAGCACTGGCGCAGACGACAATCGCATTGTTACCACCGAGTTCGAGAATTGACCGACCAAATCGGGCCGCGACTCTTGGTGCCACCGCGCGTCCCATGGCACAACTGCCTGTCGCACTGATCACAGCCATTCTGGGATCATCCACCAGCTGTTCTGCTGCTGGTCGGCCGCCGACAATAACCTGTGACAGACCGTCGGGGGCATCGCCAAAATCGTCGATGGCAGCTTGCAGGATAGCGTTGCAGGCGAGGGCAGTAAGGGGCGTCTTCTCGGACGGTTTCCATACAACACTGTTGCCACAGACCAGTGCAATGGTCGCATTCCACGACCAGACAGCAACCGGAAAATTAAATGCAGAAATCACGCCAACGGGTCCGATAGGGTGCCAGTTCTCCACCATCTTATGGTCCGGTCGTTCTGATGCGATGGTAAGTCCATACAGTTGCCTGGACAGGCCCACAGCGAAGTCACATATATCGATCATTTCCTGGACTTCACCCAGACCCTCCTGCAGGATCTTGCCATTTTCGATACTCACCAGTTTACCCAGTGCCGCCTTGTGTCGGCGCAACTTTTCTCCCAGCAGACGAATCAATTCACCCCGACGTGGCGCTGGAATCAGGCGCCAGAATTCAAATGCTGCTGTTGCACGGCTGAGTACAAGCTCAATCTCATCGTGTGATGTCTCGTGTACCTTCGCAATGATAGTGCCATCAATAGGGGTGGTGACGTCGAGATTGCCGCCTTTGGTAAGGGTTTGGCCAACACCGGTTTCGCTCAGGCACGCATCAAGTACCTCTTGAAGTTCCATTTGAAGTTCCATTTGAATCTCCTTCTTGCATGTTTTTGACTAGGCGGCTTCGTGAACCACGCGAGTCTGGCGAAAATAGCGACCGAATCGATTATCAAGAAATCGTGTGAGAGCAATTTCTTCCTGGGTTACAAATCCCTGTTGTGGCAGATGGCCTTCTGCCAGAAGATCAAGCACGGCGCAAATACTGGCTGCTGTTGTTATCTGGATCGCACTATGGGACTTGCCCCCGACTTCGGCACTGTAGATCTTGTTGGCATAAGTCTCCTGTAGCAATTGTCCGTCTCTTTTACCGCTTACCGTCACAAATATCAGCACTACATCCTGCATCGTCGCTGGAACCGCGTTTTCAAGGACATCCCGGAGCAGGTCACGTCGATCCCGTAAACCCAAATCGTGTAACAACGTCTTCATAATATCCCGATGTCCTGGATATCGGATGGTCTGGTACGACAGGTGCCTGACCTGACCCTTTAAGGTCTCCGCCAGGGTGCCGATACCACCGGACGTGTTGAATGATTCGTAGCCTATACCATCCAATGAAAAGTGTTCGAGTTGCTCCAGCGGTGGAACCGCTCGAAGTTCACCAGACTGGATCGCCATACAAGGCTCGCAGTATTCATTAATAACGCCGTCTGTGCTCCAGGTCAGGTTGTAGTTGAGCGAGGTTGATGGATACTGAGGCAAGGCACCGACGCACATCCTGATCGTATCCAATGACTCGAAACGCGACGCGATGTCATAGGTGACGATGGATATAAAGCCAGGGGCCAGGCCGCACTGGGGAATAAACGCGCTGTTTGCACCTTCGGCAATACCTTTGACCGCTTCCGTGCTGGCGACATCCTCGGTCAGGTCCAGGTAGTGGATACTGGCTTGATGAGCCGCTTGCGCGATTTGTGTGGTCAGGTAAAAAGGTGTCGCCGATAGCACTGCAAAGTGCCCGGTCAGCGCACGCGAAAGCGCAGCCTCGTCGGTAACATCCAGTTGCAGAGCGTCCACATTGGCCGTGCCATCGAATGCTTGCAGGCGGTCCGCCGAGGCATCTATCAGCGTTACCCGGTAGTCGCCGGTAGCCACCAACAATTCCGTAATCATCTCGCCAATCTTGCCGGCACCAATCAAGGCGATCGGCAACTGGTCCCTTGCTGTCATTGACTCACGCTCCAGGGTAGATAGTCAGGTTCAGCTTGGGGGAACGCTCGGTCAATTTGAATCGACAATTTTAGTAGATTAGCGTTAAAATCCGCCAAAATGTCCAGAGTAACCGTCAATTCGTGAATCCCACCGATACGAAACTGGTTTCGCTGCTGCGGGAAAATGCGCGGCTCAGCACCTCAGAGTTGGCCAGGATGCTCAATCTATCACGGTCAACGGTGCATGGCCGCATCCGGCGCCTCGAGCAGGAAGGTATCATTGGCGGCTATACGCTGGTCTACGGTCAGGATTACGAAAAGAGTCTGGTATCCGCCCACGTACTCATCAAGGTCCTGCAAAAACTGACGGTGCGGACTAATCGGGAGTTACACGGCATGCGTGAAATCAAGTCCTTGTATGCAATCAGCGGAGACTACGATCTGATAGCAGTGGTGCAGGCAGAGACGACACAATCATTGAGCCAAATCCTGGATAAGATCGGCAATCTGGACGGCGTCGAAAGAACCAATTCTTCGGTCATCCTGGAGACCAAGTTCAGTCGTTAGCAATATTGTAGCGACAGCATGAAAAATCGGAACTGGGTTCAATCGCTGTACGTTGCCGGCGCATATAACCGTTTCAAGTTGTGCTGGTACTCGAGGACCTTGGTGATATAGCGCTCGGTTTCAGGAAACGGCGGCACGCCGCGATAGCGTTCCACTGCACCAGCACCGGCATTGTAGGCCGCCAGCACCAGCTGCGTTTTACCGTCGAATTGCTCCATCAAGTCCCGCAGATGCCGGACGCCTGCATAGATATTCTCTCGTGGATTGAATCGATCACGGACCTGGTAGCGTTGTGCGGTTGGCCACATCAGCTGCATAAGGCCTGTGGCCCCTTTACGGGAGACAGCCTGGGAGTTGAAACCAGATTCTACCTGTATGATCGCTTCCACCAGGTCCGGATCGATCCGGTATTGCTTGCTGGCTGCAGTAATGTAGTGACGATAGTCGGCGATAGATCCGGTATCTATACGACGTTTCGCGAGGATATGGCCGGCATTGTTGAGTGAATCACGCCGGGTTAATAGTTCATATTCAGCTCCCTGCGCCGATTGCGGCTTGTCACTGATCATGCGCTCTCCGTTTAGCCCCACATAGATATAGACTTCAGCCATAGCAACGGGAAATCCGGGTCCGGCCAGCGCAATCGCCGATAGAAGATTTATGATGTGTTTGTTGATTTTCATGGCGTCGGCTTTGTTATTATCCATCTGTCGCGGCAATATCGCTTGGTGCTGCGGAACTACACCAAATTCCAGTCGCCAAATTCCAGTCACACACTGTCGAACTCATGCACAGTCAAACTACAGGAATCTGCGATTTTAGTGCTTTTTGCGGTTCAGTCAAAACATTGAGCCTTCAGTATCCGCCAGAATAGCGAGAAATCCGATGTATGTATTGCCAGACTTATGTGACGAATACCCGGACCTCATTCGAGTCGTGACCCCCTTCTTCAGCAACTCAGGGCTCAGGAATTTCGGCGGATGCGCCTCGTTTGGTGGTGAAATCACTACCATCAAATGCCATGAGGACAATTCCCTGGTGGCAAGCCGGGTCGAACAACCCGGTGCCGGGAAAGTCCTGATCGTCGATGGTGGTGGTTCGATGCGGTGCGGTTTGTTGGGCGACAATCTTGCACTGAAAGCTTCAGACAACGGGTGGGAGGGAATTATCGTCTATGGCTGTATACGCGATGTCGATATCATCGCGACCATCGACCTTGGTGTACAGGCCCTTGCCAGCAATCCAATGAAAAGTGTCAAACGCGATATTGGCCTGCTGGATGAAGTGGTTACGTTTGGCGGAGTGGATTTCATACCCGGGCAATTCGTGTACGCTGATAACAACGGCATTATCGTCGCGCAACGCGCACTGCCAAAGAAGTAACCTGGGCAAACCAGGGAACCTCTGAACAGGTCCGCGAAGTCTTGTCGGGAGAGCTTATCTGGAGCGTTCGCGCGGGAAGTCGGGGACCTGTTTCTCCAGGCATGGGCTGGGCGCCCCCGACCGTCCATGGCCCGGTCCCGTTACATCCCTGTACCTAGCCTTCCAAAACAGGTCCCCGACTTCCCGCTCGACCGATGGACTTGTTCAGAGGCTCCTAGAGCCGCAAGTGCCTCAGGTTGGGATCATACTGGCCACTTTCCCAGGCAGCCTTGAACTGCCTGCCAAACCGGTTGCATTCGGTTTGGTCGTCAAAGTTGGCATAGCCATCCCAACCCTCGTAATCGTGTCGGTAGATCAAGCCATAATCGTCAACCAGCACATATTCATGATTCAGGGTCCGGAGTTCCGGATCGACAATCCGCATGCCCATACTCGACGGCAACTTACGACTCAATTCCAGCAGGGCATGGCCGTTTTTCACCACCCGGTGGGAATCATAGATGAGGACTTCAATGCGGGTGTATTTGTTGCGTCGCGCCAGTGCAGAACAGATTTCGCGTAGATCCTGGTTGTCGAACAGCTTGTGTTCCAGCACCGGCGAGTAGATACGAATTGAGGCGTTCGCCTGCTTGCACATCTCAAGGATCACATTGCGGAATTCCTCTTCCTTTCGCAGCAGGAGCAATCGGTCGTCCTGTCCCAGCCGATAGGTGACATCGTCGGCGCCATAGTCATCACCCACATAGGCAGTGCGGGTTCGTTCCAATACCTCTTCGGATACCAGGGTACGGAAATACTCCTGGTGTTCGTGACCCTGTTCCTCAAATTTCTCCCCCCGGGGCAGGAATCCCTCATCCCGGTAAAAGTGATCCAACGCGGTCAATGCCATCAGCTTCACTTCCTGATAGCCAAACCGCTGTGCCTTGCCGACCGCCAATTCCAACAGCGCATGACCGACACCCTGGCGGCGATGGCTCTCGAGTACCGCAAGGCGACTGATCGTGCCTTCGAGATTCATTCGCACGCAACCCACCACCTGGTGATCTGCAACCGCCTGCCAATGAAACGCTGTCTCGTCTGCCTCGTCGGTCACTACATCGGAATTGAGCCCGAGCTCATGGACGAGTACCAGTTCGCGAATCTTGCGAATAATTTTACCGGCAACCGGCCACTCGACTTCCGCGGCGTCAAACGCTCGAATAGCAACATCCGGGACTTCCCCGGGTCGAACGAATTTCTGGCCTCCATTTTCCTGTGCTGAGAGGCCGCGAGTCATTCGGAAATGGGCGATACCCGCTTCCTCAAATTCATCACCCTGGGCAATAAACCCGGCTTTTCGGTAAAATGACAGGGCATGGCTCTGGGCATTGAGAAAGACCAATTCGAATCCCAGATGCCTTGCCTTGGCAACGGCGCGTTCCAGTAATGCCGCTCCAACCCCGGCACCGCGGTATTCCGAAAGCACTGCCATCCTGCCAATCTGGCCCTCGGGTAAGAGTCGCGCGGTTCCAATCGGTCGGCCGTCGGGCGCTGTCGCCAGCCAATGCCAGGACTCAGGGTCCCTGCCGTCCCATTCCTCTTCTTTTGGCACCTGTTGTTCGACAATAAACACAACGCGGCGGATGTCCGACAAAATGTGTTGGTCGAACCTCCAGTCCGCCTCACGAATATCAAAATTTCGAATCGAAAGGTCGCGGCTCATGGGACTTCAGTCTCCCAGCAAGCGATCCACCAGCGCGACCGCAGCCCCGATATAGGCCTTCGGGGTCAAGGCAAGGATGCTTTGTTTGGCCTCTGGCGGGATGTCCAATTCGTCAATCATGGACCTGATACGGTGTTCGTCCAGTGATTCGCCCCGGGTCAGTTGCTTCAGTTTTTCGTAAGGCTCAGGCACCTGGTACTTGCGCAGAATGGTCTGGATCGGCTCTGCCAGCACTTCCCAACTGGCATCAAGGTCCGCCGCTAAAGCCGCCTCATTCAGTTCAAGTTTTCCCATTCCTTTGAGTGTGGACTGGTAGGCGATCATCGAGTAGGCAATGCCAGTGCCAAGATTCCGCAGCACAGTAGAGTCGGTCAGGTCGCGCTGCCAGCGCGAAATGGGCAGTTTCTCGGCAAGGTGTGACAAAAGCGCATTGGCAACCCCCAGATTGCCTTCCGAATTCTCAAAGTCGATTGGATTGACCTTGTGCGGCATGGTCGAGGAGCCGGTCTCACCCTCCACCTTGCGTTGCCTGAAATAGCCGATGGAGATATACGACCAGATGTCCCGGTCGAAGTCCAGCAGCACCGTGTTAAAGCGGCCAATGGCGGCGAACAATTCCGCAATATAGTCGTGGGGCTCAATCTGTGTGGTGTAGGGATTCCATTCAAGGCCCAGTGATTCAACAAATTTTTCACTGGCACCCATCCAGTCCACATCCGGGTAGGCTGACTGGTGCGCATTGTAGTTACCGACAGCACCGTTGATTTTGCCAAGGATAGGACAGGCGGCAACTTGTTCGCGTTGCCTTTGTAGCCTCGCCACGACATTGGCCAGTTCTTTACCCATGGTGGTTGGGGAGGCGACCTGGCCATGGGTTCGAGACAACATTGGCACCGATGCAGACGCCCGCGCCAGGCCGGACAAGGTGGTAATCAATTCATCCATCAGGGGCAGCAGCACCCCGGTTCGACCGCCTGCCAGCATCAAACCGTGGGAGAGATTATTGATGTCTTCAGAGGTACAGGCAAAGTGCACGAATTCCAGCGCACCCGTCAGGACGGCGTGCCCGCTGTCTCGCAGCTTATCCTTGATGAAATATTCAACCGCCTTGACGTCGTGGTTGGTGGTCTGTTCTATGGTCTTGATGGCCAGCGCATCGGATTCACTAAAGTTACCAATCAGGTCATCCAGGAACCGATTTGCGCCAGCATCCAGTGCGGGCAGTTCCGGGATTCCCGGGTGTCCCGCAAGGAACTGGAACCACCGTACTTCGACCATCACCCGGAACCGGATCAGACCATATTCGCTGAAGATGGGACCCAGCGCGGTCGTCTTCGAGCCGTAGCGGCCATCGATGGGGGATACTGCTGTCAAGTGGCTCAGGTTCATGTCCCTATCTCGAATTTAAATTAATAAATGTATATAGAATATTGATATTATTGAATATATTCTAAGGCCTGCTTCATTTGGCCACGAGCCAACGCCAACTGCCAACGCCGACCACCGACTTGATGCCAAAGCACTGCAGAGCGAACGGCCGACAGCAGGAGTGCACGTATTCTGTTTACGTTAATCGCATGCTTAAGCAAATTCTGTCGCCCCGAAACCCTGATACGTGGCTCAATCTGGCTCAGTGTACTTTCGTACACCTCTGCCAGCGCCGCTACCGTGTCTTCGTCCAACAGCTTGTTACCATTCTCATTCAGATGCCGCCGCTCGTCGACACTGGCGATCCGGGCGCCGAGCTCCCTTAACAGGCGTGGTTCCGTTGCCAGCTTGCGCTCAAGCGCAATGACGGCAAAAGTATAACGGAGCAAGTCGGCATGCTCGCGAAAATCAAACCCGGTGAGCATTTCAGCGGCCAGCTTGAGTCCTACCCGGACCCCGTCGGTGCCAGCATAAACGTCTGAAATCGAAGCCGGATTCAGTACAAAAACGCTTCGCAGGCTGCTGTCCATCGCATCCTGGCTGGCCATTCCGGTGCGGGCTATCGATGATACCAGGTGGGATGCTTGTAGCATCCCTGCCAAAGCCAGTACCCGGCGCTGGTAGACGATGCTACTCACGAACGCTCCCGGCTTTCGATGACACCGCCCCCAAGACAGATATCATCATCGTAGAAACAGGCCCACTGGCCGGGCGTCAGTGCCCGTTGTGGCCGCGAGAATTCCAGCCGAAAGCCGTCTGGAGCACCGGTAAGCCGGGCAGTCTGGTCCGGCTGGCGATAGCGGGTTTTTACCGAAACGGTAGACGGCAGGCATGGACCTTCGCCGTCTATCCAGTGAACCGAACCCAGGTGGGCGACGGTGGCATAAAGGGCCGGATGATCATTACCCTGGGCCACGATCAGGCCGTTATTTTCAAGATCCTTGTCAACCACATACCACGGGGCTTCCGCCGCCTCTGCCACACCACCTATACCCAAACCCTGACGTTGGCCGATGGTGTGGAACATAAGGCCGGTATGCTCGCCCAGAATTTCACCACCGGTTGTTACAATCGGGCCCGGCTGTGCCGGGATGTACTGTGCCAGGAAGTCCCTGAACCTGCGTTCGCCAATGAAACAGATACCGGTGGAATCCTTCTTGGCGAAAGTAGGAATGCCGGCTTGCCTTGCCAATTCACGTACCTGCGACTTGCGGAGCTCACCCAGGGGGAACAGGCAGCGTTCGAATCGCGCAGCTGCGACCGCCTGCAGGAAGTAGCTCTGGTCTTTGGACAGATCGAGCCCTTTCATCAGAACCCGTTTGCCTTCTATGGACGCAAGGCGTGCATAGTGTCCAGTGGCGACCCAGTCTGCGCCGAGGAGATGCGCATACTCGGCAAAGACGTTGAACTTGATTTCGCGATTACAGAGAATATCCGGGTTAGGCGTGCGTCCTGCCTTGTACTCACTGAGAAAGTGTTGAAACACACTATCCCAATACTCGGCCGCAAAATTGGCCTGGTGCAACCGGATGCCGAGGTAATCGCACACCGCCTGCGCGTCGGCCAGGTCCTGCATGGCGGTACAATACTCCGTGCCGTCATCTTCCTCCCAGTTCTTCATAAACAGGCCCTGGACGTCAAACCCCGCCTGAACCAGGAGGTGAGCGGCAACCGAGGAATCGACACCCCCGGACATGCCCACGATAATTCGCGTGCCGGGGGTGATATCAGCAGGAAGATTCATGGAAATCTTGTGCGGGTCGGGAAAAGAGCGGCATTTTACTTGACGGCTGGCAAGACTGCTATCCCGGCAGCCAACGACAGCAACTCATGGTAATCTGAACCCAATTCAGGATCGACTTCAGGATACTTGTACATGGGTGACTCCAGTCTCAGCCATCTGGACAATGACGGCAAGGCGAAAATGGTCGATGTTGGCGGCAAGGCAGTGACTACCCGGACTGCGACGGCGGAAGCCCGGGTCCGGATGCAGGCGCAAACGCTTGCGCTCATTGCAAAGGGCGGTCACGAGAAGGGTGACGTCTTTGCAGTAGCACGGATTGCCGGTATACAGGCGGCGAAAAAGTGTTCGGACCTGATCCCGCTGTGCCATCCACTTGCCCTTACCTCCATCGACGTCGACTTTGAGATCGATACGGCGAATTCTACCGTTTTAGTGACCGCCTGCTGCAAGCTGGACGGTAAAACCGGGGTGGAAATGGAAGCCCTGACAGCTGCGAGCGTTGCCAGCCTGACGATTTACGACATGTGCAAGGCAGTCGACAAGGGCATGGTAATCGATTCGGTCCGTCTGGTCAGTAAAACAGGAGGTAAATCAGGTGATTGGCAGGTTTGAGTGATTGTGATGCAAACGGATTCCATCCATATCATCTTCTTTGCCAGCGTACGCGAGACGATTGGCACAGATTCACTGGAACTTAAGGCCACGGGCCTTGGTAGTGTCGCTGATGTCGTTACGGCACTCACGGATATGGGGCCGGAGTGGCACAGGGCCTTGACCGCTGAAAATCTGCTGGTCGCGGTGAACCAGACGATGGTGGAACCGGGCCACAAAGTGAAACCGGGTGATGAAGTAGCGTTCTTTCCGCCGGTCACGGGAGGCTAGGTGCAATCCAGAATCAGCGTCCAGGAATCACCATTTGAAGTTGCCAGCGAATGCCATTGGCTAGCCATACAGTCACAGGAAACGGGTGGTATCGCGACGTTTCTTGGAGTAGTCAGGGACATCAACGAGGGGGACCCGATCGCATCATTGTATCTGGAACACTACCCCGGCATGACCGAGAAACAGATCGAAGAAATTATCAAGGAGGCGAACGACAGGTGGGATGTAATTGCCGCCAGTGTTATCCATCGTATCGGGCGGCTCGAACCGGGTGAACAAATCGTATTTGTGGGCGTCGCCAGTCGCCATCGTGGTGAGGCGTTTGACGCCTGTGAGTTCATTATCGATTACCTGAAAACCCGCGCCACCTTCTGGAAAAAAGAGCAGACACCCGCTGGAGAGCGCTGGCTCGAGACCCGGGACAGCGACCTCGACACAGCCGCTGCGTGGAAACGCTAGCGACATTAGCCATTCCCTGGATCGATTAAACGGTAGTCGCCTGACTGTATTCCGTCAGTATTCCAGTCACCGATACGATAACGAAATAGCCGCAAGGTTGGGAACCCCACTGCCGCTGTCATTCGGCGGACCTGTCGATTCTTGCCCTCGGTTAGCGTGATGGCGACCCAGCTGTCGGGAATGGACTTGCGTACTCGAATCGGTGGCTGGCGCGCCGGTAAGTTCACATGGGTGAGCACCGAAACGACTGCTGGCCGGGTTTTACCATCTCCTAACACGACGCCTGCCCGTAGCCGCGCCATCGCATCCTCGGTTATTACTCCTTCAACCTGGGTCCAATAGGTTTTCGGTTGCTTGAAGCGTGGATGACTGATTCGTGCTTGTAGCGAGCCATCATCGGTGAGGATAACCAGCCCCTCTGAATCCTTGTCCAGGCGACCCGCTGGATATACCTTTTTCACATCAATATAGTCTGCCAGTGTCGGTACACCGTCTGCCGCACGAAACTGGCAGAGAACACCATAAGGTTTGTTGAAGAGGATCAATTTGCCCATTTCGCCTGAATCTGACCTAAATCAATCGGGCCGCGGTGCGCGAGGCGTAAGCCAATGCTATAATCCGCGCTCGTTTGACTAAGAAGCTTTGAGATACCGGCATCCTCTCATCTCATTGGTTTTTTCCCAACTATTGATTGTGTGGCAGGTTCCGCCGGGACCCCACGCGAAGTTCAATCGGGAATGTTTATTAACCTGAAATCTGAAACGGAGTAACTATGGGATATCAACATATCAAGGTACCGGCTGACGGCGACAAAATCTCCGCGAATGCCGATATGTCCCTTAACGTCCCCGATCGGCCAATTATCCCCTTTATCGAGGGAGATGGGATCGGAATCGACATCACGCCACCAATGTGCAAAGTCGTCGATGCTGCAGTAGATAAGGCTTATGGTGGGAAAAAATCAATCGCCTGGATGGAAATCTATTCGGGCGAAAAAGCAACCGAGGTTTATGGCTCAGACGAGTGGCTACCGGACGAAACCCTTGAGGCCATGAGGGAGTTTCTTGTGGGCATCAAGGGCCCGCTAACGACACCAGTGGGTGGTGGAATTCGTTCGCTCAATGTCGCGCTACGTCAGCAACTTGATCTGTATCTGTGCCTGCGCCCGATCCAGTATTTCGAAGGTGTTCCCAGTCCGCTAAAGCGACCGCAGGATACCGCTATGACGATCTTCCGTGAGAATACCGAAGACATTTATGCCGGTATTGAATGGGAAGGTGGGTCACCGGAAGCAGACAAACTCATCAAATACCTGCAAGACGAGATGGGTGTCACTGGCATCAGGTTTCCGACAGAGTGTGGCATTGGTATCAAACCCATTTCGAAAGAGGGTACCTACCGCCTGGTGCGCAAAGCGATCCAATATGCGATCGAGAATGACCAGCCATCTGTAACCCTGGTTCACAAGGGCAACATCATGAAATTCACGGAGGGCGCTTTCAAAGACTGGGGCTACCAATTGGCCCGGGAAGAGTTCGGTGCCGAGCTTCTGGACGGAGGCCCCTGGTGCACCTTGAAGAACCCCAATACCGGTAAGGAAATCATCATCAAGGATATGATTGCTGACGCGATGCTACAACAGATCCTGTTGCGTCCCACCGAATACAGTTGTATCGCAACCATGAACCTGAACGGAGACTACTTTTCCGACGCACTGGCGGCACAGGTTGGTGGCATTGGCATCGCGCCCGGTGCCAATATCGGGGACAAGGTGGCGCTATTTGAGGCAACCCACGGAACTGCGCCAAAGTATACCGGCCAGGACAAGGTTAACCCGGGCTCACTGATCCTGTCAGCGGAGATGATGTTACGTCACCTGGGTTGGACTGAGGCCGCGGATCTCATCCTGAAAGGCATGGCAGGCGCTATCAAGGCGCGCACCGTCACCTACGACTTCGAGCGGCAGATGGAAGGGGCGACTCTTGTCAAGTGCTCCGAGTTCGGCGATGCGATGATCTCGCATATGTGACCGGTAACGCGCGGACGAACGAAAAAAGGAGCGAAAGCTCCTTTTTTTTGATGATTTTGCCAGTTCTGAAAGCCAGGAAACCTCTGAACAAGTCCGTCTCGATCGGGCGAGTGAGAAGTCAGGGGCCTGTTTTGGAAGGCTAGGTACAGGGACGTAACGGGACCGGGCCAGGGACGGTCGGGGGCGCCCAGCCCATGCCTGGAGAAACAGGTCCCTGACTTCGAATCGAACAATCTGCCAAGACTTCCAGGGCTTTTTCAGAGGTTTCCTAGGTCTCGCTATCTTCTTCCAGTGACTTGATATTGATGGCGTGATGGCCCTTGGGCCCTTCAAGGACTTCGAAGGAGACGAGTTGACCTGCTTTGAGTGTCTTGTAGCCTTCCATCTGGATGGAGGAGTAATGGACAAAATAGTCTTCACTCCCGTCTTGTGGCAGGATAAATCCATAGCCCTTGGCGTTGTTAAACCACTTCACTCGCCCGGTTGGCATGGTTCTTCGACCTCAATGTCCAACGCTCTGCGTGTCCGCGAAATACGCGCCGACACTACAACCTGACTCACTTTATTGGGTCCGGTGAGCTCTCGTCAAGGCGTTGGGCTTGAAATACCGATGATCGTACCGATCTATTGGTCGGTAACCGTCAATTTCCTGACGATCATGGGTTTCACCTGGCAGGAATTTCTGCTGCAATACACTGAACTGGTAGAATAGTGTCCTTGAAATCTAAAGTGACGTGAATTTTTACTGGGATATGATGCAGCTTCTCGATTTGGACAATTATTATTTGACGGCAACCGCAGCCTACCCCGGTACAATGGTCGGAAGGGCACAAAAAGATGGCGATAAGGAAGGCGTGCCAGACCGGGATGTCGGGATTCTGGAAGCACCGACCAGGCCAAAACTGAAAGAGCCGCCGATGTACAAGGTCATTATGCTCAATGATGACTACACGCCGATGGAATTTGTGGTAGAAGTACTCCAGATGTTTTTCGGAATGAATCGTGAAAAAGCGACCCAGGTGATGCTCGCGGTACATACACAAGGGAAGGCCACCTGTGGCATCTTTACCAGGGACGTGGCCGAAACCAAGTGTGCACAGGTAAACCAGTATGCGCAGGACAACCAGCATCCCCTGGTTTCGGACGTTGAGGCCGTACAATAGAATTGGAGTGCCGCCTGCACCCAAATGACTGTGTTTGGATCGAAGAGCGGAGTAAAGTAATTGAAATTACGGTCTAATCAACTGGTAATTGAATGTCGGCAGCGAGCCGACGCGTTAAGCAGGGCGACATATGCTAAGTAGAGACCTGGAAGTAACTTTAAACCTGGCGTTCAAGGATGCACGGGCGAAACGGCATGAGCTGATGTCCGTTGAGCACCTGCTGCTTGCCTTGCTGGACAATGCAGTCGCCGCGGATGTGCTCCGGGCCTGTGGCGCAGATATTGAAAAGCTACGCCAGGAACTGAGTGAGTTTCTCGACGCCACGACACCGTTGATTCCAAAGAATGAATCGAACCGCGAGACCCAACCCACGCTCGGATTTCAACGCGTCCTGCAACGCGCTGTGTTTCACGTCCAATCCAGCGGCAAGAAGGAAGTGACCGGCGCAAGCGTACTGGTTGCCATCTTCAGCGAGCAAGAAAGCCATGCGGTTTATATCTTGAAACAACAGGACGTAAACCGGATTGACGTGGTCAATTACATCGCCCACGGTACCCCCAAGGTCGCCAACCACGACGAACCGGAATCCGTGGGTAACATCGATGAAGATGGGGGTGAGGAAGACCATAGCCCGAGTTCACTGGAGAGTTTCGCAACCAACCTGAATGAGCAGGCCCGCAAGGGCGTGATCGATCCCCTGGTGGGCCGTGCCGATGAAATTGAACGGGTGATCCAGATCCTGTCACGGCGCCGGAAAAATAACCCGCTGCTGGTGGGCGAGTCGGGTGTAGGCAAGACCGCCATTGCCGAGGGCCTTGCAAAAATGATCGTCGACGGCAATGTCCCGGACGTTATCAAGGACAGCACCGTGCATGCCCTTGATATGGGTGCGCTGCTCGCAGGTACCAAATATCGCGGCGACTTTGAAAAGCGCCTCAAAACCCTGCTCGCAGAACTCACGAAAAAAGACAACCAGATTCTCTTTATTGATGAAATTCACACCATCATCGGTGCAGGCGCTGCCTCTGGCGGTGTGATGGACGCGTCCAACCTGCTAAAACCATTGCTGGCCTCCGGCGAGATCCGATGTATGGGGTCAACGACTTATCAGGAATACCGTGGCATATTTGACAAGGACAGGGCGCTTTCACGTCGGTTCCAGAAGATTGACGTCTCCGAACCCAGCATCGAGGATACCTATCAGATCCTGAAAGGGCTTAAAACCAGGTTTGAAGAACACCATCATCTCAAGTACACGGACCGTGCGCTTCGAGTTGCCGCGGAGCTTGCGAGCAAGTATATCAATGATCGTTTCATGCCAGACAAGGCAATTGACGTGATCGATGAGGTGGGCGCCTACCAGCAACTGCAGCCACCATCAAAACGCAAGAAACAAATCAGTGTCTCGGACGTTGAGAAGATGGTGGCGAAAATTGCGCGGATACCGCCGGCAAGCGTGTCTGCCTCAGACAAACAGTCGTTGCGAGATCTCGACAAGAACTTGAAGATGGTCATCTTCGGTCAGAATGAAGCCATCGATACACTGTCCAGCGCCATCAAGTTGTCTCGTGCTGGTCTCAAAGAAGGTGAAAAACCCATTGGCTCCTTCCTGTTTGCGGGCCCCACTGGTGTCGGTAAAACAGAAGTTTGTCGGCAACTCGCAAGAATTATGGGTGTGGACCTGGTCAGGTTTGATATGTCCGAATATATGGAACGGCATACGGTTTCCCGCTTGATCGGCGCACCACCTGGCTATATCGGTTACGATCAAGGTGGCCTGCTAACCGAAGAGATCACCAAACACCCACACTGTGTGCTGCTACTTGATGAAGTCGAAAAAGCACACCCGGAAGTTTTCAACCTGCTGCTGCAGGTCATGGACCACGGTAAGTTGACTGACAACAATGGCAGGGCGGCAGATTTCAGGAATGTTGTGCTCGTTATGACCACCAATGCCGGCGCCCAGGAAATGACAAGGTCATCGATCGGGTTCCAGCATCAGGACCATTCCAGTGATGGCATGGAAACGCTGAAGAAAATGTTTACGCCGGAATTCAGGAACCGCCTCGACAGTATTATCCAGTTTAATTCACTGTCGGAAGATGTGATTATGACTGTTGTTGACAAGTTCCTGGTTGAAGTCCAGGTTCAGCTGGACAACAAGAAAGTTACCCTGGATGTAAAACCTGAAGCCAGGGTGTGGTTGGCCGAGCATGGTTATGACCAATCCATGGGTGCACGCCCGATGCAGCGCTTGATTCAAACCAAAATCAAGAAAGAGCTGGCTGAAGATATCCTGTTTGGGAAACTGTCTAACAATGGCGGCGTGGTGCATGTCACAGTCAAAGACGATGACCTGTACCTGGATATTGAGGAACCAACCAAGGCTCCTGCCTGATCGTTTAAGGATTATTCGCGGAAGGTGATTCGACCTTTGGTCAAATCATAAGGCGTCAGCTCGACCCTGACTTTGTCGCCGGTCAATATCTTGATGTAATTCTTGCGCATCTTTCCGGAGATATGGGCAGTTACGACATGCCCATTCTCAAGTTCTACCCTGAACATCGTGTTGGGTAATGTGTCGACGACCGTGCCGGTCATCTGGATGGATTCTTCCTTCGCCATTCAGTTCCTCGATGGGGACCCTAGTGTGTGAAACGGCGTGCATTTTGCCTCAATCGACGACTTTAAGCAAAAATGATGTACTCGGCCAGATCACGGCGATAGTGGGTCTGAATCGATCCAGAGATTATTGACAAACATCTCGATGGGTTGGTAATCCATCTTGTAACTCATCTTCTGGCATTGCTTGATCCAATAGCCCAGGTACAGATGGCGCAAGTCCATCCGCTGAACTTCTTCGATTAGCCAAAGGATCGCAAAAACGCCCAGACTCCTTTTGTCTTCGTCCGGTTCAAAGAAGGTATAGATGGCTGACAGGCCATTCAGCAACTCATCGACCACTGCCACAGCCAGCAAGGTGTGACCGCAGCGGAACTCAAAAAACACGGCCTCTGGGCGACCATCCACCAGAAAGGATTCAAATTGCGCCGTGTCGGCAGGGTGCATATCACCATCGGCGTGGCGCGCATTGATGTAACGCTCGTACAAACCAAAATATTCGTCACTGCTATGCGGCATCGTGCGGATCACAGACAGGTCTTCATTTCTGTTCCTGATTCGGCGTTGGCGCCGGTCCGCCTTGAAGCGAGCTACCGGCAGGCGCACGGGAATACAGGCAGAACAATGCTGACAATAGGGTCGATAAATGTGATTGCCACTACGTCGAAAGCCGACCTCCGATAGCGCTGAGTAGAGTTTTTTATCAATAGGTGCAAGCGGATCTGCAAACAAAGTAATGGCTTCACGTCCGTCAAGGTAACTACAGTCGTGTGCAGGTGTGGTAAAAAACCTGAGTTCAGCCAGCGACGTCATTTAGGGTACCCTCCAACCTGCCCACGTTACCATGCGCCAATACGAGATGGGAGGGCATCCCAGGCGATCTGATGAGCGTTATGAGCGCAGTACCGCGCAATATAAGTCTCAAATCGTTTACGTGGGATATGAATCGCTCCCAGGCTGGTCAGGTGCGCGTTTCCGACCTGGCAGTCAATCAGGGGACATCGCTCCTGCTGCAGTAGCCGACATAACCAGGCGAAGGCAACTTTTGATGCATCGGTCTGATGGTGGAACATGGATTCGCCAAAGAATATTGATCCTATACCGACTCCATACAAGCCACCAACCAGTTCATCCCGCACGAACGTCTCCACGGAATGGGCATAGCCGAGCTGAAACAGGTGATTGTAGGCCGTCTTCATCTCGTCGGTGATCCAGGTACCATCGGTATAAGCCCGTGGTTCACTGCAATGATTGAGAACCTCCTCGAACCGTGTATCGATTCGTATCTCGAACTCGCCGCTGCGCAATGTACGGTTCAGGCTACGGGTTATCCTGACATTTTGCGGAAATACAATCGCGCGCGGATCCGGAGACCACCAAAGGATCGGCTGGCCTTCCTCATACCAGGGGAAGATTCCAGACTTGTAGGCGAGCAACAAGCGTTCCGGGGACAGGTCTCCACCGGCAGCCAGCAAACCATCAGGCTCCGCCAGTGCTTCATCGAGCGGTGGAAATTCCAGGGAATCCGCATCCAGCCACTTGATCTGTTTCATTCGATCGAGCCTGTAGGGAGAAGACTTACGACCAGCAGCATGCGGTAAGCCAGTCGCCTAAGCTTCGGCTTCCAGCTCATCCAGGTACTTTTCCGCATCGAGCGCCGCCATGCAGCCGAATCCTGCCGACGTCACTGCCTGGCGGTAGATCTGATCGGCAACGTCACCGGCAGCAAACACGCCAGGCACGCTGGTGGCAGTGGCGTTTCCGGTAAGACCCGAGCGAATATTGATGTACCCATTGTTCATCTCAAGCTGGTCAGCGAAGATGCTGGTATTCGGGTCATGCCCGATAGCAATAAACACGCCTTGCAGTACATATTCCTTTTTTGCCCCTGTCGACTTATGCGCGATGCATATGCCGTTGACCCCCATATCATCACCCAGCACTTCTTCGAGGACATGGTCCCATTCGATCCGGATGTTCTCTCTTTCCATCACCCGGTCTTGCAAAATTTTCTCGCCCCGGAATTTGTCCCTGCGGTGAACCAGAATGACTTCTTTGGCGATGTTGGCCAGGTACAATGCTTCTTCCAATGCCGTATTGCCGCCTCCTATCACGGCAACCCGCTGGTTCTTGTAAAAAAAACCGTCGCAGGTTGCGCAAGCACTTACCCCCTTACCTTTGTAGGCTTCCTCTGAAGGTAATCCCAGGTATTTAGCCGAGGCACCCGTCGCGATGATTAACGCATCGCAGGTATAGATTGCCTGGTCGCCATGCAACCGAAATGGAGGAGTTGCCAGTTCGGCCTTGTTGATGTGGTCGAACACGATTCTGGTATCAAATCTTTCTGCGTGCTTTTGCATCCGAGCCATCAAGTCCGGTCCCTGTAGACCCTCGACATCGCCTGGCCAATTGTCCACATCGGTGGTGGTAGTCAACTGGCCACCGGTTTCAATGCCGGTGATCACAACCGGTTCAAGGTTGGCACGCGCTGCATAGATAGCGGCTGAAAGCCCGGCCGGTCCTGAACCGAGGATGAGGAGCTTGTGGTGTACTTCTTCCATTTTTATCTACAATTCAGTGAGTTAGAAGATTGGTTCAAGAAAACTGAAGATCCGGGACAATATTCACTTGTATCCGGCCGGTCCGTGCCCACTATAATGTCGCAGTCAACGGTTTTCCGGTAGGTTTCAACCGGTTAATTTTTTCATGATGGCAACAAAATCCGCGCCCTGGCGATGATCTACGATGATGTTCCAGAGAGTTCGACCCTGTTTGTCGCGCGCATTTACGTCGCGGCCCGCCGCAATAAAAAATTTGAGAAAACGTTCAAAGTCATTCGGTCGCATGCCACGATAAGCTTTAAGCAGTACATGAAAGTCAGCTGACTCGTCACCGTAAGGTTCTATGGCGAGGAAACTTTTGACGCGGTCATCATCCCAGACTTCGTCGGTTACGGAGGGTTGAGATGGTCCGGCCATGTGTGGCTGTCTCCCGCAGGTTGGGGCTGCGTTGAAAAAGGGCCAAATGATACAGGACCCTTGCGTGCACGGGTAGAGAAAGACAACAAAACGATTTATAAAACCTGGTTCCCGATATATTATGTAAGGGTTTGATTCATAAAGAAAATCATTAGGAGGGGTAGGTGGCGCAAGCCAAGGCCAAAGCAGACGCCGAGGACATCTCGAAAGATCATCTCCAGCGCCGCCTGAAGGAAGGTGGTCTGATTGCAGTGGTGGCGTTGTGCCTGTACCTGTCCATGGCACTTTTCAGCTTTGATCCTGCTGATCCTGGCTGGAGCTACACAGGCGAAAACCAGCAAGTCAGCAACCTGGTGGGCGTGAGTGGTGCCTGGGTTGCCGACGTGATGCTGTTCCTGTTCGGATACCTCGCTTTTATATTTCCACTGATGCTGGCGTATCAGGCATTCCAGTTATTTCGTGAACGTGACCGCCGTGGTCCGTTCAACTGGCCCTTATTCGTGTTCCGGGCGACTGGCTTTGTCCTGACGATTGCAGCTGGTGCCGGTCTGGCGGCGATGCATTTCTACGAGAGCGGCCTTGTCCTGCGGCAAGGCAGTGGTGGCGTCCTCGGTTCTGAACTTCTCGCATGGTTAGAGCCAGCCTTTAGTTATGTTGGCGCGACCCTGATATTACTTGCCGGCTTCCTGTTCGGGCTCACCGCGTTCGCTGATGTCTCTTGGCTCGCGGTTATGGATGCAACCGGCCGGCGAGTCCTGCAAGCGATTGAGCAGGGAAAACATTGGTGGTTCAAGTTCCAGTCTTTTCGGGAAGAGAGAAGAGACGTCAGACAATCGACTGAAAACCGAAGAGTCGCTCTGGAAAAGCAGGTCGAACGTAATTTACATCGCCCAGCGGTAAAAATTGAAGCGCCCACTACACCGGCCAGACCCGAAATATCCGAGCGGGTGGAACGCGAGCGCCAGGGCAATCTGTTCAAAGTCTCCGCCATCGATGGCTTGCCGGCATTGCACTTGCTGGATGCTGCCGAGCGAGATCCGACGAAGGGTTATTCAGCGGACGATCTTGAAGCCATGTCACGATTGCTGGAGCTCAAACTCAAGGATTACAACGTCGATGCTGAGGTGGTCGCAGTCTACCCGGGCCCGGTCATCACTCGATTTGAAGTGCAACCCGCTGCTGGCGTCAAAGTCTCCCGGATTTCAGGGTTGGTCAAGGATCTGGCGCGGTCGCTGGCGGTGATCTCGGTCCGCGTGGTCGAAGTTATTCCTGGTAAACCCTACATAGGTATTGAAATCCCGAACGTGGATCGTGAAATCGTACAACTTAGCGAAGTCCTGAAGTCGCGCGCCTACGACAGTTCCACCTCACCCCTGAGTCTGGCGCTTGGGCACGACATCTCTGGCAACCCGGTTGTCGTGGATCTGCAGAAAATGCCGCACATGCTGGTAGCGGGCACCACTGGCTCGGGTAAATCCGTCGGCCTGAATGCGATGATCCTGTCGATCCTGTTCAAGGCATCGCCGGAAGATGTTCGCCTTATCATGGTAGACCCAAAAATGTTGGAGCTCGCTGTATACGAGGGCATTCCACACTTGTTGACTCCCGTGGTCACCGATATGAAGGATGCCGCCAATGCCCTCAGGTGGTGTGTGGGCGAAATGGAACGGCGTTATCGATTGATGGCAGCCATGGGGGTCAGGAATATCGGAGGCTTCAATCGCAAGGTCAAGGATGCAGAAAAAGCCGGCAAGCCCATCAAGGATCCACTGTGGCAGCCGTCACCACTGGATGAAGAAGGTGAAGAGGCTCCGGATCTTGAAACACTACCGTATATTGTCGTGATCATCGATGAGTTTGCCGACATGATGATGATCGTCGGCAAAAAAGTAGAGGAATTGATCGCGCGGATCGCGCAAAAGGCGAGGGCCGCTGGCATCCACCTGATCCTGGCAACGCAACGCCCTTCCGTTGATGTCATTACCGGCCTGATCAAGGCAAACATTCCAACCCGAATCGCTTTTCAGGTTTCTTCCAAAGTTGACTCACGCACGATCCTTGACCAGGGCGGTGCTGAACAATTGTTAGGTCACGGCGATATGCTGTACTTACCTGCAGGTTCGCCGCTACCGGCTCGTGTACATGGTGCGTTTGTCGATGACGACGAGGTCCATCGCGTCGTTAAAAGCTGGAAGGAACTGGGCCAGCCCAATTATCTTGAGGGTATTCTCGTATCCAGAAGCGATAGCGAACTCTACCCCGGGATTGCCGCAAACGCACGAGACGATGACACCGATGAACAAGACCCGCTGTACGACGAGGCAGTCCAGTTCGTCACAGAGACACGGCGTGCCTCGATCTCTGCCGTCCAGCGTAAACTTCGTATTGGTTATAACCGTGCCGCACGCATGATCGAGACCATGGAACAAGCTGGCGTGGTCAGCGAGATGAACAGTAATGGTTCACGTGAGGTATTGGCGAATGCGCCACCGGAGTAAGATCAACGATTCGCTCTTGTCCTTCGTCCTGCTGGCAACACTGCTGTCGATTCCGGTTGCTGCGTCAGATGATGGTACCGGCTCTCCCGGTGAGCGATTGAATACTTTACTGTCAAGTATCAAGACGATCAGGGCATCGTTTAGCCAGATCACGCACGACAGCGGCAATCGCAGTTTGCAGGAGAATCAGGGTCGACTCTGGTTTGAGGGCCCCGCAAAATTCCTGATCGAAACTGACCCGCCGTTCGCGCAATTGCTGGTATCGGACGGAAACAGCTTCTGGTCCTATGACGAAGATCTGTTGCAGGTTGTCATCCGGAATCTTGAACACGACATCAAGCAGGTGCCTATCCTGCTATTGGGTGGTGATGCGGGCAAGCTCACCGATGACTTCGATGTCAGCTACTTCCAGGACGAAAGGGTTGAGTACTATTTGCTGGTACCAAAGGGGACCGACAGCTTGTTTGAGTCTCTATCCATCGAATTCCTGGAACAAGCGCCGTTGGCAATCACCATCGTTGATGGCCTCGGCCAACGCACCCGCATTGAACTTGACGAGGTCACCGTCAACGAAACGATCGAGTCATCCCGATTTCAGTTCGAGCCACCGCCGGGCGTCGATGTTATCGATGACCGGGCACCGGTCCACAACTGACAATGTCCCTCTTCGACGACAAGCCTGTCTATCAGCCGCTGGCTGCCCGCATGCGACCAGCGACAATCGATGAATTCGCGGGCCAGCAGCATTTGCTCGCTCCCGGCAAGCCCCTCCGAGAAGCGATAGCCTCGAGTAGTCTACACTCAATGATTCTGTGGGGACCGCCCGGTGTCGGAAAAACCACGATTGCACGCATGATCGCAGGCGTATGCCAGGTGCACTTCCAGGCCCTGTCGGCAGTACTGGCGGGCGTCAAGGACATTCGCCACGCCATCGATATTGCCAGACAACAGCAAGCATCCAGTGGCAAGAAAACGCTGTTGTTCGTCGATGAAGTACATCGATTCAACAAGTCCCAGCAAGACGCCTTCCTGCCTTTTGTCGAAGACGGAACGGTTATTTTTGTCGGTGCCACGACCGAGAATCCATCCTTTGAACTCAACAATGCGCTGTTGTCCCGGGCGAGGATCTATAAATTAACGTCACTGGCGACGCAAGACCTGGTAGGGGTGATGCGTAATGCGCTCAATGACAGCACTCGTGGGTTGGGTCAACGTGCACTCAAGGTAAGCGACGAAGTCCTGGACAAACTTGCAATCTCTGCCGACGGTGATGCCCGGCGCGCACTCAATCTGTTAGAGGTCGCATCGGACCTGGCAACCAACGACTGCATCGATGATGCGGTCCTGGCTGAAGTCCTTGGTTCAGAATTCCGCCGTTTCGACAAAGGGGGCGATCTTTTCTACGAACAGATATCAGCTCTTCACAAGGCGGTCCGGGGCTCATCACCAGATGCCGCACTTTATTGGTTCGCAAGGATGCTCGATGGTGGTTGTGATCCACTTTATGTTGCCAGGAGAGTGGTACGCATGGCGAGTGAAGATATTGGCAACGCGGACCCACGAGGGTTGCAAATAGCGCTCAATGCCTGGGATGTCCAGCAAAGGCTGGGCAGTCCGGAAGGTGAACTTGCCATCGGCCAGGCGATCGTCTTCCTTGCCACCGCCGCCAAGAGCAACGCCGTCTACAAGGCCATGGGTCTGGCGATGGAGGACGCTGCTGGCAAGCCGTCCTATGATGTGCCCATGCACATCCGTAACGCCCCAACCACCTTGATGAAAAATATGGGCTATGGCGCAGACTATCAATATGCCCACAATTTTGATGACGCTTTCGTACCAGGTGAATCCTACTTCCCGGAAGAACTGGCGAATACGCGCTACTATGAGCCCGTCGCACGAGGGCTGGAAATACAAATCAAGGAAAAACTGGAACAGTTGCGGCGGCGTAATGATGAAAGCAAATTTCAGCGTTACGGCACCAGCCCAGATCAGTCAAAAGAGCAGGAAGAATGATCATGTACGAATTGGCAGCCATTGGTATCGGTGGTGCCGCCGGCGCGCTGGCGCGTTATGGTGTCACGCATTACAGCAACTTTTTGTTCGGCACTCACTTTCCTTACGGCACACTAATCGTCAACATTGCGGGCTCTTTTTTAATAGGAGTCCTGTTCGTACTCTTCACCGAACGCTCCATGGTGTCACCCGTACTGCGATCCGCATCGACCATTGGATTCCTGGGTGCCTTCACAACCTTTTCTGCCTTTTCATTACAATCCCTTGCGCTGATGGAAGAGGGCAGGTTGGCAGCGGCATTTATGTACGTCGTGGGTAGCGTAATCATCTGCATCCTTGCGGCCGGTGGCGGTATGTTCCTCGGCAGACAACTTCCGTGACTGTCTTGATGCCCCACTTCTGGTAAGATTGCGGCCCTTGAATTTCAACCTGACCCGATTATTCAATGCTTGACCCCAAAATCGTTAGAAACGAGCTCGACTCCGTTGCCACTCGACTCAAGGTAAAAAACTTTGACCTGGACGTGGGCGCGATCAATAGGCTCGAACATGAGCGCAAAGACCTGCAGGTCAAAATGGAGTCGCTGCAAAGTGAGCGTAACACCCGGTCAAAAACGATTGGCCAGGCGAAATCACGTGGACAAGATATTGAACCGCTGCTTTCTGCCGTGGCCGATCTCGGGGAGAGACTCGAGCAGGCCAAGCAGGCATTCGACAAGGTCCAGGGTGCGCTCACCGACATTCTAATGGCGATTCCCAACCTGCCCCATGAAGACGTGGCGGCGGGAAAATCAGAAGATGACAATGTCGAGCTTCGTCGCTGGGGTGACGCGCCTGAATTCGACTTCGAACCCAGGGACCATGTTGACCTGTTTGTCGACAGTGCGCTGATGGACCTTGAGGTTGCTGCCAAGATCAGTGGGTCTCGATTTGTCGTATTACGGGGGGACCTGGCCCGGCTTCACCGGGCACTAATCCAGTTCATGCTGGATGTTCACACACAAGAGCATGGTTATGAAGAAATTTACGTGCCCTATATTGTGAACAGGGAGTCGCTGACCGGCACTGGACAACTCCCCAAATTTGAAGAAGATCTGTTCAGGCTGGATGACGAACGCGGGTTTTACCTGATACCAACCGCAGAAGTCCCGGTGACAAACATTGTCCGCGACAAGATCCTGGATCCAGCCCAATTGCCGATGAAACTTGTTTGCCATACACCTTGCTTCCGCAGCGAGGCCGGTAGCCACGGAAAGGATACCCGTGGCATGATCCGGCAACACCAGTTTGAGAAAGTCGAGCTCGTACACCTGGTTGCCCCGGAGGGCTCATGGGAGGCACACCAGACGCTCACTGGCCATGCCGAGGTAATACTGCAAAAGCTTGGGTTACCTTACCGCGTTGTCGACTTGTGCGGCGGGGACCTTGGATTTGCGGCGGCAAGGACCTACGACCTCGAAGTCTGGTTGCCGGGGCAAGATAAGTATCGCGAAATCTCATCATGCAGTAATTTCCTGGACTTCCAGGCGAGACGGATGCAGGCGAGGTGGCGCAATCCCGAAACCGGCAGGCCGGAACTCATTCACACACTGAATGGATCGGGGCTCGCGGTCGGCAGGACGCTGGTCGCAATTATTGAGAATTACCAGCGCAAGAACGGCACCGTCTCGATTCCTCAGTCACTGCAATCCTATATGCACGGAGTAACAGAAATCAGGCCAACCTAGTGGACTTCCTACCCCTCTTTTTTAACCTCAAGGGACGCCAGTGTTTACTCGTTGGCGGTGGTGATATTGCACTTCGGAAAGCGACACTATTGCAAAAGGCCGGTGCGAATATCAAGGTCGTGGCACCCGAAATTATCAGTGAGTTAAGGATGCTACTCGAGTCCGATAGTGATGCGCGCAGGCATGAATTGCACCAACGTGAATACGAAAGCCTTGACCTTGAAAACATCTCCCTCGTCGTAAGTGCCACCGATAGTGCCGCTGTCAACGTGCGGGTTTCGGAGGAGGCACAGATGCACCGCATTCCGGTGAATGTGGTAGATCAACCCGAGCTTTGCACGGTGATCTTTCCAGCCATCATTGATCGATCGCCCGTGCTCGCTGCCGTCTCAAGTGGCGGGAAGTCACCGGTCCTGACGCGATTTTTGCGTGAAATGCTGGAGAGTCTCATCAGTGAAGGCTACAGCCGACTGGGTACCTACCTTGGTGACCGCAGGAGTGCTCTCAAGGCCCGGTTTGGCGATCTCGATTCGAGACGCCTCCACACAGAGGCATTTTTGTCGTCGCCTGGCGCTGAACTGGCTATGGCAGGTAAATTCGAACAAGCGGATACGTATCTGGACCAGCCTGGTGAATCAGGTTCGACAGGCGAAGTCTATATTGTCGGTGCCGGGCCCGGCGATCCAGATCTCTTGACACTCAAAGCCCTGCAGCTAATGCAGAAAGCGGATGTGGTCCTCTACGACAGTCTCGTTTCGGATCAAATACTGGACCGGGTAAGACGTGATGCACACAAGCAAGCAGTCGGTAAACGCGCCGGTAGTGAGTCAACGGGACAGGAAACTATCAATGACCTCCTGGTTCGCCTCGCACGGGAAGGACATCGCGTGTTAAGGCTCAAAGGCGGCGACCCTTTTATTTTCGGGCGGGGTGGAGAAGAAATCGAAGCCCTGGCGGAGCATGGTATTCCATTTCAGGTTGTACCCGGTATCACCGCGGCAACTGGCTGTGCTGCCTACGCTGGCATCCCGCTGACACATCGGGACTATTCGCAGTCAGTTCGCTTTGTCACTGGTCACCCGAAAGACGGCGAGGTTAATCTTGAGTGGCAGGAGTTTGCCCACAAGAACCAGACTATTGTGTTCTACATGGGGCTGGGCGGGCTGGAAAAAATCTGCACTAACCTCAAGGCTTATGGCAGGGCACCCGATACACCGGTCGCGATTATCTCAAAGGGTACAACACCGGAACAACAAGTCGTTGTCGGCACGCTCGATAGTATCGTCAGTCTGGTACGAGCACACGATATCAAAAGACCAACACTGATCATCGTGGGCGAAGTGGTAAAGCTATATGAGATCCTGGGCGGCAAACATTAGTCGCAGTTGGCGGGCCTTGGCAGGCCAGCGACTTTGCTGACCACTCTGGCTGGCCTACCGGTAAAAAGTCGCATCAGGTAAATACTCTGTCCCTTGTCATTGCCCAGTTCTTCTCTCACCACTTTGACCAGAACCCGGGTTGGAGGGGATACATGGTATTGATGGTAATAGGCACGCACGATATTGATGATAGGCCAGTGTTCATCGGTCAAGTCGATGCCTTCAGATTTCGCCAGCGCGACCGCGGCGTCAGCATTCCAGTCGGAAAGCTCCAGTAAAAAACCTTCCTTGTCGACATTAAGTAGCTTCACCATCTTACTTCAACCCGGTGTCAGGACCAGGATTTTACCACGTCATATTCAGTGCAAAGGGTCACGAAGTCTTCATACCCGATGACCTTGATGTCATCGCGCAATCGAGCATCCAGACCCCGCGCCTTAATATCACTCTCGAGTGCGTAAACCCGGCCCGATGCTGCGCCCAACCCGAAGTCCACATTTTTGATCGCGGCATAAACGCCATCTTCCAGTAGCACAATAGCATCGGCTTGCGCCATGAATTGGAGGCAGGAACCAAGACTGCTTTCCCGCAACGGAGATTTATTAACGGTATGCAGGATCATGTCAGAAATTCAAAATTACGTCGTGATGGGCCATCAATGCTTTTACCTCGTCATCGGACAGGGGGTCGACCTTAACCAGCAGGTCCCCGGTCGATAATCCACGTGCTTCAAGATGGTCCCGGCTGCAATAGATCCTGTCAACACCATAATCGCTCAAAGCGCGATAAGTGACCGCGTAGTCTTTGGTTCCGAGCGCGCCAGTGTCCTGGCCCGAGAGGACCTGGAATATGCCATCATCCAACAACAGCACCGTGCATTCAGCAAATGCACTGCCCATCAATACCGCATCCAGCCCCTCCTGGCCCTGCAAGCCGCCATGGGGGGCTTTCGACTGCACAAACAGGATGCGTTTCATCAGCAGGGTCCAAAGGTTATGACACGGTCCGAGTTCAGGCTCGCGTCGATCAATTGGCCCAGGCCTGAAATCTCAAATGCGCTACCGAGATTATGTGCGGGTTTGTCGTAACGCTCCGCTTCCGTCGAATCCAGCAGACCGCGCCGTAGTGATGAGGCAATACAGACGATGAGCTCAACGTCATGGCGTAGATGCAGTTGCTCCCATTTCAATTGGATATCCCACTCATCTTGTGGAGGCACAGAGAGGGCATTGCCGCTATAGACGCCATCCTGGTAGAAGAAGACCCGGTACAGCTCGTGGCCGGTCGTGATCACGGCATTGGCAAAGTGATAAGCCGAGAACGATGCTCCTGAAAAGGGTGCACCCTGTACAACGAGGGCAAATCTCATGAGGTTTGATGGACCTCCAGCTCAAATAAAAAGCCCCGGCATGAAGCGCATGCCGGGGCCTGTTGTCTCGCAAACCGTCTCAGTCAAGCCCGGGACTAGTCCTCGCCGAAGATACCCAGCAGGTGCAGCAGGCTGACAAACAGGTTGTAGATACTAAGGTAAAGGGAAACGGTTGCCATCACATAGTTGGTTTCGCCGCCATGAATAATCTGGCTCGTGTCATACAGGATAAAACCCGACATCAGGATCACGATTGCGGCTGACAGGGCCAGGTGGAAACCAGACACGTAGAAGCCAAAAAATGAACCGACAAACATCAGTAACATGGAACCAATGACTACCCACATGCCCGTCATCAAAAACCCGCTCATATAAGAGAAGTCTTTCTGGGTCGTGAGGGTGTACCCCGACAGGGACAGGAAAATCAAACCGGTCAGGCCAGCCGCCGTAACCACCGTCTGGGTGCCTGCGGCCGATGCCATGTAAAAATTGAGTACCGGCCCAAGCGAGAACCCGAGGATACCCGTAAACGCAAATACAAGGAGGATACCCCAGACGCTGTTCCGCAGTTTGCTGATTACGAATAACAGGCCAAACGCCACAATGAGCGGGATCCAACCCATATAGGGCACTTCCATCGCCATGGCAATGCCGGCCATCGCCGCACTGAATAACAACGTCATGGATAGCAACATATAGGTGTTACGCAGGACCTTGTTAGTCGAGACGACCGTCGACTGACGGTCGGTTACAAATTGCGCATCTGCCATTTCGAATTATCTCCTTACCAGCCAAGAATTCCGGATTCAGTAAAAATTGTACGGCTACCCACCATAAAAGCAAGCATTCTTATAACTTCAAGTACTTACGCTTCACAAGGTCAATAGCCACAGTATCTATCTGTGAGCCATTTGACCACCACACGACCACGAAATTCCCGGTGCGGCTGGAACTGCGAACTGGACGCTGGCCCAGGTTAATCGCACAATAGTGAGAGGAGAGTACCATGTCGATACGAGTTACCTTGTCGCTACCGTGGATGATCACCGCCATACTGGTCTGGTCCTGCTTACCGGCCGCCTGGGCCGCTGACGTCCGCATTCGAGCTGCCGAGGTGGTGGCGTACGGTGTATTCGAGGCACACAAGCAGCAAAGCTTCACCAAGCGATTCAGGTCCAATGCACCGGCGGCAGACACTGTCACCAACGTCAGGTTTGTCGATTTTACCCATGACATCATGCCCGAGCTCGGCACCCAGTTCGGATTCCAGTATGTCATCAATAGTGTGCCGAAAGGCGGGAGGATCAACGTCGAACACGTTATTCGGTTTCCGAATGGGGGGTTGCAACAACCCGGTGGCAGGTTATACAAGGAATCCAGGGAGAAAGTAACGGTTAGCATCGGGGAACCCAACTTCTACGGCTACGGCTTTGATGAGGACTGGGAGCTGGTGCCAGGCCCCTGGGTATTTGAAGTGTGGCATGGCGAAGCGAGGCTGGTGAGAAAGTCCTTTAACATCCTTGCGCCAACGAACGGTTCAGAAACCGGCCGTAAACTCCATGACGATTAGGCGGCAGTGGCCGGGTTTGAAATCGCCTGGCAAGGTTATCGGGAAGTAATCCGAACCGGGGAAGAGGTGGGAGCGGGCTGCTTTGCCTTGTTACCCATTGTAGATAGAATATCGCCCTCACTCCTGTTGCAATAAAATTTATGAAGCCCTGTTTTAAGTTTGTTCTTACCCTGACGTTACTCGGTTCCATTTTCACCACAGCTGCAGACACCCGTGGTATCAACATCGTCGATACCAGCGGCAAGACTGTCGGGACCTACGGGGCGAGCCACGCACTCTTGATTGGCGTTAGCGACTATACCAATGGCTGGCCCGACCTCGGCACCGTGCGTCCCGAACTGGAACGGGTGGGGCAGTTACTCAAGGTCAACGGGTTTGAAGTCCAGTCCGTGTTTGACCCGAAAGGCAACGAGCTACGGGCCGCGTTTGAAAAATTCCTGGCAGATTTCGGTTACAACCCCAGCAATCGATTGCTGGTATATTTTGCCGGTCACGGCTATACCCGTGACAGTGGCAACAAGGGTTACCTGGTGCCGGTAGATGCACCTAATCCAACATTGGACGAAGTCGGCTTCCTGCGTACGGCCTATGCGATGACGGATCTGGTGGCGATCGCCAGGCGAATGGAAGCTAACCATGCCTTGTTTTTGTTTGACAGCTGCTTTTCAGGGACTATTTTCAAAACCCGGGCGTTACCCGAGACGCCTGACGTGATCTCCCAGCTGACATCGAAACCCGTGCGCCAATTCATCACAGCGGGTGATGCTGGCGAAGAAGTTCCGGCAAAGAGTGTGTTTACGCCGGCATTCATTGATTCCCTGGAATATGGCCTGGGGGATTTGAACTCTGATGGTTTCGTGACTGGCACAGAACTCGGCTTGTACCTGCAAAGTAAGGTGCCGCAGCATGCGCGGCAAACCCCGCAATTCGGCAAAATCAATGATTACGAGCTGTCCCGTGGCGACTTCGTATTCGGGGTCAAGTCTGTCAACCTGGTCGATGAAAGTGGCAAGGTCCAAACCAATCAGCAGCGGACGGAACAGGTTATTGACGATCTCACCGGGCGCTGGACGGGGCGCTACTATTACGAAGACGGTCGCGACTCGGTACCATTTATGGTCGACCTGTACGAAACACGGGGCCAACTGGAGGGAAGGATCTCAGAGCCCAACACGTTCGGCACTGCCAACTCCCGAAGCCTTTACGCAAACCTGAATGGTTCGGTTAAGGACAACAGTATCCGGTTCGAAAAAACCTATGATGGTACCGGTGGCCAGAGCCATGCAGTTTTTTATGAAGGCAAACTCGATGACAAAAAGATGAGCGTGGCAGGCCGTTGGCGCCTGGCCGGAGCCCGCGGTCGTTTTGAAATCTATCGCCGCTAGGGGCGCCGTCAGGGAGAGCCGTAAAATTCCTTCCATTCGAAATGGGGTATTCGCCATGTCTTTTATAAAATTTATGGTTCTGTTGGCAATGTTGCCTGCATCCTTCACCGCGATTGCACAGGCGCCTGAGCCAGGGCTCGAGTCTGAGTACCTGATGGATATTGTGCTTGAGACCGCTGCGCCGCAGCAGGCGGGGACAAGACTGATCGTACCCATCACCGGCGGCAGTTTTGAAGGGCCAGGCATCAAGGGCAAGATTCTGGATGTGGGTGCGGACTGGATTTCAACACGCCCCGATGGCGTCAACGACCTGGATGTACGTATCACGCTTGAGACCGATGATCACGCGCTAATCTATATGACCTACGCGGGTATCCTGGACCGAACCGGGGCAGGCGCCTACTGGCGCATGGTGCCAACATTTGAGACTGGCGCCGAGAAATACCAGTACCTGACAAAAATTATCGCGGTCGGTGTCGGCAAGAGGATGGACGGAAAGACGGCTTACCGCATCTACCGCATTCTCTGAAAGCGGCCTGGTTTGTATGGCGGAGGGGGAGAGATTCGAACTCTCGGACCTGTTACAGTCGCCGGTTTTCAAGTGCGG
>JBBDIT010000020.1:0-39163 GCA_040880285.1 Pseudomonadales bacterium | reverse complement strand
TTCAGAGGTTTCCTAGTCTTCCCCGAACGCGCTGCGTCTGTAGCGCAACATTTTGCCTGAACCACATTGCCTATGCGTACCCTGATTGAAAGCGATCTCGCCGTTCACCAGGACCAGATTGATACCGGTCGCTTCCTGTTTGGGATCATCGTAGGTTGCCGTGTCGATAATAGTGGCCGGATCGAACAACACGAGATCCGCGAAAAATCCGCTCTTGACCTGCCCACGCTGGATCATTCCGAAGGTATTGGCAGACAGGGAAGTCATACGCCGTACCGCTTCAGGCAATGACAGAATGCCGCGTTCGCGGACATAGTGGCCCAGCACTCTCGGAAAGGTACCAAACAGGCGTGGGTGGGGTTTGCCGTTCAAATCGGGGATGCCGTCACTGCCCACCATCATATCCCGGTAGGCCAGGTTCGTTTCAACGTCCGCTTCATCAATGATGAACTGGATACAGATGGTGCGATCGCCTTTGGGCGCTGTAAGGATTTTTTTCACAACTTCGGTGACGTCCAGGTGCTCGGCGGCTGCAATGTCTACCACCATCTTGCCCTCGTACTCCCGGAAGGCCGGGCAACTGGCGATGCGGATAACCTCGGCGAGATCACGGCTGACATTGTCGAGATTGAAATATTCAATCATGCGTCCGCTACCGGCCGTATAGGGATAAACATCCAGCGTGACTCGTTGTCCCGCGGCAAGCGCGACATCGACTCGTTTCAAGGATTCCTTGACCTTGCCCCAATTCGGTTTGCCAGCAGATTTGTGATGTGAAATATGCACATGCACGTCACTTTCTCTTCCGATGGTCAATGTCTCTTCAATTGCTTCCAGCAAGAAGTCACCTTCATTTCGCATATGGGTGGTGTAGAGCGCATCGAATGGTTGTGCTGCCTTTGCCAGTTCGATGACTTCGTCTGTCTCACTCCAGCGACCTGGCCGGTAAATGAGGCCGGTTGAAAAGCCACAAGCACCTTGCTCCATGGCCTGCTCGACGGCCGCTTTCATCTTCATGAGTTCATCGCGGGTGGGGGCACGTTTTTCAGTCCCCATGGCCAGGGTACGTACCGTGTTGTGTCCGACCAGCATCATGTTGTTGATTGCCGGTTTTTTCTGTAACACTGCCTCAAAGTAGCCGTTCAGGTCGGTAAAGTCACTTTCAAGTCCCGCCAGTATGCCACCGCTGGCTCTTGACGGATCAATAGCGGGGTCGGCTGGGATAGCACTAAAGCCACAGTTTCCGGCAACGACACTGGTGACACCCTGGGATAACTTGAATGCCATGCCCGGATGGCGAAAAAAGGCGCCGTCATCGTGTGAGTGCGTGTCGATAAACCCGGGGGCAAGGTGTGCACCCTTGCCGTCGATTTCGGTGCTGGCACCCGGCACATCGCCGACGGCGCTGATACGATCGCCATCGATGCCGATGTCACCTTCAAATGCCGGTGCACCGGTGCCATCAAGAATTTTTACGTTACGAATAGCGATGTCAGTCATCGGTTTCTCCTGGCATTAAAGGCCGTAGCGCCCTGGTTGCAATCGTATCCATTCACCGACCATCTCGCCAATCATGATGCTGGTGAGGTTGGTATTGGCGCGCGGCACAAAGGGCATGATTGAGGCATCCGCCACCACCAGGTGATCTACCTGATGGCAACAGCCGAACTGATCCACGACTGCTGTGCTGTCGGTGACGGGTCCCATTTTCACGGTACCGGAAGGATGGTAGCCGCTACCGGCGAGTTTGCGACACAGGTCTTTGATGGCGTCATCGTCGAGATTACGGGTAAGGTCGGGAAAGAGGACCGCATCGATCATGTCGGCTAGCGGCCCACTTTGCGTGAACGCCAGGGCGTCCTTGAAACAGCTGGCCAGACGCGCGGCATCCCGCTCATCCTCACAAAATCGATTGTCGATAACAGGTGGCTCGGATGGGTCTGCAGATCGCAGGCGCAATTCGCCTCGCCCATATTGGTATTCGAGGACAGCAGCGATGGCAAAGGTGTTTTTATCATCCCGGCGCCCGGCAAAACTGATCTGCTCAATCTGCAGGTCATTTCGTTTATTGGAACCTGCGGCGGTATAACGCAGTATTGTCTGGATAATTGGCTGGTCGAAATCGATGATCGCACCGTCCTTGACCCTTGCGGCGACGGAGAGGGCCGGGTGGTCGCAGAGATTCTGGCCGACGCCGCTGATATCCTGCACCACGGGAATCCCCAGGGCTTCGAGTGAGGTGCGCGGCCCGAGACCCGAATGCATCATAATGGCGGGTGACATCAGTGCACCAGCGCACAGCACCGTGGTTGTTGCCCTGAGCTGGATGGTTTCACCTGTCTCGTTTTCCACTTCGACGCCGAGGCAGCGGTTGCCTTCAAGCAATAGCCGACGAACGAAGGTGTCTGGTCGGATGGTCAGGTTCGGTCGAATGCGCGCCGGGGCAAGATAACCAATGGCGCAGGAAATGCGGAGCCGGCCGAGTTTATTCATGGGCTGGGGTCCGGCTCCGGTTCCATCCGGGTCATTCTGGTCAGGACAATCCGGGTACCCCAGCACCCGCGCTGACTCGAGGAACGCCTGGTGTTGGGGCAAAAGCTCGTCTTCGGGATGTCGTCGAATCGTTATAGGGCCGGCATCGCCATGAAATGGCGCTTCGCCATAATCCAGGTCCCGCTCCAGTCGATTGAATGCCGGTAATACCTTGTGCCATGCCCACTCGCTATTACCCAGGTCCGCCCACTCATCGTAATCTTCCGGTACCCCCCTTAATGCGATCGTTGTATTGACGGCACTTGATCCGCCAATGACGCGGCCACGCGGGAAATTTACCTCGCGACCACGCACAGGCGAGTACTTGAACCCCCAGTCATGGTCCGTGTAGGAATTATTGTGACTGTTGACCAGGTCAAACGGTGTCTCACGAATATTGGGGTAATCGGGACCGGCTTCCACCAGCAAAACTGATCTGTTGGGATCTTCTGTAACGCGATTGGCTATAACGCAGCCAGCGCTGCCGGCACCAACAATGATGACGTCATACATGACAATAACCGGTCCTTGCGTGAGGGGTCGAATCGACCAAGACTAGATTAATTCTATGCCCAAGTCTAAACCCGTAAAGTGATACCATAATAAGTGCCAGGCAAAGAGGGGGAGTCCACCATGCAAATAGAAAAGATTTCAGCGCCGCTCGGGGCACGTGTCATCGACATCGACGTGCGCCAGGTGGATGACTCCGGGTGGAGTCAAATCAATGACCTGTTCCTTGAATATCATGTTTTGGTATTCCCGGGCCAGACATTGACACCGGAGGACCAGATGGCATTTGCGTCGCGATGGGGCCCGCTGGTTCGTCATCCTTATGCCGGGATGAAATCCTGTCCGGATGTCATTGAACTCAGGAATTTCGGTAAGAGAAAAGATGTCAATCAGCATTGGCACTCGGACATGACCTATAACCAGGCACCGCCGAAGTTGACGATGTTGTATGCCCATGAAACACCGGAGATTGGTGGTGATACCGCTTTTTCCAATCAAGTGCTTGCCTACCAGGAGCTGTCCGGCGGATTACGATCGACACTGGAGGGGCTAAGGGCTCAACATAGTGGCACTGGATTGGCCGCGATCTACAACGAGGATGCCAATGAAGCGCCCAGGGCCGAACACCCGGTGGTGCGAATCCATGACGAGACGGGCAACAAGGCCCTTTATGTCTGTCGTGCTTTCACCGAGAAATTTGTCGGCTGGACGAAATCGGAAAGCCGCGGACTGCTTGAGACTTTGTATGAGCACAGTGTGCGTCCGGAATTTCAGGGCCGGCACAGATGGGCCCCAGGTGATCTGGTAATGTGGGACAATCGCTGCCTGTTGCACTATGCGGTGCACGATCACGGCGATGATCCCAGAGTCATTCACCGGGTACAAGTTGCAGGACCAGTTCCGCAATAGCATCCTGGTAATTTTAAGGTGAGAAGTAACCAGTAAGGAGTCAGTCGATGGTGCAATCCTATACGATCTACGGTGGTGAGTTGTCCTATTTCACCCGCAAACTGGAAGCGGCAATGAAATTTTATGGTGCCGACTTCGAGCTCAAGCCTAAAACGCGAGAGGCCGAAAGTCGGGCAGGCACGCACCAGATACCAGTGCTGCACACGCCTGAAAACTGGATGATTGCTGACACGACTCCGCTGCTGCATTTGCTTGATTCACGATTTCCGTTCAGGCCGATGTTTCCGCCCGGCCTTTTGGGTGTACTGGTGCATATCGTCGAGGAATATTTCGATGAGTGGATCGCGCGAACCATGGTGCACTATCGATGGCATTATGAAGAGAGCGCCCGGTTTGCCTCTGACCGCATGGGTGGTGGTAATGCAGATGCGGCAGCGCGAATTCGTGAGTGGGGCCCGCGCGCCTGCCGCGCGACCGGTACTGACAGTAAACACCAACAGGAACAGGCAGAAGCCGAGTACGAGAGGATACTTGAAGCGCTGGAAGCCCAACTCTCCGAAACGGCATTTGCACTGGGAGACCGGCCCACAGCGGTTGACTGTATTTTGTTGGGGGGGCTGCGCGCGCACACGAACATGGACCCCACACCGAAGGCGGTTGTTAGAAATTATCCGAACGTTCTGGCCTGGGCAGAGTCGGAAGCGGACAAATGGAACGGCGATGGCGAATTAGTGCCGTTTCCCGGTTCAACGCCATTTGCAAGTTTTGTGTTGCAGGAAATGACGACGACTTATGTCCCGTTTGTGCTGGGCAACGCCGATGCGCTCGCGGCCGGTGCCAAGGCGTTCCATGTCGAGACCTATGGTGAGGATGTCAGTTACCTGACCCGGCCCTACCCGGAACAATCCCGGCAAATGATCAGGAACAAGATATTGAACCGGTTAACCTTTGATGAATCCGACAAGTTGTATAACTGGCTACGTGACATCGGCCTTGAGACCTGTTTCGGTTAGGTCACGAGCCGTTAGAAGCTGGCGTTGCCTGGTGTGCGCGGAAACGGAATGGCATCGCGGATATTTTCCATGCCAGTGACATAGTTGAGCAGGCGTTCAAACCCGAGCCCGAAACCGGCATGAGGCACCGTACCGTAACGACGCAGATCTCTGTACCACCATAGTTCTTCTTTCATTTGATCCGACTCAATGCGGCTATCCAGCACATCGAGTCGCTCTTCCCTTTGGCTCCCGCCGATAATTTCGCCGATGCCGGGTGCCAGCACATCCATTGCGGCTACCGTCTTTTCATCATCATTAAGGCGCATGTAGAAAGCTTTGATGTCACGTGGATAATTCATCAATACGACAGGGCGGCCAACGTGTTGTTCGGTCAAATAGCGTTCGTGTTCCGACTGCAGGTCCAGACCCCATTTGACCGGGAACTCGAACTTCTGCCTGGTGCTGCTTAAGATATCGATTGCCTCGGCATAATCCATGCGTTCAAATCTGGAGTCGATGACGGTTCGCAAGCGATCCATGACCGTGTTGTCGATACGTTGCTGGAAAAATGCCATGTCCTCTTCGCATTGATCGAGCACGACTTGCAAGACCTGTGTCAATAAATCCTCCGCAAGGTCGGCATTGTCCGACAGGTCCGCAAATGCAATTTCAGGCTCCACCATCCAGAATTCAGCCAGGTGGCGCGAAGTGTTCGAATTCTCGGCGCGAAATGTGGGTCCGAATGTATAGACCTTTGACATGGCCAGACAGTAAGCCTCGATGTTGAGCTGGCCTGATACCGTAAGGAATGCTTCCTTACCAAAAAAATCTTCGCCAAAGTCGACTCCGCCAGCTTCGCCCTTTGGCAAATTGGCGAAGTCCAGCGTGCTGACCCGAAATAACTCACCAGCGCCTTCACAATCGCTCGCGGTGATGATTGGTGTATTAATCCAGTGAAAGCCACGTTCATAGAAATAATTGTGTATAGCATTGGCAAGTACCGTACGGACGCGGGTTATCGCGCCAAATGTATTCGTGCGCGGACGCAGGTGCGATACGGTGCGCAGGTATTCGAATGTGTGGCGTTTTTTCGCCACCGGATAAGACTCGGCATCATCGACCCAGCCGATCACCTCAACTTCGCTGGCCTGAATCTCTACGGTTTGCCCCTTGCCTTCTGATGGCACCAGCAGGCCCGATATATTGACCGCGCAACCAGTAGTGATGTGCAATACCTCGGATTGGTAGTTAGCCAGGTCATTCGGCACGACCGCCTGAACTGAAGCCAATGCGCTACCGTCGTTGACTTCGATAAAGGAGATACCCGCCCTGGAATCTCGCTTGCTGCGAACCCAGCCGTTGACCGAAACGGCTTCACCGACGGGCACCTTGCCGCTGAGGAGGTCCACGATTGATGTCACGCTCATAGTTTCTGCCATTCTGTTGTTATCCTGTTTCCATGGGTGCAGACGGGTCCTGGACCCATTCGGACAAACTGTTGTCGTAGAGAGCGACCTTGTGCTCCATGCCCAGAAGTGCCATCGCAAAGAGATCAACGCTGGCGGCAATGCCGCCACCGCAATAGGTGATCACGCGATCGGATGCTAGCGCCGACGTGGCCTCAAGACGGGTGCGAAGATCATTGATAGGCAGAAAGCAACCTGTCTGCACATCGATCAGGTCGGACCAGGGCAGGTTTTCACTGTGGCTGATCCGCCCCGGTCGTCCATAGTGTTGACCCTCGCCGACAAACTGGTCCCGTGACAGGGCATTCAATACGCAACAGGATTCGGCAGTAATTGCGTTCAGGACATCTTGCTTGTCGGCTACCCGTGTGGTGTCCTTTTCTGCCACGTATTCGCCGCGCGGAAATGCTGGTAGGTCACCACTGACGGGTTTACCTTCTTTCTGCCATTTCGCAAAGCCGCCATCCAGCACCGACACTCGCTCGTGCCCAAAAATGCGAAACATCCACCACAGCCTCGTCGCCCACATGGGCGCAGTGGTAGAGTACAGGATCACGTGGTTGTCATTGCTGATGCCGGCTGCCGCGGCGACTTCGCTGAACTGTTCAGGGGACGGGAGCGTAAATCTCAGCGCTGAGCTCCGGTCTGACAAGGCGTTTTGAAGATCCAGGAATCCAGCGCCGGGAATATGGCCAGCCTCATAAGTATCGATCGCTGCTTCAACCGTGTAAACCTTTTCGGGGTGTGGCTTTAGAATTGTCGTGCAGTCGAATATCCTGATGTGGTCTGAATCCAGCGCGTTATGCAGTTGATCAGTATCGATAAGGAAATCTGTTGTCATGGTTGGGTCCGTCAGTAGATTGAACCAGAGGCTACCAATATGCCGCATCAAGGGCAAAGGCACAAAGAGGAATACCCATGAGCACAAGGGTTTACATCATCTTGACCGGGTTCACCTTCATGGTCGCTGGCCTGTCTGTGTCCTGGCACTGGGTCGCCTGGACGTTTGTGATCCTGGTGCCGGTCTGGATCGTCACGCTCACGGATTCAATTCAGCAGGAGCACTCCCTGCGACGCAATTATCCGCTGATCGGGCGTGGTCGTTGGCTGATGGAAATCCTGAGGCCATTTGTGCGGCAGTATTTTATCGAGTCGGACCTCGATGGTGCACCTGTGAATCGGATGTTCCGCTCCATTGTATATCAGCGTGCCAAGGGCGATATTGATACCACGCCGTATGGTACCCGGATTGATACCTATCAGGATGGCTACGAATGGTTGGGCCATAGTCTTGCGGCAGTCAATGTGGAGGAGAGCGATTCCTATTCGCGAGTAATGGTGGGTGGTCCTGCCTGCAGAAAACCCTATTCTGCCAGCATCCTTAACATATCTGCCCTGAGTTACGGCGCCCTCAGCTCCGCTGCGATTACAGCGCTCAACCGGGGAGCGAAGGCTGGTGGCTTTTACCAAAACACCGGCGAGGGTGGCCTTTCGTCTTATCACCTGGAACCGGGCGGCGACCTGGTGTGGCAAATAGGAACGGGGTACTTTGGTTGTCGAACCGCGGACGGTCGCTTTGACGAGGCCTTGTTCAGTGACAAGTCACAACTTCCCAACGTCAAGATGATCGAGTTGAAATTAAGCCAGGGAGCAAAACCGGGTCATGGCGGTATTTTGCCAGGTCGCAAGAATACGCCGGAAATCGCTGCAATTCGGCATGTATCTGCGGGGATTGATGTTATCTCTCCATCCATGCACCCCGAATTTTCCACCCCCATTGAATTGATGGAATTTGTTGGCAAGTTGCGGCAAGCAAGTGGATATAAACCGGTCGGCTTTAAGCTGTGCATCGGTCGCCGCAGTGAGTTTATCGGCGTGTGTAAGGCGATGATGGCAACCGGCATCCAACCTGACTTTATCACGGTGGACGGTGGCGAAGGTGGCACCGGGGCTGCACCGCTCGAATACAGTAACTCGATTGGCATGCCCCTGCGAGAAGGACTTGCGTTTGTGGATGATTGCCTTAGGGGATTTGGCTTACGTGAACAAATCACGGTGATTGCCGCCGGTAAAATCTTTACCGGTTTCCACATGGCCAAGAATCTCGCCCTCGGGGCCGACATCTGCAATAGTGGACGCGGCATGATGTTAGCGCTCGGTTGTGTCCAGTCCCTGGTATGTCATACCAATCGGTGTCCCACCGGGGTTGCGACCCAGGACCCAAGGTTGGTCAAGGGGCTTGCAATTGAAGACAAGTACCAGCGCGTACAGCGATTCCACAGCGAGACAGTGCGTGCCTTTTCTGATCTGATGTCGTCGACGGGGATACGGTCCATCGCGGAGTTGAACCGAACCCAGATTTTCAGGCGCACCAGCCAGCATGAGATATTGCGCTACGACCAGATATTTCCGATGATCGAATCCGGTGCGTTTTTGTCAGCGCCTTATCCCGCGCAGTATGCTGAATTAATTGAGCTGTCCTCGGCTGAAAGTTTTCTGTAGCGCCGGGCAGCAGACGTTTCCACCTGAAATCGAACTAGTTGGAACCAATCAACGGGAGCGAACATGTCTAACAAAAGCGAATCCACAGACCAGGAACTTTTTATCGAGCAAATCCTGATCGGGCCGATGGAGAACTTTACTTACCTGGTTGGTTCACGCAGCACTCGCGAGATCGTGATCGTCGATCCGGCCTGGGATATCGATGCACTGTTACAGCGAATAGAGGAGCAGGGCTTTACCTTAAAAGGTGCGCTCCTGACTCATTATCATCCAGATCATTGCGGCGGATCGTTTGGCCAGAACTCGGTCGAGGGTGTAGCCGAGCTGCTGGCGAAGAACCCGGTGCCCATTTACGCCCATAAGCTGGAAGCAGATGGCGTGAGAAAGGTGACGGGTGTATCGGCGAACGACATCAAAAAGGTTGAGTCTGGCGATATCCTCAAAGTCGGCGATGTGGAGATCGAGTTCCTGCATACACCTGGCCATACCCCGGGTTCCCAGTGTTTTCGTGTCAAGCAAACCCTGGTGTCCGGTGATACATTGTTTATTAATGGCTGTGGCCGGGTTGACCTGCCGGGTTCCGACGCCGAAGAGATGTTTCGCTCGCTACAAAAGCTGGGTGCCCTGCCGGATGACACCGTGTTGTTGCCGGGACACAATTATGGCGAAGTGCCCAATGCCACGATGGAGACGATTAAAAGGACCAACGTCCACATGCGGATTCCAGATCTTGCATCCTGGAAAATGCTGATGGGCTAGCGAGTCTCACCGCCCAGGGCTTCAAACAATGCCGGCAGGAGTCGCGCAAACTCCAACGTCATATTGGCGAATGCGGCATCCAGACGGGCAATGGGGTCACCGTCAGCCTCGGCCTGGTCATCACTGGTCTCGACTTTGATTTGTTTAAGCGCGAGATCGCGGTCGATCGAGAATTTCACATCCCCGTGCCAGCGTAAACCCAGTTTCGTACAGATCTTACCTGCCTCAATATGGGAGCGAATCTCGCTGGTTGCCAGATCCTGGCGGCGGCAGGTCACTGTTGAGGTATCTTCCGGGTCCATCAGGTCACATTGATCACCAAGCGAGAAGTTATCCGGTAATTTGCGATGCGTAAGCCAATGGGTAAAGGCGTCGGCCGGTTTGGCTTTCACCTGTGGCGTCGACACAGGAAAGCTGTCCAACGTGTCCCGGAGACAATTGATAAACATTTCGGCTTCCGCTGCCGTTGACGTGCCGATGACCAGCAGATCGTCCTGGGGAGAAATATAGCCGAGGATCTGTTTGGATCGCGGCAGTGCTCGCGGCAATAGTTCAGCGAGCGCACTGTCTTTTAAACTGAGGCGCTCCCTGGACCTGAGTTTACGGCCTTCCAGGGTTTCGAGTTTCTGCACCCGCTCGGCAATGGATTCATTCAAAGCGCTGGGCGGTATGACCTTGTCTTCGCGCCGGGCGCATAGCAGCAAGCATCCGGCGACCTCGTGAACCAGTGCAGCATCCGGCACATCCGCCACGGGAGATATCCAGCCAAAGCTGGATGGCCGGATACCTGTGCAAGGAACAAAGGCTCTCGATAAAAGTTTCTGATTGAAGGTGTCAGGGTCCAGCGCAAACGGCTGGGTCAGACGGAAGACGTGGGCATTCTTGAACAACATGGGGATGACCGTGAAAAAACCAGGCGCGATTATACACGTTGGCGAGGTTCCACGGATCGTAGTAGATTGCGGCAATGGAACCAAATCCCCATGCAATGGCGTTTGCCGATCCCCTTTCGCTGGAAGGAGGCCGCCAGCGACCGGCGCTGGCCACCGTTGCGTCAATCGTGCCGTTTCTCTGGCCGAAGGAAGCACCCGCCATGCGGGTCCGTGTGGTTATCGCCATCGGGTGCCTGTTGGTCGGCCGGACTGCCAATGTCTATGGGCCAATCGTCTTGAAGGACCTGATTGACGGACTGGAACAGGTCGCGGGTAACGGCGGCTCCACGCCTGCGCTTGATGGCCTGATGTTCCTTGCACTCTTATATGGGCTGATGATCCTGTTGCCGGGCGCCCTGACTGAAATTCGAGCCACCGTATTTACGCCGGTCTCCGAGTACGCGCAACGCGTGTTCGGGCTTATGACCTTCGATCACCTGCACGCCCTCGGCATGCGTTTCCACCTGGATCGACGCACTGGTGGCTTGACGCGGGCTATAGAACGGGGTACCCGGGCACTACAACAAATAACCGGCCTGTTTGCATTTAACATTGCGCCGACCGTGTTTGAGATTACCGCAATATGCCTGTACCTGGGCTTCGGTTATCCGCTGAAATATGTGGCGGTCATACTGGGCGCCGTTGTCGCCTATGTCGTTTTCACGCTCTTGTTTACGGAGTGGCGCACCCGTTTTCGGCGCCAGATGGTGGCGCAGGAATCCCGTGCCATGACCATCGGGGTCGACAGCCTGCTCAATTTTGAAACGGTAAAGTACTTTGGCAATGAACGTTACGAGTCGGATCGCTATAACGACGCGTTGATGCAATACATGTCGGCTGCCGTTAAAAGCCAGTCCACCCTGGGAGCGTTAAATGGCGGTCAGCTCATCGTCAGGGTCCTGTGCCAGATTGCGATTCTCGTCCTGGCAATACAGGATCATGTTGCCGGCACGCTCACAACCGGTGAGGTTGTGATGTTGAACACGTTTATGCTGCAGCTCTTTATTCCACTCGGATTCCTGGGTTCTTCGTACCGCATGATCCGTCAGGCGCTGGTCGATATGGAATTTATGTTTCAGTTGTTGGACCTTGCGCCTGAGATCAGGGACAAGCCTGATGCCCTGGGCCTTAAGGTAGACCGCGGTGAAGTTACATTTGATGCGATAAGCTTTGGCTATGAACCAGCGCGGACAGTGTTGCAGGATATCTCGTTTACCATTGCCCCGGGGACAACGACAGCGGTGGTGGGTCCGAGCGGTGCGGGCAAGTCGACCCTGTCGCGATTGCTATACCGATTTTATGATGTGAAGTCCGGGATGATAAGGATTGATGGTCAGGATATTGCCGATGTAACTCAGGCGAGCCTGCGGGAAGCGGTGGGTATTGTGCCCCAGGACACGGTCCTTTTTAATGACACCATTCGTTACAACATTCGATATGGACGACCCGATGCGACCGATGAGGAAGTGGAGGCCGCGGCACGCCTTGCAAGCATCCATGAATTTATTATGGCTCTGCCGGAGGGTTACCACACACGAGTCGGTGAACGTGGTCTCAAATTGTCCGGTGGTGAAAAACAACGTGTCGCTATCGCACGTACAGTTTTGAAAGATCCGCCGATCCTGGTGCTGGATGAGGCGACATCCGCGCTGGATATTGCCACCGAACGTGAAATCCAGAGTGCGTTAAAGGAAGTCGCAAGGAACCGGACCACGCTCGTAATCGCCCACCGGCTTTCGACCATCGTCCACGCCGATACCATCCTTGTATTGGATGATGGCCATATCATTGAACGAGGCACCCATATGGATCTCGTCCGGGCTGGTGGACTTTACGCGGAAATGTGGCAGCGGCAGAAGGAGGCCGAAGAAGAGATTGAGAAGATTCGCGAGTCGCTGGGTGATGATGCCATCGCGTCGATAGACCAGGTCCTGGGCCAGGGCTAGGGCATACCGTCAAAAAATTCAACTACACCAGTGTCGAGGCAGTATTCTGCACCGACAATCAATAGATTCTGGGCCTCAATCAGCTGTTCGAGTATCTCCGAACCGTGGCGCAACTGGTTGGCCGAGACTCGCACATTGGATCGAATGGCATGAGCCGTTAAAGCCGCTGGATCATTCTTCAGGTCGGTATCCAGCAATCCTTCAACCGAAGGTCGAATACGATCGACGATCGAGCGCAGGTTTCGAGACTGGTTTTGGCTGGGTCGTTGCAATTCCTCCAGGGTCGCCTGAATGGCTCCACATCGTGTGTGCCCCATGACAACCACCAGACGAACGCCGAATTGGGCAGCCGCGAATTCGACGCTCCCGACCTGGGAGGATGCGACGATATTACCGGCTACCCGAATGACAAACAGGTCACCGGGGCCCTGATCGAAGATAATCTCGACCGGGACCCTGGAGTCAGAGCAGCCGAGTACCACGGCAAAAGGTTCTTGCACCAGGGCGACATCGGCGACACTACGGCGCGTTGATGATTGCCTGGTATCACCCTTGATGAACCGTTCATTGCCGTCACGCAGGCGCGCCAGGGCTTCATTTGCAGCGATCATAGATTTCGTTCCGGATTGGTGATTGATAATATCGCTTTTTTCATTTCCGTTGTCACCCAGGGATCAGCACACGCACTTCTTTCCACCCGAAAACCTGTGATTGTAACGCAGAGAGCGCAGAGTGCATCCTTGCGACGCTTTTACTCAGGCTACTAGATTCCTGCTAAACAGCAATCACTCTTGCGTGTGGTGATGGTATAAAACATCCGCCCTCAACGCCGCCGGTTTCGTTGCGCCTGATCATCTGCGGCAGGGCAAAGTGGTTGGGGGATACGCCGTTGGGTCGCAGCCGGGTTTCAGGGAACTCTTCGGCGAGTGCGGCAATAACATCTTCTTGCATATGATCCATGATGCTAATCATGTCCGTTCCGGAATTATCGATCCGGGCGCTGTGTAATGCTTCATCTACTGTCATTTTGTAATCCACCAGAAAGGATATCAGCTGGAAGATCGCCGGAAAAATTTTCCTGCCTCCGCATGCCCCGGCTGCAAACATTCCGGCATCTGCTTGTCGCACGATCACCGGGCACATATTGCTAAGTGGGTGGTGGCCACCGACCACCGAGTTGGGTCCACCCGGCCTCGGGTCGAACCACATCATGCCGTTGTTCATCAAAATGCCGGTTTGTGGCAACATGATTCGTGATCCAAAGGCGGACATGATCGTTTGGGTTAACGACACCATATTGCCATCCTTGTCAGCAACGCATAGATGGCTGGTGTTGGTGGGTACTTCAGGTCCTTCACCGAGATGGGCAAGGCGGTAGGCGTACGTTTCCAGCAGTGATTCGGCGTAAGCGGTGAAGGCTTTCACGCCAGGCGCGCGCCGCGATGGCGAGATTTTTTTCTCCAGGATTTGTAGTGCTTGCGCAAGACTGGGCCCGGCTGTCAGGTGGCCAGCTACCGATACGATTGCGTTCCGGTAATTGATGGTCAGCGGATCACTGACACGCGCTTCGTATTCAGCCAGGTCCTGCAATGAAATTTTTGAACCGGCACTTTGAAGATCCGCGACAATTTTCTCGGCCAGGGCGCCGGCATAGTAAGCGGACGGACCATGCTTTTGCAGGTAGCGATAAGTCTCTCCCAATTTTCCGAGTTTGATAGGGTGTATTTCGCCTTCAAGGTCGATGGCCGGCGGCAGGCCGTCACCAAGATACGTTTTACGAGTTTCTTCGTAGCGTGACAGTGCCCGTGCAAAATGACTGATTTTCTGGACAGAGAACCAATCGTTGGGCAGTCCCCACTCGGCCAACTGGCAGGCAGGTTCTATCACCTCCTGAAAGGAGCGGGTGCCGAACTGCGAGAGTGCCAATGATACGCCCTTGATATATCCGGGCACGCCGATGGAGAGGGGACCCTGCACATTGGCATCATCTACCACCCTGGGCCAATTGAAAGCATCCGATGCATTCTCGCCGCCGGAGGCCAACGGAAAGTCGGTGGCGTTGGCAGCAAACGGTGCGCGCATACCGAACTCGACAACCTTTACCGTGTCTTCCCGCGAGCGATAGATTGTCATGTAGCCGCCTCCCCCTATGCCGCTCATCCAGGGTTCGACAGCGCCCAGGGCAAGGCCGGTTGCGATTGCGGCGTCGATAGCGTTACCACCTTCCCGCAAAATCTTTGCCCCGGCCTCCGATGCCAGGTGATGCTGACTTGCAACCATGCCGCCGTTACCTTTGACGGTTGGTTTTGAGATTGTCCAGTGTTCAACGACATGTGATTGCATATAGATTTCCTGAAGTATCGCTGGCAGTTTTCCCTACAGTATTCTTCACAGTATTCTTCACAGTATTCCCGGCAGAAAGGATAGCTTATTTCTGCAAAAATTATGTGCTAACCTGACCTGACTTATGCAATCAAGACCTGCCCCTTTGACTCGTTCGGTTACCAGCCTGTTCATATGCCTTGTTTTTTTCTGGATATCAAATCCAGGCCTTGCCGCCCCGAATGGTAGCGAATTTGTCATCGAACTCGAAAATCAACTCCTCCGGCCCCTGGTGGCTGAGACGCCGGGCGCTGCCATTGTGGTGGTGGTTGATGGCCGCGTGGTGCTGCAAAAAACCTGGGGTGTGCGTAACGTCGGTGAAACTGCTCCGGTGACGCCACATACGCTTTTCCGGCTGGCATCCCTGTCGAAAACTTTCGCCTCTGCAGCCGGGTCCATCCTGGTACGCGAAAATCAGGTAAATTGGGATACGCCCATCAGCGACAATATTCCTTCTATCCGCTTCAACCGTGACGATTATGGTCAAAGAATCACGTTGAAGCACTTGATGTCCCAGACCTCGGGTTTAATGCCACACGCCTACACGAATTTGATCGAAGACAATATGACTTACGATCGCATCAAACAGCGGTTGGATCGGGTACATTTTATTTGTGCACCGGGTGAATGTTACGGTTACCAGAATGTTGTGTTCAGTTTGATCGGTGACGTGGTTCAGGCCACGGCGCGGGTAGACTACCCGACCTATGTCAGGGACCGGTTATTCGAGCCACTAAAGATGTATCGTGCCTCATTCGGCTTATCCGCATTCGTGACGGATGACAACCATGCCGAGCCGCATATCTGGACCGGGACCCGATGGGCGCCAACACGAACCACCGATCATTACTATCGGGTACCACCCGCGGCCGGTATCAATGCCAGTATTGACGACATGAAATCGTGGTTGCTGGCACAATTGGGCCAGATGCCTGAAGTATTGTCGGCAGAGATGCTCGATGAAATGCACTCGGGTCTCGTCAGGACCAGCCGACAGCAGGCGCACTATCGATGGCGGCAAGAGCTGGGTGAAGTTTACTATGGTCTGGGCTGGCGCGTATTTAACTATGGTAGTACGGATGGCTTCGTCCACCATGGTGGCTATGTTCGCGGTATGCGATCGGAAATGGTGTTCAATCGTGACCGTCAGCTGGGTATGGTGTTTCTCACCAATTCGGAACCCAACCAATTGGGTGAGCTCGTCTTCGATTTTCTGGACCTCTACCAGCGAGAATGGTTACCACCAGCGCCCACCTATATCGCTGATAGTGCCGAGTAGTCAAGTCATCCTGAAAATCAACGCGTGATTATTGGCGGGCATCTCGACAATGTCTTCGAGAGCAAGGCCGCACTTGTCCGCAAGCGACAAGAGGTCGTCTACATCCCGGATACCCCATGCAGGATCGCGCTGTCTTAGCGATTTATCGAACGCCGCATTGCTGTCTGCGGTAAATTTGCCGTGATGACGGAAAGGGCCGTACATAAACAAAAGGCCCTGCGTCGGCAGGGTCATGGCGGCACCTGCAAATAGCGCCTCGCTGGTGGCAAACGGGGAGATATGGACCATATTGCAGTTGACGATCACATCGGCATCCTGGATCGGCCAGGGCAGCTCGCATACGTCGAGTTGAATCGGCTTGCTGACGTTCGCCAGTCCCGTCTGCTCAATCCGGGCCATGATCGGCGGCAAGGACGCCGCCAGCATTTCCGAGGGCTGGAAGGTAACGCCTGGGCAGGCACGGGCGAAATGCTCGACGTGCTGGCCCGTGCCACTGGCAATTTCAAGTACCACACCGCGCACCGGGAGCAACGGACCCAATATATCGAGAATCGGCTGTTTGTTGCGTTCAGCGGCCTCTGACAGGCGCAATTGATAGGGTGATTGGCTCATCGTTAATAATTCCGGAATTCGGCTGAATAATGCTACGACCCATTGGGGAATTTATATAGAATAAACGGTTTGTGCGGCAAGAAGGACAACAGCCTCAAGGTTCCGCATTGTAGTACTTCGGAGTAAAATCAATTTATGCGTCTGCAGGCAATTAAGCTCGCCGGTTTCAAATCCTTTGTAGATCCTACAACAGTTCCCTTCCCCAGTAATCTTTGTGCCGTCGTCGGTCCCAACGGATGCGGCAAGTCCAATATTATTGATGCGGTTCGGTGGGTGATGGGTGAGTCGTCAGCGAAAACATTACGTGGCGAGTCAATGGCTGATGTTATCTTCAATGGTTCCACTACTCGCAAGCCGATTGGCCAGGCTGGAATCGAACTCATCTTCGACAACACCGAGGGTCGCCTGACGGGTGAATTTGCGGCCTATAACGAGATTTCGATCAAGCGCCAGGTGACCCGGGACGGCCAGTCAAACTACTTCCTGAATAACCAGAAGTGCCGGCGCAAAGATATCACGGATATTTTCCTTGGTACCGGCCTTGGCCCGCGGAGTTACTCGATCATCGAGCAGGGCATGATCAGCCAGTTAATCGAGGCGAGGCCGGAAGACCTGCGGATGTACATCGAGGAAGCGGCCGGTATTTCAAAGTACAAGGAGCGTCGACGGGAAACTGAACGCCGTATTTCCCATACCCGGGATAACCTTGACCGGTTGAACGACCTGCGGGAAGAACTCGAGCGACAGTTGCATCACCTGGAACGCCAGGCCCGGTCAGCTGAACGCTATACCGAACTTAAGGCGGAGGAACGAACTCTGCAGGCCCAGCTGCAGGCGCTAAAGTGGCAGGCAATATCAGGGCAAGCCAGGCTCAAGACCGACAACATTAATCGCCTGCAAAACGAGCAGGAAGCCAGGGTAGCCGACCTGCGCCGCCTGGATGCGGAAATTGAGCAGAAGCGCGCGGTGCTCGCCGGGTTATCGGACCAGATGAATGAAGTGCAAAAGCGCTACTATGACCACGGGACCGAGATTGCGCGGATTGAAGATTCCATTTCCTACCAGAACGAACGTAACTCGGAATTGAATCGTGACCTCGAACAGGTCAGTGCTAACTGGTACAAGATTCGATCCGACATTGATGGTGACGAGCGCAAGATAGCGGGCTTACGCGAGGAGCTGGCAAGGACTGAACCCCAAAGGAGCGTGGTTGAAGAAACCGAGGAAGCATCGGGTAACCGGCTTGCTGCCGCCGAACAAGCCATGCAGGCATGGCAGCATGCGTGGGACGAATTTAACCAGACCGCCGCCGCCTCGCGGAATCGTGGCGAAGTACAACAGTCCCGTATCGAATCCCTGGAACAATCCATTGAACGCCTGAATGCACGGATTGTGTCGCTTCGCCGCGATATCGAGCGACTGGAGAGCTCTACCGTCGAGGGTGAACTGGGACCGTTGGAGGCCATGCTGTCGACCCAGGAAACACAGGTAGCTCGAATCGAGTCCGAAATCCGCGATCTTGCTGTCAAAATTGAAGAGCAACGGGAAGAAAACCAGAACCTGACGGCATTACTGGACGAAAAACGCGGTGCCCTGCAAGGCGTTCGTGGTCGACGCGCTTCGCTTGAGGCATTGCAGCAGGCAGCGCTCGGCCAGCAGGACGATGCAGAAATGACCTGGCTTGCGCGCCACGGTATGAAAGACCAGGTACGTCTGGGCGAAAAGCTGAAAGTCGAGGAAGGCTGGGCGCTCGCGGTTGAAACCGTGCTGGGTGATCATCTGCAGGCGGTTTGTGTCGATGGCATTGATGCGGTGAGTCGCCTGCTGGGAGACTTTGAAAAGGGAGCGCTCACGTTCGTCGCCACAAACTCGCAGGGCGGGTCGACGACGGCCGGTGAGTCACTGCTGTCCAGGGTCAATTCTGAATTTGATTTGTCCCACTTGCTTGCAAATGTCATGGTCGCCGAATCACTGGACCAGGCGCTCGCGATGCGCGCACAACTGGGCACCGGACAATCGGTGATTACGGCGGATGGCATCTGGTTGGCTGGCGATTGGCTGCGTGTGTCGAAGGACCACGATGCGACCGCTGGTGTGATCAAACGCCAGGAAGAACTCGAGACCTTGGAACGGGACGTGGATAGGCTACAGGCGGAAGTCAACGCCTTGACGGCGAGTCTCGAGTCGGGTGTCAGCGCCCTCAAAGTAGCGGAAACCGAACGTGACCAGGGCCAGGCGCGGCTTGCGGAACAACAACGAGCCTATAGTGAGACTCGCGCGCAACTGGGAGCCAGGCGACTACAGGCCGAACAAATCAAAAACGACCTGTCACGTGCCAACCAGGAAATCGAAGCCAGTGTCACGCAGTTGGAGCAAGACGAGGCCCAACTCAAGGTGGCCCGCAACCTTCTGTCCGAAGCCATGGACCAGATGGAACGTGATACCCAAAAGCGCCAACAGCTCATCAGTGAACGTGATGAGAAGCAGCGTACGCTGGAGGCCGCCCGAACCAAATCCCGGGAAGATCGGGATGCAGCCCACCAGCTCGCGCTTAAAATCCAATCGCTGAATTCCGAGATCGCATCCACCGGGCATGCCATGTCACGATTGCAGGAACAGCAGGCGGTACTGGAGGAGCGTAAAAAGGCACTGGAAACCAGTATTAGCGAGAGTGAAGAACCACAGCAGAATCTGAAAAAAGAGCTGGAAACCCAGTTGGAAGCACGCCTTGCTGTCGAAAATGAGCTGACGGCGCTACGCAGGCAATCCGAGACGGTTGGCCATGAGATCCGTGAATGTGAACAGCAGCGCGCAAGCGTGGAAGAGCAAATCGAACAGTTGCGCGCCAGTCTGGACCAGGTCCGGATGGAATGGCAGGGACTTGAGACCAGGCGGTCGACCATCCAGGAACAGCTGGAAGCGGATCATCAGGACCTCACCGGCGTCATCGAGAGTTTGCCGGAAGAGGCCAATGAGGCCGGCTGGGACGAGAACCTGACTAAAATCAATAACCGGATCCAGCGGCTGGGGGCGATCAACCTTGCTGCGATCGATGAGTACAAGGTCCAGTCTGAACGCAAACAATACCTGGATGCGCAGAACGAGGATCTGGAGAAAGCCTTGTCAACACTCGAGAACGCCATCCGCAAGATTGATATTGAAACCCGTACCCGGTTCAAGGAGACGTTCGACAAGGTCAATGTCAAATTACAACAGTTATTCCCGAAACTGTTCGGTGGCGGTCATGCGTATCTTGAAATGACGGGTGAGGATCTGTTGGACACCGGCGTTGGCTTGATGGCGCGGCCCCCGGGTAAACGTAACTCCAGTATCCATTTGCTGTCCGGTGGCGAAAAAGCACTGACGGCGATTGCGCTGGTGTTCGCAATTTTCAGCTTGAATCCCGCGCCTTTTTGCCTCCTCGATGAGGTGGATGCGCCACTCGATGATGCCAACGTCGGACGGTACTCGGAAATGGTCAAGGAAATGTCGCGAACTGTGCAGTTCATTTACATAACGCACAACAAAATTGCGATGGAAATGGCCGATCAGTTGATGGGTGTAACGATGCACGAGCCGGGTGTTTCCCGAATGGTGTCTGTGGATGTGGACGAAGCAGTAGCAATGGCAGCGGTTTAGGGCAGCCGGCAAACAGAATAATAGCGGAGTCTGACGATGGATTTCGGTTTGCGAGACTGGTTACTGATCATAGGTCCCGTATTCGTTGTGGCGGTGCTATTGCATGGCTATTGGCGAATGCGTGCCAATCGTAACACCTTGAAAATGTCACTCGATAAGGATTTTATGAGTCGCCCCGGCGAGGACGTCTCTGCCGATGAAGACTTCTCGATGCTAAAGGCAGAACTGCCTAATGGCGGTGCCAGGATCAAAACCATTCCCGAGCAACAAGCGATGAATCTGGGCGCCGACGTTCCGGTGTTGATGGAACCTGTGGAAATGGGGCGTGGTGGCCATAAACCGGTGAGTCATGACGATGCGGGCTGGGTCGCCCCGTCTGACCAGCAGAAGGGCCTGGTAACAGACCGACCGATTCGCGCAACCCAGGATGCGCCCCGGCAGCCGGAGCGGCCCGAATACTTTATCGTGCTTTATGTAACCGCATTGCACCAGCCGTTCAACGGCCAGAGCTTACTCGAGTCGCTGGTTGAACTGGATATGCAATTCGGGGAGATGGAAATCTTTCATCGCATGGAACAAGGTGAATCGGTATTTAGCCTGGTCAATGCAGTCGAACCCGGTACGTTTGACATCAATCAAATGGGTGAGCTGCAGACGCCCGCGGTAAGTCTGTTCATGCGTGCTCACGAACAAGATGAGCCGCTGCGTATCTATGACGAAATGATTGCGGTTGCACAGGCCCTGGCGGAAGAACTGGATGGCGAGGTGAAGGATGAGTCCAGAAGCGTAGTTACGCCCCAGACGATTGAACACTGCCGTGAAGAGATCAGGGATTACCAGCATCGGCATCATTAGAATTGGGTAATGAACACATGGCGGCGCCACGCGCAATCGTAAAAGAAGTCGAAGAGCTTCGAGAAACCATCAACCGGCACAACTACCTTTATCATTCCCTCGATCAACCCGAGATCAGCGACGCCGAATACGATCGCCTGTTTAATCGACTTCGGGTCATCGAGACGGAGTATCCGGAACTGGTGACGCCGGATTCCCCCACGCAGCGCATAGGCGCCGCACCACTCGAGGCGTTTACCCAGGTTCGTCATGAATTGCCGATGCTCTCGCTTGAGAATGCGTTCAGCGAGGCCGACATGCGAGACTTCGAACGTCGGATCAAGGCCCGCCTGTCCATAACTGAGCCTATCGACTATGTTTGTGAACCGAAGATCGATGGAGTTGCGGTCAGTATCCTGTATGAAAGGGGAAAGCTGACTCGTGCGGCCACACGCGGCGATGGCACGACCGGGGAAGACATCACACTTAATATCCGTACTATAGAGTCAGTTCCGCTGGCGTTGATGGGGGCTGGCTTTCCCGGGCGACTGGAAGTGCGCGGCGAGGTCTATATCGCCAAATCGTCATTCAGGAAAATCAACGAGGCAGCCGGGGCAGCGGGCCAGAAATTGTTCGCCAATCCCCGCAACGCTGCTGCCGGCAGCTTGCGCCAACTGGATTCAAGGCTGACAGCGAGGCGGCGCCTCGCCATGTTCTGCTATAGCGTCGGCGTTGTCGAAGGGGGTCAATTGCCGGACCGGCACAGCGAAATACTGGCGAAGTTGCGAGCGTGGGGATTTCGTACCAATCCGCTGGTAGAAGTGGTGACCGGGATAGATGCTTGCCTGGCTTTCTATGAGCAAGTGATGTCGACACGCCCGGAACTGGACTACGAAATCGACGGCGTCGTGTTTAAAGTCGACCGCATTGACCTGCAGCAAACATTGGGCATGCTGACTCGCACACCTCGCTGGGCTATTGCGCATAAATTTCCAGCTGAGGAAGGTGTGACGGTGTTGACGGCTGTCGAGTTCCAGGTTGGTCGCACCGGTGCCATCACACCGGTGGCCAGGCTTCGCCCGATCAAGGTAGGGGGCGTCACCATCAGCAATGCGACCTTGCACAATATGGATGAGATCGCACGTCTTGGTTTGCGGATCGGTGATACGGTCGTGATCCAGCGCGCCGGTGATGTGATCCCGAAGGTCGTCTCGGTGGTCAGGGACAAACGCCCGAAAGGAACCAGGGCGATCAAGTTGCCGACTGCCTGCCCGGCCTGTGGCTCTGAAATTGTCAAACCTGAGGGGGAGGTGATTGCCCGTTGTAGTGGCGGCCTTGTGTGTTCTGCACAACGTAAGGAAAGTATCCGCCACTTTGCCTCGAGACTTGCCATGGACATCGAGGGACTGGGTGACAAACTGGTAGAACAACTGGTGGATGAAGGGCTTGTTACGAGTCCTGCGGACCTCTTCAAGCTGACTGAAGCGCAGTTGGTGGCATTGCCGCGTATGGGAGAAAAGTCAGCGGCCAACCTGCTGGCTGCACTGGAAAAGAGTAAACAGACCACTTTGCCGAGATTCATTTATGGACTGGGGATCCAGGCCGTGGGCGAGTCGACCGCGAGAAACCTTGCGGTGTATTTTGGTGATCTCGACGAGTTACGGCACGCGAGCCTTAAGAGGCTCCAGCAAGTACCGGATGTCGGACCCATCGTCGCTGAAGAGATCGCAACTTTCTTCGCCCAGCAAGAGAACGAAAAGGTAATCAATGAACTGATTGAGCTCGGCATTCGATGGGACGCCGTTGCCCAGGGCGCCAGCACAAATGTGCTGGAAGGTGAAACCTGGGTGTTGACCGGGACCTTGACGCAACTGACACGGAATGATGCAAAAGCGAAGTTACAGGCACTGGGGGCCAGGGTTGCCGGCTCGGTTTCGAAAAATACCGCTTGTGTCGTTGCCGGCGACGCGGCTGGTTCGAAACTCACCAGGGCGCAGGAACTTGGCATTAAAATTATCGATGAATCGGCCTTGATGGCCCTACTTTCGGAGCATGGTTTATGATTTTAGCGGTAACTGCCGGCAACCTCACGCGAATAACATTGGTACTGCTGGTTGCGATGCTGGTGCTTGCAGGATGTGCGACGACACCGCCCAACAACCGGGATAATGTTTGTGAAATTTTTCGCGAGAAACGTGGCTGGTACCATGATGCGAATCGTGCTTCCAGGAGATGGGGCGCGCCGATTCCGGTGATGATGTCCTTTATGTACCAGGAGTCCTCGTTCGTTGCCAAAGCCAAGCCCCCACGCACCAAATTGTTGTGGATCATTCCGTGGAAACGACCAGCCAGTGCCAAGGGATATTCCCAGGCCACCGATGAAACCTGGAGCGCGTATAAAAAAGCCACGGGCCAATGGGTTGCGAATCGCGCTGCCTTCGATGATGCTATCGATTTTATGGGTTGGTATATTGACCAGAGCTATCGCAGTAATCGCATCAGTAAGGAGGATGCCTATCATGGCTACCTTGCGTATCATGAAGGCCAGGGCGGGTTTTCCCGCCGCAGTTTTCGCGACAAGCAATGGTTGAAGGACGCGGCGACCCAGGTTGCGGAACGGGCCCGGCTATTCACATCGCAACTCAACCGTTGTGAGAAAGAACTGAGGCGGCCCTGGTTTATCAGGATACTGCCATTCTTCTGACGGTATCCGTGAAAAACTGCCGCCGGTATGTCAATCTCTGGACCCGGCCAGACTTTTTCAGCGAGAGGAAGCCATGACTGACGTTAGATATCCCCATCCTGGTGCCTATCCGCGCTGCAGTACGGCCGCTCACCTGATGGGACGATTCGTCATGTGGCTATTTGGCTGGAAAGTCGCAGGCGGTGTACCGGACACGCCCAGGATGATTATCATTGCCGCCCCCCATACCTCGAACTGGGACCTGATCTTCCTGCTGGGTGCAGCTTTTACCTTTCACCTTCATATTAATTGGCTGGGTAAAGACTCCCTTTTCAAGACCGGCTTTGGTTGGCTCATGCGTTGGACCGGTGGCATCCCCGTGGATCGATCCAAGAGTAACAATATGGTAGCCGCGCTGGCCGAGGATATAGGCAAGCGAGACACTTGTGCCATCGTCATTCCACCGGCGGGTACCCGGGGCTGGACTGAATTCTGGAAGTCCGGATTCTATTGGGTGGCCAGGGGCGCTGACATACCGCTGGTATGCGGTTACCTGGACTATCAAAAGAAGGAGGCGGGGCTCGGGTTGTGTTTTATGCCAACCAGCAATGTCGCGGCCGATATGGACAGGCTGCGAGCGTTTTATGGCGACATCGTGGCCAAATTTCCAGAAAAGAAGTCAGTCATTCGACTCAAGGATGAATCCGGCACCGCCTGATCCCTCCCGCCTCTAGACCGGTTCCAATACCATCGCTAACTTTGCCTGGCAATTTCAAACCGGGCCATTACCCCTGTCTGATATTGATTGCCAAATCCCGTGAGTTGATGCAAGCTTCGCCGCCGCGATATGGTGCCCTGCCTGGTGGCAAATATTGCCTTAACTTCTTTCAACCACGTTGGATCGTAACTACTCAATGACTGGTGTCCTGGTCTCTGTCACTGCTTTACTGTTGTCTGTCTCCATTTTGCTGGTTGGACATGGACTGCAGTTAACCCTGATACCTCTGTATGCCGATAGTCTCGGGTGGTCAGCGAGCGTCATCGGCTACATTGGCTCGGTGTATTTCGTTGGGTTTGTTGCCGGTTGTATCACTATTCCGAAATTGGTGGCGCGGGTCGGTCACATCCGGATGTTCAGTGTGCTTGCAGCTGTGGCCACCGCCGCACTTTTATCGGTCGGCATAGTGGAGCAACCGGGGGCCTGGGCACTGGCGCGCCTGGCAACCGGTTGGAGCTTTGCCGGGCTTTATATGGTCATCGAGAGTTGGCTCAATGAGCGTTCCGGCCCGGAAAGTCGTGGTGGCATCCTTTCGGTGTACACCATCATTACACTGCTGGCGATCTGTATGGGGCAGACGTTCATCGGAATTGACCTGGGTTATCACCAGCTGATCCTGCTTGGTTCGATGCTGATTGTACTTGGCACCATACCGGTAGGACTGACCAGTAGTCCGGCGCCGGAACCCATCCCATCGGTCAGTTTCAAGTTGCGGGAAGTCTACCGGGTATCCCAGGTGGCGGTGGTGGGTGCATTCCTCGGTGGATTTGTGACCGGGGGTTTCTGGTCGCTCGGGCCCATCATTGCCAAGGCACATCGGCTGGCACCGGAGCAGATCGGTATCTTTATGGCAGTCACCATCCTGGGCGGCGCCACGTTCCAGTTACCTGTCGGGCGTTTATCTGACCGGTTTGATCGTCGCCTGGTGATCCTGCTGGTGGCGTTACTGGGCCTTGGTGTCTGTGTGTCGGCCACTCTTTTGGGGCATACCAGCGTCACGATACTGTACCTATTGATGTTCGTCTTTGGTGGCATGACTTTTCCACTCTATGCCCTTTGCCTGGCTCATGCCAATGACAATACGAATCTGGGCCTGATGGAAGTGGCGAGCGTAATCCTTTTGATGAGTAGTGCCGGTGCCGTGCTTGGGCCCATGGTTGTGGCCTATACACTGGAATTCAGTACCTATGCGATATTCATGGTGTCGGGTGTCGCGCTCGGCATCCTGGCAATCTGGACAGCGCTACGTATACAAATTCATAAGGTGGCACGCACGTTCTTTATGCCGTTCGTGAATATTTCACGTACAACCCAGGGTATCGTGGACCTGGTGCCGGAAGAAGACGTGCCCGATACGCCACCCACCGCCTGAGCGCTGGCTGGCATGGGTGACGGGTCAACCTCATCGACCGGTTTACAAACCCCGCTCGAGTTCCGCTATGCGTTCGTCAAGCGGTGGGTGACTCAGGAACAGGCGTTTGAATCCGTGGGACATGCCCCCGGAGATACCAAAAGCAGCAAACTCACCCGGCAGGTCCCTGGCTTCACTGTTAGTCTGCAGGCGGCGCAGTGCCGCGATCATTTTGTGCTTGCCCGCAAGCGTGGCGCCACCGGCGTCGGCTCGGAATTCCCGGCGTCGTGAGAACCACATGACAATCATCGAGGCAAAAATAGACAGGAAGATTTGTGCCACGATGGAGGAGATAAAGTAGCCAATTCCGAAGCCGCGATCATTCTTGAGGATTACACGGTCAACGAAGAAACCGATGATGCGTGACAGGAAAATAACAAACGTGTTGATGACGCCCTGCAACAATCCCATGGTGATCATGTCGCCATTGGCCACATGGCTGACCTCATGGGCGAGCACCGCTTCTGCCTCATCCGCATTCATCTGCGCCAGTAAGCCTGTGCTGACGGCAACCAATGCGTTGTTCCGGTTCATGCCGGTGGCGAAAGCGTTGGGATCATCGGATTGAAAGATGCCCACTTCCGGCATGCCGATGCCGGCTTCCCTGGCCTGCTTTGCAACCGTGGTAACCAGCCATTGCTCGGTCTGGCTGCGTGGTTGGGTGATAACCTGTACGCCCATGGAGCGTTTTGCCATCCATTTGGAGATCGCAAGCGATATAAACGCGCCGCCAAAGCCAATGACGGCAGACATGATCAGAAGCGCCTCATAATTGAGGTCGACACCGTTCTCGGCAAGGAGGCCTTCGATTCCCAGCAGCTGGAACACAATGCTGATGAGCACCAGTACGGCAATGTTGGTTGCGATAAACAGGAATATTCGCGTCATGTATCGTTTCTCAGGGTTAGGTTACAGGATAGATATAGGGCGATTCGGAGCAAATTCAAGTTCACCGATTCGGCTCCGACCAGGGCGGCGTCGCGCTGCCAGGGTGGCAAGCGGCGGGGTCAGGAATAGAAATGTCTGTGCTAAGATAGTTTTTCTCATGAAGAAGCCCTGTTTATCTCTCATTCAGTCTGCTGGGCACGCGCTGGCATTGCAATCACGGAACTCGCGGCTCGCATGTTAACTGACGAAATCAAACAACAAATCCAGGCTGCCTATTCCCGGCTACTGGATAGTAAAGGCTATGTTGCCCGCTATTGCCAACGACGTATGGTGGCAGATATCGCCAATACGCTGGGCAACATCGGGGTCGATGCGGACAACAATCGTACTAGCGACGGGCATATTGCCGTGATTGAGGCCGGCACCGGGACTGGCAAAACAGTGGCCTATGCAGTCGCGACACTACCGCTGGCGAGAGCGCTCGGCAAAAGGCTGGTAATCGCAACGGCCACGGTAGCGCTACAGGAACAGATTGTCCTGCGCGACCTGCCGGATCTACATGAACATTCGGGGCTGGACTTCAGCTTCGCCCTTGCTAAAGGACGGCGCAGGTATTTGTGCTTGTCGCGGCTGGACCAGGTGCTACAGAGTAGCGGTAGCACCAATCACACGCTGTCCCTTTATGACGATGAGGTGTTTGCGACGGATGCGTCCGACCAGGCACTGTATGAGTCCATGTTGCAGAAGTTAGGGCGTGGTGATTGGGATGGTGACCGGGACAACCTGGCACAGGAAGTAGAAGACCGGGCCTGGTTCAAAGTCAGTACGGACCATGTACAGTGTACCGGCAGACAGTGCTCCCACTTCCGGAACTGCTACTTCTATAAAGCACGGGAACAAATCCACAAGGTTGACTGTATCGTGACCAATCACGATCTGGTGCTGGCGGATCTTATGATGGGGGGTGGTGCTGTCTTGCCAGCGCCGGAAGATACGATCTATGTATTTGATGAGGGGCATCATTTACCTGACAAGGCGATCAACCATTTTTCAAGCTTCCTGCAGGTCCGTACGACGCAATCATGGCTAGAGCAGGTGGGACCCAACCTGACTCAGCTGACTGCCGAGGTGGGTGACATCGCGGGCTTGCCGGCGGGATTGCGTGCAATGGTAGATCGGGTAGAGGACGTGATTGCCAGCCTCGAAGAGGCCATGACGACCCTCGGGGCGTTTCGTGACGACGCGGAGATAGATGGCAGTGACAAAAGGTACCGGTTTACCCGCGGCATGGTAACGGAAGAAGTGCGCACTCTTGCCGCCGACATCTATGGAGTGGTCCGCAAACTCGCCGCGCAAATCGAGCCAATTGAACTGGCGCTGGAAGACCGGCTCGCCGATGCCGATGATGCCGAAAGGGAGAGCGTCGAGCACTGGTTGCCGGTTGTCGCGGCGATCACCTCTCGCTTGTCCGGGGCTTGCGCCCTCTGGCAGGACTATATGACCGCTGATCCCGAAGCAGGCCCGCCGCATGCGAGGTGGATTACTTTCCGTGAGCCAGACGACATCATCGCGAACGCGAGCCCGGTAGCCGTTCACCAGACACTGAATGAATTATTATGGTCACGCTGTTTTGGTGCCGTTGTCACATCGGCGACGCTGGCGGTGGCCGGAAACTTCGAGCGTTTTGCACGCCGCGCCGGCATTGGTGAGAACAACAGATTCAATGCTTTGCCCAGCCCGTTTCGATTCGAGCAACAGGCGACCCTGAGGATCCCGAGGATGGAGGTGGATCCGCGTGAAGCGGATCGACACAATGAAATGATCGCCGCATTATTACCAGAGTTGCTCAAAGATGTTCAGGGTGGGCTGGTATTGTTTACTTCCTGGCGCCAGATGTTTCGGGTGACTGAATTACTGGATAGTGCATTTATGAGCCTTGTGCTCAGTCAGGGTACTTTTTCGAAAGTGGAAATTGTGGGCAGGCATAAGATACAGATCGATGCCGGTGAGCAGAGTATTATATTTGGTCTCGCCAGTTTTGCCGAAGGCATAGACCTGCCGGGTAAGTATTGTGATCATGTGGTAATCGCCAAGATTCCCTTCGCAGTGCCTGACGACCCGGTTGGGGCGACACTCAGTGAGTGGATCGAGTCGCGTGGTGGTAATGCATTCCAGGAAATCATGATTCCTGATGCTGCCCTCAGGATGGTGCAGGCCTGTGGTCGATTACTACGAACGGAAACGGATACTGGTGTCATCAGTATTCTTGACCGACGTCTGGTAAGCCAGCGTTATGGCTCGTTGTTACTGAATGCGCTGCCGCCGTTTCGGCGAGAAATTGCCTGAACAGGGCCGCGTATTGGTCGAACAGGATGGACGAGCAAGATGGATGAAAAGGAAAGTATTCGCAATGAATTTGCTGCCCTTTCGATAGCGGCAGGCGTTGCGCCAGGGTATGCGGACAATTATTTTGACCTGGTATTCGAAATTTCAACAGGCCTTGCCAGTCGCAGTGACAAGCTGCTTGTTGTAGGAATTTCAGGTGCCCAGGGTACCGGTAAGAGCACCTTTTCCAGGATGTTGGCGATTGCTTTGGAGCGTGGGTTTGAGAAGACGACCCTGGTTGTGTCCCTGGATGACTTTTACCTTACCCGGGCACAAAGGGAACAGCTGGCGCGAGACGTTCATCCGCTACTACAGGTGCGGGGTGTGCCTGGTACCCACGATGTTGCCATGCTGGCATCGGTTATTGCAGATCTAAAAGCCGGTCGCAACACCGAGGTGCCCGTATTTGATAAGGCCAGCGATGACCGCCGCGGTATGGTACCTGTGATGGGTGCCGAACTCGACGTATTGATTGTGGAAGGTTGGTGCTTCGGCGCCTTGCCGGAACAGGCCGCGGACCTCGCGAAACCGGTTAACGCCCTTGAGTCTGGGCAGGATCCAAACGGCGAGTGGCGAACGTATGTCAATCGTCAGTTGGCTGAGGGCGGCTATCAGGCGGTCTTTGAATCAGCCGATGTGTGCTTTTTTCTTGCGGCGCCCGATATGGAAACCGTAATCAAGTGGCGGTGGCAACAAGAGCGTGAGCTTGCGCAGCGCAGTATCGGCAAAGCCGTCATGGACGAGCAGCAGGTTCGGGATTTCGTGATGTACTACCAGCGCATCACCTTACGTATGCTGCGCGACATGCCCCGGCGTGCGACCTTGACCCTGTATCTGGATGACCGCCATCAGGTCAGGCGACCGCCACGTAACTCCTGACGAGAATCAAGTTCAGCTGGCATTCAGCCCGGCCGGGATAAGCTGGTGTCCACAACATTGGAGGTGGACCAGAATGAAGATTAAACTTGTGACTGCAGCAGTACTGACATCCTTCCTGGCGGCACCGGCATTTGCGGGTGGTAACTATCGTTACGCCGGAGCCTCCGGTAATGCCAGCGCCAACAATGTCAGTTATGACTATGCGACTGTGATTGAATCAGCGCCGATTATCAAGACAGTGCGGGTTTCGACTCCGCGTGAGGAATGTTGGCAAGAGAACGTGGTATATCGCGAACGCGACAGGGAAGGAAGTGGCGTTGGCACCGTACTTGGTGGAGTCGTCGGTGGCGCCCTGGGTAATGCCGTGGGACATAAAAAACGCAACAAGCAGGTTGGCGCCGTGGTGGGTGCGGTACTGGGTGCGACCGTGGGCAATGCAATAGCCTCGAGTTCGGCGCCCCGGCAGCGGGATTATTATGACACTGAAGAAGTTTGTCGCGTCTACCAGGATTATCACGAGGAAGAACGGATTATGGGCTATGACGTCAGGTATCGATACAACAATGAGACCTACTCGACTCGCATGAATACGGACCCGGGTGATACCATCAAGATTCGCCTTTCGGTATCGCCTGTCATCTGAACAAGGCCAGGCGGTAAGGTTATGGTTAAGGTGGAGTCAATTTATGCGCGGATGCTTAGCGGTTTTAGTCATGATGGTGCTGGTCCTGTCGGCGCCAGTGGTATCTGCCTCCCGTAGTGATTGGCCACAGCTTGCCGCGCAGAATCCGCTCGGTTCACCGCAGCCACACGGTATACTGCCTGCCAGGCAATCGCCTAAAGTCGACACCCAGCAAGCGGCGACGCGGGTACGGCAGGTCTACTCCAATCACAAGATCTTGTCAGTACAATTAATCGAAGCCAAGGGCCCGCCGGTTTATCGAGTCAAGACATTGTCGGCTGACGGCGTCGTCAAGAATGTATTCGTCGATGGTCTGAGCGGGGAGGTCTTCGAATGATGCCAGCGAGCGGACACGCCCGGTGACCAGGCTTTTGTTGATCGAAGATGAAGACCGGTTACGGGAACAGCTTCTGGACATTCTGCTTCGCCACGGCTACAAAGTGGATGCCTGTTCCGACGGTGCCGAAGGTACACATGTGGCGGGCAAGTACGACTATGACATTGCGGTCATAGACCTCGGATTACCTAAAGTATCGGGTATGGAAATCATTGAGAAAGTTCGTAAAGAAGGCAAGGACTACCCGATCATAATCCTGACTGCACGCGGAGACTGGAAGGACAAGGTCGATGGACTGGCCGCCGGGGCTGATGATTATCTGGTCAAACCGTTTCACGTGCAGGAACTGCTGGCACGATTGGAGGCGTTGACGCGCCGTGCGAGCGGTAAATTTCGACCAACCATCGAAGCCGGTCCCGTTCATATGGACACGAAAAGCAAACGGGTCGAAGTCCATGGCGAACCGATCGATCTTACGGCTTATGAATTCAAACTGCTTGAGTACATTATGCTCAGGTCAGGCGCAGTAATTTCAAAGACTGAACTGACGGAACATCTGTACGACCAGGACTTTGATCGCGATAGCAATGTGATTGAAGTGTTTGTGGGACGCCTGCGTAGAAAGCTGGATCCTGACAATTCCTTGAAGCCCATAGAAACCGTGCGAGGGCAGGGCTACAGATTCACGATTCACCCGGGTTGAGCCAGGATTCCGTGGCCCGCCGCCCGTTTTCACTACGCGTTCGGTTGTTGCTTGTGGCAACCCTGGTGCTTTTTGTCTTTCTTGGATTGATGGGTGGAGTACTCGACACCGCGTTCCGAAAGAGTGCGGAACAGGGGGTATCCGAGCGATTACTGTTACACATTTACGGGCTGTTGGCGGTTACAGAAGAGGTGCAGGGTGAACTGATCCTGCCGGAGGCTCTGCAGGAACCAGGATTCAATCGTCTCGGCACAGGACTTTATGGTCTCGTTATCGACCGGAACGGGAAAGAACTCTGGCGTAGCCCCTCGGCACTGGACCTGGAAATGCCACCCCCGTCCAAGGTCAGGTTGTACACTAACATCGCCGCCGGAGAGCCGGTCTTTGGTCGAGTTCCCGACGATACAGGCCGACCCCACTTCTACCTGAGTTATCGAGTACTCTGGCAAGGCGCGGACGGTAGCTCTACGCCTTACACTTTTGCCATATTACAAACCCTTGATACCTATGAAAGTGAGGTAAGTGGCTTTCGCAACAACCTGTGGGGCTGGCTCGTTGGTGTGGTCATTGTGTTGATCGTCGTACAGGCAGCGGTCATGAATTGGGGGCTTGCACCGTTAAAGCGCCTGGCAGAAGACCTGAAACAAATTGAAGACGGTGAGCGGGACTATCTGGAAGGTGAATATCCCCAGGAAATTGAAGGCGTCACCCGCAATCTCAATTTGTTGCTGTCGACGGAACGAGGGCAGCGCGAGCGTTATCGGACTACCCTGGCCGACCTGGCCCATAGTTTGAAAACACCACTTGCGATCCTTAAAGGTGCCGCCTCATCCCTGTCTTATTCGGGCAAGAATCTTGATGACGTCAAGGAAACGATTGAGGAGCAGGTTGACCGAATGAATGAAATTGTAGGTTATCAATTGGAGCGAGCTGTAGCCAAGTCCAGCAATTTGATCCGGACGTCCATCAATGTGCGACCGGTTGTTGAGCGACTTGTTGCGGCCATGCGCCAGGTTTATCGATCAAAGGAACTGGATATTTCCCTTGCGGTGCAGGACTGCACATTCTTTGGTGATGAGCGCGACCTGATGGAGCTGTTGGGGAACATCATTGACAATGCCTGCAAATATGGCAAGCACCGGGTGTGGGTCAGGGTAGTTAGCCCCGCTGATTCAGGGCGTCTCACGATTACCATAGAGGATGACGGTGATGGCGTGCCGGTGTCGGATCGAGGCCGGGTGCTGGATCGTGGTGCGCGCCTGGATTCGAGGGAGCCCGGCAACGGCATCGGTCTTGCCGTGGTGATGGAAATCGTGGGTCGGTATGGTGGGGACGTCGCGATCGAAGAATCCAGTGCTGGTGGCGCCAGATTCATGGTAACGCTCAATGCCAGATAATTTGGTTACCTAGATCACGCCGAACAGTTTTTCCTCGGCCCGGCGGAAACGCCCGGTCAGGTCCTTCGTATCCTCAGGTAACTTGCCAAGGCAATACCACGCCAAAAACAGCTCCTCAGCACGCTCGGTGGGCGATCGGTGATCCTTTTGCCCAAGGGAAAGCTCGCGCTTCAAGCGATCTACCTGATACTGCATCCTGGTCCGGGCGGCTTCCGGTGGAGACTCCAGACCCGCAAGAATTTCGAGCTGTACGCACAGAAGTTCGGCGGCCTCGCGATTTGAGTTTAGGTCACACTCCTTGATGTCTGCCACGGCCGCTCTGCGGGAATCAAGGCGCTGCAGTAGCGTAGGGGCCAAATCCACTTCGCCCTCCCAGTCTGCTTCGGCCTGGGACTCGTTGATCACGCCGTGTTCCAGCCGGGTGCAAAGACTGGCCTTGCGTTTTACTTCCGCCAGTACTTGCCGATGTGAGGATTCTACCGATCGTTTGATAGTAACGCGCGCCCGACTCACCAGCTGTTTATATTCTTTAAGCGCTTTTTGGTCCCGGGTGCCTGATTGGGCCTCATCGAATGCCTGTTGGAACTGCTTTAAGGAAACGGAGTCCACTTCACCATTATGTAGACTTTCGTTGAACCTGCGGCAGAGTGTACTGGTTTGGTCTCGCTGCTGTTGAATCCTGGCTTTTTGTTGCGTTCTGGCTTCATCCCGATGTGCAAACGCGAGGTCACATTGTTCCCGAAAGGCTTTCCAGAGTTTCTGGTCTCGTCGCCTGTCCGTCACGCCGATTGCCCGCCATTGTTCCTGTAGATTTTTGATCGTCTCGATTGATTTGGTGACCGGCAGATCGTCTGACTCATTACAGGCCTGGGCTTGTTTGATCAGCGCTGATTTTTTTTCATGGTTTCGGTTTTGCTCATCAGAGAGTCGTGCCTGCAGGCAGCTACTGATTCGATCAAACCGTTTATGTAGCTTCTTCTGTCGGGCTCTCGGCACGTCAGCGTACTTGTGCCACTCAATGCCGGCCTTGTTGATGATATTGGCCAGCGCTTTCCAATCGGGATGATCCCAGTCGTTGCCTTGTTCAAACGCCTCAAGATAGGAGCAGATGCGTTCTCGTTCCGTTACGTTCTGTAGCCGCAGTTCCTGCTGGCGGGAAAAGTGGGCCGCACACGGCTGGTAAGCCGTATCACTGGCTGCCTTGAATCGTCCCCAGAGTCGCTGCGCATCGCGTGTACCCGCTGGTCCCAGATCACGCCAGGCGTCCTGTAACTCTTTGATAGCCTTGGCTTTTTCAGCTGGCGGAATAGCCGGTTCGGCAGCCAATACTTCCATTCGTTGGCACAGTTCGACCCGTTTGGGCCGTGTGGCGAAGCCTTGCCAGTCGTTCAATTCCTGCAGCTTTTGGCACAGTACCCTGAAATCGTCCTTGTCTTGCTGCGATGCTGCCCCGTCGCCTTCCCATTGTTTCGAAATCGCTGCGCGCCGCTTGTTCGCTGCTTTCAACTTGCCGTCAGCGATGTCTTGTGCGAGTTTTTTGAGAGGCTCGGAGACAGAGGAAGTGTCTGTCCCCTTTGCTTCCAGCCTGGCGTTGCTGTTCATGGATTGATGCCGCGATCTGGGGGTTAGGTATCCGCGCAGGATACTTTCATTACAGGTTCCATTATGTGTTCCGGCGTTGGAACACCGGGTTCTAAAGCGTGTTGTGGGTCCCGTCGCACAGGGGCTTTGTGTGGGTTTGCTTACAACCGCAAAAAAAGACTCGTGCGCTTTCAGTCGCGGGATACTTGACCGGCAGGAATTCTGTATCGGCATGGGAGCCGTCACAGAACGGCTGGTTCGCACTTTTGCCACATGCACACCAGAAGTAGGTCTTGCCCTTCTCGACATCGACCGGGAAGGGTGACTTTTGCGCAATTCTGGGCGTGGGCATGATCTGCGTTTCCTTTTGGCTCCAGGCTTCAGCGAAGCCAGAGGGCAGCATAGGTATCTGTACCCGCGGGGTCAATAGCATCCCGACCTTGAAATGGTCGCAGTCAAAACCTATGATCGACGGCTCTTTAGTTGTGCTCCGGTGCAACCTGTCGTACGAACTGATCGTATCAGGGTGCCGGTGCAATATCTGCATTGCAGCTTAATCATTGACCAGATCGGGGAGACTTATGGATTTCTCTTTTTCCGAGGAGCAAACGCTGCTCAAAGACAGCGTCCAGCGCTTCATACAAAATGACTACACATTTGAAGCAAGGAGAAAGTACCTCCTCACAGATGACGGTTTCAGTCGTGACAACTGGGCCAGATATGCTGAACTTGGCTGGCTGGCACTGCCATTTAGCGAAGAGGCAGGTGGTTACGACGGTACCCCGATTGAAACCATGATCCTGATGGAAGAGTTCGGTAAGGGCCTGGTGGTCGAACCTTACCTTTCCAGCGTCATACTGGCTGGCCACTGTCTGGCGGAAGGTGGTACCAGCGCCCATAAGGAAGGACCGTTGGCGGAAATCCTCACGGGTGCACGATTCGCCGCACTTGCGTTTGTTGAGCCCCAGGCACGGTTCAATCTTGCTGACGTCCAAACCAGTGCAACCAGGTCTGGTGGCGACTTTATCGTTGCGGGACATAAGGGTGTTGTACTGGGTGGCCCCAGTGCTGACAGCCTGGTTGTGCCGGTACGAACTGCAGGTGGCCAGGCCGATGAGGCAGGCATCACCTTGCTGCTGGTGGATGCAAACGCTGCTGGCGTCAGTCGGCGTGACTATCCGACCATTGATGGTCACCGCGCATCAGAAGTTACCTTCGATAATGTCAAAGTACCAGCTGACGCGGTGCTTGGCGAAGTTGACGACGGCCACGCGCTGCTGGAACAAGCGATATTTAACGGCATCCTGGCCGTGGGGGCAGAAGCCGTGGGAGCAATGGAGGTCTTGTACAAGGCGACGGTGGAGTATTGCCAGACCCGCGAGCAGTTCGGGCAACCGATCGGCAAGTTCCAGGTGCTGCAACATCGTATGGTGGATATGTTCATGGAACATGAGCAAACCAAATCGCTGCTGTTGATGGCCGCCATGCGTCTGGATGAAGGTTACGATGAGAACGCCCGGCAAGCCTTGTCTGCGCTCAAGGTGCGGGTCGGTAAGGGCGGAAGATTCGTGGGCCAGGGCGCGATCCAGTTGCACGGCGGGATGGGTATGACCGAAGAAATGTCCGTCGGACATTACTTCAAGCGCTTGACCGCAATCGATGCGTTGTTCGGTAACCACGACTTTCATCTCAAGCGCTACGCAAAATTCGCGCGTTGAGGTCGATATGCGGCTGACTTGCCTGGGAGATAGAGATGTCTGAAACACCGGATTGGTTCTGGCAAGCCGTGGAGACCGCGGCCGAATCCGGTCGTATCGAAGTTCAGGATTGCGACATTCATTATCTTTCGTGGAGTGCTCCTGGCAACCCTGGACTCTTGTTTGTGCATGGTCATAATGCCCACGCCCACTGGTGGGATTTCATTGCGCCTTCATTCAAGGACCGCTACCAGGTCGTGGCGCTTGACCTGTCCGGGATGGGCGACAGCGATCATCGTGACAAATATTCTGTGGATCTTTATGCCGCGGAAATTATTGCCGTTGCGGACGAGCTGCAGATGCCACAGGACACTGTCGTGGTCGCCCACAGTTTCGGCGGCATGATGGCCCTGCGCGCAGTAGCGCGTAGGAAGGATCGCTTCAACGGCCTGATACTGGTGGACTCAGGAGTTCGTCACCCGGATGAGATCAAGGAGCGGGACCGCGAACCGGAACGGTGGACCAAACCCAAAATTTATCCGGACCGTCAAACGGCGATCTCACGATTCCGCTTGCAACCACCGCAACAGTGCGAGAACCAATATATCGTCGACCATATCGCCCGTAATTCTGTTGAGTTCGATGAAGATGGATGGGTATGGAAATTCGACCCAGAGCAAGGTAGTCGAATGCAAAGCAGCGGTGACCTCGAAGACGACCTGAAATCCGTCCGTTGCAGGATTGCACTCATCTACGGTGAGCAGAGCGAGTCGTTCAGCGCCAGATCGGCCGCGTATATGAAAGAGTTACAGCCCGCCCTGGCAATCTACCCCATCGAAGACGCGCAGCATCACCTGTTCCTGGACCAGCCGCTGGTCTTTATTGAAACGGTCAAGTCCATACTGGACCAATGGCAGTGATCGCCTAACAGCCTCGTATTCTGGTCCCAACTGGAACCTTCTGCCAAAAAAAAGGGGGCCTCTGCCCCCTTTTTGTTTTCCTTGCTTTGGCGTCTGGTTTAGCAGGCTTCAAACAAGCCGGCGGCACCCATGCCACCACCGATACACATGCTGACAATGCCGTATTTCTTGTTACGACGCTTCAACTCGCGCACGATGTGACCGGTCAGTCTCGAACCTGTCATACCAAATGGATGGCCGATCGAAATCGAACCGCCATTGACGTTGTAAATGTCTGGATCAATTTCCAGCGTGTCACGACAGTACAGGCACTGGGATGCAAACGCTTCGTTGAGTTCTACCAGATCGATATCGTTCATGCCAAGACCGGTTGCCTTGAGTAGACGAGGCACGGCGAATACAGGACCAATACCCATCTCATCAGGCTCACACCCGGCAACAGTCCAGCCGCGGAATACCGCCATGGGCGTAAGTCCCAGTTGTTGAGCACGCTCTGCACTCATGACCAGTGTCATGGATGCGCCGTCCGACAACTGTGAGGCATTACCCGCTGTTACCGTACCGTCTTCCTCAAATACCGGCTTCAGGCTCGCCAGACCCTCGAGCGTCGTATCGGGCCGGTTACACTCATCGCCGACACACTCACCGTCAACGATTTCTGTTTCCTTGGTTTCCTTATTGATGATCTTTGCCCACTTGGTTTTCATCGGCATGATTTCATCATCAAAAATACCCGATTGCTGTGCCGCGGCCGTTCGCTTTTGCGATTCCAGGGAGAATTCATCCTGGTATTCACGGCTGATATTGTAACGCCTCGCAACGACTTCCGCGGTATTACCCATCGCCATAAAAATGTGAGGCGAAATCTCGCGGATTGTCGGGTGCGGCTGGGACTTTCCAGGTGTTTGGCGTTGGCCGGCAGAGATCGACTCGACCCCGCCTGCAATCATTACCTCCGAGCAGCCACTGGCGATCTGGTTGGCCGCAAATGCAATCGAGTTCAGGCCTGAAGAACATGCCCGGCTGATTGTAGAACCCGCTGTTGTCACCGGAAGTTTAGACAGGATCACTGCCAGGCGTGCCAGGTTACCACCTTGTTCACCGGTCTGGCTGGCAGCACCCACAATGACGTCTTCCACTTCAGCCGGATCAAGATTCGGGTTTCGATCCAATAACGCATTAATACAATGCGCAACCATGTCGTCTGGCCGGGTTAAATTAAAAGTTCCCCGGAAGGACTTCGCCAATCCGGTTCTTACACTATCTACCACCACTACGTCGCGCATTGTTGATCTCCAATATTTCCAGCTTTGTAATGCGTTTTTTGAGAGCAGCTATTGTGCACTTATAAGCAGCATGGATACAAGGGTAGGCCGAATTCGTCCCAAATTGATGATGGTTGCTGCAAAGTCCGGTGAATGAGCGCTTGGCCCGACACCGCCACATCCAGAGTCCCCAACTGCAGTGCACAAAGCTGACGGTCCCGGTCAGTGATCGCGAGTCGGATCGGGTACACCTTCCCACA
>JBBDIT010000019.1:0-1209 GCA_040880285.1 Pseudomonadales bacterium | reverse complement strand
TGTGCGGCCGTTCTGTAGCGCCGAAGGCGCGTTCTGTAGCTCGCAACGCGAGCGTCCTGTAGCCCCGAAGGGGCGTTCTGCATTCTGTAGCCCGAAGGGCGTTCTGTCACGCCGCCTTCAGTTATCACGCGTAGCGCCAGTCATGGCGACTTGCCACAGTTAACCAGTACCTCCAAGCCGAAATTGATCATATGTGTTGCATCTGACATATATATGAAGAAAAATACATGCCAGCGTTGTTGAGGAAACATTTCAAGCAATACATCGACAGTCGATTTGTCCTGGAAATCAAAGTTTGGTCCGTGGACGATCCCCGTTATACAGGGGTCAAGTATTCAATGATATTTGTTGAACCGGCTACAGGCAGAAGGATTCTAATGGACAACCATCACCCAAAAGATCCGCATGTGCATGTGGATGACGTGGAGTTCGGGTACGAGTTCGTCGATGAGGACAAGTTGTTTTCCGACTTTGAACAGCTCATTGCCTGGCATTTTGGAGTGCAGCTATGAACAAACTCGTGGTTTCAGTCAAATCGACGTCTCAGGTGCTCGCAGACGCAAAGCGAGCGTTCAAGGATGTGAAGGAGAACAACAGGAGGGCATCGAAGCACATTGAAATCTCCTTCACCGACATCCGGGAATTCAAGAAGTTTGTGAACAACCTCGATGTGTTGGTTGCTATTCGGCGAGACAAGCCGCAGTCAATCTACGAATTGGCGAACCTGCTGGAACGCGACCCTGCGAACATCAATCGTATTGTTAGCTTCTTTGAGAAAGTCGGCGTCATCGCTACTGAGGTGAAGATAGTGGGCGGCAGGTCTGTCAAGACACCGATCGTCAACTATTCAAAGATCGAGTGGGATCTGGTCGCATAGTATGCCAGGCGGATAGTCGTCACCCGCCGAGCCCATTGTCATCCTGAGACTGCGCGTCCCGGCGCGCGAAGGATCTCCGAAGGATCTCAGCTGTGGGCTGTGGGCTGTGGGCTGTCGGCTTCTTTTGGCTGTCGGCTGTAGGCTTTTTTTTTTGCTGTTGGCTTTTTTTTACCTGTAGGCCGCTTTGCGGCCGTTCTGTAGCGCCGAAGGCGCGTTCTGTAGCTCGCAACGCGAGCGTTCTGTAGCCCGAAGGGCGTTCTGTAGCCCAAAGGGCGTCCTGTAGCCCGAAGGGCGTTCTGTTGTCCGCTTTGCGGCCCTGTCATCCAGAAGCG
>JBBDIT010000018.1:0-6348 GCA_040880285.1 Pseudomonadales bacterium | reverse complement strand
TTGAAGTAATTTTCCAGGAATTCAATAAAGCACGCGGATTTACCGGGAATAGTCTTATTGGCCTGGTGCACCACCTGTACCGGCAAGGATTCGGTGGTCACATCAACAAGTACGCGTTTGAGTCGTCCGCGCTGAAGCTGTGGAAAGACCATGTAATTGGGCAGTGACGCGATGCCAATGCTGGCCATCACCGCATGATAGGCCATGTCGGAGTCGTTGACGGTCAATTGGAACCCCCGGTGGATCCCAAGGGTTCCGAAGTGGTCCATTTGCCGGGCCGAGTGAAATGCCAGGTTGGATACCTTGATGAGCCGGTGCTGCTGTAATTCCTCGGCGCACAAGGGTTCACCAAACGCTTCAAGGTATTGCGGGGTCGCGCAGAAGCCAGTGGTATGGGTCGCAAAAGTACTGGCGGTGAGAGCAGGGTCGTTCAGTTCTCCGAGATGGATGCCGGCATCAAATCCTTGTTTAACCAATTCCAGCGAGTGATCCGTCAGGAACAGTTCTGCATTCACTTCCGGGTACCGGGTCGAAAAATCGGCGAGAATTCGCGCCAGGATGGCGCGACCGAATACGGGTTCCACCGCAAGTTTGAGGGTGCCCCGCGGCGTTGAGTCCATATCCGCAATCTCGGCCTCTGCCTCTTGTAATTCTTCCAGGATCGACCGACACCGTTCGAAGTAGATCTGGCCTGCTTCCGTGGGGCTGACAGAGCGGGTGGTGCGGTTGAGCAGGCGTACCCCCAGCCGGTCCTCCAGCTGACTGATTTGCTTACTGACAGCAGAAGGAGTGAGGCCCAGTCGGTTGGCGGCGCTGGTAAAATTTCGTTCGCCCACGACTTCAGTAAATACTTTCAGTGAATCAATGCGAGACATAAGGGGCACATGAAGTCAGCTAATAGTTATATTGAGAATAAAGCCAAAAGTTTTTCCAGTCACCCTGTTTGCCATCGTGTAAAATTGGCGCCTTTTCAAAGTCACGGATTGGAAGTCACGGAATAGTACTCACCGAATGTCGCTCCTGGAATAGGAGAGCCCGACCCCGAATTCAAAAACTCATTCATTCAGCGATTAAAGGAAAGCACCAGGATGTACAAGATTCGCACGTTCAACACTATCTCTGACAAGGGACTGTCAAGGTTTCCTGCTGACGATTATGCGCTGGGTCCTGATGTGCCGGACCCGGACGCAATCCTGCTACGATCTCACCAACTCACGATCGAGGATGCGACCGACCAGGTGGTTGCCGTGGGCCGGGCAGGGGCCGGGGTCAATAATATTCCGGTCGATGCGTTTACCGATCGCGGTATCGTGGTATTCAATACCCCCGGCGCCAACGCCAATGCAGTCAAGGAACTGGTGATGGCCGCATTGCTGCTGTCGAGGCGTGGCATCATTCCGGGGATCGAATATGTAAATACCCTGACTGGTCACAAGGACAAGGACGAGCTCAATCAACTGGTCGAAGCCAGCAAAAAACAGTTCAAGGGTAGCGAACTGAAAGGTAAGACGCTCGGCGTGCTGGGTCTGGGTGCCATCGGTTCCATGGTGGCGGAGATGGGGCTGCAAATGGATATGGAAGTGGTTGGTTACGACCCGGCGCTGTCCGTCGATGCGGCCTGGCGCCTGTCTGCACAAATCAAGAAAATGGACAGCATGGAAGCGCTGTTCGCCCGCTCCGATGTGGTGACCCTGCATGTGCCGGCACTCGATGCGACGCGTGGCATGGTGAATGCCGAGACGCTGGCTCATTTCAGGGACGGCGCCGTATTGCTGAACTTTGCACGCGAAGAAATTGTCAATACCGACGACGTTGCAGAGGCGCTGGACAGCGGCAAGCTGGGCCAGTATATCTCCGACTTCCCGAATCCTGCCCTACTGGGCAAGCCCGGCGTACTGGCGACACCACACCTGGGTGCCAGCACGGATGAGGCAGAAGAAAATTGTGCCATGATGGTCGCCGACCAGATGATGGATTTTCTCGAACACGGCAACATCAGGAATTCCGTTAATTTCCCTTCGATCATTATGGAACGTACAGAAGGGTACCGCATTGCACTCGCCAACAGGAACGTGCCGCGTATTCTCGGTAGCGTCCTGTCTATCCTCGCTAACCGCAACATCAACGTGATCGACATGATCAACAAGAGTCGTGAAGATGTAGCTTACAACCTGATTGATGTGGGCACCCCGCCTTCAGAAGACCTGGTACGGGATATCTCGGAGATCGAAGGTGTTATCAACGTGCGGGTTGTTGACCCTGGTTAGACTCAAGCTGAGGGCTTGCGTGCCTGCCGGATCTGCAGTCGCGCGGGGTCCAGACGGCGGCTCCAGGTTTTGCCGAGACAGGATGACTCCCCGGTGATCATGCGCGCCAGGTATTCTCCGCACAACGGGGCATGGGTTGCACCGTGGGAACCAAAACCGGTACAGACAAAGGTCCGCCTTTCATACTCGCTAAAAGGTGCAGGATGCCCGGCATGGCGCAAGCCTGCGCGATACTGGTCGCAATATTGATCGAGTGCCGGCCAGACCGGCAGAGCGCCCACCACCGGCGTGCGATCCCGTGTGGTGCAGCGAATGCCGGCATACTCCGCGGTCACCGATGCCTGGATATCAAATCGCTGCGTCAACCGGCGCAACAGCCGCCTGGTATCCTGTGAGCGTGGTGAAGGGTCATCGTCCTGTTGATCCCAGGTTGCCCCCACCAGGTATTCATCTTCGCCGCGGGGAATGACGTATAGCGGTCCACCGATTACGCGCGTAAGACCGAGACCCGGCGCCAACACCTGGATGGCTTGCCCCCGTACCGGCTCGAATGAAAGTGGCGCGGTTTGCGGTAGCGGGCCAGCCCCGGTCGCAATGATGATGCCGTCAAAGTCCTCGATCTGGCCGTCAGCGAATTGCAGTCGCGGTGACGCGCCAGTAGTCATTCCGGTCACCTGCTTTGCAGTAACGCGGACTTTCCGGGCCAGAATTGCGGGTTCGAGCCAACCGCCTGGTGCAAAGTACAAACCCGGCCCACACGCATTCATGCCGGGTAATCGCCCGGCTTCACGGGCGTTAAGATAGCGCGCAATCGAGTCGGGAAAAGTATCGCCAATTCGCTGCAAGCGCGTTTCATCTGTCTCGTTGCTGGCCAGCGTAAAGCGACCGGTGACATGCACCTCGTCGCTGAATCGGGTCGCATATTGAAGTGCGGCAAGTGAAAACAGGCTACCGACGTGTGGCCTGACGGCCAGGTGCGGGCTCATGGCGAGCCCCGGTATGGATGACGCCCCGGCAAGCGCACCGGCCTGGTCGTAGACGGTCACGTCCAGGTGGCGACGGGCCAGGGCTCGCGCGCAATTGAGTCCGGCGATACCGGCGCCAATGACGGCAATGCGCCCTGACCCTAGCGTTTGCGCCTGCCAGGTTCCCGGTAATACACCTGACAACATTTCGGCCTTGGTACCAAAGCCAGGAGATCGCCGAACTTCAAATCCGGCACTGGCGAGACCGCGACGGACTTCACCGGCCACCGAGTAGGTTGAAAAGGTGGCGCCAGGTTGACTCATTCGCGGCATCGCGGAAAACAGCTCGCGGGTCCACGCATCTGCATTGCGGGCCGGGCTGAAACCGTCCAGGAACCAGGCGTCGGCGCTGGCATCGATATCGCCCAGCACGTCCTTGAGATCTCCGATCACGAGCGTGAGGGCAATATCCTCAGCAACCCAGATCGTATGAGTACCGGGATAGGGAGTCGGATAGTGATGCAGTAGTTGGGTTGCGTGACGCTCATTGAACCCTTCCGCCCTGGCCAGGGCAGCGTACAGGCGGGCGAGGTCTGCAGGGGCAACCGGTGTCTTTTCAATCGCGATATAGTTCAGGATTGACTGTTGCGGCGCTGATGATCGCCAGGTTTTAGCGGTCAACAGAAAATTGAGGCCAAACCCGAACCCGACTTCGAGCATGGTGAAATGGGTTCGGTGATTTCCTTTGAATCTGGTTGCAAGGTGATTGCCTTCGATAAATACATGGTGCTTTTCCGCCAGACCCGCATCCCGGCTCCAATAAATGTCATCGTGTGTGACGGACGCCGGAGTGGCCTCGCTGCGCCACTCGAGATTTGCCCATGGAGTGACATGGGAATCGGCGCCCGTCATTCGCGTTCGATGGGGCGCGCCGGGACTGTTATCCATTCACTCCAGGAGCCGGGGTAGAGCGCCGGTTCCGCAAAGCCAGCATGAACCAGCGCCAGGATATTGTGGCAGGCGGTGACGCCGGAGCCGCAATAACAAATCGTAGGTCCATCGCCGACGCCGAGGCGGGTATAGGCCTGTCGCAATTCATCGACAGGTTTTACATGCTGGCTGTCGTCCAGATTGTTGGTGAATGTTGCGCACCGGGCGCCTGGAATGTGACCAGCAACCGGGTCGATGGGGTCCTTTTCGCCGCGAAAGCGGACCGGATCACGAGCGTCCAGTACCACGGCATGCCGATTCGGAAGGTCGCTGGCAGTAACGAGCCGGGTAAGGGGCGGGTGCAAATTGAATTGGACCGGTTCCGGCTGATTCACTTCCCTGGATACACCACGGCCCTCATCGACCCAGGCCTTGAATCCGCCATCCAACACAAACACGTTGTTGTGACCGGCCCAGCGCAGCATCCACCATAGACGTGCAGCAAACGCACCGGGGCCATCGTCATAGGCAACCACCAGGTTGTCGTTACCGACTCCGAGCCGCCCCAGGGTCTCCGCGAACCGGGTTCGTGCCGGTAACGGATGCCTGCCGGTTTTACCAGGCAGGACCGGCGCACAGAGGTCCGCATTGAGGTTGACGTACCAGGCACCGGGAATGTGGCCCGCATCAAACTGCTGCCTGCCCAGGGTTTCATCGGCCAGCGAGAATCGACAATCCAGTAATCGCATCGACTGGTCGCCCAGTTGTTGCGCCAGTGAGTCAGTTGATATCAAAGTACCCATCGTGCCTCCTGGGCTGGTGCTGAGGTTCCCTAACCACCCGCCAATTTGACCTTGTGGCCGAGGGATTCAAGTTCAGATTTGATGATTTCGCGCTTGTCACCCTGGATGACGATCGTTCCGTTTTCAACCGTGCCACCCACACCACACTTTGCCTTTAATTTGCTGGCCAGGAGTTTCATTTCATCCGGGGACAGTGGCAGGCCGGTGATGATAACAACGGGTTTGCCGGCTCGGCCCCTGGTCTGACGCTGCAGGCGCACCACACCGTCGCTGGTCGCCCTGTCTTTAGTCGGCTCGCGCTTGCACTGACAGGCATCAGCGGGTGCCCCGCAATCGGGGCAGTGCCTGCCTGAATTGGTTGAATAGACAATGCGACGCTGCTTCATGCGGCAACCCTAGCCGTCCGAGTAAATGAAGACTGCCAGTTCATCACCGCGCTCGGCGGTATAGCAGAAGTGAACAAACTGGTACATGAACTCATGTAGATCGCTGACCTCAAGGTCAAGGGTTTCGAGATCCTCGCACAAGAGCCACTGCTCGGCCAGTTCACCTATATCGTCGTCCTCAAGCCGGGACATTTTTTCCTGTAAGTCCGGGTTGAGTTTATAGATATAGGGGCCGTCATCGGTGAGTGGACGAAAAACTTCTTCCAACTGCGCCGCATCGTCCAGGAACATACCGGTTACCAGCGAGTAAAGTTGTGCCCTGGCTTCCCGGTGAAACTGTTGTGTCGACATACAAGGAAACGAGTCAACAGGACTTTCGTCCAGTTCAAGCTCGTCGACCTCATCATCCGATCCGACGAATACAATCTGGTGCACGCAATATTACTCGAAGTTAAAGTGGCAGCCTGTGTGATTAAATGGCTTCGACCTCGTCAGCTTGCAATCCCTTGTCACCCGGGATCACGATGAACTTGACTCGCTGGCCCTCATTAATGACTCGTCGCCCTTCGCCGAGGATATTGCGATAGTGGACAAAGACGTCGTCTCCCTGGTCGCGCGTAATAAAGCCGTAACCTTTCTTGACGTTAAACCATTTGACGGTACCGGTCTCTTCTTCAGAGTCGTCTATATAGACCGGTCCCCTGGCGTGGAAAAAGGCGCCCAGCAGGACGGCCCCGATAATGATGGCCAGTTCGATCAGGTCTTGTGGTGTGGCAGGAATTTTGAGTGTCTGGTGTTGTACATAGCCTAATAGAAGATAGGCAAGAACCCCGACAACGGGGCTGATGATCAGGTTTTTTTTGTGTGAGTTCATGGCAAATAATTTTCTGGATTAAACAAAAGTGAATGAAAGCGAAGACGACCCTGTGGTCCGGTCGCGAAATAATGATACTTGTCCTGATGGTGAATACCAAATGGCTGGAGGAAAGTAACCTTG
>JBBDIT010000017.1:0-1252 GCA_040880285.1 Pseudomonadales bacterium | reverse complement strand
CGGCCGTTCTGACTTCTTCAGGTTCAGTTAAACTTTTCTGCTGTACAATGCGACTAATACATACCGGGTAACGAAGTAATCATTGTGGACAACTGGCTCTTATACATCCTGATCGTGGCGGCTATCGGCATTGGCTGGTGGCTGGGCCGGCGTGATCGCCGCGCCAAAGCGCCGGATATGCTGGGACCCAACTACTATCAGGGACTGAATTACCTTTTGAACGAGGAACCCGATCGGGCCGTCGCGACCTTTATCGAGGATCTTGAGGTCAATAACGACACCATCGAGACCCACCTGGCCCTGGGAGGTCTGCTGCGGCGCCGTGGGGAACTCGAGAAGGCCGTCGTCGTGCATGAGAATATCCTTGCCCACGCCCGGCTGGAAAAAGACGTCATGCTGAATGTCCAGCTGGAGCTGGCACGGGACTATTTATTGGCCGGCCTGCTGGACCGGGCCGAGGACCTGCTTTTGACCCTGAACCAGACACAGGGACATATCCGCACCGAGAGCCTGAAACTCACGCTGGAGATTTATGAGCGTGAAAAAGAATGGGATCGCGCCATCGCAATAGCCGAGTTGCTGGCCGTGGGAGTGGACAGCGAGAAGTATGAACAAGCAATTTCCCATTATTTCTGTGAGCTGGCAGAACTGGCACTGATTGCTGCCGACTGTGAAGGGGCCCGGGTGGCAATACGCGAGGCCATCGGCCATGACGCCACCAATGCGCGCACCAGTCTTGTGCTGGGGCGAATAGAGCTGGCTGAAGCGCAATATGCCGATGCGGTCCGTGCGCTGCAACGAATCAGGGAACAGGACCCGGTGTATGTCCCGGAATCCCTGGACGCATTGACCCTGGCCTACCAGCAAGGTGAATTGCCGCAGGATGACCTGCGTGCCTATTTACTGTCGTGCCTCGAGAGCACACCCTCGATTTCGATTGTCCTGACACTGGCGAAGTCCGTGCGTGAGGAGAAGGGCGATGAAGCCGTCTCCAAATTTATCGCCGCGCACCTGAAGAAGAACCCGACCATCCGGGGGCTGACCCGGTTGATCGACCTGCACATCGATAACACCCATGGGGTCGCGAAGGAAAACCTCTCAATCCTGCGCAGCTTTGCCGAGGCCCTGGTTGCCGACAAGCCCGCCTATCGATGTAGCGAGTGCGGATTTGAAGGCAAAAAAATGCGCTGGCACTGCCGTATCTGTAAACGGTGGGGATCCATTGGGCCGATCTTTGGGCTCGAAGGGGAAT
>JBBDIT010000016.1:27403-43357 GCA_040880285.1 Pseudomonadales bacterium | reverse complement strand
GGAGCAGCCTGGGCAAGGTGATTCCGGATGTGTATGGGCTTGCTGGACGTGCAAACGGGAGCCACGCATCACGTGATGGATCTGATCATGTGGCAGGAATTTCTGAACGCAAGGTGGATTACTTGCGATTAGCGGGTGACTGATGACATGACATGGGTGACACGACAAATGTCCTGCCGCGGAGGGCTAATACCTTGCCTTCTGTATCCTAAGAGATACAATAGGAGCCTTGCCGAACATGAAGCTCGCGTCCCCATGGCACGTAGCGTCAGAGTGACCCACAACGAACATTTACGTGATCCGGAAGTTGTCGCGGAGTACCTGAGCGAGGCGCTTGAGGATGGCGATCCTGCTGTGATCCTGATGGCTTTGCGCAATATCGCCGAGGCACAGACAGACGGTATCAGTGGACTCGCGCAACGCTCGAACCTGGGCCGGGAAAGCATGTACAAGATGCTCACCGCCAGCGGTAATCCCAAACTCTCGAGTTTTACCAAGGTCGTTCATGGACTCGGTCTCAAGCTCAAAGTCGAGCGCGATCCGGATCGTACGGTGAGCAATCAATAGGAGCCAGCATAGGAATCGACGGCGGATGCGAACCACGCACATCGTGGCCGCTACTTGAGTTGTTTTCCGAGCGCCGATGGCGGTGAAACCAGCCTCGAAAACACGATGCTGCTCTGTACAAAACATCACCACCTGCTGCATGAGGGCGGATACTCGATCGAGCAGGACCACCAGGATCGATTCTATTTCAGGTTCTCTTCTGTGTAGAGCGAGAGTTCAATCAAGCGCTCAAGGAGTGCTTCCGGCGAGAGACCGGGAAAGTTGTGATAGACCAGTTCCTTGGCGAAGAGCCGGGAAATGTAGCGCAACTGCAGACTCCTCGTTCGCGACGCGTAGACAAAATCGCGGTGCCCATTGTTGATGACGATCACATTCTGCGCCTCATCGTACCGCGAACGCCACAGCTCGCCGGCCGCTTTCTGGAACGTGTATCCCGGTAGACCCGCACCCTGGGATGCGGATTGACCCGTCTCGTCCACCAGAGAATCAGTAACGGTCACGAGTGCTTCCGCCTCACAGTTCATTTCGCCCTGAGTCGCAGTGACCTGCAAACGCACTAGCTGCGGTTGGGCGGGCGCAGTCACGGTAACGATCTCGTCGGTCTCAGCGTCAATCGAAACCCTGCCTTCGATCACCTGCCAGCGATAGCTGACATCCGAGTCAATCGAACGGCCGGCCCGATCACGTGCCAGTGCGCGCAGGTATCTTGTCCCGCCGACCCTGAGGACACTTGATGCCGGAGAGATTCGAACGGAGTAGAGCGGTCCTGGATAATCGAAGAAGTCTTTTTGGCCCTGGCCGGTTGCCGTCTCTTCAATTATTTCGCTCACCGATACGGTGTGGGTGCCACTATCGCCCTCTACCGCTAGATTATTGTCATCTTCAATTGATCGCGACTCACGCTCGCCGCCAGCTTGTCGCTTTCGACTCGATACATTGGTCTGCACATCAAACCAGTCATACTCCTCGACCGGAAGCGCCAGCAGGGCCTCCCGGAAAGCACGACGGATCGAATTCAGCACCTTGCGGCTCGCCTTTTCTTCCTCTGCCTTGCGCAATTCCCGGAGCATGTCTTCCAGCCGATCCTCCACGGGTCGCAGGGCAAAGAACGCCCGCATGTACTGGTCATCGTGAAGCACCCCAAGGCGGGTGCCAGGCGTGAGGTTGAGGAACGGCACATCAACTACTCCCTCGAGATAGCCTGAACCCCACACGCTATGTTTCAGGTGCTCAAGGATTGAAATGTCTTCGAGTACGCGAGTGCCATTTCGATAGAGCCCTACCTTGCGCTCCGGCGATGGATCATCCAGATAAAGCTCGAGATAGATGTCGCCCGTTGGAGTCCTCGCCTCCGGCAATGTGTGGATCAACTGACCATCGTATGCGCGCGGTTCGACCTTGAACTCCTTGCGCGACATGCGGTCTCGTATGATCACGTCGACACCGGCCTTGCGTATGCGATCGCGCAACTCCGCGGCGAGGTACCACTGCAGCTTTTGTCCACTCAGACCGCGCATGCCAGACAACAGCGGCTTGATTTTGAGCTCGGTGCCCGTCGACTCGAACAACGCACGACTCTTTCGAATCGTGTAATCGGTATCGCCCTTTTTCATCGTCATCTGGTATGTGTCGCCGGCAGCGCTGCTGCAGGTAAGCGTCAGTGCCTCGCCAACGGTCCAAAAGCTCAGCAACCCGATGCCGAACTCACCCTGGATACCGGCCTTGTCCTCCTTATCGAGATGGCGCTTCATCGAATCACAGATGTGTGTCGCCACATAGTGAAAATCGGGAATGCCATCGGCGTCCCGGCGAATCCCCTCGCCGTTATCAGTTACCGAAACGTAGGCCTGTCCGCGCTCCTTGCCGCGAACGATAACGATGCGACTTGCGCCCGCGTCGATGCTGTTCTCGACGAACTCGGCGATCGCCTTGAGCGGATTGCTTTGCGAGAGCGCTATGATGCGAATCGCGTTCCAGTCATCGCCTATTCGCAGCTTACCGCCGGCCGGAGTGCTTTGTTTTAAGGTTGCCATGGGTGGATGATAACCGATGACGGCGGCTGTGTACCGGTGCCGGTAGAGGCGTTACCCTGAAGGCCGTCTCGCCCTCGCTGTCATTAGCCCCCAGAGCCAGTTGATCTTGTATCTTGTGACATCGACATCGTCAAAACCCGCATCGGTGAGCAGAAAACTGCACGCCTCGCTGCGGTAAGTTCGAAAATGGCTGGCATTAAATTGGCGCAGAAACCGATCGCACAGTCGGCACATCCAGTAATCGTCACACCAGTCGGTGATGATGAGCTGGCCGCCCGGTTTGAGTACGCGCTGCATCTCCCTGAGCGCGGCTTTCGGCTGTCGGATATAGTGAAAGACGTTACTAGAAACGACGGCGTCGAAGTGGGCGTTGCCAAAGGGCAGTTGCTCGGCCGCCCCAAGCGCAAGTTCCACGCCGTCGCTGAGCTTGGCGCGAGCCATCGCTAGCATCTCGTCGGACAGATCAATCCCGAACGCGTGAACATCTGGCACCAATGTCTTGAGCGCTACGAGGAGTTCTCCGGTGCCGCAGCCGACATCGAGTACTCGTGCGTCCTTCGGTACTTCAAGCCGCTTTAGCGTCTCTTCGATCGAGACGTCGATGTAAAAGCGCCAGCGGCGGTCGTAGTCTCCTGCGAGCCCGGCGTATTCTCGGACCAGTGGGGAGTAGCTATCAGTGTCGCGCATGGCTTGATTGTATCTTGACGCCCTGGCGGTAGTTCACCGTTCTTCGGGAACGAGCCCGTCTGCCGATAAAATTCGAATTTAGCCGTAGCGTCGTGATCGCGAGAGGCTGCCGGGGGCGCCGTTACGCATGCCGCGTCGACCACCACCTTTTGCGGGTGTCTGTTTGCGCTCGCCGGCGGGCCGGTCGATCGTAAACGCTTTGTCGGGTGCATAACCCTCGATGACGCTGCGTGGCAGATCACGGTGTAACAACCGTTCAATCGCTTTCAGGTACTTCAACTCTTCGGCGCACACAAGTGATATTGCGATGCCTTCCCGTCCGGCACGACCGGTACGGCCAATTCGGTGGACATAGTCTTCAGCGATATTAGGTAGTTCGTAGTTCACGACGTGGGGCAGTTGGTCGATATCGAGGCCGCGAGCGGCGATATCGGTCGCAACCAGTGCCGTCACCTTGCCTTGCTTGAAATCCGCCAACGCCTTGGTTCGGGCGCCCTGGGTCTTGTTGCCGTGAATCGCGGCGGTTTTGATGCCATCGCGTTCCAGCTGTTGTGCCAGGCGATTGGAGCCATGCTTGGTACGACAAAAGATCAATACCTGACTCCAGTTTTGTGAGCCGATCATGTGAGACAAGAGCTCGCGCTTTCTATTGTTGTCCACGAGATGAACGACCTGGGCGATACCTTCTGCGGTATCGTTACTGTGCACTTCTACCAGCGCCGGGTTCACCAGGATGCTGGCCGCAAGCTGTTTGATCTCTCTGGAGAAAGTCGCCGAAAACATGAGGTTCTGGCGTTTCTTCGGCAAAAGGGCAATGATTCTGCGAATATCGCGAATGAAACCCATATCCAGCATTCGATCCGCCTCGTCGAGCACCAGGACTTCCACACCGGAAAGATCCAGTGTCTTTTGTGAGACATGGTCAAGTAATCGACCCGGAGTAGCGACGAGTACATCAAGGCCATGCCGGATCTTTGAGATTTGTGGGTTGATATTGACGCCACCGAATATTGCTGCGGACTTGAGGGGCAGATGCCGGCCATAAGTCTCTACACTTTCTTGCACCTGTGCTGCGAGTTCACGGGTCGGCACCAGTATCAAGGCACGCGCGTTGCGTTTGCCACCTTCATGGGCAGAGCGTGTCAGGTGCTGGAGAATCGGCAGGGTAAATCCGGCGGTCTTGCCGGTACCGGTCTGTGCGCCAGCCATGATGTCGCGACCTTCCAAAATAAGAGGGATCGCTTGTGCTTGAATCGGTGTAGGTACGCTATAGCCTGTATCGGCTACAGCATGGAGTAGTTCGGCCGAAAGACCGAGAGAATCAAAAGACATTATTTGTAATGCTCCAGGGCGTCCGCCATGGATTAACCAGGGAAAGGTCCAGACACTGACTTGTTATGTTGATATTTCGGGGTGATCCGGAATGGGCTACCGCGAGGGACCGACGCTGACCTTCAGGTGCCGGTTCGCGCAGTCTAACAGAACTTGTCTCGATGACCAGCTTTTTGTATTTCAAAGAGTGACCCCCGTATCCGCAAGCCCCTCGCGGATCAAAAGGTCAGTACTCAGGTGGGTGTGACCCGGCTGCCGCGTTCGTACCAACCTTTGGAAGCATTGACGATCTTCACAACCGTCAACATCACTGGCACCTCAATCAGCACGCCGACAACCGTTGCAAGCGCTGCACCGGATGACAAACCGAACAGGCTGATGGCTGCAGCGACCGCGAGTTCGAAGAAATTGCTGGCACCGATCAATGCCGAGGGCCCCGCCACTGAATGGGTCTCACCGGCGGTACGATTGAGAAGGTAGGCAAGGCCGGAATTAAAGTACACCTGGAAAAGGATGGGTACCGCCAATAGAACGATAATCAGTGGCTGCTGGATTATCTGTTCGCCCTGGAATCCGAATAACAAAATCAGGGTCACCAGAAGCGCCAGGAGAGATAGCGGCTGCAATAATTCCAGCGCACTTTGTAATTGATCGAACCCGCCAGATCCCAGCAGCCAGCGCCGGATAAACTGGGCAGCAATGACCGGGATGACGATGTAAAGGCCAACCGAGAGCAACAGTGTTTCCCACGGCACGATGATGGCAGAGAGCCCCAGCAGGAGTGCGACAATCGGTGCAAACGCGAACACCATAATCACGTCGTTCAATGCGACCTGGCTCAAGGTAAAATGTGGCTCCCCCTGGGTCAGGTTACTCCAGACAAACACCATGGCGGTGCAGGGTGCTGCCGCCAGTATGATCAGCCCGGCAATATAGGAATCGATCTGGTCTGCCGGCAGGTACGGACGAAACAGGTAACCGATGAACAACCACCCGAGGGCCGCCATGGAAAATGGCTTGATTGCCCAGTTGATAAAGAGCGTCACGCCGATGCCGCGCCAGAAGTGCCGGACTTCAGACAAGGCGGCGAAGTCAATCTTGATCAGCATGGGGATGATCATGAGCCAGATCAGCACGGCAACAGGCAAGTTAACGCTGGCAATTTCAGCGCTTGCGATAATCTGGAACGTCCCTGGTGTCAAGTGTCCGAGACTGATACCAACGACAATACAGACGATCACCCAGACGGTGAGATAACGTTCAAACAGGTTCATAGCATTTCCTGGTTTTGAGGTAGAGTCTGACCAAGGCCTTGCAGCACCTGCGTTAATTCCGGTCGCGTCATTGATTCGAGTGGCAGTCGGACCAGTCTCTTGATGCGGTCGCTCAGCATGGCATAGCAGTCATCGAAGGCAGCGCGCTTTGTCACGTCATCGCCCGTGACCGCGGCAGGATCCGGCAGACCCCAGTGAACCGTTAACGGATGCCCAACCCAGACCGGGCAGGATTCTTTTGCCGCGCTGTCACACACGGTAACGACCAGGTCGAATTCTGTTTCAGGCGAGCTGGCGCGATCTTCCGACCCGAATTCTTGCCACGACTTGGATCGCAGCTTCGATGTGTCATAACCCAGATCAGTCAGCAGTTCACGTGCCGTTTCGTTGACCTTGCCGGTCGGCTGGCTGCCAGCGCTATAGCCGATAAACCGGCCGTCACCGACACGATTCAATATGGCTTCGGCGAGGATACTGCGTGCCGAATTGCCGGTACACAGGAATAACACCTTGTAGACAGAACCGTTAGAGGTCATATGCGCTTCTGATCACGACTGATTTCACGACTTTCTAAAGACACGATTCGCTGGCACGCGTGGCGTCGGCAGTACCGAGTCAAGCAATGATGCACACAGGTCAGGTTTTCCCTGACAACAATCTTCCAGCAGAAAACCCAGTAGCTCCCGAACGCCGTCAAGCGTGACAAAATAATAGATCGACCGACTTTCTCGCCGGGAACCAATGAGGTTTGCGTTCACCAAAATCGCAAGATGCGTCGAGAGCGTATTATGCGGAATACCAAGGGCCGTGGCGATTTCACCAGCAGGCATACCCTGAGAGCCTTCTTGCATCAATAAGCGGAATGCTCGCAGCCGGCTTTCCTGGGCCAGGGCGGAGAATGCTTTCGAGGCCTTCTTTGTATCCATATGTCGAGAATAATCGACATAATATCGAAAGGTCAATCGTGGTGTGCTGTCGATCTGGTTTTAGCCGCTAGCCGGGTCTGGATTGCCGAGGTTAAGGGTCATTAATGTGTCCGCGTCCCGCAGCAGGTAGAGTGCCCAACAGGCCCCCAGCATGGGCCACGCAGCAAAGAACAGAAGATTGTTAAACGGGTCGAGGTAGAGTTGCCAGGTAGACAGGGTTGAAATTGCGTGAATGACGAGGACTACACCATAAGTCCACCGTTTATAGACCCCTGCCAGAAATGCCAGTATCAGCACCATCTCGGCCAGACCGATTATGAGGAAGACGAGTTCCCCCAGACCGCCAATCAGATAGAAACGTTCGTACACTGCACCCGCATGGCCTGGATTGACAAACTTGTCCAACGTCCACAGGAGAAAAACGATAAATACTGTTACTCGTAAAGCCAGCAGTGCCAGCGGCAGCCTGCTTTCCTGGGTTTCTGAAATCATACGGGTAGTCTCCTTTTTGTTCCGTTAACGCGGCCCGGTACGCTCCGGCATTGGGGTTAGCAACAACCTGGCTGTGATTCTCTTTCGGGTGATCGGCAATCCGGCCCGCTACAGTCGAACAGCCCAAAATGGTGGCTCTCGTCACCATCAATTCGAAAGAAAGGTGCATAGCGACTCTGGCCGAGCATGCGTGCCGTATTGGAGCAAATCAACATGGGTTTATTCCTGACGAATCGGTGATGGTCATCCAGCATAAACTCATTGGGGCACTCGTCAATCCCACCCAGATACCAGGCAACCTGACCATAGTCTTCACAACGGTCTTCGAGCGGCAGCTTGAAGACTCGAATGGTCAGGGACAGGAAGTCGATGTTGGCCACAAGGCGCGCAAGCGTAGGGTCCTCGACGGTCAGTGGGCTGCTGGCAAGAACCCGATAGTCATGAATGCCCATCTTTGAAAGTGCGCGACGGAAATCCTCAAGATACATGGCGCCACCGAGACACTCGCCACGAAGGACAGGATCCTGGGTCAGTTCCGCCGGGATTCTCTGCCTGGAAAAGATATCCGAAAAATAAAGTTCACCACCGGGTTTCAGTACACGGAATATTTCCGTAAATACCCTCGTCTTATCTTCCGATAGGTTGATCACACAATTGGAAATGACAATATCCAGTGAATTGTCCGCGATCCCGATTGCAGCAAGATCCTCGATATAACCGTGTTGGAAGGTGACGTTGGATGCCTGGTATCCCCACAGTTCCCGATGATAGTCGACATGCTTGTTGGCAATTTCAAGCTGCTCTTTGGTCATGTCGACCCCCGTGACATGGCCGGTTTCGCCGACGAGTCTGGACAGTACATAACAATCCCTTCCGGTACCGCATCCCAGGTCCAATACCGATTGTCCCGCCAGATGAGGCGGCAAGGGTGAACCGCAGCCATAGAACTTTTCCCGTACCTCAGGATGAACACGGGAAACGATCGGTTTCAGGTAGGCAGGCAACGCATCCGCTGGACAACAGGCACTGGTTTTGAGGTCCTGATTCGAGGACAGTGTTTCACCGTAGTATTTCTGAACGTCTTCAGTGGCCGACATCGCGTCTCCTTGGGTTGAACAACCGCGCTCTGATCAACAGGGCCTTTGGGATTCAGACGCCGGGGGACCCGGCTTTGTTACAGTGACCGCGAAGAAATTCCTGCGTCGGCAGCGGGATTCACTCCCTGGCCCGGGGTCACGTCTGGCACATTCTGGGCAAATTGCGTATAAATGGCCTGATTCCCGCTTGAGCAGCCAACGGACACCCAATGTATCCAGATGATGCCACCTTGATCGCCGCATTGATCGCGAGAGATCAGCAAGCCTTTCGGTATGCTATCGAGAAGTATCAGTCCTCCATGCTCAGCATGGCGCGGAATATTGCCGGTGACAAAATTGCCGATGAAGTGGTGCAAGAAGCCTGGATGTCCGTGCTGAAGTCGCTGCCAACCTTTGAAAGACGAAGTACGCTCAAGACCTGGTTGCTTCGAATTGTTGCCAACGAAGCCAAAAGTCGTAGGCGCAAAGAGGGACGGAGTATTTCGCTGGAAGCAACCTTCGGTGACAACGCTGACATGGCTAGCCGCTTCAATGACCGCGGCCAGTGGATCACGGGCCGGGAGCCCGCAGAGTGGGGCGAGAGTTCCCCGGAAGCGTTGATGTCGAGGGATGAACTCAGGGACTGCATAGAGTTGGTGCTCACCCGATTGCCGGAAGCCCAGGCTGCGACATTACGACTTCGTGAGCAAGCGGGTTATAGCTTCGACGAGATTTGTAACATGCTCGACGTCACTGAGTCTAATGTTCGAGTGTTGTTACATCGTGCCCGTTCACGCTTGTTTTCAACCATTGATCATTTCCAGTCTACCGGCGAGTGTTGTGAACACCCATGATGATGCCTACCTGCCAACACATTTGTGAGCATGCCAGCGATTACCTCGAGGGGGAAGGTAGCCGATTTGAACGGTTCTTGCTGCGTTTGCACCTGCTACTTTGTCAACATTGTCGACGCTTTATCAGGCAGTTTCACCTCGTGATGGGACTATTGCCGGTAATCGACGACTCCCCATTGACCGACGAGGAAGAGATAGAGCGGTTGATTGAGAAACTGATGCAGGCTGGCGCCTGATACCCTTACCGTTTTTGTGTAGGGACCATTCGAGCAAGAGGTCAATCGAAGTGAGCTGGAAGTCTGAAGTCGAAGAACTCAAACGGCAAACTGAACTCGCCCGGCAGATGGGCGGCGAAGAAGGTATCGCGTTCCAGCACGGTCGCGGCAAGCTGACGGTGCGGGAGCGGGTGGACCTGTTGCAGGATCCCGGATCATTCAGTGAAATCGGCGCCCTGGCAGGCACAGCCGAATGGGACGGTGATCAGGTGAGCGCACTGAAACCATCCAACACGGTGATTGGAACCTGCCGCGTTGAAGGCCGCAAGGTCGCATTTTCCGGTGGAGACTTTACCATTCGTGGTGGCGCTGCCGATGCTTCCATCGGTAATAAAAGCCAGTTCGCCGAAAAACTCGCGCTGGAAACCCGGGTCCCCTATATCCGGTTGCTGGACGCCACCGGCGGCAGCGTCAAGACCTTTGAAAAAATCGGCCGGACTTACCTGCCCGGCAATGCCGGCACCAATTTGTCAGCCGAACTCCTGCAATATGTGCCGGTTGTCTCAGCGGTCCTGGGTTCCGTCGCCGGTCTGCCGGCAGTACAAGCCTGCCTGAGTCACTTCAATGTCATGGTCAAACAAACCTCGCAGGTGTTTGTTGCCGGCCCCAAAGTGGTAGAGCAGGCGACGGGGCAAACCATTACCAAAGAAGACCTGGGTGATGAGCGAACGCAACTCAAAAATGGCGTCATCATGAACCTGGCAGACTCTGAAGAAGATGCCATCCGCCAGGTCCGTCGCTTTCTGTCTTATCTGCCCGCAAATGTGTGGGAAGCACCACCACGAGTGGAATGTGCTGACGATTCGGCAAGGCGCGAGGAATCGTTGCTATCTATCGTGCCGAATGACCGGCGAAAAATTTATGACCCTCGAAAAATTCTGACCGCGGTACTCGATGAGGGCAGTTTCTTCGAAATGATGCCATCCTATGGAAGGGCGCGCGTGACCGGGCTTGCGCGAGTCAACGGTATTCCGGTTGCGGTGATGGCCAACAATCCCAAATTCAATGGAGGCTCAATGGATATCGCCGCTGGCGAGAAGACCATCCGGCTCATTGAACTCGCCGACACCTTTCATCTGCCCCTGGTGTACTTTGCCGATGAACCGGGCTTTTCTGTGGGCCCGGCGCAGGAAGCCATGGGCATTGTACGAGCCGGTGCCCGCATCGTTACCAAAACCGCGCAGAGTAAAACACCATACATCTGTTTTGTGATTCGCCAACTCTATGGCGTCGCCGGCGGGTTACATCAAAGGGGCTCGGGTCTTTATCGACGCTTTGCCTGGCCGTCGACCCATGGCGGTTCCATGCACATAGAGGGTGGAACGGCCATCGCGTATAAGCGAGATATCGAGAATGCCCCTGACCCGGAAGCGAAACGCGCGGAAATCGAGGCCATGCTGCAATCCATTTCATCACCATTTCGCAACGCGCATGCGTTTGGCATCGAAGATATCATTGACCCGCGTGATTCGCGGCCGTTACTGGTGGACTTTATCGAAGATGCATGGAAGGTCATCCAGACGCAGTTGGGACCAGGGCAAGGACCCAGCTATACGCCATAGACTGCATGCGCGCGGCTCCTTTGAGGCCGTCTCAATTAGCGGGCGTCACCCGAATGAGCGCGCCCTGGTTGCTGTCTGTCAGCAGATAAATGAATCCGTCCGGCCCAACCCGTACCTCCCGGATGCGTTCGCCCAACTCCGAAAATAATGAGCGTTGGTTTTTTACCTCACCATTTTCAAGTTCGAGATGTTTAACGTCGCGATCCACCAGTGCGCCGACGAACAGATCGCCTTGCCAATCAGGAAAGACGCTGGCGTCGTAATAAGCCAGGCCCGACGGTGCGATGCTGGGTACCCACCAGGTCAGGGCCCCGGTCACTCCAGGCGCCTCTTGTAACGGGGACACATAAGCACCCGAATAGTTGATGCCATGGGTGACCGCGGGCCAGCCATAATTTTTGCCTGGCAGGATGCGATTGAGTTCATCGCCGCCTTTCGGACCATGTTCGTGCAGATAGATCGTGTTGGTGCGCGTGTCGAGGGCAAGTCCTTGTGGATTTCGGTGACCATAGGAATAAACATAAGGGTTACCTTGCTCCCCGTTTGCAAAGGGATTATCCGCCGGTACAGATCCGTCTCGATTGAGTCTTAAAACTTTTCCCAGTTGACTGAATTTGTCCTGGGCAGCTTCCCGATACTCGAAACCATCGCCGGTAGTCAGCAGCAAGGTATCGTCCGCAAGGAACAACATCTTTCCGCCATAGTGCTGCGGTGTATCCTTGTCCGGAGAGACCCGGAAGATAATTTCTTCGTCGCTAAAACCGTCTGGCGTAAGGGTTGCTCGCATGATCGTGGTGCCATTGGCATCGGGACTGCCGCCGGCGTAGGATAAGTAGACCAGGCGGTTGGATTCGAAGGCCGGGTCGATCAGGATGTCAAAGTAACCACCCTGGCCGGCTACATAAGTCCCGGGTGTATTTGCCAGCGGCTCACTGATATCGCCGTTTGTACTCACTCGCCTGAGTTCGCCGCTGCGCATCGAAAGCAGGTAGTCGCCGTCCGGCAGGAAGGTGATAGACCAGGGAAAGTCAAAGCCCTCGGCGACCGTTTCGAGCACATAATCGGCATGGGCGGTGAAAGACAATACAGTGAGGAGGAGGCCAGTCAGGAGTCTATGCATGGTCGTTGGGCTTTCTCTATGTGGGAAATACGTTCATTATAGCAGTTAGCGTAAACAGACCGGGGATACAGGATCAATGAGAGTAGCGGTAGGGTATGCGGCCGCAGTGGCAGTGACGTATTTGTTGGGCACCTTGTTCATCAGTCAGGGGAACCTCTCGGCCGTGACGGCCATGGGCTTTGAAATCAGCTTGTCGGATCGCCTTGGTGCGATAATCCATGATGCGAGCCATATGTACGATATTTACCTGCCGCTGGTCGCCATTGCGCTCTTGATTGCATTTTCGGTTGCGGCACTGGTGATCAAGTTCCTGCCTGATCTACGCCTTTTCGGTTATTGCCTTGCAGGATTTGTCGGGCTGATCGCGCTGCATGTCATCTTGAAGGCGGTTCTCGGCCTGACGGGTATTGCCCCGACTCGTGAAGTCAGCGGGCTTCTTTGGCAAGGCATTGCGGGTCTTGCCGGTGGCCTTATGTTCCATTTCTACACGAAGATCCCTGCAGCTTCCTGACCCGACGATCACCGTTTGCATCAGGCGTCGGCGTTAAACCACGTCGGCCTGGGTTATACTGGTAACCATGATTGAACCCATCGCGACAGGTTGGATATTGCTTGGTTGCGGTATTCTTCTTGCTGTGAGTGCAATGTTGAGCCGTGCCTCACAAGGAATAGGGATACCCGTTTTCCTGCTGTTTTTGATCCTCGGGATGCTTGCCGGGTCGGAAGGTCCAGGCGGTATTATCTTTGAAAGCTACGACCTTGGCTTTCGTATTGGCCTGGTAGCACTTGCCCTGATTCTCTTCGATGGCGGCCTCAATACACCTTATGAATCCGTAAAGCGAAGCATCGGCCCGGCGCTGGTGTTGTCGACCGTGGGTGTGGTTGGCACCATGTTGATTGTTGCGCTGTTCGCCTATTATCTCGGCTTTCCTCTGTTGATTGCCCTGCTGGCGGGCGCCATTGTGTCGTCGACCGATGCAGCCGCCGTTTTTTCGACCTTGCGCGCCGGTGGCGTGAGGCTGAAACGACGAGTCGGCACCACGCTTGAACTTGAATCCGGTCTGAATGATCCCGTCGCAGTGATTCTCACCATTGGGTTGACCCACGGACTGTTAAGTGAACAGGCACTGTCGGTCTGGCTTGTTGCTGATGTGGTATGGCAGCTGGCGATCGGTGGCCTCCTCGGTTTGGGTACCGGGTTTCTTGGCAGGAAGCTGCTTCAGCGCATGGAACTGCTTACCGGGGGGCTGTATCCCGTATTGACGCTGGCCATTGCATTTCTGGCCTTTGGACTCACGACGCTTCTCAACGGCAGCGGATTTTTGGCGGTCTATCTTGCCGGACTCGTGATCGGTAATGGCTGGTTTCCCTACCGCAGCGGTGTCCAGAGATTTCATGATGCGACCGCCTGGCTGAGCCAGGTTTCAATGTTTATTCTTTTGGGATTGCTGGTGTTTCCCTCGGAGTTACTGACGGTTGCCTTGCCTGGAATCCTGTTGGCGGCTGTGCTGGTATTCATTGCGCGTCCACTGGTTGTTGCAATCTGCTTGTTGCCGTTTGGATTTCCGATCCGCGAAACCTTGTTTGTCGGCTGGATTGGCCTGCGGGGTGCCGTGCCGATTGTGCTTGCGATCTATCCGGTCCTGGCGCAGGTGCCAGGTTCCCAGCAGCTGTTCAACGTGGTGTTTTTTATCGTCGTCCTGACAGCGATTATTCCGGGTGGAACGGTCAGCTGGGTAGCCAGACGACTCAACCTGGCGTCAGATGAGCCAGCACCGCCTCGTGCGATGATTGAGATTGATTCGCTGATTCCCATTTCCGGGCAGGTTTCGTCTTACTTTGTGCACGCAAACTCGGCGGTATCCAATTCCGCGATTCGTGACCTGCCACTCTCGGATCGCGATTCCGTATTACTGGTGTTACGGGGAGATGCCTTGATTGTGCCGCGTGGCAGCACTGTACTGGAGCCCGGAGACCATGTTTACGTATTCTGTCAGACTGGCGATGCGGGCATTCTCAACCTGCTGTTTGGTCGCCAGGAGATACAGTGAACGAGGCAATCAGTATGACGGTGTATTATGAGTTTTCGTTGCTGCTGCTGATTTCTGCCGCGCTTGGCACGGTTGCGGTCAAACTGCGTCAACCCTTGATTGTTGCCTTTATACTGGTTGGCATCCTCGCGGGGCCTGCGGTATTCGATTGGGTCAGCGCCGAGAAGGAAATTCACCTGCTGGCGGAAATCGGCGTGACCATGCTGCTGTTTGTGGTTGGCCTCAAACTCGATATGCATCTGGTACGTAACCTTGGCCCCGTGGCGTTGGCGACAGGGCTCGGACAACTGGTGTTCACCATCATATTCGGCTATTTGATCGGAATTGGCCTGGGCATGGACTGGGTTCACGCGCTTTATGTCGCCATTGCGCTCACCTTCTCCAGCACCATCATCATTGTCAAACTGCTGTCCGATAAACGTGAGATCGACTCACTGCATGGCCGTATCGCAATGGGATTTCTGATTGTGCAGGATGTCGCGGTCGTCATCGCCATGATGGTGGTCGGTAGTCTGAGCGTTGCCGACATGGACGCGGGTGGCGCGGGTGCGCTGCTTGTCACGGTGGTCAGCAAATTGATCGCGGCCGGAGTCTTCGTTGCGGTCATGATGAACTTTGTGCTGCCGCGTTTGATGGAACTGCTGGCGCGTTCACAAGAACTGCTGCTCATTTTTGCGATTGCCTGGGGTACGTCGATGGCCACGTTAGGAGAGGTGGCGGGCTTTAGTAAAGAAGTCGGAGGATTTCTTGCCGGCTTCTCGTTGGCCTCAACTCAGTATCGTGAGGCCATCAGTTCACGCCTTGGTAGTATTCGGGACTTTCTGCTCCTGTTTTTCTTTGTCAACCTTGGCTCGCAACTCGAGTTTGGCGCGCTGGGAGAGGAACTCATAGCGGCCCTCATCTTTGCCGTATTCGTACTCATCGGAAATCCTGTAATCGTGATGGCGATCATGGGATTTATGGGCTATCGGCGCCGAACCGGATTTCTCGCCGGATTGACGGTGGCGCAAATCAGTGAATTCTCCATTATTTTTGTCGCGATGGGCATGTCGATGGGACACATCCACGACAATACCCTTGGGCTGATTACGCTGGTGGGGCTCGTCACCATTACGATTTCAACCTATATGATCCTGAATTCCGAGTTTCTGTATCAGCACCTGTCGCCCTGGTTGGGCATCTTTGAGCGTGCCAATACCTATAGGGAGACCGATGCAACGGATGATGAAGTACCCGGCACAGAGATTATTGTGTTTGGCCTGGGTCGGTATGGCGGCCGGCTGGCCGAGCAACTGCACCAGAGGGGGCTTCGAGTCCTGGGTATTGATTTCGATCCTGAAGTCGTGCGAGCAGCCAGGCAAACCTCCATGCCCGTTAAATTTGGGGACATGGGCAATAGCGACTTTATTGATCATCTCGATTTTGACGAGGTGCGTTGGGTGGTCAGTGCGGTCCCGGAGCTCGAGGCCAATCTGCATTTGGCGCAGGCGTTAAGACAGGTAAGATTTCGAGGAAACCTGGCTGCCACGGCGCACACCGAGCGGGACGCATTGAAGCTCAAAGAAGCCGGTGTCCAGCGCGTGTTACGCCCCTATCTGGATGCCGCTGATTTTGCTGCCGAGTGTATCGCCGAATAATCGCCTGGCATGATCCTGCCATAGTCCTGCCATAGTCCTGCCATAGTCCTGGCGCGACGTTGCCCGAC
>JBBDIT010000016.1:22252-27303 GCA_040880285.1 Pseudomonadales bacterium | reverse complement strand
TCCTGCCATAGTCCTGCCATAGTCCTGCCATAGTCCTGGCGCGACGTTGCCCGACATCACAGGGAAACCCCCAGCGCGAGGCCCGTGGCGAGGACTACCACCACCCGGAACACCATACTGCCGGTCAGGGATGATCGTGACAAGCGGGTGAGTTGCCGTATGGCCAGGTTAACCAACGGGACCAGTCTCTCACCTGCGGTCGATACCAGGGTCTTCGCCGCATCAGTGATTCGGACACTTTGGTTGATCAAGGCGGGTGCCAGCTTGCGGTATACCCACTCGAAATCCAGGTTGACCGAGCGTAGCTCCGGCGGGTAGATACGTGCCAGATTCAACCATACAAATGCAAGCGCCGAAAAGAACAGGAGTTGCGTTTGTGCCAGCACATGGGTTGTATCATAAGGGGTATACGCCATATCCAAAGGCAACAGGCGATAAAGTGCCGCCGGGTACAGGCCGATGCCGATACAAATCAGTGCCGCGATGAACATGGCTGCGAGCATGTTGCCCGGCGGGTCGGCGCTACGAATGCCAGCGTCATGGGCAAAGAAGGCAAAGTAGGGAATCTTGATCCCGGCATGGTGAAACACGCCAGCGGAAGCAAATAGCAGCGCCAGCCAAATGAAATGATACCCTTCATCCAGGGCAGCGCTCATGATGAGTGACTTGCTGACGAAACCGCTGAATAGAGGGAAGGCCGAAATCGAGGCGGCGCCAACCAGGCAGAACACCGTTGTCTTTGGCATGGTCTTGTAGAGTCCGCCCAGGTCCGAGCCGTTAATACGTCCGGTCATGTGAAGCACGGCGCCCATTGCCATGAACAGTAATCCCTTGAACAGGATGTCGTTGAAGGCATGGGCAACCGCCCCGTTGATGGCAAGGGCCGTCCCGATACCGATACCACAAACCATAAATCCGATCTGGTTGATCATGCTATAGGCCAGGACGCGGCGGAGATCATTTTCAATGACCGCAAAGAAGATGGGGAAACAGGTCATGAAGGCGCCGATATAAACCAGTAGCTCCGTGCCAGGATAGCTTCTTGCCAGCACGTAGACAGCAGCCTTGGTAGTAAATGCAGACAGGAATACGGTGCCGGTCGGTGTCGCCTCCGGGTAGGCCTCGGTAAGCCAGTTGTGTAAGAAGGGAAACGCACACTTGATCCCGAGGGCGATAAAGATCAGCCAGCCATGCATCCCGCTGAGACCGATGTAGTCGAATGTGAGTGTTCCGTGCTCCTGCCAGTAAAAGAGCGCCCCGACCAGCAGGATGACGCCGGATAACGCCTGGATCACCAGGTACCGAAGGCCGGTAACGTAAGCGCGCCGGGTACCTCTTGCCCACACCAGGAACACGGACGAAAACGCCAGCAGTTCCCAGAAGATGAACAGGGTGACAAGGTCTCCGGCAAATACTGCACCCAGGCCGCTGCCCGCATAAATGAGTCCCGCCGCCTGCTGTACCCTGTCTCGAACGTGGAAGGCATAAAGGATCGCGAGGAACGCGGCCAAATGAAAAATATAGCCGAACAGTAGTGCCAGTTTGTCCACCCGGTAGGGGGTCAGTTCCATCCCCAGGAACGTCATCTGCACCTGCATCAATGGCGGTAACAGCATCAGCTGGATGGCACCCAGTACTGGCACCAAAAGCATGGCGAGGCAACGCAAGGTGTGATGGGGAATTAAAACCAGTAGCGCACCCAGGTAGAAGGGTGCGAACGGCGGCAACTCAAGCGTCCACATCGTTACCGTCCTTGAGTTCATTATCGTAGTAGGTTTCATCCCGCATCAGGAAGGTACGCATCCACTTCGCAATGACCACCAGTATCACGCAGCACGCAAAGCCAAAAATGGCGTAGAAGCCTGGGATTGCTTCGAGGGTGTGGATGGTATGGCGCGAAAGCACCAGGTCGAGCGCAAAAAGGACAGCGCAGATTACGTAGAATACTCGCAGGATTCGTTTCACTGTAGCGGGGCTGTCCAGCGCACTGGACTTGTCTCGATCGTTCATGATCCACCTCCTGAACCGGTAATGGCTTGCGCGAGCCCATGGATCGGATGCGGGAAAAAGAACAGGGCAATCGTTGCCAGCGTGGTCATTCCGATGGCCAGCAACATGGACAGCGGCGCTTCCTGCGAAATTGAAAACCCTGTAGTCGTTTCGTTGTGGGAAGGGAAAAAAGCGCGCACCGGAATGGCTAACAGGTAGATGATGGACAGCAGGCTGCTCACCATCAAGGTCGCCATTATGATCCAAGCGTGCGAGTCCAGGGTTCCCATCAGGAGATACCACTTACTCCAGGTGCCGCCGGTAGGTGGAACACCAATGATGCCGAGGCTACCGATAAAAAACGCCGTCATGGTCAGGGGCATTTGCCTGCCAAGGCCCCGCATATCACTGATATTGGATTTGTGTGCGGCCACCAGGATTGCGCCGGCACAGAAGAACAGGGTGATCTTTGCCACTGCATGCATAGCGATATGCATGGCGCTGCCGACAATGGCGGCGCTGGAGGACATCAGCGCGCCCAGCACAATGTAATTAAGCTGGCTGACGGTCGAGTAGGCGAGCCGCTTTTTCAGGTTGTCCTGGCGCAGGGCGATGAGCGATGCCACAAGAATTGATGCGGCCGCGAGGTACATCAGAATTTCTGTGGTTGGCAAGGTACCCAGCAGATCAATACCGAATATCAGCGTGCAGACTTTGAGCAGCGTGAACACGCCGGCCTTGACCACGGCAACCGCGTGCAACAGGGCGCTGACAGGAGTGGGCGCGACCATGGCGGCCGGCAGCCAACGGTGAAACGGCATGATTGCGGCCTTGCCTATGCCGAATACAAATAGCACAAGCAAAAATCCCAGCGATACGCTAGAGGTGCCCTCAGGGAAAACCCCGCCTTGCGTAAAAGTCAGGGTCCCGGCCAGAAGCCAGGTGCCGACGATCGCAAGCAGGAAAAACGCGATCGAGGTGCCCAGCAACATGCCAAGATATAAGCGCCCGCCTGCTTTTGCAGCATCAGACCTGCCATGGGTGACCAGTGGATAAGTGGACAGCGTCAGCAGTTCGTAAAAAACGAACAGGGTAAACAGATTGGCAGACATCGCGATCGCCATGGTGCTGCCGATCGCAATCGCGAACCAGGCATAGAATTGTGTCTGCCCTGGTTCATTGTGGGCACGCATATAACCGAGCGCATAGAGCGTGGTAATCGGCCACAACAGGCTCGCCACCAGCGCAAATATCATGCCGAGTTCATCGAGTTGGAATGCGATCGAAAGACCCGGCAAGGGTTCGATCAACAGTGTTTCGACGCGGGCGTGGAAATCAAAATCGCTGTACAGCCTGATGGCAATCGCCGCGATCAGAATGCCGGCGGCCAGGGACACAGCTTCCCTGGCATTCGGATATCGATCGAGCATAAGAATGATCACCGCGGCAAGCATCGGCACCAGGATGATTGCTTGCGTCAGGGGTATAGACGAAAGCATCATGGTGCAGGCCCCGCCAATTTTTCCATCAGGCTCGCCGCGGTGAATTCACTAACGCTGATGGGTAGTCGGGTATCCAAACCAAAGTAAATGTTGGCGATCACGAGGATCCACATAGGTGCCAGCAAAGTCAGTGGTGCTTCACTGACCTCGAGTTTCCCGTGCTCACTCTCCCTGAAGTAGCCCGCTTCCACCAGCCGCCAGACATAGACGGCGGCTAACAGTGATCCCAACAAAATAGCCATGGCGAGGGTCCACCAGCCTTGTTCCAGCGCGGCGGACACGAAGTACCATTTGCTGATAAATCCTGCCGTCATGGGCACACCGATCAGGCTGAGGCCGCCGATAACCAGCGCGGCCATGGTCAAAGGCATTTGTCGACCGAGGCCCGCAAGGTCCTTGAAGCACACATCGCCGAGGCGATACATGACCGCCCCCAGCGCCAGGAAGAGCGCGCCTTTCATGAGCGCGTGATTGAAAATATGTAATAAAGTGCCAGCCAGGCCCGTGGCGTTTGCGATGCCGATACCGAGAATCAGGTATCCAATCTGGGCAACACTCGAGTAGGCGAACATGCGTTTCACATTTTCCTGCACGATCGCGGTCAGTGAGGCGGCGAACACGCCGATAAGCCCGAGCGTCACCAGTATGGTTTGCATCGGCAGCGCGGTGAACGAATATTCGAACCCGAACACGCTATAGGTAAACCGGATAAAGAGGTAGAGCGCCGTTTTGGTCGCCGTCGCGGCGAGGAAGGCGCTGACCACCGAGGGCGCCCAGGTGTATGCGTTTGGCAGCCACAGATGCAATGGAAATACCGCCAGCTTGAGGAATACACCCACGGTCAGGAACACATAGGCGGTCAGGACCGTACGACTTTCTTCTATGCCTGCGAGTCTCTCGGCCAGGTCCGCCAGGTTCAAGGTTCCGGTCATGGCGTACAAGAGCCCGATGCCGATTAATAAAAAAGTCGCGCCGAGCGTGCCCATGATGAGGTACTGAAACGAGGCCCAGAGTGCCAGGCGATTCCGCCCCAGGGCAATCAGGATGTAAGAAGAAAGCGCAGAGATTTCAAGGAACACGAAAATGTTGAAGATATCACCGGAAGCCGCGATGCCGAGGAGGGCGCCAAGGCAAAGCAGGTAGGCGACATAAAAGTACACCTGCAGGTCTGCGTCTATTTCTCTGGTGATACTGGTATAAGAATAGGCCAGTACCACCAGACCAATGCCGGAGATGATCAGGAGCAACCAGGCATTTAAAGTATCGACCCGATACTCGATCCCCCACGGCGGTGCCCAGCCACCCAACGAATAACTGATCGCTCCCTCGGCGAGCAGCACCTGGTCCAGCAACAGGATGCTGATCAGGAACGCGGCCAAACCGGCCAGTAGTGCCAGTTGGAACGCAAGTCTGCCCCGGTTGAGCAGCAGGCACACCGGCGCTGCCATCAGCGGCACAATAACCTGGAGAATCGGCAGGTGGGCGATCATGGCGCTTCGTCGTCCGGGCCGGTTTTCGGGAACTCGATGACTGCCTGTTCGATCGCTTCTTCTTCGATCG
>JBBDIT010000016.1:0-22152 GCA_040880285.1 Pseudomonadales bacterium | reverse complement strand
TTCGATCGCTTCTTCTTCGATCGTTCCGAAGGCTTCCTGAATGCGAACGATCAGCGCAAGCGCAAGGGCGACCGTTGCAATACCAACTACAATAGCAGTGAGAATAAGGACATGGGGGAGCGGATTGGAGTAAAGATCAGTTCCCTTCATCAATATCGGCACAGCGCCACCGTCGACGTTGGCAATACTGATGTACAACATGAATACGGAAATCTGCAGGATACTCAGCCCGACTACTTTTTTGATCAGATTACCGTACGCAATCACCACGTACAGGCCGATCATCATCAAGGCAAAGATTGCCCAGTAAACCAGTAACACCCACATGGCTAATGAGGTTCCTGCGGTAAGGTGGGTGAGCGTTCATCGAACTCGCAGAAGACGAAAATCATCACCGCCGCGACAGTAATGCCGACGCCCAGCTCCACCAGCAAAATCCCGATTCGTTGAGCAGTCACCGGGTCATTCGCGAGCGTGGTATATTCGAGAAATGTACCGCCCGTCAAGAGCGCCGCAATACCGGTGCCGCCGAACAGGATGACACCCAGTGCAGAAAGAATTCGCATAACCCGGTGGTCAAATACACGACGTACTGCCGCTGGGCCAAACAGGATGGCGTAGAGAATCACAGCGGCGGCGAAGATGACGCCGGCCTGGAATCCGCCGCCCGGACCATACTCACCGTGAAACTGGACATAAAGTGCGAACGCCATGATCATCGGAATCAACATCTTGGCCACGATGCGCAGTATCAGGTGCTGTTGCATGGCAGGTTGTGCAGGCGCGCGTAAGGCGGCTGGTTGGCGAGACTCCAAAAGCACCAGGACACCAATGCCGGCGATAAATATGACGAACAGCTCTCCCAACGTGTCGAACCCACGATAACTGGCGAGGATCGCGGTGACGACATTGGGTGATCCGGTCTCAATAAGGGAAGTCTCAAGGTACCGCGGCGCCACATGCTGTTGTGCCGGAGCCAGGGCGGAGCCGAATTGCGGCATATCCCAGGTACCATAGACCAGTAAGGCGCCGGTAACCGTGACAATGGTTAGCGCCAGCCAGCCTTTCCTTGCGGGGTAACTCTCGTGGCGTTCAGTCAGGGTCAATGTCTTTAACAGGAGCAGGGTAGACACGCCCGCACCGACTGCCGCCTCGGTGAAGGCAACATCGGCTGCATCCATGATGACAAAAAGGCTCGCGGAAATGAGGCTGTAGATACCAGCTAGCATAATGACGGCAAACAGATCGCCTAGTCTCGTGATCACCACCGCGGTTGCGACCAGGAATGCAAACAGGATCACTGTGACTATGACTTCGATCGGGCACCTCCTTGCCGGACTTCGACAGTCACCTCATCATCCGATTTGGGTGGAATGCCTGCACGAACTGCTGACTTTGCCAGTGCGTGGCTTGCGGTTGGACTGGTGATCAGCGCAAACAGCAGAATCAGGACGAGTTTGCCCAAATCGTTGAAGTTAGTCGTCATGAACATCAGCGCGCCAAGAATGAGGCCCGCTCCCAATGTGTCCGTTACTCCCGCCGCGTGCATGCGAGTAAAAAAATCCGGGAAGCGGAGCACGCCGACCCCGCCAGAGATACAAAAGAAGCTTCCAAGCAGCAACAGCAGTGGCGGTACAAAGGTTTGAATGAATTCCATCATGGTTTTCGTCCTGAACTTGATGGCGAGCTTTGTTCAAAATATTGCAGCGCGCCAATCACGCTAACGAAGTTGATAAGGGCGTAGACCATGGCGATATCCAGCAAGGCTGTGCTACCGGTAAAAAATGCGGTGATCGCAATAAAAAGCACTGTCTTGGTGCCAAACAGATTGACCGCAAGAATTCGATCTTGCAGCGTCGGTCCAAGAAATGCCCTGATCAGGGCCAGACCCATCACTGCCAGAATGGAAAAAGTAGCGATTGTGAGTATCACGTTTCCATCCTGCTTACCCGGCGATTCATGACCGCAATGCCGCTGGACGCTCGCCTGGACAAGGAGTGGACAGTGACTTTGTTATCAATAAGTTCGATAGCAACGGTGCCTGGAGATAACGTGATTGAGTTGGCAAAGATGACTTTCCCCAGATCTGTCTTCTGGCTGGCATCAAGAACCAGGGTGGTTGGGTTAATCGCGCCTTTGCCCCGCCATATCCGGTAGGTCACATCGAAGTTGGCAAGTACGATCTCTTTGAGTAACCAAAGCCAGTAGGCAGGGATAGCGCGACTTAAATGTATCGGTTGGGATTCCTGGTCCACGACCTTCAAGGCATAGGAAACATACACCACAAGGACAATCGAAAAGACGCCGAGCGCTATCATAAGCGGCGTGTAGTGTCCTGATAGAATCAACCAGAACACTGACAATATTAAAGTTAGACTGATCGTGTGTCGCATGATCGTGTTACCCGTTTGTTGAAGCGGATTACGGACAGGTGAACAGGGGGACGGGACAGTGCCGGATCAGATAGTCACCGATCGATCCAAACATGGTTTGTCGCCAACCTGTTGTACCCTGCGCCCCTGCAACGACCATGGATGCAGAGGTCTCCTTGATCGTCTCAAAAATCACATCCGTCGGATCGTTTCGCGCACTGATGATATGCGGCGTGACTTCGATCTCGTGCTGGGCAAGAAAGCCGGTGACCGACTCCATCCTGGCTTCAGCTGCCCTGGGTTTACGATCGACTGATAACAGGTGGATATTCTTGTCCTCAGCGAGTCCCAGTAGCACAAAGAGCTGAAGCGCGCGGGAAGCCCTCGGACTGCCGTCATAGGCAACCAGCACATTATTGCCGTGACTGGAATTTGGTGGAGTCACGATAATCGGGCGCGGACGATACTGTAAAAGCAAGCTGATGACTTCCCTGGCATTTTCGGACTGCTCCTCGAAGTTGCCCTCTCGACCCAGCAGGGTCAGGTCATTTCGTTCGGCTTCCTCGGAAAGTAACGCGTACCTGGGGCCCGTCAGGGACTTTTCCCTGAAGTAAATATTTTGCCTCGCCAGGATTTCGTCTTGATCATCGCCTGTTGCCGGTCGGGATTCTGTGGACCCACCAATTCTTGCCTCGACCTGACTGACCAGCGTGGATTTCAGGGAGGTTGGTGGCGCCGAGACATCCTTCAGCCAGGTATCCTCATAGATCTGTAATCCGGTCATGGTACAGTTGCCGAACGCTGCGATACCGCATGCGACTTCCTTTGCCACCAGAGCGGAGGGCGTGGGTTCGATCAGGAGCAGCAAGTTGCGTCGAGACATGGGCGGCACCGTTGGTAGATTCAACGGCTTTTTATACACAATGGCCCAGGGCATTTGATTTCAATACGTTGCAAGTTTGTAAGTTTTTGTTTCATTCTTGATAAATGTTACAAACTGTTACACAAATTCAGGGATCGCAGCAGACAAATTGATATAGTCGAATCATGGTTTGCAAAGATGACACACATATATTGATTGTCGATGATGATCCGGAAATCAGGGACCTGCTGGCCCACTACCTTGAGCAGGAGAACTTTCGGGTCGCAACGGCGAGAAATGGGGAAGGAATCGATCGGCTATTATCAGAGCACCGGTTCCATATGGTCCTGCTCGACCTGATGATGCCGGGCGAAGATGGCCTTTCGATCTGCAGACGTATCCGCGCTAACTCCGCAATTCCGATTATTATCCTGACCGCCAGAGGCGAAGAGATGGATCGCATCATCGGCCTTGAGATGGGTGCCGATGACTATGTTTCAAAACCGTTCAATCCGCGGGAGTTGGTTGCCAGGATCAAGGCCGTACTTTGGCGAACAAGGCATACCTACAAAGGTCCAGGACAGGAAGCTGGCAGTGATCGGTTACGTTTTGGTGACTGGGTTGCAAGCCGATCCGAGAGAACGGTCAAGCGTCGTTCAGGCGAGATCCTGGATCTTAGTTCCGGTGAATTTGATTTGCTGCTCGCCTTTGCCAGCAACCCGCAGCGAACACTGACCAGGGATCAGTTGCTGGACCTCACCCAGGGCCGTGCACTTGATCCTTACGATCGCAGCATCGACATCCAGGTGAGTCGGCTGCGTAGAAAAATCGAGGCAGATCCGCAAAAACCGGTTGTGATCAAGACGGTTCGCGGCATGGGATATACGTTCACGTTACCTGTACAGCAAGCATGAGTGCACGCATGCCGCTGTCACTGCGTGTGCAGACGATTGCAGTAGTCAGTCTCAGTTTGATCGTGTTTTACCTTGCCAGTCTTGCGTTGTATGTCGTCCTGAGCGCAGCCACGGTTACGATTGAGCGTGAGGAGCAGATCGCCGACCGTATTGTGACCGTGACGCGCCTCATCGAGCGTGCACCGCCCGCAGACAGGGCCTATATTGCCAGCCAGCTGAGTGGCCCAAAATTCCGCATCAGTGTTGATCCGCAGCCCCTTGAACTCGTCGCAAACGGTGATACGGCCGCCGAGATTGCGCGCCTGATTGGTTTCAGGTTTACGCCAGCGCAGCACAAGGTTTCCGCCGACTACCTGGATCCGGGCAGCGAGATTAGGACTACCCAGGAACGGGAGATCGCAACAGAGCGAACTTTTGGCTTGTTCCGTATACATGAGACGCTGGCGGTTTCCATCGACATGCCAGATAACCATAGTTGGCTCAACTTCAAAGTGTCTGGTTCGGCCTGGGATCACATTATTGCGCCAGCGGCGATTCCGTCTCTGACGCTGATGGCAATCGGCACCATTGTATTTGTCAGTTTTGCGGTTAACCGACCACTACGATCTATTTCCCGATTTGCAAAGGCATCGAAAGCGATGGGAGTCAATGTGCAGGCAGCGCAGCCCATCGAAGAAGATGGGCCCATCGAAATCAGGAACGCGGCCCATGCCTTCAATACGATGCAGGCTCGTGTGCAGCGACTCTTGGAAGCGAGGAGTGAAATGCTCGGCGCCATCTCACACGACTTTCGCACGCCGCTTACCCGGCTACGTCTACGTGTGGAGTCTATTGCCGATGACGAGCAGCGCGATAAAGCGATCCGGGACCTCGACGAAATGGAAACGCTGATCAAATTCACGCTCGACTTTGTTCGGGATGAAGCCATGGAAGAGCCGCGACGTACCGTTAATCTGGGTAGCCTGATGCGAAGTCTTGTGTCAGATCTTGATGTACCGGACGAGAAGCTAACGATTACTTTTGACGAAACGATTCATCTGGTCTGTCAACCGCTCGGCTTACGGAGAGTATTGAACAATGTGATTGAAAACGGATTATTCTATGGTGATCGCGTGTCAGTTGCAGTCTCGGAGCACGAGGATGGTGTTACCATTGATGTGGATGACGCCGGCCCGGGGATTGATCTGGTTGATCGTGAACGCGTATTTGTGCCCTTCTACCGCATCGAGTCATCTCGCAGCCGGCAGACGGGAGGTACCGGACTCGGCTTGTCAATTGCGCAAACGATTGTGCACTCCCATGGCGGCGCGATCGAGCTGCATGATTCCCCGCTCGGGGGTTTACGGGTACGCATCATGCTCCCGGCAATTTAAAGGAGGTAGTCTCAATGAGTACACACTATGCAGACAGTCTTGAGCAATTCATGGAGGGTGTCAAACAACGTAATCCTGGCGAAGAAGAATTCCATCAGGCGGTCCATGAAGTGGCGATGCATATTGTGCCATTCATGGTCGACAAACCTCACTATCGCGATATGAAGATACTGGAACGTATGTCCGAGCCGGACCGAATCATTACCTTTCGTGTCGTCTGGCATGACGACAAGCATGAAGTCCGGGTGAACCGCGGATTTCGGGTGCAGCACAACAATGCGATCGGTCCGTACAAGGGTGGGCTCAGGTTCCATCCCAGCGTTACGCAAAGCGTGCTGAAATTTCTTGGCTTTGAACAGACATTCAAGAACAGTTTGACGGGCCTGCCGCTTGGAGGAGGCAAGGGAGGATCGGATTTCAATCCCAAGGACAAGTCGGACGCCGAGGTTATGCGATTTTGCCAGGCATTTATGACTGAGCTCTACCGGTATGTGGGTCCCAACGAGGATGTCCCCGCCGGCGACATCGGGGTGGGTGCGCGTGAGCTCGGCTACCTGTTCGGTCAATACAAACGCATTGAACACCGGTTCGAAGGCGTGTTAACCGGCAAAGCACTGGAATTCGGCGGCAGTCATATCAGGACCGAGGCCACCGGTTACGGTGTCGTTTATATGATGGAAGAAATGTTAAAACACCAGGCCAATCACATTGAGGGCAAAGTCTGTGTTGTGTCGGGTTCAGGTAATGTTGCCCAATATACCGTGGAGAAAATCAACGAATTGGGTGGCAAGGTGGTGACCTTGTCGGATTCTTCTGGATTTGTCTACGACCCCGAGGGCATCGGACAGGACAAGCTCAAGTTTGTTATGGAACTTAAAAACGTTCGACGCGGGCGCATAGAAGAATACGCCAGAGAATTTGGTTGTGACTATTATGCTGGCGAGCGTCCATGGAATATCCAGTGTGATCTTGCCTTTCCCTGTGCCACACAAAATGAACTCGAAGCAGACGAAGCCAGGCAGCTGGTGAAAAATGGCTGCATTGCGGTAGCGGAAGGCGCCAACATGCCAACGACGCCGGAGGCCATCAAGGTGTTTGCCGAGGCTCGCATCAAGCATTCGCCATCCAAGGCTGCCAACGCTGGTGGCGTTGCCGTATCAGGGCTCGAGATGAGCCAGAATAGTCTGCGAATCCAGTGGTCGCGTTCCGAGGTAGAGACGCGCCTGGCCACGACAATGAAGAGCATCCACGATGAGTGTGTGGAACACGGAACGCAAGCCGACGGCCATGTGGACTATGCACAGGGCGCCAACATCGCGGGCTTTATCAAGGTAGCCGACGCCATGTTGGCTTACGGCGTAATGTAGCGAATTTATGCCAAAAGGTTCAGCTACATGCCGCGCAGTTTATAAATTGCACGCAGCGCAATGACCGCAAGACAATCGTCATTGGCTTCATCGAACAAGTTGACGTTGACATCAATGAACTCGTGGCCTTTCTTTTCATAAAAATTGTCGATATCCATCTCTGCAATGATACGGGTATCGGCAGGAACGGCACGGAAGTTTTGGGAGCGTGTTTCGAGGTGCACCCACGGGTTCATCTGTGCGTTGCTTGCAAGCACCCAGTTGGAACACCCCAGTATGAAGGACATATTGGCGTAGCCACCACCATCCAGGCGTAGCAGTTCCGGCATCAGGGCCTGGTTTTCGATATAGGCGTTCATGCGATGTTTTGATCCCCAGCGATAACGAAAGGCCAGGCACCCTTCCTGTTTGAGTTGTTTGAACGTCTCGAAACTGGCTTTTGGTCCTATGAAATCTTTCTCGGCTATCTGATCCATCCTGCGCACAGGTGGTGTCCCTGCAGTCTCCACTGGCCCGGTTAGGGAAATGTCGGCCGTTGCGCTAACGGTTCCATCAGGGCGAGCCAACTCTGCCTTGTAGTGATCTTTGAATTCCTGTGTGATGTTGACTGTGAATTGCTCTCCGTCATACAGCGGTGAACTGACGCGGACATGGGCAGCTCCACGCTCAAGCCAATCCATACCCCAGCTATCCACAGCAGGTTGAATCAGGTAAGCAGAAATCGTCACGCCAGGCACAAGGCCACCTTTGAAACCATATTTCCGGGCGATGTCATCCCCGTGTATCTGGTTTTGTGAATCCGGCGCGGTATTCATAGCTTCGGCGGTCCAGCCTTTGATCATAGGTACCTCGAAAAATTGCTCGTCGGGAAAGAAAAATTATAAGCCTGAATCAGGCCGGTATCCATGCGTTGCACCAAAGGCTGTGATAGATTGCAGTCTATCGGCAAGGTTTGTCCACTAATCTGAATGACAAGAGGGGAACCGGTTGTTTGATATTGCCATCATCGGTGCTGGTCCCGGTGGCTTGAGTGCGGCAGCCCGATGCGCGGAGCTTGAAATCTCTCACGTCCTGCTCGAAAGCTCTCCCAGGATCGCAAGCACCATCCAGAAGTACCAGAAAGGAAAGCATGTGATGGCAGAGCCTGGCCTGCTACCGCTGCGCAGTTCCATTGGCTTTAAGGCAGACAAGCGAGAAGGCATTCTTGAAACCTGGGAAGCCGGTGTGTCGGCCCTGGGTGTCAACATCCGGTATGGCGCCGAGGTCAAGGGCATTGAGGGGGATCAGGGGGCATTTTCGGTCGTTCTCATGGGCGGTGATCGAATCCCTGCCGCCAACCTTATTCTTGCCATCGGCCTGCAAGGAAATCCGAGGCAATTGGGTGTCCCCGGCGACCAGGCTGCGTTTGTGCAGTATCAGCTGGATGACCCGGACGAATACCACAACGAAATGATTGCGGTGGTCGGTGCTGGCGACGCCGCGATCGAAAACGCCATTGCTTTGGCCCGGAATAATAAGGTTTATGTCATTAATCGACGGGACGAATTTGCTCGCGCCAAAGAAAGCAACCTGAATCTGATCTTGTCGGCCATCGAGTCAGGTGAAGTGGAGTGTTTTTACAACAGCTCACCGACCGGCCTGGAATCTTCGGCTGAACAAGGCTTTGCCGGCAAGCTGCTACTCAATACAGCCTCCGGTGAGGCCGTCGTCCCGGTACATCGGGTTATCGCACGGCTCGGTGCCAATCCACCGCGGCAGTTGGTTGAATCTTTCGGCGTTCAGTTTCCCGGTGAAGATCCCAACGCCGTCCCGGAAGTCACCGGTCGCTATGAGTCCAATGTGCCTGGCCTTTACATCATCGGTGCATTGGCGGGTTATCCTTTGATCAAACAGGCGATGAACCAGGGATATGAGGCGGTTGAATACATTCTCGGGCATTCCGTCAAACCTGCAGACCACGACCTTTTGGCAGACAAGTTCAGGAGTTTACCCTACGACCTTGAGGTAGATGATGTTCTTGCATTGATGCAGGATCGCATTCCCATTTTCTCCGGTGTCAATTCACTGCAGTTTCGCGAGCTCATAATGGATAGTCGCGTGATGGTCCTGAAAAAGGGCGACGTTATTTTTGAGCGCAACGACTATACCAATACATTTTTTACGATTCTTGAAGGTGATGTCGACATAGCGATTGATACTGATCTCAGTATCCGTTCCGGCGTGGGTAGTTTCTTTGGAGAAATGAGCTTGATCTCAGGGCGCAGGCGTTCTGCAACGGTCTATGCAGGGAACAATTGTGTGGTGGTGGAAACTCCACGACGAACGATGATCAAATTGATCGCGTCTGTCGATGCAGTAAAACGAGTCCTGGATGAAACCTTTATCGTCAGGACGATCCAGCAGAAATTTGCCCCGTCGACACCTGTCACAGAGTTATTGCCCATAGCAGCACGTGCAAAAATCCACCAATACAAGCCGGGCGAGGTCATCTTTCAGGAAGGCGACGCTGCCGACAGCTTGCATCTGGTGCGAAGTGGTTCAGTCACCGTATCGAAACAAGTCAACGGCCGTCAGGTAGTCATGAGCTATGTTCCTGCCAACAATACCATTGGTGAAATGGGCTTGCTGGGGGAGACGTCAAGGACTGCCACCGTGACAGCCACAGTAAAAACCGAGACGATCTCCATCGACAAGGCGTCATTTGAATTGTTGTTGTCACGTTCCGCCGGGTTACGTGATCGTATGGGAGCGATGATGGAAGAGCGCCACCAGCAAAATGTAGCGCTTCAAAGTAATACAGAGTCCGGCGATCTACTTTCGTTTCTGATGGGTGAAGGCCTTGGTGAGGCGACTGATGTCCTGCTTATCGATGAAGATCTCTGCGTGGGTTGCGACTTCTGTGAACAAGCCTGCGCGGCAACTCATGATGGTACATCGAGGCTCAACCGCAAAGCGGGTCCAACATTTGCGCACATCCATGTACCGACGTCGTGTCGACACTGTGAGGATCCAAGCTGCATGAAGGATTGTCCGCCGGATGCAATCCATCGAGGTGGTGTGGGTGGCGAGGTGTTCATTGGCGACAACTGTATCGGCTGCGGTAACTGTGAGCAGAACTGCCCTTACGGTGTGATTCAGATGTCTTATAAAAGTGAAGCGCAGGAAAATTTCTGGCCCTGGATGTTATTCGGACTGGGCGAAAAACCCGGTAAGGCGAGTGCCGGGCCTGTGGATGAATCTGCAGCCAAGCAAGCGGTCAAGTGCGATATGTGTAAAGATTTAACTGGTGGCCCCGCGTGTGTTCGTGCTTGTCCTACTGGTGCTGCCATGCGATTGTCACCGGAGGACTTTGTCGACCTCGTGGATATGGGAAGTTAAGCAACCAAAATCCGGATAAGCGAAATACCCTGATGCATACCTCTTTTCTATCTCACGCCCGCGGCGTGTACTTTTGGCTTTCGGTCATATTTTGTACCGGATGCATCATCGCTTATGCGATTCATGATCCAAAACCGGAACCAAACGGCGGAACGATGTTGGGTTACACACTGGGCACGCTTGGAGCAGTGCTGATCCTGTGGCTCTTATATCTGGGACGCAGAAAGAGGAACTTCATCCATGGTTGGGGCACGGTTCGTGGATGGGTGTCGGCACATGTTTATTTCGGCGTCTCACTCCTGCTGGTGGCCACCCTGCATAGCGGCTTCCAGTTCGGCATTAATATTCATACTCTGGCGTATGGGTTGATGTGCCTGGTCATCTTCAGCGGAATCTTTGGGGTCTGGGCCTACAGAACCTTCCCTGAAGCCCGTAACGATATTAAGAAGAGCCAATCCCTGGATGAGATTTTTTCAGAATTGGAAGAGATTGATGCGAATTTGGAACGCATGTTAGGAAGTGTTGAGGAGGACATACGCAGCGTTGTTATCAGTGCCATTGATCGAACCGTTGTCGGGGGCAATTTGATAGATCAGTTGACCGCCCGGGACAATTCCAGGGTCATTATCGATGGCCATGTGCACAGCAATAAGGACCAGACGCGCTTGATCAACTGGCTTGTCAAACGTTTGTCGGGCGCCGGTGGGCAAGAGTCTACGTACCTGACATCCGTTACTCAGGAATGTGGTGCGCGCCGTAACCTGCTGCGTACGATCAGGACGGATATTCGTATGCACGGTATGCAGGAAGTCTGGTTGTACTTTCACGTGCCGCTATCGTTTGCGCTATTGGCAGCCCTTATCGCGCACATCGTCTCCGTATTTTTTTACTGGTAGAAGGAGCGAGACGTGCGACTGCTTATTCGGTACATGGAGTCCAGAGGCGCTGGTAAAGCGACCTGGGAGTCGCGCTACGAGGGTGACAGTGCAACCATCGGCCGCGGCACCGACCAGACGATTTCCTTACCTGGTCGCAGGGTACCGCTCGAGCATTCAAAATTGACGCTAAAGGCTGGCCAGCTGCGATTGGCCGCAATGGGTGATCACCGGTTCAGTGTTAACGATGCGGTTTCAAAGAACTCCGTGGTCGCGATTGGCGACGAGGTCATTGTTGCCGGACACACGCTGCATTTCTTGCCGGCAGAACAGGATCACGATTGTGTCATCGAGGTTGAACTTGAATCCGGGGAGGTGGAGAGCCTGCGTGACCGGTTCAAAACCCGGCTATGGCAACTGGCAGTACCGGAAAGGTCTATAAGCTGGATTTTATTTCTTGCGATCCTCGCGATCGGTGTCGTCATCCCGGCAACCGGTTTTTTTGTCGGAATGAGCGCGCTTAGGGAAAGTCCGTTACCGGATGATTCCCTCTGGCTTGCCGGTGGGCTGCACCAGACCCATGCATTTATGGGCGATGAGTGTAGTTATTGTCATACGGTGCCATTTGTGCCTGCCAAAGACGAAGACTGCCTGTACTGTCATTTGTCGGTGAATCATCATTTCGATACGACGACCCTCGGTCGTGATTACAAGGCCGGTGACCGTTGTGCCGATTGTCATCATGAGCATACTGACAGCGAGTCACTCGTGTTGCGGGATCAGGGACTCTGCACCACGTGTCATGCTGATCTCGGCGCGATGGGGTTCGGTTTTAGCGACCTTGAACCGGTGACCGATTTTTACGATGACCATCCACCGTTCAAATATTCCGTATTGGCCTGGTCCGACGATGAAGGCTGGGAGTCGAAACGATTACATCCCTGGGATGCGGAGGCGGCGGACCGGTCCAATCTGAGATTTCCCCATGACGTTCACATGGTGGCGCAAGGCATTGAATCCCCGCAAGGTACGCGTGTAATGGCCTGCAAGAATTGTCACGAAACTGAAGTGAGTGGCGTTACCATGCGACCGGTAACGATGGAACGGCATTGCGCCGACTGCCATCAACTGACCTTCGATGCCTCGGCACCAGACCGGGTGGTGCCCCACGGTTCTGTGTCGGACTTGATGAGAACCTTGAGGGAATATTATGCCTGGCAGTTTCTTGATGGTCAGGCAGCGCCGGTTATCGAAACCACGCCGGATCAGATCAGGCCTGCACGGCGTCCGGGGGACGCGCGCCGCAAAGAAAGCATTGAAGCCTTGCTGGCGCGGCGAGTCGGCGGTGCCGACGCCGCTATATCCCGTGCTGGCCGCGAGTTCATTGAGGACAGGGTGGCGATCGCAGCGACCAATCTGTTTGAGCGCCAGACCTGCGTCGTGTGCCATTCCATTGCGCTCACTGGTGACGTTGACCTGCCCTGGCAGGTCTTGCCGGTTGCACTGGTAGACGACTGGTTTCCTCTCACGAAGTTCTCCCACGAGCGCCACAAGAATATGCGTTGCGAAGGATGCCATGAGGCCTCTTCATCGACTGCCGCGACGGATATCCTGATGCCCGATATTGGTACTTGCCGTGCTTGCCATGGTGGTGAGAGGACCAGGGCCCTGTTGCAAAGCGATTGTACGACCTGCCATAACTTTCATCTGGACAACCAGGCTGCGATGGGCGAGCTCATTTTGATTGAGGAACTGGAAGCGGAGCGTCGAGGAGTGGAAGGTAGGCCCCCTAAGCCCGTCGCCGAGGAGAGTCGTTCGCAGTGAATGATCAATGTGCACTAATAGCGCTACTGTGCATATTGGCAGGAGTGTTGGCGGCGTGTAGTGGTGGCGGTAATGATGGTGAGGCCGATGAGTTGGCTGCGGTCGGCTCACCGATCGTATCGGTCGATTGTGGTAACCGTTGTTACTTGACCCGTGTGGATGTTGAAACGGTAATCGGGCAGGCGGTGGCAGAGGCGCGGGCGCGGCAGCAACCGGCTACGATTGCAGTGGTAGACCGGGTCGGCAATGTGCTGGCAGTTTTCCGCATGACCAAAGCAGATGAATTTGTCACGGTGACATCGAGTCATGAATTGGGTGGCCCAATTACAGGCGGTCTCGAGGATTTGAACTTGATTCCTGCGAGCCTTGCCGCGATTGCCAAGGCGATTACCGGCGCGTACCTCTCCACTGGCGAAAATGCGTTTAGTACCCGAACCGCCAGTCAAATTATCCAGGAAAATTTTAATCCTGGTGAGCGAAATGTGCCTTCTGGCCCCCTTTTTGGTGTCCAGTTCAGCCAACTGCCATGTAGTGACTTCTCCCAACGATTTACACCGGGCGCAATCGTCGGTGTCGGTCCTCATCGCTCGCCGTTGGGTTTATCGGCCGACCCGGGTGGCATGCCGCTATACATCAACGGTCAGGCTGTGGGCGGCGTTGGCATCGTGGCGGATGGTATTTATGGCCTGGACAAAATCATTGGCGACTTTGACTCGGATGTGGATGAACTGATTGCGACAGCGGCGACCGTGGGTTACGCCGCGCCGTCAGCGATCCGGGCCGACCGCATTACTATCCTCGGAAAGACAGCGCGCTTCAGTGATGCGAGGGTCAGTGACCTTCAGTCCGGGCCGGAAGACCGGCAGGCGATAGCGAAGTTGCAGGCGGACCTGGTTGGCGACTATCTGGCGGTGCCGGGATATTTTGATCGTAATACCGCGCTCGCCGGTACCGTGTTCGGACTGGCGGAATCGGGCGTGCGACCGGCCGATCCGACGGTGTTTATGGATGCTGACGGTGGCCCACTCGACGCTTTTATTTTCGTTGATACGAATAATCAAAATCGCTATCCAGCCGTGACTGCATCCGATGCCCCGGCAGGCAACCCGGCCATGGCATTGACGGCTACTGAAGTCCAGGCATTACTCAACGAAGCGATTGGCGTTGCCAATGAATCACGCGCCCAGATCCGCGTGCCGCCCTCGGTGCCGGCCCGTGTGACGGTTTCTGTTGTTGATAGCAACGGGACGGTCCTGGGTATGGCGCGATCCCGGGACGGACCGGTATTCGGGGCGGATGTTTCATTGCAGAAAGCAAGAACGGCGGCTTTTTTCTCCGGCACCGGGCGTAAGGATGGCAATGCTCCGGCAGAATTGTTGCGACAATTGCCGGGACCGCTTTATTTGGAACGACTGCCGGAGCCAGTTGATATAAGTGACCTGGCGGTGTCCGATGTGGCTGCTCCGTCACCGGGCGACTATGTCGCGGCCCTGCAATCGTTCCTGGGTATACCCGATGCACTTGAAGCGACCGGTGATCCGGTAGCATTTTCAGATCGCGCTGGTGGCAACCTGTCACGACCGCATTTTCCTGACGGCCCTGCCGATGGACCGCCAGGACCCTTGTCCAGACCGCCAGGTGAGTGGAGCGTGTTCAATGTCGGCCTCCAATCTGATCTGATCTACAACGCACTGATTCACCACATCGGATTTATATTTGGCCTGGTCCCGGACGTGCCAGCGACCTGTCTCGCCAATACCGGCCTTGCCGCCGCCAATCCGTTCACACTGGCGGCAAATGTGCGGGGTCCCGTGAACGGAATCCAGATATTTCCCGGTAGCGTGCCGATCTATCGAGGGGATGTGCTGGTGGGTGGGATCGGCGTATCCGGTGACGGCGTCGACCAGGATGACATGATTTCGTTTTTAGGGGTTCATCGCGCGGGGATGCGGCTCAATACAGGAATTGGCAATGCACCGCCTGAAATTCGCGCTGATCGAATCGATATTCCCGGTGAGGCAGCACGCTTGCGCTATATCAACTGTCCGCAAGTACCTTTTATAGGCAGTACAGCAACGGAGGTGTGCGATGGGCTCTAGACCTGCTCACACTTTCGGGTATCTGATCTTACGGGTGATTTCGGGTCTCTCCCTCTCGCTCTCCCTGTCCCTCTCCCTCTCTATCTCCAGCTTTCCGGTGATGGCGCAAACTGCTGCAGTGGAGCCGGGAGCCAGGCTCTGTGATGATGGCGTCACCGTTCCCAGGCGTCGCCCGGGCACGCCTGCCGATTATTACCAGTTGCGCCCGTGCGGTGTGGGGGACGAACCGAAGGCGGGGCAGATACGTATCCACCGGTGGACCGATCCAATTGAACTGGGCCCCCCTGTGCCGGATCGTTGGCGTATTGTCGAAGAGATTGGCATTACGACCAATCTGCTGGATCCTTACAACGCCCATAATCCTTTGAAGGGTGATTTGCCGGTTTGGGGTGATGACTGGTTCTACAGCATCATCGCCCTATCCGATACGGTGATCGAACCACGCCGGTTTCCGATCCCGGTCGGAGTGGCCACGACTGAACGCCCTGGCTCACTGGATACTATTGGCAAGGGCAAGACCACCGTCCTTTCGGAAAACCTGATCGTCGAAAGTGTGTTTTACAAGGGCGACACGGTTTTCAAACCGCCGGACTGGGAGTTCCGGTTTACACCGGTATTCAACATCAACCAGGTTCATGCCGATGAGAAGGGCATTTTACATGTCAATCCGGACAAGTCCTCCAGCAAGCGCAGGGACACATTCATGGGTGTCCAGGCCCTGTTCGTTGACAAGCATTTGCGTAATGTCTCTGACCGCTATGACTTTGACAGTGTTCGGGTGGGTATCCAGCCCTTTAGCAGCGACTTCCGTGGATTTTTGTTCCAGGATTCGCCGTTTGGTGTGCGCCTGTTTGGTACCAGGAGAAATAACGTCTTTCAGTACAATCTGGCCTGGTTCCGGCGAATTGAAAAAGATACCAACAGCGGCCTGAATGATGTAACGCAAAGCTTGCGGGACGATGACGTCTATGTGGCCAACCTGTTCTGGCAGGACTTCCCGTCATTGGGATTCATCTCCCAGGCATCGATCCTGCATAACAGGAATCGCGAGCGAGGCAGTATTGAGTACGACAAGAACGGATTTATCCAACGTCCATCTTCCTTGTTCGAGGAGCGTTTTGCCGGCAATTACGATGTTACCTACCTGGGTTATAGCGGGGACGGTCACATTGGCCGGGTTAATCTGAGCACTTCGCTTTACTATGCCTATGGCCAAAAAGACAGTTCACGGATCCAGGCAGTGGAGGAGGATATCCGTGCATTCTTTGTGGCGGCGGAGATATCGAGGGATTTCGACTGGTTCCGACCCAGGCTATCACTTCTCTGGGCCTCCGGAGATGACGACCCGTTTGATCGCACCGCCAGGGGCTTCGATGCAATTTTTGAAAATCCATTGTTTGCGGGTGCTGACACCAGTTTTGTTATCCGCCAGAACGTTCCGTTTATCGGTGGAGGTGGCGTCACACTAATGGGGCGCAACGGTATCCTGCCATCATTGCGACCCGGTAAAGAACAGGGCCAGTCTAATTTCATCAATCCTGGTGTCAGCCTGGTGGGTGTTGGTGCCGATGCGGATATTTTGCCCCAGTTACGCGTGTCGTTTAACTGGAATCATTTCCGGTTCGACAAGGTCGCAGTGCTTGAACGGCTGCGGCAACAAGGTGATATCGACAAAGCGTTGGGAGAGGATGTATCTGTATCGCTGATCTGGCGACCGTTTATGACCCAGAATGTGGTGCTGCGGTTGTCTGCGGCGGCGCTGGTAAAAGGCGAAGGATTTGACGATCTGTATGGCCATGAGGCGGATACTCCCTACTCGATTCTGGCCAATATTGTATTGATGTATTGATTGATTAATGGTTTGGGGTTGTGATTTGAGGCGCATTACAAGACGTGTTCTGGAACGGATTTTTGTAGCGGGCATCGGCATCGCTGCCGCTGAGGTTATGTACGCCTCCAGCAGTGATGGCGAGTATGTCGAGCGCCACTACGACCGGATTCCGCCGGCGCCAGCGTCCCAAACCCCTGCCCAGGCGCAGGCCAAGAGTGAAGGTTGCCTTTCGTGTCACACCAAAACGGACAGTCTCACGATGCATGAAAGTCCCGGCGTGGTGCTCGGCTGTACGGATTGTCATGGCGGTAATGCCGGCATCGTATATAAAGAGGCTGACGATAAACACGATATCCTGGAGCGCGCCCATGTGTTGCCGCGATATCCTGCTGATTGGGACTTTCCACGAAGCCGCAATCCCCAAATCAGTTATACGCTGCTAAACCGTGAAGCCAGGGAGTTTGTCCGTTTCGTGAACCCGTCTGACCTGCGGGTTGCAGAAGAGGCCTGTGGTGCCTGCCATCTGGAAACCGTGCAAGCGGCCAAGCGCAGTATTATGGCAACGGGTGCCATGTTGTTCGGTGCCGCATCCTACGCGAACAACATCCTGCCCTATAAGAAATATCTATTGGGTGAGGCCTATACGCCGGACGGTGTCGCCAGCGCCATTGTCGGCCCACCCGTTGAAGCATTCGGGCTGGACCCCGAGGTCGCCTGGGAACAGTTGGGTATCCTGCCGGTGCTCTATCCACTTCCAGCCTGGGAGACGGTCCCTCCCAGTGATATCTTCCGGGTGTTCGAGCGTGGCGGCAGGAATATCTCGAATCTGTTCCCGGAAACGGGCTTGCCGAATCCGCTTGGACTACTCCAGCGTATCGAGGAGCCGGGCAGGCCGGATTTCCGTCAGTCAAATCGTGGTCCCGGCACTGGCGCGCGAATTTCTGTGCCGGTACTGAATCTTCACAAAACCCGTTTGAATGATCCCTTGATGTGGTTTCTCGGTACCAACGACCATCCCGGTGACTTTCGTACTTCCGGCTGCGGTGCCTGTCATGTCGTTTACGCCAACGATCGCGATTCGCGGCATTCAGGTCCCTATGCGGAGTTTGGTCATGCCGGTGAAACCGGGACGATTGATCCAGAGATACCCAGGCAGGAAGAAGGGCACCCCATCCGGCATACATTTACTCGCAGCATTCCAACGGCGCAATGCATGTCATGCCATATGCACCAGCCCAACATGTTTGTGAACAGTTACCTCGGTTACACCATGTGGGACTACGAGTCTGATGCCCCTGCCATGTTCCCTGAAAAGCAACGTTACCCAAGTGACGCTGAAATCCGAAAGATCAATGACCATAACCCGGAAGGTGCAGCGCAACGTGGACTCTGGAGCGACCAGGACTTCCTGCGGCAGGTCTCAGCGTTGAATCCCGAGCTGGAACACACCCAATTTGCGGACTATCACGGCCATGGTTGGAACTTCAGGGCGGTATTCAAGAAAGACCGCAAGGGTAATCTCCTGGATGACACAGGTGGCATCGTCCCGCGGGATGATCCTGACAGGTTTTCCAAGGCGGTTCACCTGTCTTCAATCCATCTGGACAATGGCATGCACTGTGTCGATTGCCACTTTTCCCAGGACAGTCATGGTAACGGTCACCTCTATGGCGAAGTAGCCAATGCGATAGAAATCGACTGTGTGGATTGCCACGGCACGGCAGATCAGTATCCATCGCTCAGGACCAGCGGTCCCGCGGCGCCGCCGGGCGGAACGGATCTTTCACTTATCCGCAACCCGGACGGTAAACCCCGGTTCGAGTGGCGCGGTGACAAACTGTTCCAGCGTAGCCTGTTGTGGCCGGACAAGGAGTGGCAACTGAGCCTGGTGAAGGATTCGGTAGATCCAGGAAGCGACGATTACAATGAACGTGCGGCCCGGGCGAAAACCATGAGCCGAAACGAAAAAACGCAAGCCTGGGGTTCGGGCGTGGCCCCGGATGACTATGCCCACGGCAATGACACCATGGAATGTTATACCTGCCATCAATCCTGGACCACCAGTTGCGGCGGCTGTCACCTACCCATTGAAGCCAACTGGAAAACCACGACCAAACACTATGAAGGTGGCGAGACGAGGAACTACGCGACCTATAACCCCCAGGTCGTGCGGGATGAAATTTTTATGATTGGCCAGCGGGGGCAGATCAACGGTGGCCGAATTGCGCCGCTGCGATCCAGTTCTGCACTGGTGCTATCGTCCACTAATGCTAACCGGGAGAAAATTTACGTCCAGCAACCGCCTGTCTCTGCCAGCGGTTACAGTTCCCAGGCCATGAATCCGCACTTTGCACACACCGTCAGGAAGACAGAAACTCGTGTATGCACCGATTGTCACCTGTCAAGGTCAGGCGACAACAATGCTATTATGGCGCAGACACTGGGTTATGGTACCGATTATATCGACTTCATCGGTTATCATGCCTGGGTGGGTGGCGAGGGTTCCGTGGAAGCCGTGCGAGTGACCGAGTGGGACGAGCCCCAGGCAGTGCTAGGCAGTTATCTGCATCGGTATGTCTATCCGGATTATTTCCAGGAGCACCAGGAGAACGACAAGGTGCTGCAAGTTTCAGCGCATCACAGTTCAGGTTCCGTCAACTGCCTGCAATTGCGTGGTGAATACCTGTATGCCGCGGCTGGCAGCAAGGGGATGGTTGTCTACGATGTGGCCGCCATCGCCAATAAGGGCGTTAGCCAGAAAATCATTACGGCGCCATTCGCGCCCCCTGGACAGCGAGCCGGGATCGACTCGGTGAATGCCACTTGCCTGTCGCTATCAACCACCCAACCGGTTGCGCCGGATCGAAACCAGGGCGAGTTAATGCGTGAGGTCAACAAAGAAAAGCCTTTCCATCCGATTTATCACTACGCACTCATCACCGATGCGAGCGAAGGTCTGATCCTGACCGATATTGGTACTTTCTCGGATGGGGAACCCAGAAATAACTTTCTTGAACGCGCACTGACCTGGAACGAGGAGGGTATCCTGGATGGTGCGCGTGACATCGAAATGGGCGGTCGTTACGTTTATATCGCTTCCGATCGAGGTATCGTCATTCTCAATATGGATGACCCGTTAGCACCTCGCCACGTCAAGACAGTAGCGATGTCGGGTGTAAGGGATGTATTCCAGCAATTTCGCTACCTGTTTGTTACGGATCGTGACGGACTCAAAGTGATCGATATCACCAGGCCGGAAGAAGCGGAGCTGGTATTGAACAATACAATATCCATACCTGACGCACACAAGGTATTTGTAGCCAGAACCTTCGCTTATGTGGCCGCTGGTAGCGAGGGTATCTATATCGTGGACGTGTCGACGCCGACGGCGATGAAAACCTTTATGCGGTTCAACGAGAACATTATCGATGCACGGGAGATCGTGGTTGCCAGTACCAACGCCAGCTTGTTTGCCTATATTGCTGACGGCGTGGGTGGGTTGAAGGTGGCGCAGTTGACCTCGCCATCGTCCCAGCCCAATTACTATGGCTTTAGCCCGGACCCTGTACCTGTGCTTATTGCGAGCTATAAGACCGTAAAGCCCGCGTTGTCCGTGTCCCGGGGGTTAGAACGGGATCGGGCGGTAGATGAGACGGGTGGTCAGGTCAGTGTATTTAGTCGAGTAGGCTCAGGTCCTTTGTCGGAATCGATGATGCGTAAACTGTACCTGGACGATAACGGGCAGCCATGGTACGTAACCGATGAAAACGACATCGATAAGGAGAGCAAACCGTGATCAGGCGAAATGGTCCTGTCGGATCTGTCCTTTTGGCGCTCATCGTTGGAGGGGCCTTGAGTCCCGGGTATGCGCAACAGATCGAAGCCTCCTTGCCGCAATCTGATGGGAAGATACGCATGGGGGTCGCCAGTTGTGCATCCGGCGTATGCCATGGTTCTGTTCGCCCCCGGACGAATACGTCAGTACTACAAAATGAGTATGTGATCTGGAGCAAAATGGATCGACATCGTATTGCCTACCAGACACTGCTGACCAATGAATCAAAAGAGATTGCTAACAAGCTGGGCCTCGACAGCGCCCACGAGGCCAGGATCTGCCTGGACTGCCACTCCGACAATGTGCCGGAGCTGGACCGTGGAGAGAAATTCTTGTTAGGTGACGGCGTCGGTTGTGAAGCTTGCCACGGTGGTGCTGAAAATTACCTGTCCGCCCATTCGGACAGCCAGGTTTCACGCACCGAAAACGTCAAGGCGGGTTTGTACCCCACCGACCAGCCAGTGGCGCGGGCACAGTTGTGCCTGTCCTGCCATATGGGAACGGTTGAGAAGATGGCGACTCACGATATTATGGGCGCCGGTCATCCGCGTCTCAGTTTTGAGTTGGATACCTTCAATGTGCTGCAACCCAAGCACTATACGGTGGATGAAGAGTACAAGGCGGCCAAATGGCACGGTGACGGCTTGTCAGTCTGGGCCATCGGCCAGATCGAATCGGCTCGCCAGTCGTTGCGTTTAATCAGCACCAGACTTGAAACTGCCGGCATGTTCCCGGAATTGGCGTTATTCGACTGTCAGTCCTGTCATCATCCCATGTCGGAACGACGCTGGAAAAGATTGACGCGTATTGACCTGCCACCTGGGAGCGTCCGATTGAATGACGCTCATCTGGTCATGTTGCTCGCCATTGCAAAGGTGGTGAATCCTTCTGTTGAACAACGTCTGCGAACAGAACTTCGTGGGTTGCATGGGGCTGTCGCAACCGCCGGAAACCTGTCCGGCAGGATAGCGGCATTGATGGACGCCATCGAGCAATTGCGCGAACAGTCAACATCACTTACGCGTGATGATGCCAGGCGGTTGCTGCATGAAATTATTGTGTATAGCAGTAGCGGCGTCGTCATCGACTACAATGTTGCCGAACAGGCTGTTATGGCTGTTGATATGTTACTGAGCGCAATTGACATGAGAGCTGCAAAGCAGCGATGGCTGGATCGTGTCTACTCGGCGGTAGACGATGAAGATCGCTTTAATCCGGATGACTTTGCCGCCGTGATGACGACTTTTGACCAGGGAACCTCTGGATAGGACCGCCTCAATCGATCGACTGGGAAGTCAGGGACCTGTTTTGGAAGGCTAGGTACAGGGACGTAACGGGACCGGGCCAGGGATGGCCGGGGGCGCCCAGCCCACGCCTGGAGAAACAGGTCCCTGATTTCCCGCTGGAATCCTCTCTTCAAGG
>JBBDIT010000015.1:0-7219 GCA_040880285.1 Pseudomonadales bacterium | reverse complement strand
CCCCAAGAGGTAAGAAGAAAGGAACAGCCACCGCTTAAAGACCGTCATCCTGAGCATAGCGAAGGATCTCGATAGTGGACGTCGTCATCCTGAGGGTATCGCGAAGCGATCGCCGAAGGATCTCGGACTTTCTTCTTGAAAATTTAACCAGTGGCCCTCTCAAAAGAGAGGCGAGCTACCAATCGCGGAGTTACGACAATGCCCAAGCTTAGAACAAGTAGTGGTGCAGCCAAACGGTTCAAAAAAACCGCAAAGGGCTATAAGCACCGACAATCCTTCAGAAATCATATCCTGACGAAGAAGAGCACCAAGCGAAAGCGTCATTTGCGCGGCTTCAAGGACGTCTCAAAAGCAGATGTGCCATTGATTCGCCGGCTTTTAGGCGAGTAGCTGGACTGCCCCATTTTTGACCTGGTCGCCCTGAGCGAGCAACGCGAGTCGAAGGACCTTAAAGGGACCTCACAGGTGAAAATGAAACTAATTCTTCAGGAGAACCAAAATGCCAAGAGTAAAACGCGGCGTCACCGCACATCGACGCCACAAGAAAGTATTAAAACAAGCCAAAGGTTATTACGGTGCCCGCTCTCGCGTATTCCGTGTGGCCAAGCAAGCCGTCACCAAAGCCGGGCAATATGCCTACCGCGACCGCAAGGTTAAAAAACGTCTGTTCCGCGGCCTCTGGATCCAGCGCATCAACGCGGCTGCAAGGGAACACGGTCTGTCTTACAGTCGATTGATTGATGGTCTGCGTAAGCAGGAAATCGAAATTGATCGACGCGTGCTGGCCGAACTGGCGGTAAACGAGAAAGAAGCGTTTGCTGCGCTGGTTGAGAAAGCCAAGGCTGCAGCCTGAGCACAGAAAGCCGACAGCTAACAGCCAGGAGCGCGGCGTAGCCGCAATACATGTCGCACCTTCCCGACATCGTTGAAAAAGCGAAAGCAGAGATCGAGTCAGCTGCCGATAGTGCCTCGCTTGATGCGGTTCGCGTCCGTTATCTGGGTAAGAAGGGGGAACTCACGGACCTCCTGAAAGGGCTTGGTAAATTGTCGGCGGAAGAACGACCCGCCGCGGGCGCGGAAATCAACAAAGCCAAGCAAGCCGTGCAGGACGCCATTACCGCGCGCAAGGTCTTGCTGGATCAGAGTGCGATCGATGCCAAATTACAGGCGGAAGCAGTGGATGTCACTTTGCCGGGTCGAAATGCAGAAACCGGTGGCTTGCATCCTGTCACGTTGGTACTGCGCCGCATCGAGCAATTTTTCCTCTCTGCTGGCTACGACGTGGTCGAGGGCCCGGAGATCGAAGACGACTATCACAATTTCGAAGCACTGAACCTGCCGGAACATCATCCGGCGCGGGCCATGCACGACACCTTTTATTTCAATCCGAACATCCTGTTGCGAACCCATACATCGCCGGTACAAGTGCGAACCATGGAAACGCGCAAGCCGCCATTGCGAATCATCTGCCCTGGTCGCGTGTATCGTGTCGATGCCCCGGATCCGTCACACCTGCCCATGTTTCATCAGGTTGAGGGATTGTTCATTGACCGCAACACCAGCTTCGCTGACCTGAAGGGTACGATCGTTGAATTCCTGCGGGTGTTTTTTGAGCGTGACGACCTGAGCGTACGCTTTCGTCCTTCCTATTTCCCCTTTACCGAGCCGTCGGCAGAAGTCGATGTGCAGTGTGTACATTGCCTCGGTGATGGCTGCAGAACCTGCGGTAACACAGGTTGGCTGGAAATTATGGGCGCGGGCATGGTGCATCCACGGGTACTGGAATATTGCGGTATCGACTCGGAAGAATTTACCGGCTTTGCTTTTGGTATGGGCCCGGATCGCCTTGCGCTGCTACGCTACGGATTCGAGGATCTGCGGGCACTGCTGGATAACGATTTGAGATTCCTGAAACAGTTCAGCTAGTTGGCGAGGAGATCCTTCAGCGCGGCTGCGCCGCGCTTCAGGATGACGGTAGTAAGGTTGTCATCCTGAGCGCAGCGAAGGATCTCAAAATGGAGTCATTAAGTGAAATTCAGTGAAAGCTGGCTAAGAGAATTCGTTAACCCCGACCTGACCAGCGCTGAGCTGCTGGAGCAACTCACCATGGCGGGCCTCGAAGTCGATGGCGTCGAGCCGGTGGCCAGTCCGTTCGAAGGTGTGGTGGTCGGTGAGATCAAAGCCGTTGAGCCTCACCCCGATGCAGACAAACTGGTCGTGTGTACGGTTGACGGCGGTAATGAAACCGTCCAGGTCGTCTGTGGTGCGCCGAATGCCCGGGCCGGTATCAAAGTGCCGTTTGCATTGGTTGGCGCCAACCTTGACGATTTCAAAATCAAGAAAGCCAAACTCCGCGGCGTCGAATCCTTTGGCATGTTGTGCTCCGAACGCGAACTGGGGCTCAGCGACCATCACGAGGGCCTGATGGAACTACCCGCCGACGCGCCTGTGGGCACGGACATTCGCGCGTACCTGAATCTCGACGACATCACCATTGACCTTGACTTAACGCCCAATCGCAGCGATTGCCTCGGCATGGTCGGGCTTGGCCGTGAGGCTGGCATCCTGGGCAATGTTGAGGTGGCGCCGCTTGAGATTGTGCCGGTCAAAGCTACAATCGATGAGGTCTTCCCGGTCGAACTGGCCGCACCCGAAGGCTGTTCTCGATTTGTCGGCCGGGTCATCCGGAATCTCGACCTGGATGCGGCCACCCCATTTTGGATGAAGGAGAAGTTGCGCCGCAGCGGCTTGCGCAGTATTGATCCTGTGGTCGATGTCACCAATTACGTCATGCTGGAATTGGGACAGCCCATGCACGCCTATGATCTGGACAAGTTGAGCGGCAAGATCGTTGTGCGTATGGCAAAGGCGTCCGAAGCGGTCACCTTGTTGGATGGCCAGGACATTAGCCTTAACGACGACACCCTCCTGATCACCGATGACGCTGGCGCAATCGGTATCGCCGGAATTATGGGCGGGCGCTCTACTGCAGTGACCGATGCCAGCGCCAATATCTTTTTGGAGAGTGCTTTTTTTGCGCCTACGATTATTGCCGGTCGCGCACGCTCCTATGGCTTGAATACGGATGCCTCCCATCGCTTTGAACGCGGCGTGGACTGGCAGGGCCAGGCGCGCGCGGTTGAACGTGCCACCGCACTGTTGCTTGCAATCGCAGGGGGTGAAGCCGGGCCCACGGTTGAGACGGTGGCGGAGGCCAGCCTGCCGTCGGTCAAATACGTCGAATTGCGCGCCAGTCGGGTCAAACGATTGCTGGGTGTGGAAATTGCCGATGCCGACATCGAACGCATGCTTGGCCAGTTGCATTTTGATTTCGAACGTCATGCAGAAGCAGAGACTGCCTGGACCGTGACGGCACCGTCACATCGGTTTGATATCGCGATCGAAGCAGACCTCATTGAAGAGATCAGTCGGATCTACGGCTACAATACCTTGCCGGTCAGGACACCAACCACCAGCCTTGCCATGGTGCCGGCGCCGGAAGGGGAATTAACCGTCAATGCCATCAAGGACCAGTTGGTGGCCCGCGGTTATTTTGAAGCAGTCACCTACAGTTTTGTCGATGCCAAATCTGAGGGTGTGCTGGACCCTGCCAATGAACCCATTGGCCTTGCCAATCCGCTGTCTTCCGAAATGGGCGTCATGCGCACGACACTCTGGACCGGGCTGATCAAATCCTTGCTGTATAACGTCAATCGCCAACAGTCACGGGTGCGGTTGTTTGAAACCGGTCTGCGATTCCTGCAATCACCAAATCAGGCTGATGTCACCATGGACACGATCACCCAGGAATTAATGGTAGCGGGTGTGGCCACCGGGCCGCGGCAGGCGGAGAACTGGGGCAATGGCAGCGGCGCCATCGATTTTTTCGACGTCAAGGGCGACATTGAAACGGTTATCGCCCTGACCGGGAGTGCTGCCGAGTTCAGTTTTGAGGCTGGCGAACATTCGGCCCTGCATCCGGGCCAGACCGCCCGGATTTTGCGCAATGGCGAACTGGTCGGCTATCTCGGCTTGCTGGACCCGCGGGCACAGCAGGCGCTGGATGTGGACCAGCCCGTGTACCTGTTTGAATTGAAGGCCAGCTTGCTGACGCAACGCCGGATTCCAGCCGCGGTCAGCCTGTCGCGTTTTCCGGAGGTGCGCCGGGATATTGCCGTGATCGTCGATGAAACTGTCCCGGTAGCGGCAATCAGGGCCTGTGTACAGGCCACTGCCGGCCCCACGTTGACCGGGCTCATCGTGTTCGATGTCTACCAGGGCAAGGGCATTGATCCTGGCCAGAAGAGCGTCGGTCTGGGGATGACATTCCAGTTGGCGGAGCGCACGCTGGCCGAGGAGGAGATCAACAAGGCGGTAGATGCGGTGGTTGAGGCCCTTTCGAAGCAGTTCGGTGCCAGCCTCCGCTAGCGATGAAATCAGCCATGTGAATACCCGGGCCAGAATCGATCAAACCCAGTGATTACATGGGGATGGGGCGATTTCCCACCGCATTTGCAGCGCGATAAGCCTTGACAAACCTAAAGTTGTTTGACGTATATCATGGCAAAGGCATTGATCCTAATGGAAAAATTCTCAACTGATACTTGACCTGACCGCCGGCTTCCCGCACTCTTACCACATCGCTGTACTGGCCCAGTTCTCCGGGTCAGCGTATGGATATTTGATCGAAGGATGGAAGAATGGGAGCGTTGACCAAGGCTGAAATGGCTGAAAAGCTGTTTGATGAACTGGGTTTGAACAAGCGCGAGGCCAAAGAGGTGGTTGAGCTCTTCTTTGAAGAGGTCAGGACTTCGCTCGAATCCAATGAGCAGGTGAAGTTGTCGGGATTCGGCAATTTTGACCTTCGCGACAAGAGCCAGCGCCCAGGACGAAATCCCAAAACCGGGGAAGAAATCCCGATTACTGCACGCAGGGTTGTGACATTCAGGCCGGGGCAAAAGCTCAAGGCCAGAGTAGAGGCATATGCTGGACCCAGATCATAACGCGGAACTGCCCCCGATCCCGGGCAAGCGCTATTTCACTATCGGTGAGGTCAGCGGCCTGTGCGCGGTCAAACCCCATGTATTGCGATACTGGGAACAGGAATTTCCACAGTTAAAGCCCGTCAAACGCCGTGGTAACCGACGTTACTACCAGCGCCAGGACGTCCTCATGATCCGCCAGATTCGCTCCCTGCTGTACGATCAGGGCTTCACCATCGGTGGTGCCCGCCAGCGCCTTTCCGGTGACGAGCAGGTCGAGGACAAAACCCAGTACAAGCAGCTGATTCAGCAGATGATTGTTGAGCTCGAAGAAGTGCTTGAAGTCCTCAAGTCCTAGCGCGTGCCTGTCATCCTGAGACTGCGCGACCCGGCGCAGCCCGTGTCATCCTGAGACTGCGCGTCCCGGCGTAGCGAAGGATCTCCGAAGGATCTCCGAACCACACTTATGACTCTCAACGCCATACAAGCGGACCACAATTGAAAATTCTACTCACCGGCGCCACCGGTTTCATTGGCCGAGAACTCACATCATTTCTCCTGCAAAAGGGATATGACGTCACCGCATTGGTTCGGCATGACCCCGGATATGATAAGAACATTCATGTCCATGAAGTCATCGACATTAGCCTGATCGAGCCGAGACACCTTGCTAACCAGGAGGTCGTCATTCACCTGGCGGCGATTGCTCACGACTTTGGCGCGACCGCCAATGAGTATGAACGTGTCAACGTGGAAGGCACCCGGACACTTGTCGAGGCGGCTCGTGTCACCGGTGTCAGTCGATTTATCTTCCTGAGTTCAGTCAAGGTCAATGGTGAGTGGTCTCCTGTTCCGTTTGGCCCTGGGAGCCCGGTTGCTCCGCAGGACGATTACGCCCGCACCAAATATGAGGCCGAAAAGATTGTCAGGGAACATTTCGAGTCCGGTGCGACCGTGATTCGCGTACCGCTCGTCTATGGGCCTGGCGTCAAAGGGAATTTCAAAACCCTGCAGCGACTCGCCCAGTTGCCGATCCCTCTGCCGTTTCGAAATGTCGCGGCCAGACGAAGTTACCTCGGCATTGATAACCTGTGCGACTTTATCGAGACTTGCCTGCGAGTCGGTGTCCAGTCAGAAACTGCCTTGTACGTGGCCGACCCAGTGTCGCTGCGACTACCGGAGCTCTTGTCCTACCTGGCCGAGGCCATGGATCGTCGAGTTATCCAGGTACCGCTGCCGCAGCCAGCGCTTCGATTCCTGGCGAGTATGCTGGTGGGTCGAAAACGTGCCGGTAAACTTCTCAATAGCCTTGAGGTCGATCTATCCAGCACCTGTGAACTGCTGGATTGGCAGCCACCCTATACTACCCGGCAATGTCTTGCCCGAATGTTTGGGCATTCGACCTAACCCTGCTAAAATCCGGCCCCTTCGGGGCGTAGCGCAGTCTGGTAGCGCACCACACTGGGGGTGTGGTGGTCGTAGGTTCAAATCCTGCCGTCCCGACCAATAATAATTGGGGTCAGAGTAAAATCCTGGGCACTAATGCTCCTGGGCACCAGCGGATTGAGATGATCGAGCCAGAAATTTGAATTTTTACTCTGACCCTAATACTCATACTCTCGCGATTGCTGCTCTGGTGGCGACTTATCTTTTTGCCCATAGTTATCGGGTGCTCGCTCTCCACTTTCACTGGATGGATCACCCGGACGAGCGTAGTGCGCATCTAACCCCGACGCCTACGGCCGCAGGGCTCTCATTTGTTATTGTATTCTTCCTGGCCCTGTCCTGGATGTTCTCGCAAGGGGGAATAGCCACAGACATCCTGTATGCATGCCTGGGACCACTATTTATCGCTCTGGTTGGTTTTCGGGATGACCTGAAGTCGTTGCCAGTCATTGTTCGGGCCTCGGCACACTTTCTCGCCGGTGCCTGGTGCATATACTGGATCGGTTTCCCAGAGTTGAATATTCAAGGTGTGATGTTCGATCTGGGTTTTGCCGGCCTGGTATTTGGCATGATCGCGTTGGTCTGGTTACTGAACGTCTATAACTTTATGGATGGTATCGACGGTTTGGCGGCAGGGGAGGCGGCGTTCGTTTGCCTGGGTGTATTGCTGGTAGGTAGTTGGCAAATCGCTGAGGGCTGGAACTCCATAGTACTGATCCTGCTCGGTGTGAGCCTTGGCTTTTTGATCATCAATTGGCCAACGGCCAGGGTCTTTATGGGGGATATAGGCA
>JBBDIT010000014.1:159283-172769 GCA_040880285.1 Pseudomonadales bacterium | reverse complement strand
CGAGCTGGGTTTAGAACGTCGTGAGACAGTTCGGTCCCTATCTGCCGTGGGCGTTTGAGATTTGAGAGGAGCTGCTCCTAGTACGAGAGGACCGGAGTGGACGCACCTCTGGTGTTCCGGTTGTGATGCCAATTGCATTGCCGGGTAGCTACGTTCGGACGGGATAACCGCTGAAAGCATCTAAGCGGGAAGCCCCCCTCAAGATTAGATCTCACTGGGACCTTGAGTCCCCTAAAGGGCCGTAGAAGACTACTACGTTGATAGGCGGGATGTGTAAGCGCTGTGAGGCGTTGAGCTAACCCGTACTAATTGCCCGTGAGGCTTGACCATATATTTGAGCGGATTTGAGTGTCGTCATCCTGAGCGAAAGCGAAGGATCTCGGAATCAAAGATTTGAGCATCGTCATCCTGAGCGAAAGCGAAGGATCTCGGAATCAGAACGCAATGATTTATGGTTGGATATTGCCTTGAATAGAAATTGGACAAGTGAAGACTTGTCCGGATGTCTTAACAACTTTGTCGCTTTTCATTTTTTAACTGTCATCCCGGCTGGAGCGTGCAAGCGTGAAGTGGCGGGATTCTGGTAAACGAATGCAGAGGCGTCGCTAGTGACGCTTCGCGCCAGTTTGCCTGATGACCATAGCAAGTGGGAACCACCTGAATCCATTCCGAACTCAGTAGTGAAACCTCTTAGCGCCGATGGTAGTCCGGGGTTTCCCCGTGCGAGAGTAGGACATCGTCAGGCATTGATTCAAAAGCCCCGATCGTGAAAACGGTCGGGGCTTTTTTATGTAAAGTATCGTCATCCTGAGCGAAAGCGAAGGTGCGGGAATCGGTGTGTCCTACACGTTTTGATGAATTGTGCAACTTGACGGGTGCTTTCGTCCCACCGTAATTCCGGCCCAGAATGACTGCCGCTGACCAGGGGCTCGCTTTCAGCTTTTCTCGAATCCCAGTGTTTCGAGATTTTCGACGAGCTCTTGTCCCGCTGTGCGTGGGTCAACAGTCTGATCAATCATCCGGACAATGCCATCCTTGTCTATGTAGAAGGTCCAGCGTCTTGCATACCCGCGTTCCGATAGCACACCATAGGCTGCCGTCATTTGTTTGTCGGGATCTGAAAGGATCGGGAAGGTCGCCGCATTTTTTTCTGCAAACCCTTTATTGTCGGCGGGTTGGTCAACACTTGCCATAAAATAGGCGACGTCAAATGCCCTGATCTCCTGGTCGCTGTCACGCAGCGCCTTGCACTCGATCGTTCAGCCGCCGGTGAAGGCCTTGGGGAAAAAGGCGATAACGACCGGTTTTTCGCCTCTGAATTGTGACAGGGTATAAGTCTTGCCATCCGAGCCCATCAGCACGAAATCAGGTGCCGCATCGCCCACCTGTACTTCGGCGGCCGCATTGCCGGTGAACACCAACAAAAAGGAGATAAGCAGGGTTTTTGTTTTCAGGTTCATGCTGGTTCCAGGACAGGGTCTTGGCAACATACTACACGAAGGCGTCCTCCCTACAACAGTAGGCCTGTGGTACCAGGCGGGTCAACTTCTAGCGTGAAAGGTCAGCGTACCGCATGTCCTGGTTGAGGATCAGTATTGAAAAGGTATGCTAACTATTTGATATATATAGAAAAACCATAGTTGGTATGGAAATCGCTTGTCCAATAGCACGGATCGCTAATTGGAGTAGGTAAAATGATGGTAACCGCCGCAACTGACTATATTGCCGGGTCCCGTTCGGCCACTCGCCGTAAGGAAGAGCGGCGCGCTGTGGTAGGGAAAGCCGTGGTACAGGTGGTCGAGAGCGCGAACCCTTCCCTGGTGGGAACCACGTTCAAGTCCGAAATCATGGATGTTTCACGGTCTGGTATGCGCCTGGTGTGCCAGGAGTTCATCGAGGATAGCCGCCTCGATATCTGGTTGGCGATTGAAGGTATAAACGACAAGCTCTTTGTTTCAGCGGAGGTTCGCTGGGCGAGTTGGGATCAACACGGCGACTATGAGCTGGGTGTAGAGATCCGTGACGACGCGGCAACCGATTCGCGGAGCTGGTTCCTGCTCTGGGAGTGAATCCCTGCCTTGTAGCAGCGGTTCGTAATTCAACCCGGATGTGGTAAGTTCAATGCCTTCCCGGCTTTTGGTTCCCTGTATTTGGGCAGCTGTGGTATGCCTTTGTTCGAGGCGATGGGAGCAAAGAGCTTGTCTGGTCGTGTGAGTAAGCAAGACACAATAAGAATAATTGCGCCATGCTGGGGGGGCCAGTGAATCGGCATCCTGTTTTCAGGGGACTAGTAGCATTCAGCCTTGTGATATCCGGCACCGCCTACTTTTGGTGGCAGGAAAGAACCAGTTCAGAGCGTCAGCTTGAGCTGTCCACGGAACTCACCGCTCAGTATCTGGCGTCCAAAATTGAGCTTTGGCTAGCTGACCGCATCGCGATTTCTGACTATCTTTCGTCACATGCATCACTAACCTGGCAAACAGATCCCGGTTCGTTTTCGACGGCTGCTTCCCGCTTTATCGGAATTGTCGACGGTTTTCAGGCAATCAATTGGGTCGATACCGACGGCGTAATAAGAGTAGTTGTGCCGCTAACGGGTAACGAGGCTGCCCTCGGATACAATCTCAGTGATCATCCGCGCGCCGATGTCCGCGCTGCGCTGGCCACGGCAATGCACCATGAACGCTCGGCTCGACCCTTGTCATCCTTGCCACTCCTCCAGGGTGGGCGCGGATTTACAATCTATACGCCCGCCCTTGACGAGAACGGGAATCTGTTGGGCGTCATCAATTCGGTGTTCCGGTTGGAAGCATTGCGTGCTGCGATATTTGACAAGATTGACGATCAAGGCTTTTACTTTGCGTTGGTGGAGCAAAACGGTGATATCGCACTGGGTGAAGGCGTCGAGTCCCTCAACGAACTGCCTGCGGACGTTCGGTCCCGAACAATACGTGTTATAGACCGGGATTGGACGATCTATATTGCAGCAGCGCCTGAGTTGCGAGCGCAGTACTTTGATTCCAGTAGTCCGCTCATTCTTGTTTTTGGTGTCCTGGGCGCCATTGGTTTTGCGTGGATCCAATTCCAGCTGGGCCGACGCGATCGGGAACTGCGTGAGAGTCGAGTGCGTTTCCTTGACCTGTTTGAATACGGTCCGGTACCGATGATCAATTGGGAGCCGGAGGTCGATCCGGAAGACATCGTTATCAGGGAAGCGAATATTGCAGCAGAACAGCTTTGTGGATACGGCTCTCACGAACTTTTGATTCCGCTGTCGAAGTTGTTTGATCACAACCCGGATGGTTGGTCACGAATCAAACAAGCGCTGGTGGGCCATGCATCGCAGGATTCCGAGGTGCGGATCACTGACTTAACGCTGAAAACGAAATCCGGCGAGCTACGTCAGGTTGAAATGACCATAAGGCTCCTGTCGAACCCTGGTGCCGGGAGGAATGAAGCACGAGCTGTCGTTCTCGATGTAACCAACCAGCTACGTCTGGAACTACAGCTTCGCCATACACAAAAGATGGAAGCAATAGGACAATTGGCGGGCGGTGTCGCGCACGATTTCAACAACTATATTCAATCAATCACGATGGCAGCCAGTCTGCTGAAGGACGATGTTGCGGACAGGCAGGAGTCCCTTCGTCTGGTGGAAGAGATATTGGCCGGAACGGATCGGGCCGCCGGGCTGGTCAGGCAACTGTTGGCGTTCGGTCGCAAGGACGACCCGAACTTCGAAGTCATCAGTCCCGTTGAAATAGTGGATCAGGCGGCAAGGATGGTTCGGCGGCTAATTGGAGAAGATGTCGAACTCGAGTTGTTCGTGGATGAATCGGTTGCGCCGGTTAAAGGTGATCGGGGCCAGTTGGATCAGGTGATCATTAATTTGTGTGTGAACGCGCGTGATGCGATGCCGAGGGGTGGTAAGATTATCATCAGGGTCAGCAACGTATCCTATGACGGCGACGCCGATGCTGTTCCAGTGAGTGTAACCGGTACCGATTTCGTGCGCATAGCAGTCAGCGATACGGGCCACGGCGTTGATGCAGAATTGGTCCCCCGCATCTTCGAACCTTTCTTCAGCACCAAGACGGTAGATCAGGGTACCGGGCTCGGGCTGGCTACTGTATATGCAATCGTCCAGAAGCACGGCGGTACGGTGCAGGTGATGAGTCCGCCAGGTGAAGGTGCTACCTTTGAAATCCTTTTGCCGGCTCTGACGATTGGAAGTGCGAAGCTCGTCACGACAAGATCGTCTTCATCGTCAATGGATGAGCCGGTGCGTGAAAGCCTGATCCTTATTGTGGAGGACGACGACTCTGTCAGGCGGTTTGTCGATCGAATTCTGGAACGGGCGGGCTATTCCACCAGTGCCGCTGGCGACGGTATAGAGGCGCTTGAGATGCTTGACAGTGGGCTTGCTCCGGACCTGATTGTGCTGGACGCGATTATGCCACGAATGAACGGGCTTGAGTTTTATGACAAGATTCGTGCGCTCGGCTACCAGACTCCAGTTATCCTGAGTAGTGGCTACAACCCTGAAAGCTTTTCCAGCCGATTCGAAGAAGATCCAATGGTGGTGTCTGTACCAAAACCCTATTCTCGGGATGCTCTGTTGCGTGCAATCGAGAATATCCTCAGTGGCCGAATGGCCATTTAAGGTTATCGAACTCCTGGTGTCGTGAAAAGATAACCGCTCGTCCACTTATCTGCCAATAGCTCGCTGGGGTAGCGCTGTAAGCGCTAGACTCTAACTTCCTGTAGTAGCAGGTTGTAGCAGGTTGTACGCGTGAAAGAGAGTCGGTGGTTATGGCGCAATTGAACTTGAGTGAACCGTTTGCTCCAACGGGCAATCGCATCAATATCAATTGGGGGTCCACATCTGCGTCGATTGCGATCGACACATCACTTGCGATTGCGTGGCTTCAACTCGAGGGTGCGATCGCAGTCAGGCATATTATCGAAGTATCGGATGCCGAATTGTCTCATCCGGACTTTACTGATGGGATGGATACTATTTGGGACATGAGGCAAGCCGATTTACGAGCCGTGACGCCGGATGCGATGCTGGAAATCCTCCGGCGCGTAAAGCCGAGGCACAGCCGGCTGGCAAAACGTGCCGCATTTTTGGTTGATTCAGACCTGCAGTTCGGCATCATTCGAATGTGGCAGGTGTACGGCCAGGATGTACCTCAGGATCGTGAAATATTTCGTGACAGCGACGATGCGCTCAAATGGTTGATCGAATCCCGCTAAACTGGTGGGTCATTGTGCCAAAGCGGCATCGAACAGTACCAGTAGGCGCGACCAGGCGCGTTCCGCCTGGGCCTCGTTGTAGACGGTAGAGTCCGGTGGGCACCAGCCGTGCATTGCACCCTGATAGACCTCGATCTCGGCAGGAAGTCCGGCCTTATCGAAGGTTTGCCGTAGAACGTGCTTTGCGTCGGGGTCTCGCTCATCATCATTTTCAGCAATCGCAAACAGGAAGTGCGCGTTCATTTCCGGCACTAGCAAGTGCGGGCTGTCCGGACTGTCGGTGACCAACCCGCCACCATGGAAGGACGCGCCCGCACCTATTCGGTCCGGTACTGCAGCGGCGGTCCTCATGGTGATCGGGCCACCCATACAATACCCCATGGTGCCGATTTTCCTTGCGGTATTCACTACCGCCTGGTCGTCGAGGAAGCTGACAAAAGCGCGTGCATCGGTGACCTGAGTGGCGGCAGAGAGGGAACGGGCCAGAGGGAATACGGTTTCCCTGACTTGCGGGTCCTGGAAACTTGCACCTTCTTTTACTACCGGTGCTTTCTGGTTCCGATAGTACGGATTGACCACCAGGACGGAGTAGCCGGACTCTGCGAGGCGCTTACCCATCATGCGAAAAGCAGGACGTAGTCCGAGAATATCCGGCCAGATGATGACGCCAGCATGTTTACCCCTGGACGGATGTACAAAATAACAGTCCGCAGTACCATCCGGTGTGGTCACGGCGACATCAGATTCTGTGACGGTCAGGGCATTAGCGGTGCGAGGTAACATCATCGAAAGGGCAGCACCAGCCGTCAGCGTATTGAATTGCCTGCGTGACAAGCGCCCAGGCTCACGCAGGAATTTTTCATTATCAGAGACTGTATCTTCATCGCACATTTGGTTGCTCCGGCATCTTTCTTTCAGGTTAATGTGTTCAGCAGATTGTGACTGGACTGATTGTATCTGACCGGGCCGACTGGCAATAGCCCGCTGGTCATCGGTAGAATGCCCATCCCGTCTAATCAAGTTAGCCTGGAGGCCCCATGAACCTTCTTACCCTGCTTGGCATCAGCTTGCCGATCATCCAGGCGCCCATGGCTGGAGTCCAGGGTGCCCGGCTTGCCGCTGCGGTCTCCCGCGCCGGTGGTCTGGGATCAATTCCTTGCGCCATGTTAAGCCCGGACGGCATCAGGAGAGAAGTTGAAGACTATAAGGGCCGGTTTGAAGGTCAGGCAGTACCACCTTTTAACCTCAATTTCTTCTGTCACGCCATGCCGGAACCGGACGCCGACAAGGAGTCGGCGTGGCGAGAAGCGCTCGCGCCTTACTATAAAGAGCTCGGAATTGACCTGCCGGGTCTCGTAACCGGACCCGGCAGGCAACCGTTTTCTGACGATACCATGATTTTATTGGAAGAATTGAAGCCGCCGGTTGTCAGTTTCCATTTTGGCTTGCCAGCCGGGGAGACCATCAGCCGGATCAAGGACTACGGTGCAACGGTGCTGTCATCCGCGACGACAGTCGAGGAAGCAATGTACCTTGAGCGCCAGGGTGTCGACGTGGTCATCGCCCAGGGCGCCGAGGCAGGAGGCCATCGGGGTTTGTTCTTGTCCGACGATATTGCGACACAAATGGGAACCTTCTCACTGCTGCCGCAGGTCGCGGCCGCGGTGGAAGTACCGGTTATTGCAGCAGGGGGTATTGCTGGCAGAGATAGTGTAACGGCAGCTTTTGCACTGGGTGCTGCAGGCGTGCAGGCGGGTACCGCTTATTTATTGTGTCCTGAATGTGACACCAGCAAAGTGCATCGCGAGGCGATAGCGGGCAGGGCGGCATTAAATACCGCGTTAACCAATGTCTTTACGGGTCGACCGGCCCGGGCGATTGTGAATCGAATGATGCGTGAATTGGGTCCGGTTACCTCCATTGCACCCGCGTTTCCGAACGCTGCCATGATGGCTGCGCCACTGCGAGCGGCAGCAGAGAAGATTGGCTCTGCTGACTTTTCGCCTTTGTGGTGTGGTCAGAATGCCAGTTTATGCCGGGAGATGCCCGCGGCGGCGGTCACCCGTGAATTGATGTCGAACGTAGAACCATTGTAATCAATCACAATAGAAAAGATGACACACCTGCCGAGGCAGGTGTGTCATCGAAGACTTCGAGAAAGTCTCAACTAGTTAGTGCAATGATCCCCGGCGTGCCTGACTTTCGAAACGCTAAAATCACCAGGATCGGACGTTGTCACACTTCGTGCGCGCGGATCCCGCGGATTCGTTCTGGGAGGATTGGTCTGAATTTGTACCATGCACGGTACGCTTGTGGCTGAAATCGCAAGGTCTGCCCGAAACTGATTACGCTTTACCTCGACCGTCCCCACCTGCCTCATCGATCTCGCATCAAGTACGTAGACAGTGTTGGCGGAAGTACCTTTCAGCTTGCCCTTCACATACAACGCTTCTTTTTGTGCCTTGTACTGCGCGTTCTGGATATCCAGTTCGGCAGCCGCGCCGAAAGAGATGAGTAGCATGCCCAGCAAACCGGCCCTTATGAGATTTGAACCCGTTTTTGTGAGTTTCATATTGATGTCCCTTGTTCAATTGTCCGATGTTCAAACTAGCATGGGATGGTGCGGCCAACAATACCGCTGGGCCGGGATTTAGCCCCTTTGGGCCGATCGCGGGAGGTTTTGAGAAGTGCTTCACAGGCCTTGTGTGACAGGCTTCTTGTTATTTTACGGCCGATTAATGGTGAGCAAGAGTGAGTTTGACACACCGGACCGTCAATCAGGCGTAGTATTGGGCATAGGGATGCAATGTAAGGAGTAGGTCATGCCGGTACGACAAATGAACTTCTGGGGTTGGGGTTGGGCTGATGAGGCGGGCGTTGCTGATCCAAAGGCTGACAAGGCCCTCGCCAAATCCTTGTCTGAGGCTTATGGCGTTGATCAAATTGCGCCGTTGAAGCGACCACGGGTCGAAGACTTCACGATCCCCGAGTCCCTGCTGCGACCACCGAAGCCTCTCGCGAATATCTGCTCGATTGACGACCATGAACGATTGATCCATAGCCTCGGCAAATCCTATGCAGATCTCGCTCGTGCTGCCCAGCGCAAAATTTCAAGCTTCACCGATATGGTTGCATTCCCGGAAACCGAAGCGCAGGTCAAAGACCTGATGGATTGGGCCGGCCACCAGAATGTTGCGGTCATCCCGTTCGGTGGCGGTTCAACCGTATGTGGTGGTGTCGAGCCGGATGTGGGCGGCGTATACGATGGTGTGCTGACGATTAACCTGCGAAAGCTGGACAAGGTCCTGGAGGTAGACAACACGAGTCGCGCCGCACGGATACAAGGTGGTGTGCTTGGCCCGGCCCTTGAGGCACAACTCAAGGTGCACAACTATACATTGCGACATTTTCCGCAATCCTTTGAATTCTCGACACTCGGTGGTTGGATTGCGACGCGATCCGGCGGCCACTATGCAAGCCTGTACACCCATATCGACGATTTCGTTGAGAACATTCGTATGGTATCACCGGCAGGTATTACCGAGTCACGGCGATTACCCGGCTCTGGTGCAGGTCCCAGTCCGGATCGCATGGTCATTGGCAGCGAGGGTATTTTGGGCATTATTACAGAAGCGTGGATGCGGTTGCAGGAGCGACCGGTTTATCGCGCATCGGTGCCGGTGTTGTTCAAGGATTTCTACCGGGCTGCCGGGGCGGTGAGGGCTATCAGCCAGTCGTGGCTCTTCCCCACCAATTGCCGATTGATTGATGCCCAGGAGGCAGCAAGCGCGGTTGGCGGTGAGCATGCAATGATTGTGCTCGGATTCGAGTCAGCGGATCACCCGGTCGAACCCTGGATGGACCGTGCGCTTGAATTGATTGCCGATCATGGCGGACAGTTTGATCGCTCCGTCCTTGAACAAAAGGACAGTAACAAGGCTGGCGCTGCGGGTCAGTGGCGTAATGCGTTTATGCAGGCACCGTACGCGCGCACGCGGTCGATTGCGTGTGGCTTCATTGGCGATACTTTTGAAACGGCGATCACCTGGGATCGATTTGAAGAATTTCATCGCACGATCACAAATGAGATGTTGCGAGTCATCGAGGAAGTGACGGGGCATCCGGGAAGAATTACCTGCCGATTCACTCACATCTATCCTGATGGTCCCGCGCCTTACTTTACCTACGGCGGAATTGGTACGACGAGTGGCATGGTGGATCAGTGGCGTCAGATCAAAGCAGCTTCCATGGAAATAGTTGCACGCTGTGGCGGTACGGTAACGCATCATCACTCGGTCGGACGAGACCATCGCCCCGGTTATGAAGCGCAGACCGAGGGCCTGTTCCGGCGAGCGCTCCAGCAGGCCAAGGCGCAGTATGATCCGTTCGGTGTCATGAATCCGGGCGTATTGATCGACCCGCTTGACCGGGCCGTCGGCCAAACTGGCATAATGAAAGACGCAACATCCTGATTCAGGCGAGGGACAGTGAGCATGAGTGAAGCCGTGGTAGATCCAACAACAGATCCTTATTCACTGGCCATTGATGAAATCAATGTGTTTGAACCGGGACTATTCCAGAGTGAAGCACATTGGAAGTATTTCGAGCGATTACGTGAGGAGGATCCGGTTCACTTCAATGAGGATGACGAATACGGACGGTATTGGTCGATCACCAAATTTAACGACATTATGCATGTTGACAAGACGCACCGGATTTATTCGTCCGAAGACGGTATCACGATGGGGTTGCCGAAGAGCCGCGAGCATGAACGCGCTAACTTCCAGACCAAAAACTTCATCTCAATGGATCCGCCGCGGCATGATGTGCAACGCGCTACTGTCGCGCCGGTCGTGGCGCCGACTAACCTCGCGCTTCTCGAGAGCACGATTCGGGAACGGGCCGGCAATATTCTTGATGCCCTGCCGCGCAACGAAACCTTTAACTGGGTTGACCTGGTCTCGATCGAGTTGACCACACAGATGCTTGCCACGCTGTTCGATTTCCCTTTCGAGGATCGGAGGTTGTTGACTCACTGGTCCGACGTGGTTACCGCTGGCCCTGATAGTGATATGGATTACAAGCAGCGGCAGGAAGAATTGATGTATTGCCTGGAATACTTTACCCGGCTCTGGAATGAACGCATCAATGAGCCACCTCGCAGCGATCTCATTTCCATGCTGGCGCATGGCAAGGACACTCGCCAGATGCAACCCATGGAGTTTCTGGGAAATTTGATCCTCCTGATCGTCGGTGGCAATGACACCACACGAAACTCCATCAGTGGTGGTGTTCTAGCGCTTAACCAGAATCCAGACCAGTATGACAAGCTTCGAGCCGACCCGGGGTTGATTCCAAAAATGGTGCCGGAGATTATCCGCTGGCAAACGCCGCTTGCTTACATGCGCCGAACTGCACTCGAAGATACCGAATTATCCGGCAAGCCGATCAAGCGAGGTGATAAGGTTCTTATGTGGTATGTGTCCGGAAACCGGGACGATGAAGTCATTGAACGTCCGGATGATTTTCTGATTGATCGCGCCAACCCCAGGCATCATCTATCGTTCGGATTCGGTATCCATCGCTGTATGGGCAATCGCCTGGCTGAAATGCAGCTCAGGATTGTCTGGGAGGAAATCCTGAAGCGATTTCAAACGGTTGAGGTCGTGGGTGAGCCGGTTCGTACCTACTCCACGTTTGTAAAGGGGTACACTGAGCTCCCGGTCCGACTGCACCAGCGGTAGACGCCCTGTACCGCGCATTATCACGCAAAGCACAGGTTTGCTTGACTTGAGTCAAAGAAAATCCATTTCCATTCGTCATTATTGAACCCTGGGCAACAATAAGGGTAAGAGACATGACCGAACTGGAAAACATTCGTGAGTCCGATGACCGTAAACAGGAACTGGTCGATAGCTACAAGACCCTGATGGAAGTCAGTTGGAACTTTAATTACGAGACTGACATTGAAAAAGTCAAAGACTTGTATACACGGGCAAAGAACAATCAGTGGAATGCAGATGAGCTGAAGTGGGATGTTACGATCGATCCTTCCAATCCGATCATGCGTCGGGAAAATACCCAGTATTACGATATGCCATTCTTCAAGACGTTGTCGGCGACACAGCAGGAGACGTTTATTGCCCATTCGACAGCACAGATGCTGTCACAATTCCTCCACGGTGAACAAGGTGCTTTGCTCACTGCCTCGACGATCACCCATGGCATTGATGATGTCAGGGCGAAGTACTATGCGGCCAGCCAAACCATGGACGAGGCGCGGCATGTCGAAGTGTATGATCGTTACGTCAACAAGATTGCCATGCACTATCCGATGGTCGGCTGGTTAAAGAAACTGGTAGACGTCACCCTTGGTACGCAGGATGTGCATAAGGTCATGATTGGTATGAACATGATCATCGAGGGGCTTGCGCTAGGGGCCTTTAATAATATGTACCGACAGACCGATGAGCCGTTGCTCAAATCGATCACGTTCAATGTTATGCGAGATGAGTCCCGGCATGTTTCATTTGGCCACGCCTTCCTGGGCCCGCGGGTTGCAGCGATGCACCAGGACGACCGTGAAAATCTGGCGCAGTTTGCATTTGATGCCGTCCAGATTCTGGTGGAAGGGCAAAAAGATATTGACCCGGGTTTCATGAAAGTACTGGAAGTGAGCAATATCAGTCCTGAAGATTTCATGGCTGGAATGAAGGCAGCGGCGGAGCAAGGACTGGTGCAGGATCTACCCCCTGGCCAGGTTCACTCGCTCAAGGATTTGATGATTCCGGCGCTGGTTCGTGCGGGCTTGATCACGCCGCGTACGAAGGAGTTGTTTGAGTCGGCAGGTATTCCTGTCAATGAGGATCTCAGTATCCTGGAATCCATGGAAGACGCGAAATCCGACCAAAGCATATTGAATGAAGCGGGGGCGTCCTACTGACACGAGTAGGACAGAAATACCCTGATGCCGTTCAATCGTGAAGACACAAGCCAGTTGTTGGATGAGCTCCCTGAAGCGCTGTTGATTGTGGCGCTTCAGGGAGAAATCCTGTTTGTGAATCAGGCGCTTGAATCACTGACCGGCTATTCTGCCAACGAACTGACCGGCTGTGATGTGAGCAAGCTGCTGCCCACGCCGGAACGAAGGCGTGTCCAGGTTATAGAGTGGTTTAGCCGCTGGGCAAGCGCACCTGACCCTGACCAGCTTCGTTACTTGAACCTGGAACTGGTGACCCGTCACGGCGACGTGCGCCTGGTCAGCGTCAGGGTTTCAAGACACGAGACACAAGACGAAGCCAGGTTCATCGTCGTCTTGCGTGATGTGACCTCCCAGCATGAGACGATGGCTGCATTGCGACATGCGCAGCTGGTCACGAATCGAATACTGGCAATTGGTGAAGATGCGGTCTTGTCTGTCAATGAACAGCAAAACATTACTTATTGGAATCTTCGCGCCGAAGAATTATTCGGTTATACGGCGGCTGAAATTATTGGTCAACCCCTGTCAAGTTTGTTGCCGGCAGAGATAGCCAGTGAGCACCTTGTGCTTGCCAGGCAATTCGCCATGGGTGAAGTACCATCAAAGATGATGGGGGAACGTGGAGAAATCTACGGTGTTCACAAGGACGGGCACAAACTCTCTCTGGAGGCCTCCATTACCAAGACCACAATCGATGGCCAGGTGATCCTGAGCGCACAGATCAGGGATATTGCGGGGCGCAAGCAAAGAGAACAAGCCCTGGCTGAAAGTGAAGCCAGGTTTCGTGCCTTGTTTGAACATGCAATGGAAGCAATGGCCTTGCTCGCGCCGGATGGCCAGGTACTTGAAATTAATGCCGCTGCGCGTGCAATGCTGCCAGCCTATACCCCGGGCAGATCGGTTTGGCAGTTGGATTGGTGGCATGATACAGCGGATCCCTATAGGGCTGCGGCCGATGTGACCGCGCAAGCCGCCATTGACGAGGCCAGACGTAACCTGAAACAAGCGGTAGAACGTTGCGCGCAGGGAGAAGTCATACGCACCAGAACGACGCTCGGCGCTGGAAGGGAGTTGGATTTCTCCTTGATTCCGGTGCCCGGGGCGGATGATGAGCTGCGCTACATCATCGCGGAGGGCCGTGACATTACGGTCCACCATTGATATGCCCAGGGTCGTCTTTATCGAGCACAATGGTACGGTACACGAGGTAGATGTGCCTGCTGGGACGTCTATCATGCAGGCTGC
>JBBDIT010000014.1:14145-159183 GCA_040880285.1 Pseudomonadales bacterium | reverse complement strand
GATGAGCCAGCCAGTGTGAAATATTTACTGATCATGTTCGGTAGCCTTAGCCTGGGGATCGGAATCCTGGGCGCATTCCTGCCAATTCTACCGACGACGCCATTTATGTTGTTGGCTGCCGCATGTTTTGCGCGGTCATCCGACCGTTTGTACCAGCGCTTAATAAACGATCGGACCTTTGGGCCTATGATCGTTGAATGGCGTGAACACAGATCAATTCCTCGTAAAACCAAGCTGATATCCATTGCGCTCATTGCCGTAACCATTTCGTTATCAATCACCTTTGCGATGCCTAATATCTACGGGCAGATTGCGTTAGCGTTAATAGGCATTACGACGGCGACCTTTTTATATCGGCTGCCCTCACGTTACTAGTCCCACAGGGACCCAATCGATGATCCGAATAGTTGCTGACCAGAACATCGTCGCGGTCGACTCATTTTTCAAGGATATTGGTGAATTGGTGAAGGTTCCGGGCCGCACGATATCCAATACAGATCTGCGCGATGCTGATGTGCTGCTGGTGCGGTCGATTACGCGTGTCGATCGTGCGTTGTTAACAGGCACAGCTGTCCGCTTTGTGGGTACGGCTACCAGCGGCACTGATCATGTGGATCTTGACTACCTGGTGCAAGAAGGGATCGAATTTGCAGATGCAAAAGGAACCAACGCCAATGCGGTTGTAGAGTATTGCCTGACCGCGTTTGCCTACCTGCGATCATATTACGATGGGCCCACCATGGGTTGTCAGGTTGGCGTCATTGGTGCCGGTGCAGTCGGTAGTCGGTTACTACGAAAACTGCGTGCCCTCGGGTTTGAGACGCTGGCATTTGATCCATTGCTGACACCGGTTGATCGACAGGATCTCGAATCCATTGGTGTTCGGTTTGGCGATCTCGCAGCAGTGCTGGCATCGAGTGTAGTGAGTCTGCATGTGCCATTGACGACACAGGGGCCGCACCCGACGTTTCATATGTTGGCCGATAAGGAACTGGATCAGCTGATTCCGAATGCAATTTTAATCAATACATCGAGGGGCGAAGTCATCGATAGCGTTGCGTTGAAAAGGCTGCTGGCATCGCGTCCAGATGTACTTAGCGTTATCGACGTATGGGACGGTGAACCAAAAGTTGAGGCCTCTCTGGTCGAAAAAGTCGACCTGGCAACGCCTCACATTGCCGGTTACAGCTTCGAGGCAAAACTCGCCGCCACGCTGCGCCTTGCCAGGGCTTTGAGTGAACATTACGAGCTGGAAGAAGGAGGTGGGCTTCGAGGCGAACTGGCGCCAAATCGTGAATCCATATCGGGTAAGCCGATCAAGTGCTCAACCGACCTGGATAGTTTGCTGTTGGAAGTATTCCCCCTGCGACAAATCAGTGACGAATTTAAGCGAAACGTCGATCACGCGGTAGAAGAAAATCTGTTTGATCTTGCCAGGGCGCGGCAGGTTGACAGGCACGAGTTTTCACACTATCAGATTGCGGTTCAAGACGTGTCACCGCCACTGCGTGACGAAATTGAAACGATTGGTTTTGTAGTAACGGCCCCGGATTAAATTGGCGTTGTCAGAAATTGAAAAAAAGCGGTGAGCCAGCCGCTACTCCGGCCCACCACTTACACACCTACCGTGAGGCGACTCCACCCTGTTCCAGGTAGTATTCGCCGGAGTCAGTTACCAGGCTTTCGACGTTGCGGCCACTTGTGCTTGTGATGCAGGCGAGTTTGACGCGTGCACGATCGCTATCGTCCCAGACATAACCATTCATAAAATAGGTTTTTTGATGAGCCGATTTCTGAATAAAGATCTGTCGGTCTACCACCAGACCTTCGGTACGGAACTCTGAACCCAGCGCCTTGATGCAATTGCGATAGCCCCGGTCGTCAATCTCGTTCCCCAATACCAAGGGAGAGGTGGCGAGGCCTATAATCAATGTTGCTACTGTTGCTAATGGTGTCTTTCTCATAACCAAATCCTGCTGTAACTGAAAAATAATGATTCAAGTCAGGTGTTCGCCAAATTTGTTGGCGTGATCTTGCAGGAACGCAATATACTGCGACCTCGCTACGATCTATATTCAAAAAAAGCGAAATCTGTTTTTCTAAAAGCGCAACACTATGTCGAAACTGCATGAATACAGGACGTTCGTCACCATCGTTGAGCGAAAAAGCCTGACCCAGGCAGCTGAAAAGCTGCATCGATCGACGTCGACCATCAGTAAACAACTGGCAAAGCTGGAAGAGGACCTTGGTGTTACGCTCATCGACAGAACAACCCAGTCCATTATGGTTACGAATGTAGGTGAAGAGTTCTATTACCAGTGTAAAGAAATTCTCAAGAGCGTTGATGAGGCAGAGCGATCAGTCAGGGATCGACTGAAGGCCCCTGCCGGTAAGCTCTCGATCTCCATTCCCGAAGTGTTGTTGCGGACAGAACTGCTCTCGTATCTGTCCGACTTCACTCGTAAATATAAAGATGTGAAGCTCAATTTGAGTATTTCAAACCAGGTCGAAGATCTGATTGAACACCAGTATGACTTTGCCTTTCGTATTGAATCGCTTACAGACGTGCGGTTGGTAGCGATTCCGATTGCGACAGCCAATCTGGTTGCCGTTGCATCGCCGGATTTCATAGACCGGGAAGGGGTCCCGGAGAACCTCGCAGCACTGGTAAGGAACAATCAGTTGATCCTGCCCTCGTACGTTAACATTCCAAGGATTTCCCGGTTGCTCGGACCTGTGGTCGGAGATGAACCCGCTCAAATTGAAAGTTGCCACAGTGCCACCAGCGAAGGCGCCATTCTGGAAATGGTACGTGTGGGCATGGGCGTTGCGCTATTGCTTGATGTGTCGGCGAAGTCGCTATTGTGCGACGGTTCTCTGGTACAACTGTTTCCTGGAGAGGATTTGTTACGGCGCGAAGTCTTCCTGGTTTGTCGTGCCAAGAGCTATGGCTCTGGATTGCAAACAATTTTCAAGGACTTCATTCGACACAAATATCACGAGGTCCACTATGAGCCCGATGACTGATGAGCCGACTGACCAGGTATTGGCTGATCAGGCGTTGGCGCCAGCGCCAAACAGTAAATTGATCATATTAAATGAGATTATGATCAGCAGGAAGAAAACAACGAAGAACACGATGCTTCGGTAGGGAATCGGTTCCCCATGCATTTTTTCGAGTGCGTTGAGGGCGGCATCGGCCAGCAGGTACACAAAGATTCCGACGACCGTAAATACAAGAATTTCTACCATGGTTGCATCAACTTGTTGGACTGTAGTACGAGGCCAAGCAAGAGCGCAAGCGCCAGGGCATTGTGCATTGTTGCCAGGATTAGTGACGGGCTGTCTATTTCCAGCATTCCGATCACAATACCTGCTATCGTAAGTGCTGGCGGGGCAAGGTTATAAAATGCCGGGCCCCGGCGCGTAATTGCAAGTACCGTACAAACAAATACCAACACACCAAAAACTGATGTTAGCGCATGATGTACATAGGTGATGCGAGCGTCAATCTGAGCACTGGCAAGCTGGCCTTCTACAATCGATAGCTTGCGATTTAGCGCGAAACTTTCGCTCGCGGTACCTTGCATCTGGCCACAAGACAGGAAGCCATCGCAGGCCGCGGCCGCGAAGTTGCCGCTGACCCAGGCTCCGGATACCACCAGTACAAAGCCTACAATAACGGTAAGGATGGATAAGAGTCCGGTTACGGTAAATTGGTATCCGGTTGGATCCTGTAATCGCAATAGCATGTGAAGCAGTATCATCGATAGCAGCATACCGCCTGACAGATTGACCATAGTTATTATGGGGAATTGGATGTTGGGCGTATTCATGCCGACGTAGGACAAGATCACCATGATCAGCACAACGGCAACCGACCATGCCGGAGTGAGCCTGAGTTCCTTACGGTACCACAATGCCGCCATCATGATGATCAAGGCGAGTAGGCCAAAAACAGTGGCCAGCAGGCGATGTAAGCCTCTCAGTACGATATTTGAGTCCTGTCCGGAAATAGTGACACCGGGATCCGGGTCGACGATGATATCTGTGGTAAAACAGCCGGGCCAGGGGCTACAACCGTACCCGGCATCTGCCAGACGGATGTAGGCGCTCAGGATTGTCATCACGATGCTCAGGAGTAACGCGACAAGGGTGAACTGATAGAGCCGGGTATTTGATGATGACATGACGGCGTAATATAGCTTTAAGTTGAGACGATCCACAATGCACACCCGCTTGACTTGAATCATAAGCCCATTTGGGCACGTAACGTAGAATTCCTCCCAGGTGGAAATGGCCTCGTGAAGGAGCCGCTAGATGACAAACATCCTGGTTGTTGTAGACCCTGAAGAAACGGATCACTCCGCGCTAAACCGCGTAAAAGAGATTCCGCCGGCGGCCGACGTACATTACAAGGTCGACTACTATATCGATGTACAACCGGTTCTGGCGCGGGAAGCCGGTAAAAGCAAAATGAAATCACATGTGACAGAGCGGCAACAGTGGCTGAGCGCGCTGGTGAAGCCCTTTCAAGAGATTGGCTACAGTATTGAGACAGAAGTCCAGATAATTGACCGGCTGTATGAAGACATCATTAAAAGCGCCAGGGAATTCAAGGCTGACATTGTGTTCAAGCCGCTCAGGCAGCATGGTGTCCTGAAGCGTGCGTTTTATACTTCGACCGATTGGAACCTGATCCGGTTATGCCCGACACCCATCCTGATGGTAAGCGATGAACCCAAAGTGCATGGTAAACCGGTGATAGCAGCCGTCGATGTCGGCGATGAAGACGAGGCGCACAAGGAACTGAACCAGGTTGTTGTGGAACAGGCGCTGGTCCTGGCTCAGGTGCTCGAATCAGAAGTTCACCTGGTATATGCCTATGGCCCTGCGGTAGTAAATAGCCGGGCCGCCGTTGCCGATCCGCTCGCCTACCAGATTATACGCGGCAAGTATGACGAAGAATTTGACCTGGCCCGGGTATTGGCGAAAGAGCACGGGATTGCCGAAGACAATGTCCACCTGCGGGAGGGTTCGCCGCAACTCGTGTTGCATGAATACGCCAAAGATATAGGTGCCGGCGCGACGGTCATCGGGACAATCGCTCGATCCGGGGCCTCTGGCTTGTTCATCGGTAACACGGCAGAAGCAGTATTGGAGAGAACCGAGATTGACATGTTTGTCGTCAAGGGCGCCAGGTTCAAGACGCCGGTCTGATTGAATTCAGTTTTACTTGATCTTTGTCATACACTTGCACCAAGATTGTGCGTACAAATGTGTCTTGAATCCTGGTCAAATTTGAAAAAGGGATATATTGATGGACGATGAAAATAAGACCCCACCCCTGATGCAACGCATCCTCGACAACCCGTTTATCTTGTTGTTCCTCGGTGTCGCGTTCCCCTCGGTCCTGTACCTTATCTGGGGCATTATGGAAATTATCAGCGTACCGGTAGGCAACTAGGTTCCGTAGAGCAACGATTTCAAGGGACAAGGGGGACATATGACAAGTCTGGCGCCACCCAAGCAAAAACTCTGGTGGAATGAACCGATTGAGATGTCAGAGCTGATCTGGATTTCAATTGTATTTGTATGGGGATTGATCATGACCTTCATGATGCCGTTCTGGCACGTGGTGGGTGACCAAAACCTTTCGACTGAGACCTACAAAACGACACCGGAACGCTTCCTGGCTTCAACCCAGGCGATGGTTGATGAGTACACGGTTCGAAGGGAAGGGCCGCGCCAGTACCCGGTTGTCAGGCCACCTGCCGGCGGTGATGTGTACCTGGTTGCGAGGCTCTGGGACTTCTGGCCCATTATTGAGTTACAGAAAGGACAAACCTACCGATTTCACCTGAGCTCTATGGACTGGCAACACGGATTTTCACTACAACCTGCCAATATCAATATCCAGGTCGTACCGAAATACGAACACGTTGTCAGCTTTACGCCTAACAAAAGTGGTGAATATAGCGTGATCTGTAACGAATTCTGTGGGATTGGCCATCACATGATGATTGGCAAAATCCACGTGGTGGAGCAATAACAATGAGTGAACAATTCAGAATTTGCCCTGACTCCGGTCTTAAGTTCTACAACTCGGCTGAGATACTCATCAAGAGCAATGCAGTTGCAGCGGTTGTATTTCTGCTGATTGGTGGTATTTACGGCTTGTTTGTTGGTTTGACCCGGTGGCCAGCAGTTCATTTGCTGCCAGCTGACTGGTTTTATCTTACTCTCACAGCTCACGGTTTGAATGTGCTGATTTTTTGGCTCATCTTCTTTGAGATCGCAGTGCTTTACTTTTGCTCGGCAGTCTTGCTGGGCAGCAGACTGGCCGCGCCAAAGGTTGCATGGACAGCATTTGGCCTCATGTTGGTCGGCGCCATAATGAACAACTACATTGTCCTGTCGGGCCAGGCCAGCGTCATGATGACGTCCTATACGCCGATGGAAGCCCACCCTCTCTTTTACCTCAGCCTGATCCTGTTCGCGGTAGGCGCCTTGATAGGTTGCTTCATATTCTTTGCAACGCTGGTGGTAGCAAAGGACGAAAAGACTTACGAGGGCTCTGTGTCATTGGTTACTTTTGGTGCCATCACCGCTGCCATCATTGCGGTATTTACCATCGTCAGCGGCGCCATCATTCTGGTTCCCACTTTGTTGTGGAGCCTTGGTTTCATTGCCGAGATTGATTCTCTCATGTATCGCCTGATCTGGTGGGGCTTTGGTCACTCGTCCCAGCAGATCAATGTCGCCGCCCATATTTCTGTATGGTATGCGATCGCTGCCATTGTGTTCGGTGCCAAACCCATGTCGGAGAAGGTCAGTCGCATGGCGTTTTTGATGTACATCCTGTTCCTGCAATTGGCCAGTGCCCACCATCTGCTGGTTGATCCTGGCGTCAGTTCAGAATTCAAGATGTTCAACACCAGCTACGCAATGTATCTGGCCGTGATGGCAAGTATGGTGCATGGCCTGACGGTACCCGGCTCGATCGAAGCCGCGCAGCGCGCACATGGTCTGAACAATGGTTTGTTTGAATGGTTGCGGCGAGCACCCTGGGGTAACCCGACATTCTCCGGCATGTTTATATCATTGGTGGGCTTTGGATTCCTTGGCGGTATATCCGGCGTTGTGATGGGAGTTGAACAAATCAATATCCTGATCCATAACACGCTATATGTGCCGGGTCACTTCCATGCCACGGTAGTCATCGGTACGACGCTTGCGTTTATGGCGCTGACCTATTGGCTGGTGCCGGTCTTATTCCGTCGTCAGTTGATCTTAAAGGGATTGGCCAGTTGGCAGCCTTATCTATTTGGCCTGGGCATGTCCGGCGTATCCCTGTTCCTGATGGGGGCCGGTACGCTTGGTGTGCCAAGGCGCCATTGGGATATCACCTTCTCGATGACGGGTGGCACGATTCACGAGTTTCCGGCGGCAGCCAATACGTTGCTTGCCTTGAACGGGCTGTCAGTCATCCTGGCGGTGGTCGGGGGGGCAGCCTTTTGCGTCATCATTGTCGGATCGCTGCTGTTCGGCAAGAAGCTTGGTGATGAGAAAATATTTCCGCCTATTATGGCGACACCGCCAAGCGATGAAGCCTACGAGGGTATTGGTAAAGGCGGGATTACTGTGCCTGGTACACTCATCCTGGCAATGGTTTTCTTTATCTCTTTCGCCGTTTACTACTTCATCAACTGGAAGTATCTCGCCGAGACCTGGGGCATCAGTTGATGCCCCAACAGTACTGCTAAAGGCAGTTAGATTTTGTACACCCTGATATGCTGTCAAAAATTTTCTTCAAGGCTCATGCAAGCTCCCGGTTAGCTTTCCTTCCCGGGTTGCTGCTAATAGTCATCTTCGCCTGCCCAGGGACTGGTGCTATTGCGATGGAGCATGGCTCTATGGGTGCTGGTGGCAAGGGCATGGATTCCGCAAAGCCCGCCGCGGACTCAGGGTTCGCTCGTGCCAAGGCGCTTGAGATCTCAAGATCAGTGCTAGGTGAGCCCCTGGGTGAACATTACTTCCAGGATACCAGTGGCAATCGCGTCGCCTTGTCTTCCTATAGCAGTAAGCCGCTGGTCATCAGTATGATATTTACCAGTTGTTACCATATCTGTCCGACCACGACCAAACATTTGAACGGCGTGGTTTCCAAGGCGCGGGCAGTGTTGGGCGAAGACTCGTTCAATGTGATTACGGTTGGCTTCGATACAATAAACGATACTCCTCCGCGGATGGCGCAGTTTGCCAAACAGCAAAGAGTGGATGATCCGAATTGGCAATTTTTAAGTACTGACCAGCAGACCATCGAACAGATCGCCAGTGAGTTGGGTTTTCAGTACTTCCGATCAGGTAGCGGTTTTGATCACCTGATACAGACCAGCGTCATCGATCCACAGGGCCGCGTGTACCAGCAAGTCTACGGTATCGATTTTGAGGCCCCGCTTTTGATCGAACCCCTCAAGCGCTTTGTGTTCAGTACATCCAGTGACCAAAGTGTATTTGAAAATGTCTCACGCCAGGTTCGATTATTTTGTACGGTGTATGACCCTACCTCGGACAGGTACAAGTTTGACTACTCATTGTTTATCGGTATGTTCATTGGTTTTATGTGTGTTGGTGTGCTTGGTTTCAATCTGGTCCGGGAATGGCGCAAGACACTCAGGGCGAGAGGAGTCTAAGAGGTAAGGATGCAACGCAATGAATCCCGCTACTCAAAACTCATAAGAACGTTTCTGCCGGAGGCCTGGAATCCGCTCTATAGTCTCGGTGCGACCACTTTTTATTTGTTCTGGATTGTTGCAGTTTCCGGCTTGTACCTGTTTGTATTCTTTGAAACCAGTATTGAAGGCGCCTTCGACTCGGTTGAGTTCATCAGTAATGAGCAATACCTGATTGGTAGTATCGTGCGTGGCCTGCACCGTTATGCGTCGGCCGCTATGGCAATTACAGTAACCTTGCATCTCATAAGGGAGCTGGTAAAACGGCGGTTTGTTGGTGCCAGATGGTTTTCCTGGATTAGCGGCGTACCGTTAATCTGGTTACTGTTTGCATCTGCCATCGGTGGTTACTGGCTGGTTTGGGACGAGAAGGCCCAGTACATAGCGCTCACAACGGCCCGGTTGTTCGATGTGCTGCCAATCGTTGTAGAGCCCATGGCCTTTGGGCTGATCGACAATGCGACGGTGAGTGACAGATTCTTCAGTTTGTTGATCTTCCTTCATGTGGGTATTCCGCTTGCATTACTACTTGGTATGTTCATTCATATCAAACGCATCAATAACGCGCGAATCTTTCCGCAGAAAGACTATGCAGCCTGGATGCTGGGGTGCCTGGTAGTACTTTCGCTGGTAATCCCGGCAACCAGTATGGGGCCTGCGAATCTCGATGCGCCGATTCGTAGTGTCGAGATCGACTGGTTCTACATGAACGTGTATCCCCTCATTGATATATTTGGACCTACCCCGGTGTGGGCGCTGTTGTCAATTTTGACCCTGGCGCTGCTGGTATTGCCCTTGCTGGTTCGAGACAAAAACCAGCATCTGGCGGTGGTGGATCCGGATTTTTGCAATGGCTGCGGCTGGTGTTTTGCAGACTGTCCTTATGAAGCAATTTACATGAAGCCACATGATTACAAGCGTAACAACGAGCAGGCTGTTGTCATCGCCGAAAATTGTGTGGGGTGTGGTATCTGTGCCGGTGCGTGCCCATCGGTGACGCCGTTCAAGAGCTTCGATCAGGCAAAGAGTGGCATCGACCTGCTGGATTTCAAGAATTCAGATGTCCTGGTGGATGCCCGTAACAAGGTGGCAGAGCTGGACAAACAGCGTCGGATCCTGGTGGTAGGTTGCGCGCATGGGGTCGATTTGGGCGCGCTTGAAAGCGAGCATGCTGCCGTCATCGAGCTTGAATGTATTGGCCAGCTGCCACCTTCTTACATGGACTTCCTGTGCCGCCGTGATGATGTCGATGCGGTACTTCTAACAGGATGCAGTTCGGATAATTGCTATCACCGTCTCGGGATCGAATTGCAGGAGGAAAGACTGCATCGATTGAGGGAACCGCACCTCAGGTATGCTGATGTCAAAGAGAAGATTGAGCGGCTTTGGATCGGCAAGGGTGGTGAGCAACAGCTTGCAGCCACAGTCGCTGAAATGAAACGGGCGCTTGAACAGCGGTCCGCTGAGGATGCGGGCACCGACGATAAGGACCTGGTTGCCCAGGTACTGGAGGCAAAGGAGCAAGAGCGTGAAAATCCCTGAATTTTCAGCCCGGCAGTGGCTGGCACTGATTGTGCTTTGGGTTTTGCTTGCGCTAACAGTCGGAGTGTTCAGCCAGTGGCCGCCAATCACGATGCTTGAGCCTGGTGCAACTGAACTTAAGCTTACCATTCGATATAGCGGCAAACGCCTCGGTGAGTGCCGTCAAATGGAAGCCCCGGAACTGGAACGCCTGCCACCCAATATGCGCCAGAATCTGGTTTGTCCGCGGGAAAAGTCACCTTTGTTGGCGGAACTGCGAGTCAACGGTGAACTTCGTTACCAGGATACGATTGCACCTTCCGGCCTCCATAACGATGGCGTACTGGCGGCCTATGAGCAGTTGGCAGTACCGGTCGGCAAAGTCCACGTGAGTCTGCGTATCAAGGACGACGAGCGACTGGAAGAATTCACCCACGAATATGAAGATGACTTGCTGCTAACCGCCGATCGCAGTGTCAGGCTCCATTTCGCGGATAGTGGATTCACGGTCACGGGGATCTGAGCTCGATGGAGAGTGCAGTTCAAGAAGCGTATTTTTTGTCGGTATCGAAGGACTCGCGGCGAGACCTGGCAGTCAAGTGGTTGTGGCTCAGTGTACTTGCGTTGCTGGGGGCCGGTATCTTCTCCGTCCTGTTGGTTCTTGCGCGGACACCGGTGATCGGTGAGATCCTGCCGTACGCCGACTTCTTCCATACGGCGCTCGTTATTCACGTTGACCTGTCTGTGCTCGTCTGGATTCTGGCTTTCTCGGGAGTACTCTGGTGCCTTGCCGCAAGGGAAGGCTATGATGGTTTGAATCTCGGTGTGTTTTATCTCATCGCTTTTGCGACCAGCCTGATCGCGATCTCGGGATTTTTGCCTGATGCCAATCCAGTTATGAGTAACTATATACCGGTGCTCGACAACCCGGTATTCATGGCGGGATTGGTGTTGTTTGGGGTTGGAATCGGTACCCAGGTGCTATTGGCCATGACCATAACGCTCCCGGTCGGCCCGGCAATGAGTAAGCCAGGGGTTATCCGGTTTGGATTGAACTGCGCCGCTATATCGGTACTGATGGCGTTACTCGCGTTCGGTTGGTCATGGTGGGAATTGCCAGTCGGGCTAACGCCACCGGTGTATTTCGAATACCTGTTCTGGGGCGGCGGCCATGTGCTGCAATATACCTATACGCTGCTGATGATGGTTTGTTGGTTGTGGCTGGTAAGTGCGGCGAGAATCCGCATGATCATGAGCGAGCGGGTTGTCCTGTTGGTGTTTGTGGCGGGCCTGGTGTCGGTCTTTATCGCGCCGATTATCTACTATAATTACGACGTCACTGAAGCAGGGCACCGGCAGATGTTTACCTGGCTCATGAGTTTTGGTGGCAGTCTCGCGACCTTTCCGCTTGGGCTCGCGGTTTACCTTGGTCTGGTGCAACATAAACCGGCTGATCCCGTCGAGCGAACCGCGCATTCTGCACTGATGACGTCACTACTCCTGTTTGGCTGCGGTGGAGTAATTGGATTTTTGATTGAAGGCAATGATGTGACGGTTCCGGCACACTACCACGGTTGCATTGTGGGTGTGACCCTTGCCCTGATGGGTGCAGCCTATGACATCCTGCCACGCCTGGGATATTCACGAGTCGAATTCAAATGGGCTAACGTTCAGCTTTGGATCTATGGCACCGGCCAGTTCCTGCATATACTCGGTCTGGTCTGGTCAGGTGGTTATGGGGTCCAGCGCAAAGTTGCCGGCGCCGCGCAGGGACTGGACTCACTCGAACAAATTGCCGGAATGGGCTTGATGGGCTTCGGCGGGCTACTGTCAGCGATCGGTGGCTTTCTATTCGTCGTGATTGCCCTCCGGGCCTTGACTGGCGCCTCCATCCCACCGAATACGGCAGGTATCAATGTTGTACCGCAACAGACGTCGCGGTAATCCTGGTTTCCTGCCGCTCCAAACCGCCAAACGCGGGAAGGATGATGGTTACGCCTTCCGCATCACCCGTGATACCGATCGCACCAGTCTCATCATTGGGTTCCAGAAGAATTGCATGGCCACCGCCCGGTGCTTTGCGTCCAGCGGGATTGATGAGTTTTATCCACTCCATGGAGTCGCGTGGCAATGGTGCCAATCTGCCGGGAACTGCATCAGGATTATTGTGATGTGCGAAATTCGAGCTGACGATATCAACAGCATGCTGGTGCAAGGTGAGCACCTTGACTCTGGCCCGCTCTGGCACATTACTCATGGTGGCGGGGACCAGAATCGCCGGTACACCAAAGATGAGGAAGAGCAAAACCACGACGCCAGCAGGCATCAAATACTTGTTCATGGGTGTCAGGCTTGTTCGAATAATCCACTGGCTCCAATATATAACATGTTATGAGGTGACCTGTTGAGTGAAGTCATAAAAACGTCGGCCCCCTGGATACTGGTAACCGTGGCAGTATTTGGCCTGGTGCTGGCCGGTCAATTTCATCGCGTCAGCGATAGCGCCGATCTCGCTGCGCTTCAGGACGCCGGTTATTTCAAACTGGAGACGCCAGTTGCGCTCGATGATATTGCCCTGGTGGACCACCATGGTAAACCGGCCAGGCTGCAATCCATTTCCGGTGACTGGACCATCGTGTTCTTTGGTTTCACCTACTGCCCGGATGTCTGTCCTACCACCATGTCCATCCTGAACCTGGCGTTATCAAAGATGCAGGAAGTTCCCACAGTCATCATGGTCAGTGTGGACCCGGCGCGGGACAACCCCTCGCACTTGAAAGACTATGTCACGGGCTTTAATCCATCCTTTATCGGGTTGACCGGGACAGGCGAAAACATACGGCGGCTGGCGGACCAGCTGGCGATTGCCTATGCAAAAGTCCCATCGGAAAGCGAGGACCAGTATCTAATTGAACATAGTGGTGTGCTGGTCGTGCTTGACCCTTCAGGTCAGCATGCAGGATATATCAGGCCACCGCATCATCCGGAAAAGCTCAGGCGCATATTCTCAGCGCTGCTGGATGGCTGACTGTATGTTGCTGTCCGTTCGATGGCAGTGTAATCGATTGTATGATGAGTGTCCCAACGCTGACTGGCAACCGATCGGGTATGAAGAGGGCATCTTGCAGTATCGCGGATGTCCGCTATAAGCTTCTGCAGCTTGGAGTACAATAATTTAGATGGTTCACTGTATAGCCGGTCATTCCGAAAGAAGGTTTGTCTCAAATCATTAAGCTGTGCCAGGCCCTCTTGGCAGATTGGTGGATATTTCGAATCGTCAGGTTGAACTCATCCGATAGGGTCCTCGCAAGTGACTAGTTAGTTTCGTTTAAGAGAACAACCTTGAAAAGAAGCGTATACACTCGACCTTTTCTGCGTATCGCGCCATAATTATTTGTATGCTCGTCATTAATTGAGATTCACGGAGCACTAATGTGTTTTCTATCATAGTATTTTCTCCTAATCGAGCTACCTGAATCCGCTTGAACTTGATAGAACGTGAACCAAAATACTATTGCATGGTCTCAATTTTCGACTCGGTAGAACTGATAAGTTGAGTCTAAATCTCAGGATCCCAGGCTTGGATAAGGAAAGACGATGACGGTCGCTCTCAGGTCGGAAGAAAGCAGCAAGCAGTCCAGACGCAAGGAAGAGATTATTCGTGCGGCGGCGATAGTGATGCGCGAGAAGGGCCTGCTCGCCACGCGCTTGCAGGATGTCGCTGAACACCTGGGTGTCGCTTACACTGCTCTCTATCACTATTTCCTTGGTAGGGACCACCTTGCGGAAGAGGTTCTGTGCTGGCTGATCGAGCGACGCAAGAACCTTCTTCTGCGGTCGACCGGAGAATCCGAACTGGATCGCCTGATCGACTTCTTCGGACGTGGACTTGTGGAGGACCGCCAGTTTCAGGTTCGATCTGCCCTGGTTTCCGGATTGCCTGAACCCAATCTATTCAGGATCACCGTTGCCCGAAATGAACTGCGCGACCTGATTAAGGACCTGTTGGAACGCGGAGTCGCCGAGGGATCCATACGGCGGTGCGATTCATTGACCATGGCCAACGCATTGTTAGGTTTGTTGGAGCGCCTCGCATTCTTTGATCGCGCCATATTTTCAGACGATGTTCGAAAACTGCCTCTCTCGCGGATCGTAGATGAAATTTGTCGCATCCTTCGAAATGGCGTATTGACCGTCGACCAAGTACCACAAGCGAGCTATAGCATCAAAGACGGTACCGAACTGCTGAGTTTTAATTCCGCGCTAACGCCCGAACTAGAGAGGTTAGATACAATCCTGTCGACCGCAACGCAGCATTTCAATCAGGCCGGTGCTAACGCATCAATTCCTCGTATCGCAGAGGAACTCAACGTCTCGAAGACTGTCGTCTACCAGTATTTTATGGACAAACAGGATTTGCTGTTCCACTGCTATTTGCGAGGCGTAGGTATCGTCGAAAATAGCCATCGCGTCGCGAAGGATCTTGGTCAGAACCCGCTCGACTCGTCTATCATCCATCGGCACAACCTCTACGCATTTCACGCGAGTAAAGCCGGTCCTTTCACATTCCTGAACGCGATGCATTTACTCAAGCCTCAGCAGAATCGACTAATCTCGATTCGGAATAATGGAGTACGTGATACCTCGATCCAGCGCATGTTCGATGCGCAAGCGTCAGGATTAATCAAGGAAGATATTACTCCCAGCATTGCACAACCAATGTTTGGCCAGATCCTCTATGGTTTGCCCAGCTGGTATTCTGCGGAATATCCTTTGCCGATCAATGAAGTCTGTTGGCAAACGGGCTTACTCCCTTTTATCGGATTGGCGAGCCGCCGATAGCTCAGGCTAAGGGCGCTCGCGAGTTATCACCCGCGGTCTTCCCGGATCGCTGCCATCAATTTCTTTTATTCCTTTCTTGATTTTCTGGTGTCGTCTCACCTTATGCGTCTCTCAATATCATAAAATGAGCCGTGACCTGTCAAAACGTCTTGTCACAAAGACTAAACATACGATCCAATTAATTCAGCAAAACATCTTATAATATAAAATACATGTTAGACTATCGCCCGCCAATGAGGGCCACAATTTAGGAGATCCAGCAACGGAAATCCGCGATCTTCGCGTATAGGCATCTATCACCCTTCTCTAAATGGAGTAAGACATTGCGTAAGTACCTGTTGTTGATGCTTGTGTCGTTGGTTCCTGCTGCTGCCCTGGCAGAGGATTTTGCCGCCACCTGTATAGAAGCGGCCGGGGATGGAGGCGGTCGTCCAGGCAATGGCCGGGGCGGACCACGCGACCAATAGAAACCGTTGATGGCAGTCATAGAAACCATGCGTTACCTGATCCTTAGATATTTTCCGGTCATATTTATGGTAGGGCTCATCGGTTTCCTTTCGGGATGTGGGAATGCCAATAACGAGGACGCCGCGGGCTCCTCGTCGAGCCCGCCAGCTGAGATGACACAAACAGAGCGCATGGCGCAAATGCGTGAGCGACTCCAAAGTCGCCCGGTGCCGGTGGCAGTTACGGAGGTGCAACGGGGGAGAGTCGATGCAATTTATTCGACTACCGCGTCACTGACTGCCGGGGAGGAGGCCGTTGTCGTTGCCAAAACGCAAGGTATCGTGGAAGCTATTCACGTCGAAGAAGGTGATCAGGTGACTACCGGCATGCCGCTCGCCCAACTTGATACGCGACGGCTCGAATTAGAAGTTGCTAGGACGCGGACCAATATCGATAGCTTCGAACGTGCTTTCGATCGGGCGAAAAAACTGTACGACACCAAGATGATCTCACCGGACGCCTACGATCAGGCGCGCTTCAACCTCGAACGAGAGCAAGCAAATCTTGCCCTACAGCTCTATGAACTCGAGGAGGCAACGATCCGCGCGCCAATCGACGGTATTGTGACTGTCCGACACATAAAGCTTGGCAACACACTTGCTCCAAACAACTCCGCGTTCGAGGTCAAGCGCTCAGATATCGTCGAGGCGGTGCTTAACGTACCCGAAAGGGAACTGGTTAAGTTGGAAGAAGGCCAGTTGGCAACTGTGCGCATAGATGCGCTTCAAGGAAGTCAATTTCTCGGGGTGGTCGAACGCGTTGCACCGCAGATCGATCCGCAATCTGGCACTTTCCGTGTCACTGTTGCGCTCGATAACCCTGATAACGTCCTGAAACCCGGCATGTTCGCGCGAGTGGATATACGCTTTGATTCAAACGAAGACGCCTTGCTGGTATCCAGGGATGCCGTGGTCACAAAAAAGGATGGAAGCACCGTCTTTGTCGTGAGAGAAGGATTGGCGATGCGTCAACCAGTGCGCGTCGGTTACTCAATGGGTGGAGAAATAGAAATCATCGATGGCCTCAATGAAGGAGATCAGGTGATTGTGACCGGTCAGGGAAGTCTGCGAGATGGTGCACCGGTCCGGGTAGTCAGACTTTAACTAGATGAGCCTCGTATCCGGATCCATCGCCCGCCCGGTCACCGTTACCATGGCCGCGCTGGCTGTTGTTCTCTTCGGCAGTATTTCCCTCGACCGCCTCGGCCTCAATCTTCTGCCCGACCTCACCTACCCTACCTTGACAATCAGGACGGAATTCGAGGGTGCAGCACCGGCAGAGGTGGAGGAACAGATCACCCGCCGTATCGAGCAACGGGCTGGAGTCATCAGTGGCGTTCGCGACATGCATTCCATTTCTGTCGCGGGGCGATCCGACGTCGTTCTGGAGTTCGCATGGGGAAGTGACATGGATCTCGCCGCGATCGAAGTGCGTGAAAAGCTGGATCTGGTTCGGCTGCCCCTTGACATCGAACGACCCTCAATATTGCGACTCAACCCGAATCTCGACGCTGTTTTTAGAATGGCGCTGATTCGAACGGAACCGCTCACGGATCCCGTTTACGACCTGCAGACCCTTCGTCAGTTTGCCGATGATTTCCTGAAGCGGCGGCTCGACCCCGTTCCCGGTGTTGCTGCTGTCATTGTCGGCGGTGGCTACGAGGACGAAGTCTCGATTGAGGTCGACCAGGAAAAACTTGCCCAGCTCAACATTACGCTCCAGGCATTAGGTCAGCGCCTGCGTAATACTAACGTAAACCTCTCGGGAGGACGTCTGACAGACGGCTCGCAAGAATACCTCGTTCGCACGCTCAACCAGTTCACCTCGATCGGAGACATTGCCGACACCATTGTCTTTCAACGTGGCGCCCAAATCCTGCGGCTACGCGATGTTGCGGTAGTTACAGAGGGACAGAAGGATCGGGATTCGATCATGCGAGTTAACGGGCGAGAGGCCATCGAGCTGTCGCTGTACAAGGAAGGTGATGCGAATACCGTTGCGGTTGCACAGAACATCCGTGAAAAGTTGGATGAGATTAACACGTTGATGCCGGAAAATTTTGAGCTCATCACCATCTATGACCAATCGACATTTATCACCGCGGCTATTGATGAGGTTAAGAATGCAGCTATTTTGGGTGCCGTCCTGGCTATAATCGTGCTTTTTTTGTTCCTGCGTGACCTGCGAAGCACCTTGATAGTGACAGCAACCATTCCGGCATCCGTGATGGTGACTTTCGCCTTAATGGACATAGGGGACATTACGCTGAATGTCATGAGCCTCGGTGGCATCGCTCTTGCGGTCGGTATGTTGATGGACAATGCCATTGTGGTTCTGGAAAACATAGGGCGGCATCGAGAGCAGGGGCGTTCGCTGATTGAGGCATCACATATAGGTGCATCGGAAGTCAGCGGGGCTGTCCTCGCGTCTACGTTGACAACGGTCGCCGTATTTTTGCCCCTGGTTTTTGTTGAAGGGATCGCGGGCCAGTTGTTCAAGGATCAGGCATTGACCGTCACCTTTGCCCTGATTGCCTCATTAGTACTCGCGTTTACGTTGATCCCCATGCTTTCTGCGCTTGGCGGACGACCGCGCTTCGAACCAGAACCAGTCACGCTGCAACCCACAATTTTATCGCGTCTATTTTTACCGCTGCGCTACTTGTTTACTGAAGCGCCACGTTACTTATTGATCGGCGCGATCAAAGCGTTGGGCATCGTCGTGTCCATTTGCACGGCAATTTTGAAGCCTGTACTCGATGGCTTTGACCTCGGCTATGAGCGACTCGCGAACGCATACGCAGGTCTGCTGCTACGTGCACTGCATTTCAGGTTAGTGACCATATCACTTGCATTGCTCACGCTTATGGGCAGTATCGCGCTTCTACCATTGCTTGCTCTTGAGTTGATTCCACCGTTGTCACAAGGTGAGTTCAAAGTCGATTTCGAGCTATCAGCCGGTACGCGCCTTGAATTGACTGATCGCATTATCAATGACATTCAATCACCTCTCGGGAATATGAAGTCAGTAGAGAAGACTTACTCGATTGCCGGGACAGGCGGACGCCTTGATGCTTCCTCCGTCAGCGGCGGCGAAAATGTCGGTGAGCTCAACGTCTCATTGCGAAAAGGTACGACAAGCGAAGGCGAAACGGAAGTCATGGATCTCGCGCGATCAATATTGGAGGATATACCCGACGCCCGATACAAGCTGGAGAGACCGCAGCTGTTCACGTTTTCAACGCCCCTTGAGGTCCAGGTATTCGGCTCTAACCTCGAGGAAATTCGTGAGGTTGCGGAACGACTATCTGAGGCCATGGCGAACTCGAACACATTCCACGACGTTGAGTCATCTATGCAGTCGGGGTATCCGGAGATTCAGATCGAATTCGACCAGGATCGGATTGCATCCCTTGGACTGACTGTTCCCGATGTCGCCAATGGAATCGTTAGGAAGGTCAAGGGTGAAGTGCCAACCGAATTCACGCTGAGAGACAAGAAGATTGATATTCGACTGCGGGTCGCTGAAGAACATCGGAACTCTGTCGAAGACATCGAGAATATTGTCGTGAACCCCGAGGCAGAACGGCAGATCCGGCTTTCAAGCGTGGCACGGATATTTCCAGGTATCGGGCCTGCAGATGTGCAGCGTATCGGGCAACAGCGCGTTGCAATTGTCAGCGCTAACGTTCCCGATGGAGACCTCGGCGCTGCAGCCGAGGAGACGAGGGAACTCCTGGCAGTAATTCCACACCCGACTGGAGTCAAGAGCGTCATTGGGGGCCAGAATGAGGAGATGGAAGCCTCCTTCCGCTCCCTGCAGTTTGCGCTCGCTCTGGCGTTGATCATGGTCTACCTTGTTATGGCATCCCTTTTCGAATCGTTGCTTCACCCCTTCATAATCATGTTTACGATTCCACTGGCGGGGGTTGGGGCAATTCTCGCCCTGGTGATTACCGGAACCAGCGTTTCCATCGTGGTTTTCATTGGCATGATCCTGCTCGTCGGCATAGTCGTCAACAACTCTATAGTGCTGATTGATCGCGTAAATCAGCTACGAGAAGCGGGCACCGCCAAGCGTGAGGCAATTATTGACGCTGCGAGTCAGCGACTTCGCCCTATTCTTATGACTACGTTAACGACTGTACTCGGCCTCACTCCGATGGCGATCGGCCTTGGCGAGGCGAGCGAACTCAGGACACCAATGGCGGTTACGGTGATTGGGGGTTTGCTCGTATCTACCTTCCTGACGTTAATTTTGATTCCTGTCGTATATGAGCTGATTGATCGAAAAGTTCTGGAGGCCGATGTAACAGGCCAATCCCGGTTTCAGGAGGGACAGGTGTGAGGTTATCGAGCCTGGCTATTCGCCGTCCTGTTACTGTTGTTATGACATTCATCGGTTTGGCGATGATGGGTATCTTCTCCGCATTTCGGCTGCCAATTGAACAGTTTCCCGACGTCGAGGTTCCTTATGTCGGTATTGGCATCCCCTATGGCAACGCCAGCGCCACCGAGGTTGAACGTAACCTGACGCGTCAGGTAGAAGAAGTGCTGTCGACTATGAGCGGTATTGACAGAATGTTTACGTTCTCGCGTCCCGGATTCCTTTTCATCAATCTTTCTCTGGACAAAAGCAGCGACGTCACAGGTAAGGGTATCGAGGCGAAGGAACTCATCGAGGGAATCCGTCATCGACTTCCTGAAGACATCCGCTATATTCAGCTGCGTCAGCAAGATCCGAACAGCACGCCGGTTATGAATATGATGATCGTGGCGTCGGATCTTGACGAGGACGAGGCATTCGAACTGCTCGATACGCATGTGCGCGCAGAGCTCGAACGCGTACCGGGCGTTAACTCCGTCAATCTGTATGGCATCGTCCAGAACTATATCCAGATTTCCCTCGATCCGGATCGGGTCGCAACCTATGGCCTCGATTACATAGATATATCGCGCCGCTTGCAGGCAGAAAACTTTTACGTGTCCGCCGGGACTTTCGAGTCAGGCAGACAGGAATACCAGGTCCGTCCTCTGGGTCGGTACGAAAGTCTGGACGCGATTCGCACATTGCCGCTGAATGTAAGCGGCATTATCCTCAATGACATCGCCACAGTCCGCGAAACGCCGGACGAAGACAATGAACGGCGACGTGTCAATGGCGAGCGATCTCTTGGCGTTTCCGTATTTAAGCGACCAGAAGCGAATCTCGTGGCCGTCTCGAGGGAAATCGAGAAGCAGCTGGCAGAGATCAGGGAAGACCCGGTATTTGAGAACACCCGCTTTTATTCCCTGGACAGTCAGGCCGAAACGGTTATCAAATCGCTCAATGATTTGCGTGACAGCGGATTGATCGGTGGCCTGCTCTCCGTCATTGTCCTTTTTCTATTTCTCAGGCAAGTGCACGTTTCCCTATTGATTGCGGCGACCGTGCCACTTGCCCTGTGCGGGGCGCTCGGCATCATGTATTTCCTGGGAATGACACTAAACATTCTCTCTGTCGTCGGGCTCATGCTGGCTATAGGCCTTCTGGTCGACAACAGCGTGGTGGTTTCGGAGGCGATTGCGCTCAGGCGGCGTGACGCCGACACAAATCCTGCTGAGGCGGCAACCCAGGGCGTATCGGAGATCGGGCTAGCGATCACGGCGGGAACGCTCACGACCGTTGTGGTCTTTGTTCCATCATTCATGACTGACAACCCACAGGTTGCAGTGGTCCAACAGAACATTGCACTTCCCCTTTGCGCGGCACTATTAGGTTCACTGTTAGTCGCGCAGACGTTGGTGCCGACGCTGATGGCGAGAATACCGATGCCACGCCAGGATCCGTCCCATCACTTTATCGACTGGCTGACGCACCATTACGAACGCATGGTGCGGGTGACGCTTCGATTCAGGTTGCTCAGCATGCTGATCGCACTTGGCATCGCGGCAAGCGGATGGTTCATTTACCAGTTGCTCGAGGTCAACATGAATCCTGAGCAAGAGTCTCCCCGACTCGAGCTCAACTATTTCGTTCGCGGGTCACTGGATATCGAGTACATAGAGGCCTTTGTAGATCGCGTTGACTCGTATCTCATCGACAACAAAGACCGTTTCGAAATTGATAACATCTTCACCTCTTACGATACGGATCGGGGCAAGACCATCATCAATCTCAAGAAAAACTATACGCAGTCTCCGACAGTTATCAAGGATATGATCATGGAGGACATTCCCCGGCTACCAGACATGGGGTTAAGGTTTGCCGGCGGGCGTCGCGGCTTCGGAGGTCCTCGCGGCGGTGGTCTGGGACTCAGATTGATTGGCGATTCGACTGAAGAATTGGTGCGGATTGGTGACGAACTTGTATCAGTGCTAGAACAGCATCCGATGCTCGCTAATGTGGGACATGATGGCGAGCCTAGCCGTGAGGAGATCAGGGTCCAGTTGAAGCCAGAACAAGCAAGCCAAATGGGGATTACGGCGTCGATGGTGTCACAGGCGTTGTCGATTGCGCTCGGTGGCCGCAGTCTCCGCCGTGGCTTTGTGGAAGATGGCCGCGAAGTCGACATTTATCTGGAACTTGAGGGACGCGAGGATGCGGATATCGATACGTTAAGGAGTCTGCCGCTATTTCTGGCTAGCGGTGATACCGTTGCGCTTGAAACAGTCGCCAATATTACATTCGATTCGTCTATGCGGGCCATAAGGCGCGAGAACCGAGAAACTTCGATCAACATCAATTTCTCAAGCCAGCGCGGCCCGCCACAGATGGCCCAGGTTGTCGTCGAGGACACCATGAAGAAATTTGAGTTGCCCCCCGGCTATCGCTGGGAGTTAGGTCGCGAATTTGAACGCGATGATGAGATGTTTCGCGAAATGGTTTTCAACGTCATATTCGCTATGGTTCTAGTGTACATGGTGATGGCCGCCCTTTTCGAATCGGTGTTGTTTCCCAGTGCGGTGATCATCGCGATTGGTTACTCGGTGGTCGGCGCGATTCTCTCGCTCTGGATTACGGATACCACCATGACGTCAATGGCGCTCACCGGAATGTTGTTGCTTGCAGGTATTGTAGTGAACAACGCCATTGTCCTGCTCAATCGGATTATCCAATTGAGGGGTGAAGGCATGGCGCGCATTGATGCGGTGGTGGCGAGTGGACGGCATCGACTGCGACCCATATTGATGACTGTCTGCACTACGTTCGTCGCCATGCTACCGCTGGCGATCGGTGATGTGCGCGTGGGCGGTACAGGACCTTCCTATTTCCCGATGGCGCGAACGCTCATTGGCGGTCTAGCGTTTTCCACGCTGATTACACTGGTAATCTTGCCGCTGGTCTACGTCCTGTTGGACGATATGAAAAACGCCACCACGGGTTTCTGGCGAGAAACGACGCGACGGGCGCTTCGCGCCTGATATGGAATCGGAGTGCGACTCAACGAAGATGATTTGAGGCTGCTGATTTTCACTCAACGTCTGCGCTGAAACATGCTGCTGACTTTGAATACCTTGAGTAGGTTAAATCGGACGCTTGAATAGCCGGAGAAATCAAGGTCTTGCAATTCGGCAGCCTGGATCGGTTCATTACAAATCATCGCTATCATGCCCGTCGCCCACAGGTATCGCTGACCTTAATTTTTATTTAAAGATTCTAAATATTTCTATAAACTATAATCTTTATATATATAAAAGAATCAATATCTACGTATAATACGTGCTAATATCAATTGAAAAAGCCGAGTTATAGCCAATACCTGAAATAATGTTTATATCCGTAATAATCAAAAAATGACGTTCATGTCAGGCAGTCCGAATTCTACATCTAAGGACGCTGTGAGAAAGCCACTGGACGATTCCTCCTGGTCGGGTACCCCTCACCCGACTTGTTCAAGCGAGTGCCTTGGCACTCGCTTTTTTTTGCGTCCGCAATGTGTTCGATCGCGTACTTCCCCGCGATCCAGGTTGGTCGTCTAAAGCCCGGCTCAGGTCTGCGCTGGCTCTCTACTCGAGCGCACCCTGCCGCTCAAGTTCATTTATTTCCTCGTCGGTGAGTTTCAGAAACTCTCGGAGAACCAGTTCATTATGCTCACCGATGCACGGCGGGGCGAATCGAATCATTTGTGGCTTGGAGGAAAAACGAGTGCAGAAGCCATAATGGACGACATCACCACATTCGGTATGCGGCAATACTTGCTTGATGCCCCGGGCTTCAATTTGTGGATCAGCGAATACGTCCAGAGGTCGTTGCACGACCGATGCGGGAATGCCGGCCGCGGTCAGCTGTCTCTCCAAGGCGAATGGGTCCTTGTGTGCGGTCCAGGCTGCAATGGCTGCGTTGATCTGGACGCGATCGTTCCAACGCCTTTCGAATATATCGTACTCGGCGTTGACAAAAGGAAATTCGGGAATCAGCGCGCACAATGCGTGCCATTGTGAGACGGTCTCTGCCGCGATCGCGATGTATCGTTCCGTACCGAGGGTGGAGTACACACCTTGTGGACAGGTATAGATCGAATCGAAGCCCATTCGCTCTGCTGTATGCCCATTAGCTGATTCATCGAGAATGTAGGGGGCAAGAAACAGCATAGAAGATTCAGCCTGAGCAAGGTCGATGTATTGTCCGCGTCCTGAGCGTCGGCGTTCAAGGATGGCGGCGCCAATAGCCGCAATACCGAACTTGGGTGCGACCACATCCGTGTAAGGCGTTGCCACTCCACAAGGGGTACGGTCTGGCCAGCCCGTGATGTAGTGAAAGCCACTGAATCCGGATGCCTGCTGCCCGAAGCCTGCATAGCGACTGAACGCACCAGTCTGGCCGAGCATTGATGTACTCAGCATGATGAGGTCAGGATTTTTGTCGGACAATGTCTCGTAGTCGAGACCCATTTTCTTCATGGTCCCGGTTGAAAAACTTTCAATCACAACGTCGGCCCAATCACACATTGAACGCGCCAGACGCTTGCCTGCATCTGTCGACAGGTTACATTGAAGCGAAAGTTTGGACGTGGCATACAGAAAGCTCCAGTAACTCCGATTTAACCCGGGTTTGCCATCAATGTGCGGGGCCAACGTACGCGACAAGTCAGGACGTGTGGACGACTCAATCTTCACCACAGTTGCCCCGTGGTCTGCCAGTGCCTTGGCGATGGTCGGGCCAGCTGCCACCCAGGAAAAATCAGCGACCTTCAGGCCTTCAAACGCATTGCCAGTTCGTGCGTCAGTATCAATTGGACCGGGGGCGGGGGAAGGTTTGGAAGTCCAGGATGGTACCTCGCTTGCCTCAGTCCTGCGGAATTTTCTAAGGGGTGTTCGTGAAAAATGGGCCCACGCCCACGGCAGGGATTTCCGACCATCGTCATCGAAGAAACCGCGCTCGCGGTACTGTGGAAATTCCAGAAGGTCCTTCGTCGTATTAAGTGGTCCAAGGCGAAGATTGTTGTTCATCGCCCACTCGATGAGTTCGAGTTTGGTTCGCCTCTCCACATAGGCGTCGAGGAGTTTGGACGCGGCGGTCATGAGCTCAGGTGTGAGCTGGCCGTCACGATAAGCGGTCATCCAATTGTCCCAGTCAACGGCATCGAGTTCGTCATTCGATTCGCCACGCTGTTTCGCCTCGTCGATTGCGAACGAATACATCGTACGTGTTCCGGGCGGGCTGGCACCGGGCGCGATGGTGACCAGACCATCCAGTGCCGATACGGTCCTGGGACCTTGCGTCGGCTTCATATCACCACGGTCATCGCCGCTGCCGGGCGGATTGGTACCGAGACATACCGGTGTTCCTTGCGCAGCCATCAAGGTCCACCAGATTGCCTCCTGGCATGACAGGTCGAGAAATTGCCCCAGTTGTGAATGCTCCCGCTCGTTGAGTGCGATGATGGAGTCTGCCGCTGCCTGGGCACCTGCGTGCAACCAGGCTTGCGGATAGCCGACTGGAAGGGGTTCGCGATCCGGGTCACCCTGTATGGAAAGCCGTCCGCCCGCCGCTTCCAGCGTCAGATTGCTGGCGGGCCAGCTGGATTTCGGCCCATGCCTGCCAAATGCGGTGATCGCAACATAGACGAGCCGCGGGTTGAGTTTCATCAGCACCTTTTCGTCTATGCCGAGATTTGCGGCATAACCGGGGTCGAAGCTTTCGAGGAGTATGTCGGCAAATTCGACAAGAGACAGGAACGTCGATTTATCACCAGGATTGTACAAGTCGAGCAGTATGCAGGATTTACCGATGCCATAACTCGCCCAGAACAAGGAGTTACCGCTATCGTCCCATGGAGGGAGCTGGCGCGAATTTACTCCACCCGGTGGTTCGATTTTAACGACATCCGCACCCAGATCTGCGAGGATGCGTCCCGCAATCTCGCCGCGCGCGTCGGTAAGGTCCAGCACACGGGTGCCTGCCAGTGGATGTTGTTTGGGTTCGTCGGCGGTATCGCCACAGTCCCGACTGTTCAATGAAGACTCCAACCAGAATTGATGCGGATTGAGTATCCTACCAAATATCTTTATATGTCAATTCAAAGGTCTATTACCCCCTATATTTGTGGCCAGGTGAACTATGTTAGCGGAACTGATCTAATCCGTTTCTATAAGATGACTGGGTCATAATGGATACACTTTACGTGATCAGAGTGAGCGTGCCCTGGCAGGAGGTAGCGAGGTTTTTGGGCCTTGGGGAATTTGTCGGAGATGAATACGTGGGCCCTGGCGGTCCACAGCCCTGGGACACCATGGCTGCTTCATTCGAGAATGCCCTGGCAGGAAAAACAAAATATGAATGGTTTGCTGCGGCGGCCAAAAAAGGCTGGACGTTTGCACCGGTAGAAGATCCTTTTTCGCTCCGGAAAAGCCCCCAGGCGCTTGCACGACACGCTTTTAAGGATGTGGAGCAGGATGGTGAGCGGTTTAACGTGCCAGCCTTGCCTTTCAAGATCAGTCCGTAACGGATCGCTCATACGACAGAACGAATAAACTTGTTCTTCTGGCGACCCACCGCAACTTCCTCGCCGGATTCATCCCTGATCGAGAACGCACAATCGACGAAGTTGGCGCGCCCTGAGCGGCCCTTGGCAGCCAGATACTCGGAGAGATGCCAGGTACCGTAACCTAGTGGCCTTTTAACTATCAAGGCATGCTCGGCCCACATTCCAGGTGGTTGAATATCTGTCAGTGGGATCAGCTTCCAGTCCATCATCCGTAACGCCACGCCCATCCAGTGTTCCGGTGGTACCAGCCGTTCCCATAGTGGTGAAGTATCTCTGGCCGCGTCGAGCATGTCTTGTGCTTGGGCCCTTTCAACAGTGATCGTCTTGTCTTCAAACGTCTGGCCAATGATGGCATCGGGAAAGACATCATCATCACCTCCCGAGACCTGCATGGGTTGCTTGAGTCCAAGCCCGGCGCGACCAGTGAGACAGAGACGCTGATCATGCGTGACAACCCGAATTTCGATTTCCCCAGCGCCAGTGTCTGCGGCAACGACATGGACGTAGTCGTTGGTGTAGACAGGTGATACAAATTTGAAGTTGTACCATCCACCTTTGAACCAGTCTTCATCATACCGCTCCAGAATTGCTGGTATTGCCAGTGTGCCAACAACACTTCCGGGCACAAAGGCACCTTTGAAACCCAGCGTACGAGCGGTTTGATCATCGTGGATCGAGCGTTTTTTGCTCGCGGATGGATTTCCCAGTTGCCGGATATCACCCTCAAAATTCCACGGTTCGGCACTCATCAAGTCATACTCCCGTCTTGGTTATTGATATAGACAGATATTGAGCTGGTAGTGCTCATGTAGATCTAGTACCTGGATACTATAATCTGTATTATCCTCACACATTGTTAATTTATATTTCCGGATAGAGTCAGTCAACTAAAGGGATGTTGAACCTCGAATAAAGGCTGAATCAATGGGTGTATTAGAACAACTTCGCGTACTTGACTTGACGGATGTCTCTGGCGTCTTTGGCACGCGCCTGCTGGCGGACCTGGGTGCCGATGTCATCCGTGTTGAAGCGGCTGATGGTGGTTCCCTTCGGCAATCTGGACCGTTCATCGATGGCAATTTCGGGGTCGAGCTGGGCTATTATCATCAGTACCACAATGCGAACAAACGCTCAGTGGTGCTCGACCTTGAGGATGCAGAAGGAATCAAATCACTGCATCAAATACTGACCACCACACATGTGCTGGTGGAATCGGGGCAGCCCGGGCATCTTGATCGATTTGGCCTTGGTTACCAACAACTCGCAGAACGGTATCCCTGGCTGGTCTATGTTTCTGTTTCACCGTTTGGACAGGATGGCCCCTGGTCAACACGCCACGGTAATGATCTGATCGCAGCGGCCACAGGCGGGATTCTCGGGGTTAGCGGTTCTCCGGACGAGCCCCCCATGCAGGGTAATGGTGATCCCTCATATAAAATGGCTGGTTTACTGGCAGCGACCGGCGCGATGGTGGCCTGGTACGGTGCACAAGGCAGCGGTACCGGCAGATGGGTCGATATATCAGTGCAGGAAGCAACCACGATGTTGGTGGTGCAGAGCATGAATCCATGTATTTATACGCGGGAGAATCGGGTACCCCAAAGGCGGGGCTTCATGGGGCCAATCCATCGTTGTGCCGATGGTCGTTACATGGCGGCACGGGCAACACCGAACAGTGTGCACAGACTGGAGTCCTACGCACGCGAGCATGGTTTTGAACCGGGCTCCAGCGAAGGTGCTCCCGGTGCCGACATTATGGCGCAGATTGCCAGGGTCAGTTCTGCGCGAGAGGTCATGGCGTTGGTGGAGTCCCTTGATCTCATCGGATTGCCGGTCGGTCGCTTTGAAGATATGACGCAGACCGAACACTTTATCGCGACTCGACAATTTTCTGAGGTCCGGTCGTCAGCGCTGGGCCGCAATCTGTCTTTCGTGCGTAGTCCTGTCGCAGGCGTCAGGGGCGATCAGCGGATTCGACCAGCACCGCAACTCGGGGAACACTCCCGGGAAGTCATGGAAGAGGCGCGTGAGCATGTAATTCAAGGGCCACAGTCTCATGATGATACCAGCGACCTTTCTAATCCCCTCTCAGGTATCCGTGTGCTCGACTTTACCTGGGTGCTCGCCGGCCCACTCGGTACTCGCATACTTGCCAACTTTGGGGCCGAGGTCATTCGTATCGAGTCATCGGTGCGGCCTGACACCGTAAGACACTCTGGGCCCACGGCCAACACCAGTGGGATGTTCAATGACGCCAATGCAGGCAAGAAATCCGTCAGCCTGGATCTCACTCGAGCCGAGGCAATTGATATCGTCAAGCGCATGGTCGCCGACGCAGATGTTGTTACCAATAACTTTCGTGCCGGCGTGCTTGATCGAATGGGTCTTGGCTACGAGACGCTAAAGTCCATTAACCCACGTATTGTCTTCGCGCACCTCCCAGGCTGCGGCAATGAGGGGCCCTGGGCCAATCGTGGCACCTTTGGTGGCATTCTGATGGCTGCCTCCGGGTTTAATGAAATCTCCGGGTTTGAAGGAAGCCCGCCCTGGGGCATTTGTTGCGCATATCCGGACTTCACCTCACCTTACTTGCTGGCGATGCAAGTGCTTGCGGCGGTCTATAAGAGCCGGCAGACCGGTGTTGGGCAAGAGATCGTTATAGACCAACTATCTGCGATGATCTCGCTACTTGGTGTGGAGTGGATGCGATTCGGCCTGGAAGGTGTGGTACCGAGGAATGCGAATCGTAATTTCAATTATTGCCCTCATGGCGTTTATCCTGTCGCTGGAGAAGACAGGTGGTGCGCGATTGTAGTAGACGATGATGCAAAGTGGCAGATTTTGTGTCAGGCGATGGGAAAGCCAGAGATGGCAGAGGACCCGCGATTTGCAAACCACGAAAGCCGCAAACTGCATGAAGATGAACTTGATGCCATCATTGCGCAGTGGACCATGGCTCAAGATGGCTGGCAATTGGCAGATGAATTACAGTCAATGGGTATTGCGGCGGCACTTGTAGAGATGCTTGATGACATGATCGAACGAGACCCCCAACTCGCTCATCGACATCATTACCAACAGGTTGTACAACCGACTGATCCAGACATTACGCTGACGCTGGATCGTGAAGCGATTCATTTTGTGGGAATGGATCGAAAGATAGAGCGGGCACCGACACTTGGAGAGCACAACCACGAGGTGCTTCGTGCGCATCCGCTCAATTTTTCCAGTGTCGAGATCGAAAATCTGATCGAGTCCGGAGTACTACGATAAGAGAGTCCTATGACAAGAATCGTCTATGAAGGCAATCCAATTAGGCTAATCAATCCGGCGGCGGGGAAACAGGGCTCTATCCACGATGATGACAAGGCGAGGGAAATGGGGTTTCGTCGTGGCTTCGTTCCTGGCACCACGATTTCTCTATTAGTTGAAGACGCGATTGGCGACTATTTTGGGCCAGCTTGGTTCGAGGGTGGTTGGCATGATATGAAGTTTGTAGCTGCTGTCTACGATGATGAACCTGTTAGAGTTGTGTTGACCGAAGATGACGGTCCAGGCGTCGGGTTTGCTGTGCTGACAGAAGAAGATCGATCGACATGCGTTGGCAGGTTGGGCCTTGGCACCAACCCTCCCTGGAATGCGGCTGAAGATGGCAAGCGTGCCGGTATAGCTTTTCCCCAATCGGTGCTTGGCACACAGCTTGAGCCGCTTGACTTTACTCCGGCGAAAGCCTTGTTTGAACAGGCCCTGTCACCAGGCGTGGCGGGACGATGGTTTACCGGGAAATCGCCCTTTGGTGGAGCCCTGACACCTTCTTGTGCCCTGTTGCCGATCACTCGACATGGCCAGTCACAGTTACCAATAGAGAACGCTGTTCTTCCAGGCATGAACGGCCGCATGCAAATGGTATTTGAGAGCCCAATTTTTTTGGATGAAAGTTATCGCGCAGAGCTCAGGTTAGTAGATAAGGGTGAATCGGGTCGAACCTGGTTTAGGACGATCGAGTACCAACTATTCAACGAAGGTGCTTGTTATGGGTTTGGTCGCCACACGGTGAAATGGTGGGCACCGGGGATTGTGGTATAGGGCTATGCAGGTATAGCTATGCAGGTATAAAAGTATAGAGAGTTATAGGTGAATCACCAGTTCACTGAATGTATCAATGGATTGCCTGCCAATGAGGCGGATTTCCTCCTGCATTTACTTTGCCATCACATTGAGAATGCAAGTTTTCAGCGCCGGTCTGAGAGGTCAAAAAACGCGATCGCAGTGTGGAATTATTTTCCCGCAGAGCGAAAGGGCCATCGGGTTACCACGGTGGGAGAGATTCCCGTAATGTAGAACGGAGAGTAATTCAGGGCCAGCAAGGCTTGAGGTTCTTTCAGCAAGTTGCGATTACAGGTTCTGATTGATCGACAGGTCGGCTTGGACCGGAAGTTTTTGAACCGTGAAGGAGTCCGCTACGCCGACGAGGTGTATAGCTTTCAAAATTAGAAATTTCACATTTTACTCTATCTCTTTCTTTCAAATATAGATGCACCACTAGACAATCTTGTCTGGTTCAGTATTGATATATATAAATCCTGTGATATAAATATCTATACTGAAGAGCATCCATAGAGTAAACGCTCAGACTACCTGGTGTTACCCATTCGGCGTATTATGTCTGCTTAAGCGCCCCGTTGAGGAGCAAGATTGCTGGATAACCAAACGCTGGAAGGGTAGCAACATATTTCATCCGATAATATATGAAAATCTCGAATAATCGAGAATAGTCAATTTCAGCGATCATTTTTTAGGTGGCTCCAATACTTAATTGAAATCTGCAGATAAAAAAGATTGACACACATTATGAGTCGGGTCACTATCTGTGTCGCGATTACAACACCATTGCTATAAAGACGAGTTTTTTCGCCATCATTTAGTTTTTCGCCACTATCAGGAAAGGGGAGGGTCTATGGCCAATATAAAGCAGGGCAGGACGTTTGCATGTGTAGTGGTACTGTGTACCGCAAGTGGACTTGCCAGTCTCACGCAAGCAGAAGAACAAGAAGCCCAGATTGAGGAAATTCGGGTGACTGGTAGTTATATTCGCCGGGACAACTTCGACACGCCATCACCTCTCCAGGTCATCAATGCATTTGACATCGAGGCCTCGGCCACCACGAATCTGGGTGACATCATTTTCAATATGCCCCAGAACTATGGTACTGAAGTGCTTGGTGTGGGCACCGGTGGTCGTGGTGTCGGTGGTCCTTCGGACCAGGGCGCCGTCGCAACACCAAACCTGCGTGGCCTGGGGCCGCGTGCCACGATGTCATTGATGGATGGCCACCGGATTGTGTTTGGAGATGCCAATTTTATCTATCCACGCATTGCGATACAGCGGATTGAAGTACTGATGGATGGTGCCTCAGCGCTATATGGTACCGACGCCGTCGCTGGTGTGGTTAACTATATTCCCTACAAGTCTTTTGATGGCGTTAAGCTAGAGATCGAACGTCGTGATCAATGGCACGCATCCGCACCAGATTACAAACTATCTTTACTCACTGGCATCGACGCGGAACGCAGCAACTTTTTGTTCGCCATGGAATATCGGCAACGTGAGGGCCTGGCGCATCGTGATACGCCTAAGTACATGGAGTCCCAATCTGGAAGTGCTTTTGGTTTTCGTGCTACAGGCTTTCCCGGATCCGCCTTCGTGCCACGCCGCAACGCGGCGGGCACGGTAACCAACGCCAACCTGGTGAACCCCAACGGCCTGGTTGACCCGGGTTGCGGCTTTGACTTTATGGACCCGGGCGATGATCCCTCTGCAATCGGTTACCGACGATGGGGTGTCCCGACACCGACGAGGTTAAATTGTCGGCCGAGCATCATCGACTACAGTGACTGGAACGGCGAACTCGACACGCTCCTCGCCTATACGCGTTATGAGTTCCAGTTCAACGATGACATCACCCTGCACGCGGATCTGGTTTTCGGTCGCACCGAAGTGGAAACCCGTAACAGCCCTGCGCCGCTGGTGGCGAATTCGCCTTTCTTTGTGCCCGGCGACCTGCCGGGTAACCCATACCGGGCCTACAGCAATACCACTGCTGTGGGTGCCTTTCGTGACCCCGTGAGCTCGGCAACATCACAACTGCTTTATGCCCAGGACAATTGCAATTTTGTCGATTGCGCAGGCGGCGATGGTTTCCCCGACCGTGGTTATGACGGTGTAGTCACGCCTGCATTGCAAGGCGTCTTTGGAGCACCAGTCTTACTCGCTGCCAATGCCTTTGCGCCCAATGCACCAGATCCCACGAACCCGAGCGCAGCGGTGGATGCAGTCGACGGTGGTATCCCCTTCAATGAGGATGTCGTCCTGCGAAACTGGACACCTTTCGGCAAGAACATTCAGGGATTTCCCGATGCAGTTCGTGCGGATGGCTCGATTCCGCGGCGTCGTTATTCAGACAACTTCCGCCTGTCCACGGGGATCTCGGTTGATATTCCGGACACCTCATGGATTGTGGATGCGACTGCCATCTATGGCTGGCGCGAAGAACAGTATGCGATCGCGTTTGGATCGGTATCGAACTTCAGCACGCCGCAGTTGCAGTCGATGTTTGATTGCGTCAATCCTGCAGATGTTGCAGCAGGGAACTGTGTTCAGTTCAACCCATTCTCTACCAGCCAGTTCCACGTAGTAAACCGCGTACCCCAGCCAGTGGTAACAAGCCCAACGGATCCGGGTTACAACTCGGACGATGTAGTGAACTCGATCTTTGCGTTCAATGAGGACCGTACGGTTTCAACCAGCCAGATTTTTGATGTGGTGGCCAGTGGCGATTTGTTCGAGTTGCCCGCTGGACTTGTTGGTGCTGCCTTCGGTATTGAAATGCGCCGAGAGGAGATTAACGCCCAGCCAAATGCGCTACGGTCAACCGGTACGGCAACCTATGGTATCCAAACAGATGAGACCCACTACAAGGTAGAAGCGCTTGATATGTTCGCCGAGCTTCGTATCCCCGTGATGGACTACAACTGGTCAGGTCCGGTTGAACTGCAGTTGGCTGCACGGCACAGCCAGAATGACGCCGAGGATCTTTTGGGTGGTTCGTCCGATTCGTCGTTTGACTCGACGGTCGGTAAGGTCGGGCTGCTGATGCAACCAACAGACTGGTTGTCGCTGCGAGCCACATGGAGTGAGGCATTCATCGTGCCCACGCTGACTGGTTTGTTTACAGATCGGATCGAAGCCCCCAGGGTGACTACAGATCCGACCTGCGCGGTGATATTCCCGATCATCATTCCTGCAGTTGGTGGTGAAGATGTCTGCTCCTATCAGGAAACTGGCGATATGCTGCCGGCCACCTCACCGATTGTGGAGGTGCGAGGTGGCAATCCCGATCTGTTGCCGGAGACTGCTGATACTTACAACATCGGGTTTACGCTGCATTTGCTCGACGGCGATCTGTCATTACAGGCTGACTACATAGAGATCGATTACCAGAATGTCCTCACGCTGTTGCTGCAAGCCGCTATCGCCAACATGGAGCAGATCCGGTTCGGGGAGTTCTATGCCGCCGAGTGTGGAGCAGCGCCCACCGAGGCTTGTGCAATTCAAGCCCGAAGTGACTGGATCCTGTCGGAAGAAACTCCGACCTACACACGGGATGTTGTTGGCGGCCAACCCATCGGCTTTATCAACACAGTCACAGGTGGCTGGACGAATTTGCTATCCGAGGAGGTTCACGCCCTTGACTTGCAAGCACGCTACAGTTTCGATGCCGCGTCGTTGCCATTCATTGGTGGTGAGTGGGGATCTTTTGATCTGCGCTTGCAGGCCACTCACATGCTGAAGTATGAGTATCAGGACGATGTCGAAGCCCCCCGGGTCAATGCAGCCGGTCATCGAAACTTCCAAGGAAGGCCTGCAATTCCTGACTGGCGTGCCAACGGCACCGTGTCATGGCGTTATGGTAGTCATCGCGCCCGGTTGACGGCCCGCTATCACAGTGGCGTTGATGACAGGAACTTCGATGGTTCGCTCCACGCGGGTAACCCCGAGGGCGAGATTGACTCTGCAACCTATTGGGATGTTTTCTACAACTACACCTTCAGGGATCTGTTTGGTCGCGACGGAAATACCCAGGTGAGCGTTGGTGTTCAGAACTTGTTTGGCTACGAGGCAGATCCAATACCCCAGCGCCCTGGTCTGGAGATCAGCCTCGATAATCCACTCAGGCAGATCTACACGGTGCGCCTGTCCCACGACCTGTAATGAGGCGATGGTCTCGGCTGGCCGAACACGTCAGCCGTTCACTCATTCCGGTGCTGCTTGTTACTAGCTTAGCAGCGCCGGTGCGAGGGGATTGGACCGGCGAAGAGGCAACTGGTCACTCCGCTGACACGCCCAACAACCTTGCAAGCGGCACCCAAGGCTTTTGGGGCCTCGCGATCGCGACCATGGTTGCGCAAGGGCGTCCGGGTTTCGACGACAAGGTCGCTGACACAATCAAGGAGTAGCAATCTGATCCAGTCAAATCACAAATCACATTGCGTCAGACGCTCACCCTCTCACCCTCTCAAGTGGTCTTGGCACGGACCTGTCCATACAGGGCAATGGCAGGGAACCGGACAAGCATGCAGCGGCGATAGCAATGCCCATCGTCCATGCACCAGTCAAGCATGATTGGTAACTTTAGAACTCGTGTATTCCTTAGTCATATCCTTTCGGACAGATGACTGATCTTGAGTCCAGGATGGGCTCAGGCGTCGGGGTTCCAGTCGTTTAATACACCAACCATCCGGCCGATGTCGCTGTCCACAATCACCGTTGCGCCTGGTCTCCGTTTGCCCTCGATGGGTACGCTGGTTTCCCGAATGATACGGGCGTTGCCGTTAATTTGGTGGCCGTACTCCAGCGTGACGGTAAACGCCCGGGGGTTGTTGCCATAGGGTTCAATCTGCATGTCATTGATCGCGATGGTTTCTCCGTTGGCTAACAGGTAGCCAAAGGCGCTGCGGGCATGTTTGCTGGTCATGATGCCGATACCCTCGCCTTGCACGAAAAGATAGGTAAAAGCGGGCGCAAAATTGGGGCGGGGCCCCACTTGTTCGTGCCACTTGCCGGGCATATCGAACTGCCATGAATCACCGCCCAGCATGATCGTTCCTGCAACCCGGCCCATCATTTCCATGCGACCAGGACGTACGTTCGCTGGCGTGTGGCTCACTTTGAAGGCGGTTTCGATAACAATTGGCAGTGAGCCGGAACCGGGCTCCGGGTGCTCACCCTTGTGAGCTTTCGAACCCGCGAACACCACGCCGTGCATTTTGGCGGAGTGCCGGTCAAAGGAGCGAAACGCCGCGCGCGAACCGCCGCTTGCCTCAAATTCTACTTCCTGCTTGGCGATAGGTGTTGCCTGGTCGTGAGAGAGAGACAGTGCTTCGTCTGTCACGGCGTAGTCAATGCCATCAATATAGGCAGAGACCCAGAGTGTCGCCTTTCGCTTGAGCGGAAAGCGTGCAAGCCTCACGATAAATGAAAATGTGGTGTCTTCCTGCAGGCCCGAGACAGCCATCGATTCCGCGTACTCTGGATCCATCAGCTTGTCAGCCACGGTTGTGACCCTCACTCGTTGTAGTGATCGCGGCCCGTTATTGTCGCTTTGAGCGGGTCCAGCATCTGGTCAACACCCTTCATGCGTGGTGTTATTGGCCACGGATTGTAGGAACGGAACAGGAACTTGATCGCTTCCTCTGTCCGTTGTCCCAGGGACGGACCTACATGATCACCACCACGTACCAGGTGGTACTCGTGCTTGATGCGATTGCTCCACAGGATCTGGTGCAAAAACTCCGTGCCTTCGTAGAGCCAGAACTGATCCTCGTCGCCGGCTTCAATGTAGATCTGCAGGCCGCTATCGACAATTTTGTCTCGATGCTTCACCGCCATGGTTGCAGGATTGTTGTCTGCCCAGTACGCCTCATCAACGGGCTTGCCATAGGCCTTTTCCATCAGTTCATCGCCCCGCCAGAAACGATGCTTTGGCTGCATGTCGGAAAAGGCAAGAATGGGTTCAATGCCGGATTCCAGGGCAGCTACCGCGCCAAAACGTTCCGGGTAACGAAAAGCCATGCGTAGCGATCCCATACCACCCATAGAGATACCCGTCAGAAATGTTACTTCGGGGTCAGACGATATCGGGTAGTTCTTACGCAGATGCTCAAGGAACGGACCGGTAATGAAGTCTTCCCAAAGTTCACTCCCGTCCTTGAAGTTCATGTAGAAGCCGCGAGCAGTAACCGATGGCATGACGACGATTGCTGGTGGAATTTTCTGGTCAGCCCAGAGACGATCCCACAACGGCTGTTGGTCGACCAGGCGGTCACGACTGCCGCGACCACCGTGCAGGTTCAGAATCAGCGGAAGATCCTTCATTTCCTCGAAGCCGTCCGGCGCGATCACGGCATATTCGACGGGGCTTGGCACGATAGTCGAAATCACTTCGGCCTTGATGACCTGGCTTGCCATAGTATAACTCCAGGGTTCCAATAGTGTTAGAAACAACAAGAGCGGAGGACATTTTGAGATGAAAGAATTCAGGCGATTCATGGTTTCCTGCGTCATCCTTTAGTTGTGACTCCTGCTACTGCGATCCTGATTATGGCTCAGACCTTCAGTCCAGCGCCTCGATGATAGTTGATATGCCCATGCCTGCACCAATACATTGGGACGCCAAACCATAGCGTGTGCCGCTGCGACGCAACTCTTTGGCCACCGTCAAGACCAGCCGGGTACCTGTTGCTCCCAAAGGATGGCCTATGGCGATTGAGCCGCCGTTGACGTTCACTTCCTCGGGAGTCAGGCCAATATCACGGATGCAGGCAATGGCTTGGCTGGCAAATGCTTCATTGAACTCGGTGCGCTGAATTTGCGAGGCTTCAATGCCGGCCATTTTGAGTGCTTTTTTCGTCGACACTATGGGGCCGAGACCCATGACTTGGGGTTTAACGCCACCGACACCTATACCGATAATGCGCGCAAGGGGCGTGAGACCAAGCGCCAAAGCCATTTCCTCAGACATGAGCAATGCTGCGGAGACGCCATCATTGGTCGGACAGGAATTACCGGCGGTAATTACGACCTCATTGCCAACGTGGCTCTTTATTCCTTTGACAGGGCCCAGTGCGGCCAACGTCTCGGGAGTGGAGTCAGGCCTGACGCATTCATCATTCTCAAACGGGACTATTGTTCCTGTTTCTTCTTCGACCCAGTTCCTTTCTGCGTCGAACACCGGTTCCTCGACTTCCAGCGGTATGATCTCATCCTTGTAAATGCCCTTGTCTATCGCAGCTTGAGATTTCAGGTGACTATTTGCAGAGAAGGCGTCGAGTTCTTCTCGAGTGAGGCCGTAGGCATCTACCACATTCTGGGCAGATTGAGTCATGGAACCTGGTAGTGCGTCGAGAATCTGATCGGGGAAAGGCACCGAGAAGTATTGGTCGTGATCGTTCGCCATTTTGCGCTGAAGGTCGTTGCGCTGTAATGCTCTGGCCCCAAATATCCGCCCGGCCGGTGCATTACCACCTCCTCCACCCAGTGCGGTGCCCATTCGCTCAATACCCAGAGACATACCGCAATCGATTGCCCCGACCATAATGGCGGACGCAATCCTGTGCAGGGTTTCCATTGATGAACCACATTGTCTGTTTGAGTTAAATGAGGTGACTTCCATCGGCAGACCGGCCATACGAATCACGCGCGACAGACCGACGAACTCGCCTTTGCCCGATACATTGCCGAGGCCAACGTCCTCGATCATGGTATCTTTCACTTTCGAGTGTTTATCCAGGAGAGTGCGAACGATTTTTGCGCCAACATCATCCAGTCGAGTTGCGACCAGCTTGCCACGCCCTCCTCGTGCAAAGGGTGAGCGGGCGCCATCAACAATAACAACATTTCTCGACTTCATCTTGGTTGCCTCCAGATTAGGATGGAAGTTTATGTTTCCGGATACAATCATAGTTGAAATAAGATTACAATAAGCTCTCTATAGGACGTTTTTCCTAAAGATTAAGGAGGCTATGCTGATAGCACCGGATACCATATTGGAGTCACGGCGAAATCATTCATTGACAAGCTGGCTCACTCTTCACATCAAGCGAGACGACTTCATTGTTCCAACCCCGGGTAACGAGATGGCAAAACTCAACCGCGTCTCCTTTGACGTGGTTGTCGTCGCTTGGGTCGTCCCATTCCCAGTATGTGCCTGACGTAACTCCACACGCTGAAACCATCCGAGTACGCGCGGGTCAGGGTCGAATTGGTGTCACCAACGTGAACATGGTCGACCACCTTGTTCACCGTCCAGTGCTTGAAAGTCGTGACTCGATCCCAGTCGGCGGCAGAACGCGTGGGAAGCAACTCATAGAGTGTGTCGCCGCCCGGATTATTGCATCCTGACCGGGCTTGACCAGGCCATTCCACCATTTTCCTGAATCACGCGGACATACCAGGTATCGCTGGATTTTGCTTCAGTATCCTCGAAGCGGAACTCCCGCTCCCGTTTGGTCGGTGCCTTGATCCATCGAACGACCACCTCATCATTGAACTTGTCCTCAGGCGCGGAGATTCGATGGGGATCTCCGGACATCCTGCCAATATCAATTTTCTGGCTCACGTTTTCCCTTCGGGTAGTTGCCTCAATTGAAATTGTTGCGCCACGAGTGACATCTGCTAACTGCAGAACAATGCTTCTGTAAGCACCCCTTGTACGCATGAAGAAATCAACCTTGCCTGGGTCGCTTTCATTAACCCGAGCACTTTCTGTATATACGTTCTCCACATTGGGTGTTTTGACGGCCAGAATACGGGCACCTTCGACAGTCAGGTTACCCTGCCAGGGACGTGCTCCTCTTGAGTGCACGTTTCTCTCATGTGGGTCGCTCTCCGAATAGAAGCGGACTTCAACCAGGCCACTATTGCGATTGGCAGATTGCATAAAGTCCAGGCGCTTCATCAATTCACCATTCTTGATCAAATCGACATAGGTTACCGGTGCTGTACCAATCGTACGCCCCAGAATCTCGACCCGGCGTGCAAGTGCGATCTCTCGCCCCATTTCAGATCCATTGGTCTTGGCTTGCAGGATGATCTTTTGACCGTTGGTCGCATAGGTCTGCCGTGCCTTCATGGCATCGAAAACCAGATCGCGATCAAGGGATTCGCTCAAGACTGCAGCCATGCCGCCAAAGTTGTCAGGGCCAGAACCGGCATTGCTGAGTGGTCGCAAGCCCGGGTGCCCAATATGGTCATCGGAGCCACCGATAAAGCCAAGGTGATATCCTGATGCCAGAAATGCGCGTCCCAACCACTCGAAAGTCCCGTGGTTCGACACAATCTCCACGAGTGCTTCTACTTCGCTATCACTCTGCCACCAGCGGCCCGGGTTATGGGCATGGGGAATCACAAGCACATCTGCGGGTCGATTTTCTTCCTTAAGCATTTGGTGCAAGTGAGTCAATTCCGGTGCTCGCTGGCGTTCAACACGCCTGACTCCTTCCCACGTGCGGAACAGCACATTGTGATGCCCGCCATTCTCGGGGGGTGCCGTCCACTCATAGCCAAGGTAAGTGAGGTACCTGTCAGAGTCAAAGTACTCCTTCACTTCTTTGCGCAGGACTTCAAACTCGTAATCGTCCAACCAGATATCGTGTTCGGATAGGGTGAGAAAATCAAGGCGGGCATCTTCACGACCAAAGCGGAAGAAGTTTTCCACCGTACCGGCACCTTCAGCAAAGCCGGTATGGCCGTGGGTTTCGCCCCAGTAGATCCGCTGAGCAGGTTTATTTTCAACCAGGATAGGGTTGAATTCGCCCTCAAAAGCGCCGTCGTTGGAACGCACGGTCAGATAGTAAGTGCCCGGGTTCTCAAAACGATAGTTGAATTCATGGTAAGGCCTGGAAGTATCGCCAATTCGATGAATCAGTTTGTCGCCATCGTAAATGTTGTAAGGGCGAAAGCCGCTGGTCGCCCGATTGCGAAAGGTATCTTCACTGCGGATGGACAGTAGGGCCATCTCACCCACGGCGGCGACAGAAGGGCCGAAGCCACGAACGTTTGCTGTTTCAAGTCCCTGGGAAAAGAATGGCAACTCGTTCATGGAAAATAGCTGATTCTCGTCTTCCAGCGAAATAAACACTCGAACTCGCATTGCTGAACTGGACTGAGAAGGCAGTTTTACACCCTTGCTGCCATATCTCCTGTCGCCTGCCGTGATGGAGACTTGATCACCGCTATTCAAAGTCCCCTTCTTGACCTTGAAGAAAGGTCTTGGGTTGGTACCACCCAGTTGGCCTGAGAACATGCCGGAAACCATAAGGTTGGAGATCTCAAACTCCACCTCCGGATTGTTCGTCGTTACAGTAAGATATCCGTCGCCAGTTGGGTCCTCAGTTTGAATGACAAAGGGCCCGCCATACATTCGGGTTGCCACCAATAAACCGCCGCCTTTTCGTATGGGTTCAGAACCAACCGTGTAAGTCTGCCGCAGCTCTGCATAACCATTGGCGGAAAAGGGTCCAAGATGATCACTGGTCAGATACCCGATTCCGTCTGGGTTGGCATCGCGGAATGAGAACTCCCGAATGAACCAGTCCAGCGTTGGGCCATAGGATTCTACCAGCCTGGGTGGAAGTGGACCATTTATCATCCGCACCATCGTCGAAGTGAATTCCGGATGAAGTGGCCGGCCAGTTAAGGAGTAGGCATTCGCCCATTGCCATAATATCCGGGCCCTCGGCGGTATTTGTTCTGCAGTTCTGGTAGGTGACTTGATGACTGCATGTTGCAAGTCTGTAACCTGTGATCTCAGTTCCGCGGGCATATAAGCAGGCACGCGAACTTCAAGATTGTCCTTCAGTTCCATGGAGTTGGCGGATACCGAAGCGATGAGAAAAAGTACGAATATGAAGAATCCTTTTTGCATTTGCTATTTCCTGTTACTCAAAGATGTCGTTTTGATGTCCTGGGCGAGCAGAGCAAATACGCTTTGGCGCCATAACCCGGAGTCTTTCGTTTCAACATATGTGCCGGCAGACACGTTACCGGAACGATAGAAAGAACCACCGATATTATTAAAATAAAAGAAATTAACAATCCTACGATATAAGCTACACCCTATTTCCGATCGTGTCCAATGGATATAGGCAATGAATAATAGGCAATTAATCAAGGGTAATTTCGGATTTATTTTCACTACGCGTATCCTATACTATCAGCTAGTGAAGAAGTGAAGCACTTGGCGGTGTCTTTGTGTTGCCTCTCGGTGATCAATCTCCCCGGGTTACCTTGTCTCTCGAGAATCTACCATTCAGGGGTGCGTACTTATTTCGAATGGGTTGTTGCCAGTTGAAAACCAATCTGCCTTTGTTGGTAGTTACCGTGTTTGCCGGAGCTCTACCCCAGGTGTAATAGGGTGTAGCTTTATACCAACGGATCTATGAAAGTCAGCGTATGCTAGACGTAATATGTGTACATTTGGAAAATCTTGGTCAACATTTGACTTCCAAAGATGTTCAGGTGGATACTCGATAAGTTCAGGGCAAGTCTGTCAAATATCGGTGGAACACCCATGACAGCATTGACAAGCTATCGTGCAGCGAGCCATTTCGGGCTTGGTGGTTCAAGGCAGGATTTACAGGCAATTGGAAATGATCCGGTTGGTTGGGTTGTTGATCAGGCGTCGGCTAATCATTCGGTTGAAATAGCGGGAATGCCCGATACTGCGGTGCAAATTTCCCGGAACCAGTCACGGCAACAAGCACGGCGCCAGGCGCAGCGCAGGATGAGTGGCCGCGAAGACGCGGCAAGCGTAATCGAAGACGAGCAGCGCCGCTATCGCCATGAGATCCAGGATGCGCTGCGTGATACGCTCGACTTGCGATTTGAACAGGCCATCAACACCACAGCGCCAGTCAAAGAGCGGCTTGCCTGGTTCTGGTCCAATCATTTCTCTGTTTCACAAGCAGGTCGGCAACAGATCATTTCTGCCTGTGCCTCGTTTGAAAATGAAGCCATACGCTCTTCACTTGATGGTTATTTTGCACAGATGCTGGTCAAAGTCGTATCAAACCCGGTCATGCTGCTTTATCTGGACAATGCCCAATCGATCGGTCCACGTTCAAGAGTAGGTAGGCGGCGCAAGGCTGGTTTGAATGAGAATCTGGCAAGGGAGGTGCTCGAATTACATACCCTGGGTGCTGATGGTGGCTATACCCAGAAAGATGTGACAGCACTTGCGGCCATCTTGACCGGTTGGACCGTAGGTACCCCACAAATGGCACGCCTGGATGTAAAACCTGGCCAATTCGCTTTCGTTGAAGCGATGCATGAACCAGGTGCACATACGCTGCTTGACAAGACCTATAAAGAACCCGGGGCCAAACAAGCGATCAATGCACTCAAGGATCTGTCAGTCCATCCTGCTACTGCTCGCTTTATTGCGACGAAACTGGTCCGTCATTTTTCGATCGACACGCCCGCACTCCGAGATATTGAATATCTCACTGATTATTTCATAAAGTCTGATGGTCACCTGCCGACCGTCCATAAGGCAGTGCTAGCCTTGACAAGCGCATGGGAGCCCGCTAACAAAAAGCTGAAGTCGCCTTATGAGTTAGTGGTATCAACTTGGCGCGGCCTGGAGCTGCCTCGGCTATCGACACGTCGAGAGGCAACGGAGAATGTGCTTGGGACCATGAACCACATGCCATTTACAGCGCCATCACCTGCTGGTTGGCCAGACACCAATGAGTACTGGGGATCTCCTGCGGCACTAAAGCAACGAATCGAGTGGGGGGTGGCTTTGGGCAGGCGCCTTGGCAATCGAATCAATGTGATGGACGTAGCCTCAGTAATGCTTGATGCCGATACAGAGCCTGTGCTCTTTCGAACGATTTCTCGCGCAGAAAGTCCCGCCCAGGGGCTTGCTCTTCTCATTTCGTCTCCTCAATTCCAGTGGAGGTAAGTTGTGCTCAGTCGACGTGAATTCCTTGCCAACGGTACTCTTGCTTCTCTCGCACTCTCGGTTCCCGGTCTTGCGTTCGCAAGCAATAAGGATGAGCGCAAGCGGATCATCCTGTTGATTCTACGCGGGGGTATGGACGGGCTCGCGGCACTGCCACCTTATGCAGACAGGCACTATAGAAGTGGTCGGAGTAAGCTGGCTCTACCCCCGCCCAATGAATCCGGGGGTGTATTTGATCTTGATGGCTTCTTTGGCTTGCACCCGAGTCTAGCGGGCCTGCACAATCTGTTCGAGGCTGGTGAAATGGTGGCGGTTGCGGGCACAGCGCCACCATATAATGGTAGGTCGCATTTTGATGCGCAAAGCGTGCTCGAATCCGGAGCATTAGAGCCCCATACCCTGCGTGATGGCTGGTTGTACCGTGCCATCGAGACGATTGGCGATAGCAATGAATTTGAGCATTTGGCGATGGCTTTCGGCCAATCTGTACCATTGGTACTACGGGGCGAAAAATCTGTTAGTAGTTGGGCACCAGACAAGTTTCCGGAGCCTAACGATGATACAATGGCGCGAGTGCTTGATCTTTATAATGCAGATGAAGTGCTAGGGCCAAGACTTCGATTGATGATGGCAACAGAAAGCATGCTTGGCGATGAACAAGGAGAGCGCTCGATTCGTCGCTCTGCGCTGGGGCAGCTCGCCGAGTCTGCCACGAGTTTCCTTACTCATGCGAAGGGTCCACAGTTTGCGGTACTTGAAAGTGGAGGCTGGGATACCCATGCCAACCAGGGAACGGGTGCGGGTAGTCTGGCAAATCGCCTTACTGCCCTTGACAAGGTTCTCGTCAAGCTCAAGAGCGATCTTGGACCTGTGTGGAACCACACGGTTGTACTTGTAGTGACCGAATTCGGGCGGACCGTTGCCATGAACGGAACCCGGGGAACGGATCACGGTGTGGGTGGTGCCGCGTTCTTGCTCGGTGGTGCGGTCAAGGGCGGGCGCGTGATTTCCGACTGGCCCGGGCTCGGTCCAGACCAACTGTTGGATGGCAGGGACCTTCGAGCAACTATTGACCAGCGCAGTATCTTCAAGGCAGTGCTTGGAGAGCACCTGGGTATTCCCGCGGAATTGCTCGATGAAACTATTTTCCCGAACTCCGGTAATGTGGCTCCCCTCAACGCCATTGTCTAGGCGACTCACCGCCGATTTCTTCAATTTAATTAGGCCGCAATATCGCTATGGAATTAACGTAAGTCCTAATGATGCACATTGTCCTGGTGACGAGATGCGCATTTTGAGGCATCATCGTCCCAAGAAGTGCTATCTGCCGAGGGCTGGTCGACTTCTTATTCGCCTGTAAACCGGGGTAATCTTTTCTCGAGAAATGCGCTGATTCCTTCTTTCCTGTCCTTGATCTCCACCTCGCGCATCAACGGTGCAGCAAACTCCATAAATTCACCATGTCCCATGTTCTGGCCGTTATAAATCTGTCGCTTCATAAGACCGATTGCTTTGGTAGGTGCCTTTGCCAGGAGCAATGCGAGTTCATGGACGCGGGCATCAAAGTTTGGTTCGGGTACAGATTCTGTAACCATTCCTGCTATGGCAGCTTGTTTACCCGTGTAAGGTTTACCAAGAATCAGAAACTCCAGTGCCCGCGTTAGACCAATCGCTCTTGGCTGGAACCAGGCACAACCCGTGAGGGCATGCATACCTCTCTCCATTACGCGCTGGTCGCGAATCTGCATACCATCGGTAGCAATTCTGAAGTCGCAAGCCATGGCCAGATCGAGGCCGACACCAAAAGCGAAGCCGTGCATTGCTGCGATGGTTGGCTTCGGCAGTTCGCGCAAACAGCGCTGTAGTTCAGCGTGAGAAGGCGAATGGCGAAGCGCCTCAAGCAGCTCAGCGGATGGTTGGCCCATACCACCAAGATCATCGCCTGGACAAAAACCCTTGCCTGAACCACGCAAAATGATGGTGCGAATGCTCTTGTCTGTCTCGCAATGTTCGAGGGCAAAGATCAGTTCCGCCAACATGACCCCTGTAATCGCGTTGCGCTTTTCCGGTCGGTTCAGCGTCAATGTGGCAACGCCATCGGCTTGTTTCCATAGGACTTCGCTGAGTTTTTCAACTGCCAGTGCCATATCTACCCTCCCATTCTATTGTGCAACCTCTCCACCGGATAGGTTGCGGCGCATGACCTCATCCCGACGACTGACACCTGCAGTGTAAAGTGCATCATAAATTAGCTGGGACCAACGTGGTATTTGCCGAGACGGTGTTTGAACAAAAACCACGCCTACGACTTCGAGCTCAAAGTCGGCCCACGCGTTTGTTCCGGCAGCGCCTCCATGCCGGATAATAGGACCAGAGCCATTATCGGGGGACCAACCGAGATTCATGCCAAGTCCGTAATCAACCGCGGCAGGCTGCAGTGTTCGAATTTCCTTGACGGATTGATGAGACAGGAGTCGCTTGCCATTGAATTCGCCTTCATTAAGATGCAGGAGAAACAGTCGGGCGACACCGTCCATATCGGCCACGAGGCTCGCTGCGGGATCGATCGGCAGCCCCTTTCTCCTCGGATTCCTGGGACCGACCGCCACGAGTTTGTTATCTCGAAAGTTATAACGTGTTGCCATATTGTCTAATATATCTGGTGAGGGGTACCAGGTTGAATGTCGTGCTCCTATCGGGCCAGCCAGACGTTCTTGGAACAGGGTCTCCCAGTCTTTTCCGCTCACTGTTTCGGCAACATGTACAGCGACCACCATGCCGAGTTGCGTGTACCTGTAGGCAGTGCCCGGTGCTCGCGCCAGGCCGTGGTCCGCGATGGCCTCGGTGGCCTCAGCAAAGTTATTGTAAGGGAAGATGAGAGGGGCCATGCGGCCGTATCCTATTTCTCCAAGGCCATCAAATCCGGCTGTGTGTGACAAAAGCTGCCGCATCGTGGGCACGCCAACAAATTCTTCTGTTTCCTGTAGGCGGATGTCCTCGATTTCGGAGACGTACTCAGACACGGGCTTGTCGAGGTCAATCAGTCCATCATCGACCAGCATCATGATTAAAGTGGAGGTGTGGGGTTTGGAGGTTGAGGCAAGGTGCGCAACCGTATCGACCTTGAAAGATCGTTTGGATGCGATGTCTGCGTAGCCGAATGCTTCCTTGAAAATTTCTCTGTTGTTTTTGTAAAGTACCAGGCCGCCTCCAGCGATCATGCTTTCCGCAATGGCGGTGCGAAATGCGGATCTGATTTCCTCTCGCCCCGCTTCGGTGAGGCCGGCCTCAAGCCAGGCATCATTGGCGTGTGTCATCATTGCGTTGCAAATCAAGGCAAAAGCCAGCAAGTATTTCATAAATTCACCCCTCTACGCGGATGCAAAGTAAGTCAAGTAGGACAATCCGACATTATCATTTATCTATTCATTATTCAGTATATATAGCGATAAGTGTCCAGAGTATATTTATCCTTGTATATAAGATATTAAGAGATGTTTGTTGACATGAACTACGCCCAGGCTTATTATTTTTTGTCTGATCTGTAGACGCAGGGCTCCGGGATACTTACCGCTTCCACGTCCTCCGTGCAACAAGAGAGTAAGGCGATGGTCACCTGACCGATCGAAGCTGGTCAATGTTTCTCATGCGTGTACAGTTTCGAGTCCAATTGCAATTTCGATAGGGATTGCAGAACTACCTCTGGCTGGCAGGATAGCGTCAGTAGGATCGCAGAGCATTTGAGGAGTAAGTCATGGCGGTAAATCCGGACACAGTAACCTGGTGGGCGTCAGTTTATTCAGCAGAGAAAGGCCGCCGTCTGGCGCGTACGACGAGTGATGGTGATGCGTCGACGATTACCTACATGGCGGAATCGGAATTCAACGACTACAAGCCGATCACCAGTCCGGATGGCAACATGATTGCCTTCTTCAGGGTGACGAACGAGGCAGATAAGAAAACCGGTGACGTCGCACTATGGCGTTCAAAAATCTGTGTGATGAATGCCGATTCTAGCAATGTGCGGGAGCTGACGGGTGACGATGACTTCAATGGTAATCTACATTGGACCCGTGATGGCACCAATCGTATTACCTGGTGGCGCATTACCAACCTAAGTGGCCAACCAGGCGACTATTCCCGCGTAAAAATTTGGCGCACGTCCCCTACTGCCAAGCCGGGTGACGAAGAGATGCTTTCTGACCCGAATGACCCTGAGTATTTTCGCGAATTCGGTTATTCACATCTCAAGGATGGGCGCATGTTTATGCGACGTGGTAGCAAGAAGTATTTTCTAATGACGCCTGACCCGGTGGGCTCACCCAATTATGAGCCGATCAGCTATCCCAATGAGCCGATGTACCTCCATAAAGTCAGTTTGTCCCACGATGAGACAAAGATTTCTTATATGAAGCAGACAATGCAGAATCTGCCTAAGAGTGAATATATGGGTGCGGTAATCTGCTATGCGGATTTTGATGCATCCATTCCCGCAATTACAAATGAAGTGGAAATCACAGAGCCGAATTTTGAGCGGATCATCTGGTACACCAGCTTTTCACCTGATGACAAGAGCATCATTTATGCAGATGGCGGCAGGATCATGCTGTACGATATTGATAGAGGATCCACCAGACAGATATCTACCGATGACTCCTTGGAGTATCGATATCCGAACTTTGAGAACAGTATCAAGTAGTCTAGCGTGATGGGGCCAAAGTGGGCCGGCAAGCCAATAGAATCATAATCAAGCGCCTGAAAAAGCGATCATCTGATCATACTCTCTTCGATGTACCTTTCGAATCCGGGTCTGCGTCCCCCGGGTACACAACAGCCCCCAGCTTCAAGGCGCTGCTTCATTTCGGGCCTGGTCATGTGCCTGATTTATGTCTTGCGTCGTCATGTTGATCAGTGCTGCTATGCGTCGGATAAATTGCTGTTCATACTTATCGATACGCCCGTCAGCATCGGCGACACGCCAGAGATTGACCAGCAGAAAGCGTTTGTCACTGTCCTGGTAATATTGGTTTACGAGATCGGTGAGAGCGGTAAGGTCATCATCGGTGACTGTTTTGGCCATGGTGAGTAGTGAAGCGAGTGTGGCAGATGAGAGCTCGAAAGTTTCCTTCAGGATCTCGATGATGACTCTCTCTTCATCCGCATCGTGCTTTTGATCTGCCTTGGCGCATGCGATCAGAAGTGCGGCAGTACCATAACGAAACTCGTAGCTATCACGATCTGTGAAGCTTCCGTTGGGTGGTTGCGCGTAGATATCAAGAAACGTCCTGAGGTCGGTTGCCATGGCTTGCCCTGTCAGCAGCTCTTCGGGTTGATGATAGCCTAAACCAGTACCAATCGAAATGAAGTGATAGCTCGCCCCAGGTGCAATTACAAGGTGTGTCTGCACAGGCGCGCGAGCTTCTTGCGTTTGGTGGATTTATACGCTACCCCGACGCCACCGTCATGCCGGCACGGTGAACGATAGTCAACATTTGGCTCATCACGCCAGGATTGATCGCAAACAGAAGGCGCACCGGGTACGGCACTCAGCAAGAGAAAATGATTTAAGACCGGGATCACAATTGCCGGTGAGGTTTCGATGCGATGATCGTGATTTGGCCGTCTTCGATTTCAGAGCTGACGATGGCAAGTCCCGCATCCGCAAGCGCCTTGGCAACCCATGCAGCCGACAGGCGCAGTTTCCTGTAGTAGCTCTTATCAAGCGACCAGTTCTGCACCGTCGCATACATGGTCTCGAAATCGGAGCATATCCCCCGTAAACGTTGCCAGTGCTGCTGTTGCTGGCACATGCTCTCTCAACTGGTTCAGCAGGAATTCATTCAGGTCAATCGCTGTTACCGTGTAGCCACGCATAAGAAGTGGTATTGATTGAAATCCACAGCCGGCACCAAGGTCCACGGCATGACCTGAGCCCTGGGGCGCCAACTGATACCGATCGAACAACCTGCTGTTCCTTTGGATACTCGCCTCAAAGCCCCCCAACATCCAGGAGTAAACGGGCGCGAGTAGCTTCTCGTAGTGTTCCTTGCTGGTTGCCATTCAGTAATCTCCTCTTCGAGTAATAACGCGAAACGCTCGCATGTCAGCAACAATCGAAGATACCTTCTGGCAATCACGCTACACATACAAGGCTATCGGACGATCGATCATGTATTGCGTACTCCCGGTCATTCGCTTCTTTGTACCCGGCCGCTAATGTGAGCGACTTCAAACATCGATCATTCGGAGACTTACATGGCGACAACGGTAGAAGAATTGGGTGTGGACAAGGGCAAGCTTGAGCAATTCGCTGACAAGGTGATGGGCGATGTTGGTGGCGGTTTCGCTCTGCTGCTTCTGCGGCACGGACCGATTCTTCCGGCCGGGCTATGCGGCCAACCTGACAAGTGCCTGGTTACCTGCCCTTGAAGGCGTTGTAGCCAAGCTCAAGTCAGGAGCGAAAGTGGCCGATCATGTTGGCTACGATTCCGAAGCCGCGTTCAGCCGCGCGTTCAAACGATACATCGGGGTTACGCCATCGAAGTCGCGGTCCGGGAAGGAGGTACTTCCACCGGTACCGGGGTAAATTTCGAGCTTCGATCTGCCAAGGATTCCGGACGTTCAATCATTCCGGACCGAACTGAATCTCCCAGGTATCGTTTCCATACTTTTGATGGCCTGAATAATCTGGGCAGGCACTGCGGCAAGTTCATCGGCAAGGCGCCCTTTGTTGTCATCGCCTCTGCGAGTGTGAGTGGGCATCTCGACCTGTCACCGAAAGGAGATCCCGTCGGCTTCGTTAGGTGTAGGTCTTCAGCACCGCAGGCCCAGGGCATTGTGCCGATAGCTGCCTTCACCCTCCTTATGGTTACCACGCTCGCCCAGTCCAAAGTGGACTTGTCAGGCGACTGGGGCCGCGACAATGCGATTGTCGGTAACTATAAAGTCGATTACTCGAAGGCGCACGCATGGTCGATACAGGGTCTCTGCTACAAGCCAATGCAGCGCTAGACCGCTCGGACCTGGAACCCGTAAGGCGTCTAGGTCTGCAAGCCCTAGAGGGAGTGCGTGGCCAACCTACCCAACTGAGCGGCATGTTCAAGAAAAAGCCGAACCGTTCTTTGATCAAAGTGTACAAGCCTCAAGTCGCGCGATTTTGCTTGAAACACGCAATGTCCTCTCACAAGCAGCACCCCAGTTTGCATCCTTGCGTACAGTTGGAGTGCCGAAACTTGGTGACTTGCAGTCAAGGCTGGATCAGCACGAGGCTATCATCGAATTCTATGGATATAACGACTACTACTTTGTATTCGTAATGACAAGGGATGGGGTTGCCGCATTGGCCAACGGGAATACGTTTTTGATCGACCAAAATGCTCGGCTATATCTACGCGCACAAGCGCGCGAGATCGGGCTCCACAACTGCTCACCATTTCGGCGCGTTTGTTTGCGCACCTTTGTTCCATCCGGTGGTTCATGGATCGAGAATCGAGACATCGAACCGGCCTGCTGCCTTCCTGAGATCGCGGTCCAATGTCGCGATAGGTAACCCTAATCGAACTGACAGCTCAAGGTAGGCGGCATCGTAGCTCGATAGTCGTGCAGCTCGCGCGATGGCCATGATGCGGGTGAATGCTTGGCCGGGTGTAAGGGCATCTGTTCGTATCGGCAAGGCAGTCAGCTGCTCGATGAAGCGCTCCGACGCCAGTAGCGTCGTGAGTTTTTCCTTCTCGGCATTCAAAAGTACGTTAGTGATTTCGAGATACCACAGTTCCGGCACAACCGCTTCACCGTCGGCCAGGTAATCCAGAACGCGCCACGCATAATTTTGGTCCTTTGCGTGATCGGTTTCCAGCAGCCATCGCAAGGTAACGGAAGCATCAAGAACGAACGCGCTCATGCGCGGCCGAGCTCCTTCAATCGGCTCAGATCCGCGTCACGGACGATGTATCTGCCAGCGTTCTCGCGAATACTGGAAATGGCCAACCGGGCCTTCTCCGCTTCTGCGACGCGGGTCGGAATCAGATCAGCGACCGGGCGACCACGATTCGTGATCGTAAAAGACTCGCCGCGCTCGACGCGCCGCAGAATTTCCGGCAGTTTCGTCTTGGCGTCATAGGCGCCAATTTCCGTGGACATGACCTTACTCCTTTAGACCAGATAGGTGGTCTAGTCTACCCAAAATAGACCAGATAACAAGTCTATTGGATTGCCCGCGTGATCTACTAGAAAGACTGGTCTCAGTCATGTACCGGCGAGCTGATGCTCCTTTAGCTGGGGTTAGCGCCAAATGGCGGCTTCCGAGTAACCCAGCTCCGAAAAGTCCTCCTGCCTGAAACCCTGCTCCTTGGGATCGCCCAAAAAGAACTCATGCAGTTGCGGTGGCTTTACATGGGTGCCTGACAAGATCGCATGCTCCTGGCCGCGATGATGAATCTGGTGTTCGAACAGGTGTAGCAGTACACGTCCGACCGGTTCCCGTTGTATACGGCCCGTGCCGGCGACTGGAAGACCATCGAAACCAAACGAACTGGTGAGTCGCAAAGGGGGTTTTTCGCTACATGCGGGCGTGGCGTGCAAGTCGAACCAGCGCAAGAAACTTGAGTTGTCAGAGAGTGAGATGCACGATATGTATATGAAGGGTATTCGGTTTAACACCGGGCGCGTGAACGGCGCGGCGGCGCTCCCCAAGGTGCTGGCGCTGGTTGCCGACCCGTGTGCTGAGCCACCCACCAGTTCATCTGGCCGCAATCGGTTATGGCGGGTTGAAACAGTCTGCAGTGTCAGAGCATTTCTGCAGCGACGTATTTTCTATTGTGGTGACTGTAGAATCAGAAATGTGCAGTGAGGTTAATGAACACGCCATCGAGTTTCGCATCGACGACGACATCGACGTCGCTTTCGTCCAGGTCCACAGACAGGTTACGATAACCGGCTTCAATGCCGAATTCCGGCAGGATAAAGTTTTCAGTTTCCCAACCGATGGCAAGCGTATAGTCGGAGTGGCGGCTACCGATGGTATTGATGCTGGCATTGACGTAGGTGCCGGTGAAGGGTAAGCCGATTTTAGTCCGCGCATAGAGCATGGGCAGGGTGCCCTCCAGGTCTTCCCGGGCAGTGTTCACCACAACCTCACCATCGAATACACGCCCTGTTATACCGACATCCAGATCAAAACCAATATCAACCAGTTCGTAGTAAAGCGTGATGTCCGTGTGTGTCAAATCAAGTTTTGAGTTGACTGGCTGGCTGGCGGTAAAGGTTTGCCCGGCAAAGGTGAAACTGCTCGTAAGGGCGCCTGTCCCGGAGTCGTCGATGGCTGTACGTGCCACGCGGATATTCGGTATGAGGGGAATCGGGTGTTCGAACGCCGCATAAAAGTGATTGGCATTGGTGCCCGTCAGGTTGAGATCACTGTCCAGGCTAACGTTTGAAATGACATCACCGCTAAAGTCAGCATTCCAGGTACCAGCGCCAGCATAAATACCGATGAAATCGGCCTGCGCAGCGGTGCAGGTCACAGCAAGGGTCAGGGCAAGACAGGCTCGTTTCATTTCAAATCCTCAGTTTGGTGTTAGTAATTTTTGGCGTTGTGAGTAAAAAGTGGAATAAACCATTTCCAGGCAAACCATGCAATGAGTGTCCTGACAGTCGGTCGCAACTGCCTTCCGGACGTTACAATGACTGTGGTGGAACGCTATTTCGTCGGCTTCGCCATCGCTTCGATCAAACCCAGTGTCTGTGTGAGGATCGGAGGAAAGTTCATTTTCCACACACCATCTTCTTCAATCAGTGTGTAAACCAACAGGTCACTATTCTGTGATGCATTCTGGTGCATAAACAGGCGCACAACAAAGTGAACCATATTGTCTGCCTCGACAATCTGGCCGATGATACGTCGATTGTCCACAAAGAAACGCTGCATTTCGGCCGCTTGCAAGATTTCTTCAGCGAGTCGCAGAAGATAGTAATCCGGTGGCGTGGCCTTGATTTTTTCAGCATCCACCGGGCCACCGAACATGCGCTGCTGCAACTGCACACTGGCGCGACCTTCTTGTAGCAAGGCGGTATCCATGATTGTCTTGAGGCGTTTCATGCTGGTGCTGGTCATCAGCTCAGGCAAAGGCTGGATATTGCGAGTCGTCAGTACCTTGAAATACCGGTCCAGCGTATCCTGGGGATCTGCTGCATAGACGGGGCTGCACAGGAGAATAATCATAAGTGGCGTGATCAGGTGGCGCATTGGATTTCCCCTTCTTTGTGCGTTACTTTTTTTCGCCCTGGGCTGTGGAAGTGGACGAAGGCCGGACTATGGCCATTGTCCCGCGTTATAACGTTCAAAGTTAACAAAGCTATGCCAGCGCCATTAAGATATCGTCAGGCCTGATCGGTATATGACGTAATCTCAGACCGACGGCATTGTATATCGCGTTGCCAATAGCTGGCCCAACCACGGTTGTTGCGGGCTCGCCCAGGCCAACGGCCTGATAGTCGCTTTCGACCAGTTCGATATCCATGTCGGGTACATCTGCCATGCGCAAGGGCGTATAGGTGTCAAGGTTACGATCCGCGACCTCACCATCCTTGAATTCGGTGCCTTCATGCAAGGCGAGACTAAGGCCCCACAACGCGGCGCCTTCGGTCTGGGCGAGGGCGCCGTCAGGATGCACGATGGTCCCGGCATCCAGTACCAGGGTCAACTTTTCGACTGCAATCTTGCCAGTCTTACGGTTGACGTTGACACGGGCAACGCAGGCACACCAGGTTGGCATGTCGCGTTCCTGGCCAAAGGTAGTCGCAACGCCCATCCCGGTATCCTTGGGCAGGGGTCTGCCCCAGCCGGATTTAACCACGGCTCGTCGCAATACATTGGCCAGTCGGCTCGCACCACCGATGGAGTTTGGCTCGGAACCGGCGTTTTTGCCGATTGGTTTCAGGTGATTGAGTCGAAATTGTACCGGGTCAATCCCGAGTTCATGGGCCAGTTCATCCATAAAGCTTTCCGACGCCCAGTTGGTCCAGCCGGGGCCAACAGAACGTAGCCAGCCGGGCCGGAACGTCTTGTTGGCGAGATCATTTGAAATGGCACGAACACGGTGTGCTCCCAGGGTGTACCAGTGATTGGCACCATTGATTGAGAATGGGTCGAACTTCTCGCCGTTTAGTCCGGTCCCAAGGAAAAAACCTGCCATGGCTTCAGTCGGCCAGCCGGCAGCGGCATGATGTTGCATACCGGTGATCTGGCCATTCTTGTCGATGGCAGCCTCGAGTTGCTGCACCGAGGTGGATCTGGGTGAGTCGAAGCGAGAGTCATCGCTGCGATCCAGCACGACTTTTACGGGTACGCCGAGGGCTTTTGTTGCCAGCAGCGCTGGAACCCCATAATCGCCGTTCAAGCGGCGCCCAAAACCGCCCCCCAGGTGGTAAGTCTTCATCAGGATTTTGTCTTCCGGCACCCCCAGTGCCGTGGCATACCAGGGTATCGCCAGGGACTGCCATTGATTGCCGGTGTGCAGTTCCCACATCCCGTTCCGTTGAAGCGCCAGGGCATTGACCGGCTCCATCTGGAAGTGGAGCGCAGTGCCTGTAGTGTACTTCTGGCTGAAAACTTTCCTGGCGGTACCAAAGGCGTCGTCCACACCAGGATCATCAACCACCAATGATCCATTACCCGAAGCAATCAGCGATTCCGCACGGGCCCTGATGTCAGCTTCAGATACGTTGGCGGTCTCACCTGTGTCGTATTGGATGCGGATTTTGCGGGACGCTTCAAGCGCCGCGTGATATGAGTCCGCAATGACCAGTGCCCAGCCGGGCACGGTGTTGGACGGGTCTTCTAATGCCAGCGTTTGCTGGTAACCATTGACGGACCTTGCGCCGGCATCGTCTATCGAGGTGATGCGGGAGCCGTAGCGGGTGGGCGGCAGCATCGGCTTGGCATAGACCATACCCTCGACGGTTGCATCTATGCCATAGATGGTTTCACCGCGTGTTTTCGCCGGAATATCCAGCGCCCGGGTCTCGTTACCAATTAACTTGCGTTGGGACGGTGCCTTGATGGGCATGGCAGAGAGGTCTTCGTCACTGTAGCTGCGAGTGATGTTGCCGCGACTGACAATTTCACCGTAGCTGATCGTCTTGTTGCCACAAATCACACGACTATTGCTTGCGCTGCACTGGTTGGCAGATTCACCTAATAATTTTGCGCCTTCTTCCACCAGAGCCTGACGCCCGGCCGCGCCCGCACGACTCAATAAATCAAAATTTTGCCATACTGACCAGCTACCGCCGGTGACGCGATAGCCATATCGTGCTTCGCTATCGACATGGTTAAGGCGCACGTCGTTCCAATCGGCTTCGAGTTCTTCGGCAACGATGCGGGCAAGAGCTGTACCCACATGCTGTCCCATCTCCGCTTCTGCCACGTTCACCGTGATAATTCCAGCTGGATCAATGGCGTACCAGACAGTGGGCTCGAATCGATCTTCGGCCATGGCCCTTGCAGGGGTAGTGGATAAGAGGGCTGCGGGTACAAAGGCCAGCGTAAAACCTGCGCTGGTGGCCCCGATCATAAAGCCGCGACGTGTGATAGCGGGTGCGTTGTATTTTCTGAGATGCGCTAATTTACTCATTGTCACCACCTCGCAAATCGGAAGCAGCCAGCTTGATGGCCTGCCTGATCCGCTTGTATGCCATGCAACGACAGAGGTTGCCGTTCATTTGGTCGGTAATTTGTTGATCGGTTGGATTCGGGTTTGCATCTAACAGGCTGGCTGCCTGCATGATCTGGCCTGACTGACAGTATCCGCATTGTGGGGCCTGGACGGCAATCCAGGCGTCTTGCAGTGGATGGTCAAGGCCTTCAATCGTGGTAATGGATGTATCGGCCACCGCGCTGACGGGCATGACACAGGAGCGCTGCGCCTTGCCGTCCACATGCACAGTGCAGGCACCGCACAGTCCGATACCACAGCCAAATTTTGTACCTTTGAGATCCAGTTCATCCCGAATGACCCACAAAAGCGGTGTGTCATCGGGTACATCGACCGTGGACGCTCGACCGTTAATCTTGAATTGAATCGACATGACGGGCTCCCTCCTGACGGTAAGGAGTACATTGCCACCATCTACAAAGCCGGGCAAGGGCTGTCAGTCACCACGTCAGTAATATTCGATGACTTCTCCTACCCTCGCATCTTTATGAATTCGCAAGCGAACTTCGCGATTCTGTACCTGACACTTCAATACGGCCATTCACCGTACTGACGTCCATGCCAACCCTGGTACCAGTATCGAGTTCGATCCCGCCAAAGACTTTGCTGACGTCGCCACTGGGACCGCCAGCATTGACCCTGATGACACAGGCCTGCAGCAATCCGATGCTGAACAGAATAAAGAGGTAACGTTGAATTGGCAGTTTCATGGCCCGATCTCCGGCAGAAGTCAATGTAATCAAGGTTTGAGGTTGATTGAGCCGTTAGGGTTTATTGGGGGCTCGTCATCGGTCAGGTATCCGTGGGCGCGTATGATTTGGCGGGCCTGGTTCGACTGTAGATAGGCGAGAAAAGCCCTGGCCGCTGTATTTTCTTTTGCCCTGGCCATGAGTACAGCATCCTGGCGTATCGGCGAATAGAGGTCAGTAGGGACCCTCCAATGTGTGCCGGTTTGCGTGTTGTGAGAAGTGTTGCCAGAACTGCTGCCAGCGCTGGTCACATACGATAATGCGGTAAAACCGAGTTCAGCCCCGCCAGTGGCGATCATGGCATGGGTCTGGCCGATATTTTCACCCTGGACGATCCGGTCTTTGAGTAGGGCAGCAATCCCGAGAGTCGCCAGGACTTCTTGTGCGGCGAGGCCATAGGGCGCAACCCTGGGGTTGGCCATGGCCAGCCTTCGAAACTCGCCAGCCCTCAGTACTGCAATGCCATCATCCAGGACAAACCGGGGATGTGGGCTCCAAAGGGCAAGCTGACCGATCGCATAGGTAAACCGGCTCCCGGGAACGGCAATTCCTTGACCGTCAAGGAGGGCCGGGCGCCTTTCGTCGGCGGCCAACAAGGCATCAAAGGGAGCACCGGATCTGACTTGTGCATACAAGGTGCCGGTCGAACCAGTAGTAAATTTGATCTGGTGCCTGCTGGAGGCCTCAAAGTGGGTCACCAATTCGTCCATGACTGGCCTGAAATTGGTTGCCACTGCAAACAACGCTTGATCAGCCCTGGCCTGGGACACGAGGCTGGTAATGACCAGCAGGATCGCAAGTCGTCGAATGAATAGCACGCGAATACTCCTAAAGCCCCGAATCATAATGGTATGCTGGCTCAGAGTCTCCTGCAGGAAGAATCCATGATGAGTTCAAGGCCCCATTGGCGCACCTTACTATTTTGCTCCCTGACTTTAACCCTTTGCCTCATGGTGCCAGCGGCGGTAAGCGACCCAGGGGAAGCGCCAGGATCGCATACACTTAACCCTGAGGAGTTTTCCGGTGTTCTGGTACGGTCTGGCAACATCTACATTGCCGGCCAGCCTTCCAGGGCTGGACTTGAACTCCTCAAGCAAACCGGTGTGGGGGTGGTGGTTAATTTGCGAACACCCAATGAGATGGCATCTCTTGAGTTCAGTGAACCCACGCTGCTTGGTGACCTGGGTATTCACTATGTGTCTCTGCCCTCGGGTGGTTCGGAGCATCCCTATTCGAAGGAAACCTTGCAGGCGTTCGCAGAGATCGTGGAGCAGGCGGATGCTGATGTGCTACTCCATTGCCGGTCTGCCGCGCGCGCGAGCCATCTATGGGTGGCGTATCTGGTTAAATACCGGGGCGTGTCGCTGCCAGAGGCGCTCGAACGAGGGCGTGCCATCAACTTTGGTACCGCGCCGATCGAAGGGTATCTCGAAGGTGAGATTGAGTATCGGATTGCGCCGCTCAAGGCTGACGAGTCCTTTTAGGACCATCTAATACCAGGACCATCTAATACCATCTGGTGCAGTGCAGAAGACGAATTCCGCCTGTTAGAGAGCAACCCGGCGAGGTGCGCTAAAATTCGCCTTCCTAACGATTTAGTCATTGGTTGGGCAGATGGAAAAATCGGGTCCGCCCGGCGTGATTCGGTTGAACCCGCAATCCGGTGAGCGTAAAGTTGCGACTCGGAGATTATAGACACACCCTGTTTAAATTCTAGAGGACAATTGATGAACGAAATGCGAGATTTTGCGCTGAACCGGCTGCGAATCAAGGCGGGCTTCATTCTCCTGATTTCCGTATTGGTTGCACCATTGACACTGCATGCAGTTGAAACTACCTCCTCCATTCGGGGGCGGGTCGAGACGGCAACCGGCGGCCCGGTCGCCAACGCATCAATCGTGGTTGAGGACCTTCGCAACGGAGTACAAAGGACTTTTGAAACTAACTCTGTTGGCAATTTCTTTGCACCCAAGTTGCCGGTGGGTGGGCCTTACAAGATTACGGTGAACAATGCGAAGTCGGTGACGGTCCAGTCTATTTCTCTCGGCGACGTCTATAACCTGACGATCGCCATGGGGTCGTCACAGCCAGTGGAAGAGTTGATCGTGACCGCAAGTTCATCAGATATCATTGATGTGGCTTCCGGTCCCTCCGCAACCTTTGGCTCTTTCGATATGGAAACGGCAGTCGGTTTCAATCGTGATATCGTTGATGTCTATTCCCTCGATCCGCGTCTTTATGCTGACATTGAGGACGATGGTTTTCAGATCAATTGTCTTGGCAAACATCCCAGGTTCAACAGCGTCACGCTTGACGGCGTAAGCCAGAATGACCGGTTCGGCCTTAATTCCAACGGCTACTCCACGGCCGTTGGCATGCCATTCCCGTTCGATGCGATCAACCAGGTGGCGGTCGAACTCGCACCCTTTGACGTGACTTACGGTGGTTTCTCGGCTTGTAATATCAACGCCGTCACCAAGAGCGGCGGCAATGAATGGCAAGGAAACGTCTTCTATGAGTATTCCAGCGACAGCCTGCGTGGGGACTCAATCGATGGCATTGACAGTAAATTCACCACACCTTCCTACTCGGACACAAAAAAGGGCTTTTCTGTTGGTGGTCCGATTATCAAAGACAAGTTGTTCATCTTTGCCGCCTATGAAGAAACCGAGTCGCCACGATTTCTGGCGCGAGGATTCGCGGGTTCGGGCGTCGGTACCGAACGTGATTGGTATTCTCAGGCGGACCACGAGCGTGTAACCAGTATCGCGACCAGCGTTTATAACTACGACACAGGTGGCCTACCTTCAGACGGGGCACAGGAAAGCGAAAAGTATATGGTTCGTGTGGATTACAACATTAACGACGCCCATAACCTTTCGGTGATTTACAATTACTTTGATGGTTTCCAGGATCGGGATTCCGATGGTGACAGCAGTGAATTCGAATATGCGAATCACTTCTATACCAAGGGCGCCGAGTCGAAGACTTTGACGGCCAGGCTCGCATCCCAGTGGAGTGATGCTCTTTCCACCGAAGTCTTCATCAGCACCAATGAGATGAATGATTCCCAGGTGACGGTTGGACCGAAAGACTTTGGTGATCACCAGATTAACGTCGGGTTCAATGTTGTCTATCTCGGCGCTGATGACTCTCGTCAGGCCAATGCGCTGAATACCGAATCAGATTATTTCAAGGTTACCGCGCAGTACCTGTGGGGTGAACACATCATCACTGCAGGCTACGAGCGTGAAGATCTCAATATTTTCAACAAATTCGTACAACACTCCAATGGGGGCGAATACGATTACTTTGATGACTCTGGCAGCAATCCCGCCTACTGTGCCGCTTTGACCGCAGCGGGTCGCCTTGCTGATGCCGGCTGTGGTCTGTCAGGTATCGACAAGTTTGAACTGGGTCGCCCCAGTCGCATCTACTATGGCAGCGGCGGCGGTACCAATAACCCGGACGACGCTGCGGCCAGCTTCAGCAACGTACTGAATAGCCTGTATGTTCAGGACGAGTATTATATGGTCGATCAGGATCTTTCCATCGTTTTCGGGGTTCGATACGACTGGTTCGAAAGCAGTGACCGTCCGAACTTCAACCAAACATTTACGACTGCAAACGGCGGTCTGCGTAACGATGCCAATATCGACGGTGTCGATATCCTGATGCCGCGCTTTGGGTTCACCTGGGAGGGACTTGAAGATGTCAGTGTACGTGGTGGCATTGGCCTTTATTCGGGTGGTAACCCCAATGTGTGGATATCCAATGCCTGGTCTAACGACGGGCTGACAAATGTCCAGGTGCGACTTAATAATTTTGCCGGCGCCAGGACTGTCCTGCCGGGTTTCCCCGACTCAATTCCCCTGACAGGCTCAAGGCCGGGCTATGACATCCCGCAGGAGCTGTTTGACCAGGTTGCTACAACCACGGCAGCCAGCGCATCAGACAGCTTTCTCGTACTGATCGACCCGAATTATGATCAACCGAGTGAGTGGAAATTTGCACTGGGTGCAACCTGGGACATGCCATGGTATGGCCTGGTGGCGGACGCCGATTACATGCACTCCAAAATGCAGGACTCGGCAATCTATGTGGATTTGTCCCAATCCATCGTCGGCACGACGATTATCGGGCAGCCGATCTACGATTACACCAATGGTCGCGATAATTTTATGTTGACCAACTCCGGTCAGGACGCAACCTCTGATGCCTTGTCATTCTCCATCACCAAGGATTTTGATTTTGGCCTGGATCTGCTGTTCGGGTACGCCTATACGGATGCAGAAGATGTCAGCCCCATGACTTCATCAGTCGCCGGTTCTAACTTTGATAACCTGGCGACCAGCGACATCAATAATCCGCGTGCGGGCACTTCAAACTACAACGTGCCCCATCGGTTTACGCTCCGGGTCAGTTACGGCAAGGAACTGTTTGCCGGTTTGATGTCCCGTGCCACCCTGTACGGCTTCGCAAACGAGGGCCAGGGGCAGAGCTACGTCATGGGATCAGGTGACCTTGAGGGAGACGGATTCTTTGGCCGTCATCTGTTGTATGTGCCAAGCGGTGCCACCGACCCCAACGTCCAGTTCGCTGCCGGATTCGACCAGACCGCGTTTTTTAACTGGGTCGCACGTGAAGGTTTGAGCCCTGGCCTCATCTCCCGCAATGATACCAACGCTGATTGGAGCTATCGCTTTGACCTGCGCATTGACCAGGAACTGCCGACCTTTATCGGTGGTACCAGCGGTAAGTTATTTGTGAAGATCTACAATCTGGGTAACTTCCTGAATGATGATTGGGGGCAGGTCAACGATGCCCAATTCTTCTCGGTACAGGTGGTCAACTCTTCAGTCGACGGCACGACCGGCCAGTACATCTTCGAGCGCTTCAGCGATCGTTCCGTCAATGACCTGCTGGAGAATTCGTCGCTATGGGAAGCTCGTATCGGCCTTGAGTTCAGCTTTTAAGCTGACGCGTGGTATAGAAAAAAAGGGGAGCCCTGGCTCCCCTTTTTTATTCCGCAGAGGAGTATTTCGATGAAAACCGGTGAAGCGCTGACTTACTCAGGTTATCTGGCGCTCGATTGTATCCTGTCGGCGCAGTCACCCAGATCGAGTGGCACAACCGGTGAATCAGAACATGATGAACTGCTGTTTATCATCATTCACCAGGTCTTTGAACTCTGGTTCAAACAGCTATTACATGAGCTGGATTATCTGTGTAAACAGGTGCGTGAGGGAAACCACACGATTTCGGTACACATTCTCGTGCGCGCACGAAACATTGTGAAAGTCATGGTGAGTCAGATCGACGTCCTTGAGACCATGACACCTCTGGAGTTTGGTACTTTTCGTGACCGCCTTGACCAGGCGAGCGGATTGCAAAGTTTTCAATTCAGGGAACTTGAATTTCTTCTTGGCAAGAAACGTAAGGAAGTGCTTGCCAGGTACCAGGACGACAATACGATCTACAAGAGGCTGGAACTGCGGCTCAATGCGCCGACACTATGGGACGCATTTCTTGCCTATCTTGAGGGCCGTGGCTATGACATTCCGGCAGAAGTGATGAAGCGCGACGTTAGTGTCGAGGCGCAAGCCTCGGATGCTGTGGTGACAGTGCTGGAAACAGTGTATCGAAATGACCCGGAAGCCATGCAGCTGTGTGAGCTTTTAACCGATCTCGACGAGGGGCTACAGGAGTGGCGTTATCGTCACGTCAAAATGGTTGAGAGAACGATCGGCACTAAAGGCGGTACGGGTGGCTCGGCTGGCGCGGAATACCTCAAGTCTACATTGAATCGCCCGGCCTTTCCGGAGCTGTGGCTAGTGCGTTCGCGCCTTTAATAACCTCGTCAGGGGCGTGTCGTTGCGTGTAATTGTGAACATGCCATCAGGGCGTAATACGGTAAAGGACGCGTTCGGCTTCACCGGTGACATACAGGCGGCCGTCTGCGGTTTGCACGATGCTGTTGAAGATCTGCGAGGGAGGCTGGTGTTCGGACAGCGCTTGTGAACCTGGTGGAATGGTTGCGAGTACGCGCCGGTCACCGCTTGAGTTCACTTCAGTAATACTGCCGGTATCAGCTTCGACAACAATAAAACCGTCCCTGGTAACCACGAAGCCTTCCGGAGTCACCAGGTTTTCGGCAACGACATAAGGCTCCGGCAGGGGTTCACCGTTGCTACCGATCATCAGGATCTGGCCCAGCACCCGGTCTGAGACATAAAGATTGCCACCTTGGACCACCAGGCCTCCAGGCGCTGGGAGGTTTTTGGCGAAAATCATTTCGGCGTCATCCAATAATCCGACAACGCGTTGCTTACCGTGTTCAGAGATGACAATCCGGTCGCCATAACGAACCGCGGCAACTGGCGCGGACAGGGTTGGGTAACGCGCCACCCGGGTTTTGCTGGTCGGATTCCAAACGCGAACGTCGCCGTCAAACCAGGACACCAGAATGAGGTTGTCGCCATCAGTGGCGATGTTCATTGCGCCGCCCATTTCACCGACACCAACGACGTTACGCTGGGTTAGCACTTCTTCGCCGGTATCCGGATCGAAGCCGCGAATGACGTGAATATCTGCCAATACGACCTTGTCACCCAGAATTGTAATGCCGCCCGGGTGAGAGATGCCACCGGGTTGTAGCGTTGTCAGGGAGCCGCCAGGTTCGACCCGCTTCACAAAGCCGTCCGCGAAGCTGGATACAAATAGCCTGTCGCCACCATCAAAAGCAAAATTGTCGAGGCCCGGCGTCAGTTGCGCGACTACAGATTTCTTGCCGTCCCATACCTTGACCACCTGGCCTCTGCCGGTATCCAGGACGTGCAGTTCGCCCTTGCTGTTGAACTTGACCGCGGCCGGCGTTTCAAATCCGGTTGCTTCAAGTTCCATGGTATTGTCGTCGACATTGAAACTGACTACTTCGCCGGTAAACCACCTGGGACCATAGAGTCGGCCATCCGGACCCCAGTCCATGCCATTAAGTCCGCAACCCGGGCCGAGGCTATCGCTGATCACACGTGGTTCGTTCTCACCCGTCGGATCGAGTTCATACAGCGTGGTCCCAAGAAAGCATTGCGAGACAAACAGTCGGCCGTCGTCTGAGAAGGTGATCGGGTTGGCGCCGGGTGGCAGTTGGGCTGCCACGACTTTTCGGCCGTCGGGAGTCAGGCCGGCAACTTCACCGGTCAGGATTGAGGTCCAGTACATTGCGCCATCGGGGGCAAATGCCACGTCGTCCGGGGCGACCACCCCGTCCGCACGGGTAAAGCGCTTGATTTCTTCGCCGGTATCAGGGTCGATGACAGTGATGTCGGAACCCACGACCGAGGCGATGTAAAGATTTCCATCCGGCCCAAAGTGGATACCGTTGGCACCGGCAATATTGGCGCCCGTAGCGATGATCTCGAGTTTCCCGTCGGAGTCTTCGGCAACATCGGGTCCGCCACATGAGGCCAACAATAAAAATACCGCTATTAATCCCGCTGGTGTCCACCAATGCATGATATTCAATCCCTTTTGTAAGCGCCGATCAGGCGGTTCATTGCGATCAAGTCAGGCTCAACCTTCTGCAGAAGTTGCCATAGCGTCAGCCCCGGTTCGAGTGCTGCATCGTCCTTGAGTGCGAGAATCCAGAAATAATACTGGTGCGTACCATGGCCGTTCGGTGGCATGGGACCGCCGTAGCCGGTCTTTCCGAAGTCAGTCTTGCCGGCGGTGTAACCGCTGTCGCCTTCTGACAGACTGGTGACATTTGCCGGGATGTTATAAAGCACCCAGTGCACGAATCCGTAAGTGCCGTTCGGGCTCACAAGTGGGGCATCCGGGTCGTGGCAGATCACCGCAAATGCCCTGGTGCCGTCGGGCGCATTGCTCCAGGCCAGTGCAGGGGAGACATCTTCTCCTTCACCTGTGTGTTTGGCCGGAATTGCGGCGCCATTGTCGAATGCATCGCTGGTTAACTGCATGTCTGATAGTGCAAATCCCATGGCTTCCTCCTTCGTGCAAGTGAGAATGAGCAAGTATAAACCTACTCATCGATAATTTGCGAAGTGGCACACCAAAGCGCGGGAGCTACACCGGTGCCAGAACTAAAATATCATATTGTCCTTGAGGTCCTCGGGTAACATCGCGAGGATATTCTGGACGGTCTCTTCCGGAGTCTCGCCGCTGGTGTCGATTGTAATCGAGGGGCCAGGCAGTGTGGGGAGTTCAAAGATTCCGGACGAGACAGATTCTGCCAGTTTCTGGAAGTCACTGACCTTGTCCATACTGGCGCGTTCGGGTGACTCCACACGGCCCTTTAAGTCGTCGGTAGTACAGGTCAGGCCAATAAAAAGGCCCATGCCTCCGCTATTTTGGGCTGCTTCAATAAATCGCTTGAAATTACCAAGGGGTATCGAGGGCTCGTACGTAAAAGATGCGATCAGGCCGTCTTCGGGGAGTGCCATGGCATTTTCGATCACTGCCTGGTAAGTCTTGTCCCTGAGTTCGTTAAAGGTATCGGTTGAATAACCGAAAACAGGCCCAAGCAGGGCTGACAAGTGATGAAAGTTCAGGAAAGGGAACTGCAATTCCCTTGATAGCTCCAGTGCAATGGTGCGCTTGCCGACACCGGGCGCGCCGTGAAGAAAGATGAGGTGCATATGATTATTGTTCTCCTCGTGTTTCTGCATTACTAGCATTGCTAACAATACTACAACCGTACGCCTTTGTAGAACTGCGGTTCTGGGTTCCAAATGAGTGTATCAGGCCCGGTGCGCAGCCGTCAGCCGTGGTGTAAGCAGAGAGTCTATCCGAACATGGCTCCCGTGGACACCGCACCTCTGGGAGTCTGAGCCTGTCCGAACCTGATGTCACCTGCTAGTATAATTGCCATTGCAATAGTGAGCTGGAGTTGAGCCTTGCGAAGTCTGATTGGTGTGTTTGCCCTGATGTATTGTTGTGTCCTATCGGCAGAATTGTCCGAAATCGAGGTGCGGATTTCTACCTTTGCCAAAGCAAGTAAGGAAGAAGCGATCGCGTTGCTTGAGAAAGTTGTCAACGTCAATAGCGGTACGATGAATCATGAGGGAGTAGCGCAGGTCGGTGAGATTTTTGCACGAGAGTTTGAGTCGCTGGGATTTACCACTGTCTGGCATGATATGAGCGAGGTTGACCGGGCAGGGCACTTGTTTGCAGAAAACTTTGGTGGCGGGACTTGTCAATTGCTGATAGGTCACCTGGATACGGTGTTCGAGGCAGACAGTGATTTCCAGAAGTTCAAGCGCGACGGAGATGCGGCGACGGGGCCTGGCGTTAATGATATGAAAGGAGGCGATGTGGTCATCGTCTATGCATTGAAAGCCCTCGCCCATGCGGGAGTCATCGATGATGGCAAATTTGTTGTGGCGCTGATTGGTGACGAGGAAAAGTCCGGTGATCCTAAATCGGTTTCAAGGCGTCACCTTATCGACGCGGCGCAGCAGTGTGACCTCGCGCTCGGGTTTGAAATTGCCACCAGTCTCAACGCGGCCACAGTTGCAAGACGTGGGTCAAGTGGCTGGCGCCTGGATATCCGTGGCCGTCAGGCGCATTCATCGGGGATATTCAGCGAACAGGTTGGTAGTGGTGCGATATTCGAAGCGAGCAGGATTTTGACCCGGTTTTATGATGATGTTCGTGGTGAGGAATTTTTGACGTTCAATCCAGGCGTCATTCTTGGTGGTACCAGAGTCGAATATGATCCATCCCTGAATCGTGGCATGGCATTCGGCAAGACCAACGTGGTGGCCCAGGACGTCGTCGTACACGGAGGACTGCGCACAATCTCACAGGCGCAGGAAGCAAGTGCGAGACAACGAATGCAAGAGATCGCCGCAAACGAGAATCTTCCCGCAACGTCCGCGGCCATCACATTCTTTGACGGTTATCCTTCAATGCCGCCTACTGCCGGCAACCTGGCCTTGCTGGAACGTTTGAGTGAGGTAAGTGTTGATCTGGGATACGGTGAGGTGACGGCTTATGATCCGGGTAAACGCGGCGCTGCGGATGTTTCTTTCGTCGCGGAATACCTGGATGCGATAGATGGTATTGGTGCCGAGGGCAAGGGCGCACACAGTCCGGACGAGAGTATCGATCTCTCTACATTGCCTATGTTAATCGAACGTGCTGCCATACTGATGTATAGATTGATGTAGATTTGACCTCCTGCAATTCTTTTTGGTCCTTATTACTAGAAGTTGTAACCATGCCTGATTCAACCCGCCTCGATTTAATTATGCCAACGGAATCCTGTTTTCGATTTGAAAATGGACGTTATCTACCATTGCCAGCCTGTCGTGGTCCCTGGGATCCGAGTTCATTGAGTGGCAGTGTGATCGTGTCGTTATTGGCATTTGCAATAGAGCAAGAGGTTGATGACAGTGAATACCTGCCTGCGAGGCTGACTATCGATCTGTATCGCTTGCCGGATTTCTCTCCAGTCGAGATCACAACAACCCGGGTTCGAGACGGTTATCGCATCAAGGTGATCGACGCAGAGTTCATTGCAAACGGTATCAGCATGGCGCGTGCATCCTGCCAGATGCTACGAAAGACTGAAAATTCACCTATCAAGGCATGGAGTCCCGCCAATTGGGATGTACCAATGCCAGAAGACCTCCCTGCCACAGAGGAAGGTGGTCTGAAGTGGCGCCGGCGGATATCCGGGGATATGAATCAATTTGGACCGAAACGCATGTGGGTGAACGAACAGCGTGAGCTGGTGCAAGGCACGCCGCTGTCGGCCTGGTTACGTGCAGCCATGGTAGCGGACTTGACCAATCCCTGGGCGAATTCTGGCCAGGATGGCCTGGGCTACATTAATTCAGACGTTACCTTATACCTGCACCGATTGCCGACTGACGACTGGATTGGGATGGATGTCGTGAATCACCAGGCCACCGATGGGGTGGCCATCGGTGAATGTTGGCTGTATGACCGTCAAGGGTTGATCGGTACCAGCACCGTTACCGGTCTTGCCCAGAAAAAACGGCCCAACGGTGGTTAGGCGGGTTCTATAGGATACCGCTCCAGGACTGGCCCCAGCGCTTGCTTGAGAGAGTCTAAATGGTGCTCGAAGTGCCGCCACTGTTCCAACGCTGAGGTAAAGATTGGCTGGCGAACCTGCTCGGAACTGGGAGTCCTGATAGAGCGTTCGGTTTCCCAGTAATTGAGGCAGCTCTCTTCAAAGGGCAAGCCGCAAAAATCCAGCATGCGTTCGACCTGGCCGGGCAGGTCGGCGACGACATCCTCATGCTCGACTCTCAATACAAAGCCCGGTAGCACTTGATCCCAGTGGTCCATAAGTTCAACGTAATCTCTGTAGTAGTGTCCAAGGTCGGCAAGGTCATAACTGAACTCCTGTCCCTCAGCAAACAGCTGTTTATAGCCGCTAAAGCAACAAGCCATGGGACTTCTTCGCGCATCGATCACTTTTGCATTTGGCAGGATGAGTTTTATGAGTCCGATGTGGCGGAAGTTGTTAGGCATCTTATCGATGAAGAAGGGGGCGCCCTGTCGATGAATTGTCGTGTCGTTGATGTACTCTTCACCAAATTTACAAAGTTCCTGCGGTGAAAGATTCGCCAGGACGCCCGGGTACTTACTTTCTGATGTGATGCGATCGCCTTGTCGCAACCGATGCGACAGCGAGAGAATATTAGGAAGCTCGAGAGTGCCGTCAACCTGACTGTGCGACGATAGTATTTGTTCGAGCAAGGTGGAGCCGGCGCGGGGTAATCCCAGGATAAATATCGGGTCGGGTGCATCGCACCCGGCAGCTGCCTTTTGCCGAAATAATTCGCCGGTGCAAACTTCTCTTTGCGCCTGAATCTCATGGGTCATTTGCTCTGACTTATATCGACTTTGTGCCTTTTTAAGGTTGTTTCCTCGCTGGTAATATTTAAATGCGGTATCGAAGTCACCCTGATCTTCATGTGCCTTGCCGAGAGCGAAACAAAGATGGACACGATCCATGTGGGAAAGGTTGCTGTTTCGTTCTTGCCGGTGCATCTCAGCTATCTCGGCGTCGGTAAATGAGTAGGTTTTGAGGTTGGCAAGAGAATAGTAGGCCTCCCCGTGCTGCGGCTGGCTGGCCACGGCCGCGTGGTAAGCGGCGATTGCTTCAGCGGACTTTCCGCAAGTCTTTAATGCATGTCCCTTTGAGGTTAGCGTAACCGGGTCCTGTGGTACTCGCTTGAGCACCTTGTCGAACATGGTCAGGGCCGTGTCGTAGTCACCGGTCTGCATACACTCAATGGCATAGATGGATTGAAATTGCAGGTTGTCGGGCGCAGTCTGCAGAAGCTTTTCAGCCTCGGCCAGGGCCCTGACAAATTTTTGCCGTTTTCGCAGCACCTGGATGTAGTCAATCCTCACCTGGGTGTTGTCAGGGTCTAGTTCAGACGCGCTTTCCAGCAGAAATTCAGCATCATGGAGCACACCGAAACGAGTTCCTATCTCTGCCAGAAGGCGCATGGCTTCAACATGGTGGGGCGCTTTTTGCAGAAACTGCCGACATAGATCTTCTGCCTTGACGAGTTTGCCCTGGGCAATCAGGTCAGTCACGGCGACCAGAGGTTTGGGTAAGGCCAAAAGCCGGTCAAGTTGGGCTTTGACAGCCAATGCCTGGGATCGTCTTCCTTTGCTGACCAAAATTTCCAGCTGGTTTCTTAAACTCGCTTCGAGTGCAGGATTAAATTGACACGCCCGACCGTAGGCCTCCAGCGCGTGATCGGTGTACCCCTGGTCCCGATAGACGTGTCCTTCTTCCTGATGAGCCCGTCCATGCCCCGGGGCAAGCGACTTGAGCTGCTCCAGCGCTGACAGGGCCTTGTCAAACTGGCCCAGGTATCGGTGGCACACCGCCGACATATAAAGGGCTTCGGTATTGTCCGGTTGGCTCACGAGAAGCCGACCAAGGTCGGCCAGTGCGCCACCAAAGTCCTCTCCAACGATCTTTTGCTGGATGGCGGTGAGCGCGCTATCGATGCTTTCTTTATTCACGATTGGCTTTATTCACGATTGGCTTGATTCACATCTGGTGGTATGCAGGGTGGCTTAGGGCCACAATGGGTTTTGCATCGGTTCAATTGTCGGTGGCCAAAATAAAAAGGGCGCCCCGTTTGGAGCGCCCCTGGTTGGGTCAGTTGACTCCCGACTGGATTAGAAGTCGTATGTCACCCGGACGCCCATGGTTCTTGGACGTACATAGTTTACTCGCTGGCGGTCGAACACGAAACTACGCGCCATTTCCGCTCGCTTGTCTGTGATGTTGTCAGCGAAGAACTCGGCTGACCAGTTCTCGGCCGTAACACCTGCGGTAAATCCGAGCAGTGCCCAGCTGTCGACCAAATCACGGTTAATAGTGATGACATCACTGAACGATTCGGCGGAATAGGCCAGGTGCGGCATCACGTGCGCACGTAAACCAGAATCCAGGTACCACTCGTATCTTGCCCGAACCGTCGCCTGGAAATCGGGAGCATAAGCGAGTTCTGAACCCTGTAACACATCGTTGGTCGGTGTGATGACTCGAGTGATTTCGGTATCCAGGATCGAGAAAGCACCATTTACCGTAAAGCCGTCTATTGCAACCGGCGCCCAGATGAAGTCACCCTCTATCCCCTTGACCTCGGCGTCAGCCGCATTATCAGAGAAGAACAGGTTGGTAATACTGGGATCAAAAATCGTGGTCTGCAGATTGTCGATCTTGACGAAGAACAAGCTGCCGTTAAACCGGAGCGTGTAGTCGAACAGGTCTGCCTTCCAACCAAACTCCAGGTTAGTTACATCGTCCGTGTCGAGAGCAAATGGGACGGTATATCCGCCAGGTCCGGCAGCGCCGCCAGGACGATTGAGGAGTCCCGGCCTGAACCCTTCGGACCAGGTTGCATAGAGCAAGGCATTGGCGCTCGGCGTCCATTTGAGGCTCACCTTGCCGATCACGCCATCAGTGGCAGCCTTATCGGGTGCCTGAAGTGCGGCGACAACAGCGGCTGGTGTGGTCGCGTCCACATCCGCCTGGGTGTAGGTGATGTGATCTGCAGGATTACAGGATCCGTGGAATGTCACCTGACCATCGGCGTTGTAGATATCGCTGATATCTGTGCCGAAGGCATCCACATCGGGCTGGAACAGGTTACAGAAGGAAGAGTTGGCACTGCCTTCAAAATCCACTTCGATATCGTACCAGCGCGCACCGACGGTAAGCGCCAACGTCTCAGCAAAGTCGTAGGTGACCTCGCCAAATACGCCTAATTGCTCATCGGTTCGTTTGACGTCATTCCGGAAATTGACCCCGGGCGGGAACGGACCTGGATCTGACGTATAGCCGGTCATAAATGGGAAGTTGGGTGAAAAGCCGGTCTGGACCCCGTAGCCATCGACCAGGGTTGAACCCGGATAGTTAAAGTCGTTGCGCTCTTTGAGCTCAAGGTCGCTGAAGAAGGCGCCGACAGTTGCGCGGATCGGATATTCCGCCGATGTATTCACTCGAATCTCATGGGTCTGCACCCTGGTTTGGGTAACAGAGTCGACGAACATATTGGGCGGTTGGCAGGTGCCTGCCGGGGCTGCGGCGCCTGGATAAGTGACCGAGCCATCACAAATATAGTAGGGCAAGTATTGGCCCACGAACAGGTAGTCGGAGTAATCCACTATCTGGTCAGTGTCACGGTCAGTGTAAGCGCCCGTGTAGATCATCTCGAGTTCTGCGAGGCGACCCGTCAGTGTCCAGTTGGTATTGCTGAACGTATCTTCGATGGAGTCTTCGGTGAAATGCTGGATTTCAAGATCACCCAGCGTTGGATCGGCAAAGAAGACGCCGTCGGAGTCCATCTTCTGGCTGGTATGGGCCACCAGTAGACTCCAGTCATCATTGATGTCCCAGAGACCACTCAGACGACCACCAGTGTAGGTCAGTTCGTTAAAATTCTCTTCTACAATGGCCGAGTTGTCAGCATTCAGGAAAGTCACGCCACTTAAATCAGCAGTAGACTGGAAACCGGCTCTTTGTGCGCTGACAGGTACTCCGTTTTCCCTCATCGTGCCGACGGGACGAAATCTTGCACTCTCCGATGCGTCCAGTGTACCGGGCACATTGTCGATGTAGCCGCCTTGCTTGTCAGCATAGATCACACCGCGCAGGGTAAAAGTATCGCTAACCGGCAGGTTGGCCATGAATTCACCGCTGAAGCTTGGATCGCCTTCTTGCGTATACGCGGTGCTGAACTTGATGCTGGCGTACTGTTCGGTTGGATCCGGCTTGTTGGTAATCAGTCGCACGGTACCGGCCTGCGAACTGGCTCCGAATAGTGTGCCCTGGGGCCCAGACAGGACCTCAACCCGGTTGATGTCTGCGGTGTATACATCCAGGTTACGACCTGGTTGTGACAGGGGTTGCTCATCCAGGTAGAGCGCGACATTGGGTGCAAGACCGGCAACACCTGCCGTGGTCAGGTTCGGTGTGGTTGACGCCACACCACGAATGTAAATCGTGTTTTGTCCCGGACCACCGCCCCCCGCGGTTACACCCGGCAGCTGGAGCAGATAGTCAGAAAAATTGGTGACGCCCATTTGCTCAAGCTGTTGTTCGCCCACGGCCTGGACAGCGACCGCGATATCCTGCGTACTCTCGGCGCGTTTGGTGGCGGTGACGGTTACTTCTTCAATTTCCGCAAAGGCTGGCGCTGATGCCATCGTCGCCGCAATGGCAGACGCAACAGCAATATTGAGTTTCTTTTTGATAAACATAACACCCCTTCTTCAGGTATGGCTTGAGTGCCGGCAACCGGCTTCGAGGCGTTATTATAGCGAATTGATAAAAAATATTTGATGTATTGGCAAATAAATATGCATGATAGTCACTACCGGCGGTTTTAAGGCGACGTCAGGACTACGAGAGGGCCCTACATTCGGGCCTGGATATAATTCTGCAAGCCCACTTTATCGATCAACTGAAGCTGCGTTTCGAGCCAATCGACGTGGTCTTCCTCTGCCTTGAGGATTCTGTCAAATAGTTGCCTGGTCACAAAATCACCAGCTTCTTCTGCATAGCGGATCGCTTCCCGAAGTAGTGGGATCGCCAGCATTTCCTGGTCCAGGTCGCACTGGAGCATCTCCGGCACGGATTCACCGATCAGGAGCTTGTCCAGGTCCTGCAGGTTGGGCAGCCCTTCGAGGAACAGGATGCGCTCCATCAACTGGTCGGCGTGCTCCATCTCTTCGATGGATTCCTGTTTTTCCTTCTCTGCCAGCCCGGTGAGGCCCCAGTCCGCATAGATCTTGGCGTGCAGGAAGTACTGATTGATCGCGGTCAGCTCGTTCTTCAGCACCTTGTTCAGGTATTCGATTATTTTTGCAGTTTGGGGCTTCATACACGACCTCGGGTAGTTTTCAGGGTATCGAGACTGCCTGGCAGGGGTAATGATCTATGGTAAGCGCCGCCAATGGGCGGATCAAACCTTTCTGACAACAAATGTGATGATTACGAATCATTCGTATTTACATTCATAATTGAATGATTTAGTCTGGGCAACATGATCGTTTGTATCTGCAAATCCATTAATTCCAGTCAGATTCGTGATGCCATCGAAGAGGGTGCCACGGACGTGCATACGGTATCCAGGGAACTCGGTCTGGGTACGGGTTGTGGGCGCTGTATCGACTATGCAAGCCAGATGATCAACAAGGAATTGCACCTGCTCGCCACCGAGGCAGAGGTGGCCTAGCGCCCGCGCCACCCCATGCGCTGAGCTCAATAGTCCCTGGTAAAAGTGTTACTATCGCTTTCTGGTCCTCCCGGGGGAAGCAGATTGGAAAATCGATCAGTAAGCAGGAGCCAGACGCTGGCCTGGCTAACGATGTTCCTGGCGGTACTAATCTGGTCAGCGATAGAACCCAAGGACTACCTGACCTGGATACTCGAAGTGAGTCCGGCACTCATCGGGCTCGTAATCCTTGCGCTAACTTTCCAGCGATTTCCGCTGACTCCACTGGTTTACTGGCTGATCCTGGTCCATAGCGTCATCCTGATGATTGGCGGTCATTACACTTATGCGGAAGTGCCGCTATTTGACAAGCTGGCACAGCTGCTTGAACAGAGCAGGAATGACTATGACAAGCTCGGGCACCTGGCCCAGGGATTTATTCCAGCACTGATCGCACGGGAGCTCTTGATCCGTCTTAACGTGGTCAACGGTGCCAAATGGACGCAGTTTCTGGTTGTCTGTATTTGCCTTGCGTTGAGTGCGTTCTATGAACTGATTGAGTGGTGGATCGCACTCTTGTCTGAAGAGGCGGCCGAGTCGTTTCTGGGAACGCAAGGCTATTTCTGGGATACACAGTCTGATATGGCCTGGGCATTGTTTGGCGCCCTACTGGCACTGGTATCATTGTCGGGATATCACAATCGACAAATAGACGCGCTTGCCGCCGACAGCGCAAGCTGACAAGACGAGAGAGAATTTATGATTGATTATGCCTGGCATGACTTTGTCGGCAATATCGGCGTGGCTTGCATCCTCGGTACCTACCTTGCGCTTCAGGCTGGGAAGATGAGACCCGATGACGCCAGCTATTCGGTAATCAACGGCATGGGTGCACTGCTGATTCTTGTTTCACTGTACTTCGACTTTAATCTGTCGTCTTTTATAATCGAGTGCTTTTGGCTCGTAATCAGCGTGTATGGCCTGGTAAGACGTACATTGGCCTCGTGACTGGTTTGGAGCGAATACTCGACAATCATGGCTGCAAGATCTGGACGACCAGTACAGGCGACGGATCACCGGTCATCATGATCAACGGCGGGCCCGGGTGCGACGACTACCTCGGCGAGGTCGCCGGGTTAATTGATGATACCTGCCAGGTAGTCCGGTTCGAACCGCGTGGTTGTGGTCGATCCGATTATGACAGCAATTATGATTTTGCCACGATGGTTAGTGACATCGAATTTGTGCGTGAAAGTCACGGCTTTGAACGAATCATCCTGGTTGGTCACTCATTCGGTTGTGATATTGCGCTCGCCTACACCATGTTTAATCCACGGCGGGTGGCGGGGCTGATCGGTATCGCCGGAGGTCGTATCGTCAACGACCGTGATTGGCATGCCGATTATAAGCGCAACAAGACCGGGCGGGGCGAAGTCAATCCGATTGAATTTACGGCGGACCCACGAGTCAATGAAATTGGTAACCAGACGTATAAGGAATACCTAAAACGGCGGGATTTGCTGATCGACATCGCGACGCTTGCAGTACCTGCCACTTATATTGCTGCGAGCCAGGACATCCGCCCAAACTGGCCCATCAAACAACTGGCCGCATTGATGCAAGCGCGTTATGTGGAAATTGAAGGTGCGGCTCATTGGATCTGGTTGACCCATCGCGATGAGTTACAACAGGCCCTGCGTCAAGCCATTTCAGCTATGAGCCCGTGATCAAATCTTCGGTTGCCAGACTCAACCAGACCTTGCGGCCAAGAGGACACATCTTCTATGGCTGGTACATTGTCGGTGCCGCAGGTGGGATCCAGTTACTCTCGGGGTTGTTATGGATGCAGTCGTATGGCGCTTATGTGGTGTTGCTGCAGGCGGAGTTTGGCTGGAGCAAAGCGCTGGTTGCCGGGGCATTTGCGCTGACGCGAATCGAAAGTGGTATTTTGGGGCCGCTGCAAGGATGGTTGGTGGACCGATACGGACCGAGAGCTATCTTGCGTATCGGTATTTTGATTTTCGGAGCTGGATTCATCCTGTTCAGTCGGATTGACTCGTTGCTGGGATTTTATCTTACCTTCGCCCTGATAGCGGTGGGATCCAGCCTTGGTGGATTCGCGACTGTCATGGTATCACTCGTTAATTGGTTCAGCCGACACCGGGCCAAGGCGATCGCAATTTCACAAATGGGCTATTCACTGGGGGGCCTTTGCGTCCCGCTGATCATCTTGTGTCTGACCGCATTTGGGTGGCGCACCACAGCGTTTCTGTCGGGGATATTTGTATTGGTAGTCGGCTTGCCCCTGGTCCAGATGGTCCGGCATCGGCCAGCTGAGATCGGGGAGCGCCCGGACGGAACAGAAGTTGAGCTGGACAAAGATGGTAACGAACAACCTGCTTTTTCGAGTGACCGGGACTTCACTGCCAGGGAAGCGATGAGAACTTCGGCATTCTGGCTAATCTCGATTGGGCATGCCTGCGCATTATTGGTGGTCTCGGCAGTGATGGTGCACCTGGTACCACACATGACCGAGGGTCTTGGCTACTCGCTACCGCAGGCCGGATTGGCGGTTGCACTGATGACGGCTTTCCAGGTAGTGGGCCAGCTAAGCGGTGGTTACCTGGGAGACCGGCTGAATAAACAAATGATTTGTATTTGTTGCATGGTCGCGCACACAGGGGCGCTGCTGCTGGTTGCCTACGCCGTTAACCTCTGGATGGTGATTGCATTTGCGATGCTCCACGGCATTGCCTGGGGCACGCGTGGACCACTTATGGTTGCCCTGCGGGCAGATTACTTTGGCCCGTCTTCATTCGGCACGATTATGGGCTTTTCGTCGTTGATCGTAATGATTGGCATGTCGACCGGGCCTGTATTGGCGGGGTACCTGGCAGACCTGCACGGTAATTATGAAATCGGTTTCACGGTCCTTGCGATTGGTGCTTTCCTCGGCAGTTTCTGTTTTCTGGCGGCGACACCACCTTCACCGCCACGGCGAGCTGGCCAATAAAATCGCCGTTGGGTGGCTGCAAAATCTGCTAAACTGGCGCTGTCCAACCTTGCTGGCAAGTCATGTTATCTCTGAAAAATCAATATCTTAGAGAGATGGGAGTCGATGTCTGGCGCCTTCGGCCGCACTTCCCGGATTCATCTGCCTCGCTACACAGTGAAGCACAACAGGATCTCTCGATCGACCCCGCACCGAAATCAAGACCGGAACTTTCGCCTGGACTGACAACAAAAGCGCAGCACCCTACCCAATCCATTGAGCGACCAGGCGCTCCTACAGTCAAAGCCGCCGCAGTGGCATCAGTTCAGTCAGGCGTTCCAAAGACTGTAGCGACACCGGTACCTGAATTCCATTTGTGTTTTGCGACCTATAACAACGGCTTGAGTCTGGTCTTTTCTGCTCCTTTATCTGCACCGGCTTTGCCGGAGCGGTATCGACGGTTCGCAGACGATATCGCGCTGGCCTTTTCCAGCGGGGCACGGATGGAATCGCAGGTGACATCACTACGTTGGCCTATGGTGCAAGCCAGTCATATTGCCCAGTCTGAAGAAGATGCCAGACTTATCGTTGGCAAGCGCATTGAAATGTGCGCGGACAAACTGGTGCTGTTTGGGCAGGCGCCCTCGCACTATGTGGCGGATACCAGGCCCTGCATCAAAGTGGAAGAAATCGAATTGTATTTTGAGGAGCCGCTGCGCAAACGTGACCTGTGGCTGGCGCTGCGCTCATTTCTGGACGATTGACGATGAGTGCCGTGAGCATTGACTACGAGCTGTTGACGATGCGGCCTGCCGACCTTCCTGATGTCCTCAAGAACGAACGCAGGGCCTATTCGCATCCCTGGACTGAGGGCATCTTTACCGATTGCCTGGGTGCCGGGCATGAATGCTGGTTGTTCGTCTATGAGGGCGGCAACATCGGTCACGGAATTTTGTCCGTGGCGGCGGGAGAATCCCACTTGCTGAACGTCTGTATTCACCCGGAACATCAAGGCAAGGGTTTTGGCCGCATCCTGGTTGAACACCTGTTGGGTTGCGCGAGGCTCAGAGGCGCCGGGTGCGTGTTTCTTGAAGTGCGCCCATCCAACCATGCCGCCTGTAGCCTGTACCATGATCTCGGTTTCAATGAGGTCGGTGTGCGCAAGGACTATTATCCTGCGTTTGCTGGCCGCGAGGACGCCCTGGTGCTGGCAAAGGAGTTTGTTTGATCGCGTTCATGCGTGAAGAAAAGAGTGGGCGAGACAAGCTTTTCCTACAACCAAAGTTATTGCGGTAGGTTGGCAGCCAGGTGAGAGGAAGAGTTAGTTTCTGACACTACTTTGGCATCACTCGCGTTTTCTGTACCTTCGGTGTACAAATGAGCGCGTAGATCAAATAAGAAAAGGAGCTTCTTATGGCCGGCCTACCTATCGTCCTTCTCGTGCATGGCATGGGAACCCACCCGCTAGACAACATGACCCGGGAATTCAAGGCCGGGCTCAGCGAAGCTGCCAAGGGTTTTAACATCAAAGAGTTTGATATTGACGAGCATATGGAGCTTGTCGAATTCAACTACAGTGAAACGCTGGACAATATTCGCAAAAAGCTGGCGAAAGAAGCGAAAGGCATCCTCGATCAGTTCGAGGTCTTGCCAGACAACCAGTTGCTGGAGCGACTCCTCAAGTTTGAGGCGAACCTGGATGAGGATGAATTCATCTATACCCATTGGCTGGACGTGTTGCTATACGGCGGCGCCTACTACGGTGAAAAGATCCGTGTGGAACTCGCCAACAAGATCAATGGCCTGCTGAAGCGCGCAAAAGGCGCACAGGTGCATATCATTGCGCATTCCCTGGGTACGGCCGTCGTGCACGACACGCTGGAGAAGCTGTACCGCGCAGAGGCAACGCCCGGCGATAACATCCCCGATTTGAAGCCTGGTGTTGACAGCATCTATTGTCTCTGGACATTCGCGAATGTCAGCCGCATGGTCGATATCTTGAATGGCGTGACGCCGGATGAAACGATCGTGCGTTCAGGGCCGAACGGCTGTACACACACGATGTACAACATTCGCCATGAGCTCGATCCGTTCACCTGGTACAAAACCTATAAACCTGATATCGAGCACGGCCGGAATTTTGTTAATAATGTGGTTCGCGTTAAAAACACGCACTCGTTCCAGGAATATGTTGCTGACCCGGAAGTGGCCCAGTACCTGCTGCTCGAGCTGACCGATCTGCAAGAGCCCAAGCTGTCGAAGAACCTTACGGATTGTAAGAAGGTGCATCGCAAAACCTCGCTCAATGGCATGTACGACAAGATTGATGCCGCGACCAAAAAGCTGCGCAAGGGCGATGTTGAGTCGATTGCAGATCTCATGGTCGCGATTGATGCCTTCGAGGATAAGGTCAAAGCACTCAAGGAGGATTGATGATGAGTATTCATGGAATACGATCTTTGGTTCTTGTTGGTTTCAGCGTGCTGGCGTTGCAGGCATCGGCCGCTGAAGTGTCATGTGGCGAGATCGGCAAGGGTGAGTTTGAGTCTGGATTTACGGAACTTCGAGACCTTGCAGTCGCCACCAACGCCAGGCTCTGCCAGTCGATGTTAACGATCGATTCAGATCACGAGCAGCGGTTCAGGGCGACGATGCTCGATTTTTCATCCTCCGCGCGAAAGATCCTGCACCAGTCTTTTGATACGAACAAGTTCAAAGCGGTGGATCAGCAGTTCGATTATTTTGAGCTCAGCGTTGCCGGGTTGAAGGGTGATTTCAACGTTGATGCCCTCGAGCGTCTGAATGCACGCGGTATACTCGATACCGAACTCTACTTCGATCGCAATGACGTGCGTAGCACCATTGGCCAGAACCTGGATGCCGCGTGCGCGCAAGTTGCTGGTAGCAAGAAAACCTATTCAGGGTGTGAGGCGGCATTCAAGGATGTTGCCAGCGGGTTCAATGCATACCGGGACGCTTACAACGAGTACCGCTACAGCAAGAATGAAGAACAACTGGCCGTGCTGAGCGCCCAATGGGACAAGTTTCTCACCGAGGCCCGTGGCCAGACCCTGCTAGACGTACTGGTCACAACCTGGATGCATCGTGACTACTATTCCCAGACCAAACTAATTGCGCCCGCTGCAACCCAGTATTTTCTGCTAAGGCCGCAGGTGGTTTACGAACATGCTGGCGGTGCGCCGAAGGGTGATAAAGATAACGTTGCCCTGGCGATAGAGTGGGCAGGTATCAACTGGTGGAACAGTAAGCTGCCGTTTGGCGTTTCGATCGTCTCGGTTTACGTGGACGCGGCGAATCAGGATTCGGTCGCGACCGGCCTCCAGTTTACGCTGGATAACCAATATTCCTTTGGTGTGACCAGGCGCGGTGATGAGACGGCCGTTTTTCTGACGCTCGATTTGATCAAGCTGTTCCAGGAGAAGCGGCAGCAGTTAGAACGCAATAAGTCGATGATATTGACCGTCGACAAATGGACCAAATGAACCTTTGGAGAAAGGAATGAAGACAATTGGACTAAATCTCGCTGGTGCTTTAGTGCTCCTGATGTTGGTTAGCTCGTGCAGGACGTCAGGCGGCATCGTTGATGAACCTATTGAAACCGTCTCGATGAGCGCAGTCCTGAAACGAATAGAGCCTTCGTTGTTGAAGCTGGACGCGATGGCAAAAGCGAAAAATCTAAACTTGGAGAATGTGACACTTACGCTCAACACTGCGTCAACGGGCAAGAAGGGCGGCGAGCTGAGTGTTCTGGTGTTCAAGGCGGGTGCAAGCACGAGCTCTGCGATCACTTCTGAATACACCGTGACGCTGACAAAGTTGAAAGCGAGTAGACCAACAGCGGAAGGTGTTGATACTTTTTTTGACAATTTGACATCGATTGTCGAACAAAGCTCCAATATTGCTGGTCTTGGTACAAGCGAGGTTACCGGTACTCTCAAGTTTGTGGTGGAAAAGTCGAAAGATGGTGGCATTGACGAGTGGGAGCTGAGTCCGGTAACTGTGTCTATTTCCGGGTCGGTGACAAATTCCTATACGCAGACGTTGGTAATCAAGCTGACGCGCCCCGAGACAGGCAATGACGCCGTTTAGGGCTTTGCTGCAAGGCGGCACCGTTGCTTTTGCGGCTTTGGCTTCGCTGGGTATCGCGGGAGATTGCCTGCGACCGGTAAAGGCCTACCCGCAAGCACGAGGCGAATCTTTGGAAGCCGAGTATGCGCGGTCTGTGTTTCGTTATCGTGGCGGGACGGCATACTTCATCGGTGGGAAACCCGGCTTTTTGATTTCCGCGCTTCACGTTTCCCTGGACTCTGCTGATCCGATTGAGCAGGTGTGTTCGCCGTTTATCACAAGTGAAGTGAATGGGGCGTTCGAGACAGAAAGTTGTTATCCGGTGACCGTTGCTTATTCTCTGGCGGATCTGGATATCATGATACTGAAAGTTGCTGCGCCACTTCCTGAATCTGTTAGGCCATTGTCGCTTTCAACGCAATCGATGGAGCGCTCAAGTGCGACCTATCGAATTCTCGGCTATGCTCGGCGTACCGAAAGTGAAGAGCGCGGCTACTCCTATGCGGAGGCAAGGTGGAGTCAAACAGGCCCTGTGACAGCTTCGGCCGGGAGTGTTCCGTTGGACAACGTGACGGTCTATCACGTTTCGGCTCCTCAGCATAGAGGGGCGAGTGGTGCGCCGTTGATGGATCAATATGGATTCGTGTGGGGTACGGTTGTGCGCGCCGTGGATGCCAGTCAGGAAGCGTATGCAATTCCTCATACGTCCGGCAACTTTGTGCGTTCTCTGGTTGAATATACCAAACCATCAGATAACGCGACCTTATGGATTGGGAGGCTTGCATCGACCCAGGATTTTGAAGCAACAAGAAGGGAATTTGAATGTAGTCTCGACGTGAGAAGAAGTGGCCTGTCCAGCCTTGACCTGATTCACCTCGGCAACGCGTTACGCAGGCGAAGCGAGGATCGCTTTAATTCGCTCATTCGTTCTCCTCTTGATCGTGCGACGAACACGTTTATCGATTGGGAAATTGTCTATCAAATAGCGGGCAAGGCTGCGACCCAGGAAGAAGCAAGGCAGATCGCAGAGATCAACAAGGAAACCGCGTGGAGGCTGGCAGAGAACACTGCAAATATGGCGCTCAAACGTGATTGGTTTGCGCGTTCCGGGCGCTATGCACTTGCGGCCGCGAAAACATCTGAAGACACATCCTCATTCAACCTTCTTGAATATGCCGAGCAGGGGAGCGAAACGGTGAACAATGCCTTGGCGCAATTGACACCGCGAACCATACGCAACCTTGACGATGCCTCTCGTGCCTACGCGCTTGTATATAAGCTTGATAAGGACCAACAATCACTCGGGACATCCGTTGCCGCCGGATCCTGGGCAATCGCTGCTTCACCGAACGACCAAAGGGGTACAGTTGAAGTTCTAAACATTATTAATGAGCCTGTTGGATTGAGTAAGATCTTCCAGGATTTCCGAAGCAGCTTGCCTAAAGCCAACGCCAGCTTCACTAGTGAAGAACGCAAGATTCTTCTGAATACTTCACAGCAGGTGTTGATGGCAACCCAACAGCCAGAGGGCGTGCTGAATATGTAGGCTAACTCCATAAAGTGTAGTGGCTTACTACAGTCTTCGGAGTATTCTGGCTTCCTGCATTTCCATATGCTCTACCTGAACGGGGTGTACGACGCGAAGCGTTACTTCTGGCCGGTGAGGCCGCCTATCACCACGAGTAACGTACAGTGAGGAGACCGACATGGGCGTCATAGTCGGGCGCCAGGACATCACCGAGCCGTACCAGCCTGGAACCCGCGCGATCCTGCGAAGTTCCCGCGGTTTCGGGGTCCTGATCGGCCACGAAGTATTGATTCAATGCGTTCTGATGCGCCCCGGTCGCTTCCTGTTGCCAATCCTGTACTTTGTAGATCTCGAATAGGTATTTGAAGCCCAGCGTCCAGTGTGCGGAAAGCAGGTAGTCGACATCCAGCGACAGCGTTCTGGTCTTGAACCGCACGTCCGGAGGAGACGACCACTCCGACCAATTCTTGAAGCTGGTGGCGTCATCTTCGGCGACGTTGGCACCGGCGTTGTAGTCTATGACGACGTCTCCCTTGGAACGCGCGAATCCGGCGGCCAGCAGGAGTTTTTCTTCAATGATCGTGAAATTCAAGTCGAGGCCCACAGTATGCGTCGTGTCGTCGATTTCGGCGTCCCAAAGAAAATCGCCGCTCGTATCCTGCCAATCCTTGGTGCCGGTGGCGATGCTGCTGGTGCCGGTTGCATTGACTCGGTTGTTCTCGTCGAGGAATCTGCCGCGCTGGTCGATTTTGAACCGCTCCCACGAATAGAAGCCGACGAGATTCAATCGGTCGCTTGGCGCGTAGTTGATTTCAATCGCTGAACGCTCACTCTCATCCTTCAGCAATCCAAGTTGGGTAGGGTCGGCGAACGCGTCGACGAACGAGAGTGTCGCGGCATCCCAGGTGTTGATCGTGGACGGTATGTCACTCTGGTAATCCTGCTCTCGCTGTCTGTAGTTCAAGTTGACATTCACGCCATCCATCGGGAAGAAGCTTACAGAGATATCGACTTCGTCCTTTTCTCTATCGGACACGTCGAACTTCCTCAGCCCCGGGGCATTGCTAAATGCCAGCAGCGGATTGTCCGCAGCGCTCAACTGCGTCGCAGGATCATAAGCATAACTCTGGTCCGTTATCTCCCCATTATATGCACTGCCGTCACGCTCACTGTGGACGTACTTGGCGCTGAGGTTGGACCAACTCGTCGGCCTGACGCGATAGGAGACCTTGTAAGTGTCCTCGTCGGTCTCCCGCACTTCCCGTTGCGGCCGTTCCTGCTCCTCCCGTTCATAGCTCAACTTGAACGTGCCCGGCTTACCCAGGTGATAGGACAGGCTCGCGCCGAGATTGTCCTGCTGTAAATCGTAACCGACGTTGAATCGTTCGCTTTTGAAACTTCGGGAGTTCGAATCCTGCGTATTTCCCTGCCACACTGCCTGATCCGTCTGGTTATCGAGATCATAGTAGCGATAGTGGAGTTGGAGATTGACTCTTGGCAGCGGATTAATCGAGTAAACCGCATTGAACATGAGTGTCTCGATCTCGGCATCGGCTGACGTTCTCGGCAACGCATCGGGTGTCTGCGTGCCGCCGAAATCGCTTGTGGCGTAAGGCAGCAGATCTTCGTCCTGCTGCATGAGACCATAGCTGATGCTGGTTCTCAGATTGCTCCGCCAGGGCAAGTTAATCCCGCCGTTCACCGTAAAATTATGATAAGTATTGTCAGGAGTCAGAGCGATCGCTCCGGTTGTCGCATAACTCGTACCCGAGCCTTGCCGTATCCGGTCGAAATCCGTCGCGCCCGCGCATGCGACGATGTCGGCGCAGAAGAAGTCCGGCGCATGGAACAGGCTGTTCCACGTCAACGTCTGCACGTCGTTTTCGAACTTCGAGTAAAGATAGGAAGTATCGATCTGATAGTTGTCGCCGTTGTGCGCCAGCGACAATTTGAGGTCGTAGGTCTTGTAGTCAATGGGTTCGGGAAGCTGGACATCTAGGGTTCTGGGCGGCCTGTCACCGATACCCGCCCCGGTGACGATGCTGCCGTCTTTGCTGTCGATCTCGAGTTCCAGCCTGCCCTGCGTCCGTGGCGAAAAAAACAGGTTGAATCCAAAAGTGCCGGTCTGTCTGTGCGTGCCGAGGTCGGTCGGATGCACCGATTCGGCGAGTACGCTCGCGATTCGCAGATCCTCTCCAGGTAGTCCTGGTCCCGCATTGGCGGCCGTCCACGAAGATGCATCGCCGATATTGCTGATCTGGATGGCGTCCACGATGCCGCCTGGCACCTGGAAAGCTCCATTGCCCAGAAATATATATGGCGTCTTAGCGGAATTGCTCAGCAGGTGCGGGATCTCCGTCCACGCAAGATCGATTCTCCAACCCTGGAATGCGCTGGATTCCCCGACATTGTACGAACCGAACTCCAGATATGCCTGCTGATCGTCCCTGGACAACCTTCTGCCGCGAAAGTCGAAGAAATTGCCGGTCTCGGCGTCAAACACGTCCAGGAACAGCCGGTTGAGATAGATATCCGAGTCATCGTCCTTATATTCGTTGAACTTGCTCGAGTTGCCCTGCTGCTCCACGATCTGGATACCGAGGTCGACCTCGCTCGATGCGACCAACCCTGCCTTCTTCCCCTCGGTTTCCTCATCGAGCCAATCGCCGAACGGATCAGTAACATCTTCCTCGGCAAAGAGAACCGCCGGCATGGAAATGACCAGGAAGACAACCGCTTTCGTGAGTCTCGTGTTCATGATGGCATCTCCTATCGCGTTAGTTTCGAGCCGGACGGGTGATTGGACCCATGGATACGGTTGTGGCAGTTCACGCAGCCCTGGCCAACGGTTGAATTGACGCGGTTGTAACGCGGCAGGTTTACGTGCCCTCCGTACTGGTGGCAGCTCAGGCACAAGAATGAGCCCTTGTTGGTCAGCATTCCCGGATTGTTCGAGCCATGCGGATCGTGACAAGTGCCGCAATCTTCCCGGACCGGCGCATGCTCGAAGAGAAATGGTCCACGCTTTTCAGCATGACATTCGCTACAAACTTCATTAGTGGTCGCGGCCTTCAGCAGTGAAGGACCGTAGGAACCGTGAGGATTATGGCAATCCGTGCAATCAATTTTCCCCTGTCTGATCGGCATATGGGACGACTTGAGGATCTGCCCTTTCTTTTCCAGATGGCAGGATACGCAGAGTCCGGTTGCATTCTCGTTGATGATAAGGGCGGTATCGCTCTTTCTCTCCATGACGTAGTGGCATGAATCGCAGGATGCGTCACTCGCTTCATGCACATTGCCTTGCCAATAAGTCCGGCTCGTGCCTTCATGGCATTGAAGACAGACGGATGATTTCTGCGGCGAGGTCAGAACGCTATCGGCACTGAAGGAAATGAGAGGGATCGGCTTCTTGCGCCGGTCCTCCAGATGCTTGCTCGCAGGGCCGTGACACGATTCGCAACTTACGTTGGTCCTGCCGTGACGGGTCCCCGCATAGGTTTGCATGTAATCTTCATGGCAGTCGATGCAGGTGCTATCGTCGGCGACCGAAGTCGCTTCGGTCAACTCCGGGTTGATACGCGCCCAATCGATTTCCTTTGCTTGCGAAGTCCCCGTTTGTAACAGCGCCAGAACGATCACCGCCAACCATTGGAGCCTGCTGTATGATCCATTCATCATCAATTCCCCCGCCCTTTCCTGGCATTGCGCGTCGCGGGTCGTTTGCAACGCCCTGTGCGCGTTTCAACATGCCGCTAACAATAGCGACGTCGTGCGGTGCCGAGAATGATCTGGATCACAATTGCAATAAAAAGCCGTGCCTTATTGCTCATGAGTAATTTACAGTCAGCGGGAGATTACTAATCTCGAGGTCTCACGGCAAAGTATCAGGAACGCTCAACGCCAATTGGCGCGCGACACGGTTGAGTTGTGCGTCAAAGCTGGCGAAGACGAGCTCGATATCGTCGTCCTGCAGCAGGGCGCGAGCCGCCGCAATCTGCGATGATCGCGCCCAATTTCGGCCTTGCGCCGCGAAACGGGTTGTACTGGTTCGCGTGAAATGATTATATATAGGATTATTATCAGGTTATAGCTGATATATTTACTATGAATAAGCATATTTCCACGCAATCAGCGCGGCTCTTGCACCACTTCAATCAACAGCGCACTGCGTGTTTTGATGTTGCAGCGGCGGCACGCGCTTTGCCCGATGCCAGTGACGGCGCCCTCAGGGAACTGCTCAGTGGCATGGCCAAACGCGGGTTGCTGCTGCGCCTTGGAAAAGGGCTGTATTACATTATTCCTTATGAGCAGGACCCGGCATCGTTCATACCAGATTGGCATTTGCTGGCAGAGCACCTGGTGAAGAAAGGCGAACACTATATAGGCTATTACTCCGCGCTACAGATCCACGGCCTGATTACCCAGCCATCGCTGAAAGAACAGATTGTAGTAGCCAGGCAGATCCGGCCATCCACAATGACAATCAAGGGCATCGTGTTCCAGTTTATTTACCATAACGATCGGCATTTCTTCGGCGCACAAAAAACCTGGGTCGACAGCTTTCACCAGGTCCGCTGTTCCGATCCTGAAAAGACCCTTGTCGACTGTCTGTATAAACCGGATTACGCCGGAGGAATCGTGGAGATTGCCCGAGCGCTGTATAACGTAATAGACAAACTGGATGACAAAAAGCTACTCGGCTATATAGAGCGATTCAACTCCCAGGCTGTGATCAAGCGCCTTGGCTTTCTTTTGGAAGTCCTGGGGCTGGAGAGCAAGATTATCGACAGACTGCAAAAACTCAAGACAGCGTCCTATGTGTTGCTGGACACTGAACTCCCGAAATCTGGAAAGCGACACAGCCGTTGGGGCGTTCAACAAAATCTGGACACTGAAACGATTCAGTCGGCTATCCGCACATGATCAAGCCGGGAGAAATTCAACAAATGGCCGCTCAGCATGGTGTGCGCGACCAGCAAATTGAGAAGGACTATGTGCTTTCCTGGATTTTGCAGGGCATTTCCCGGCACGAAGCGCTCCGACAGATCATTGCATTCAAAGGCGGCACCTTGCTCAAGAAAATTTACTTTGAAGATTACCGCTTTTCGGAAGACCTGGATTTCACCCTGCTGGATGACAGCATCACCAATGAACAGATATTCGAATGGTTCGAACAGGTGTTTGGATACATTCAGGCAGAATCGAATATACCACTGGTAATCGTGGATAATCACGAGCACCAGGATGGCGGAATAAATTTTTATATCACCTATGTCGGGCCGCTGGGAGGCTCTGGCGCACACAAGCGGATCAAAATCGATATTGCCAGAAGTGAGACCCTCGTATTCGAGCCAGTTTACAGAGAGGCGCTTCTGAGCTATTCCGATCAGACAGCACACAAGCTTCTTTGCTATTCGCTGGAGGAGGTTCTGATCGAAAAGCTGCGCTCAGTGATGCAACGTATGCAGGCACGGGATTTCTATGATCTCTGGTATCTCCTGAAAATCCGGGGCATGGATGCACAATTCCTGATGGCGGAATTTGAAAGTAAATGTAACGCCAAGGGACTTGGCCCGGAGGATTTTCCCGCCAAGCTCGAACAACGTCTGCCGCAGTATCGCGCCCGTTGGGAACAATCCCTACGTGAACAAATTCCCGGCCTGCCGGATTTTGGTCGAGTGGAAAGGGAAATGAGAAGACAGCTGAAAAAACTGGGTTCTTAAAAACTAAAATCCCGGACAGGCGCGAAGGGCACTTTTTGCTTTTTCCCATGGCGCCGCCGATGAATATGCGCAAGCGCTACTGGAAGATATCACGGATATTCCGGAAAGCCTGCGCTACACCATCGACTACGAGGTCATGGCCCGCGATATGCGTAGCGCTTTATATTTTTATTTTACACGGTACTTTGTTAGGTCTTTCTGTTCACCCTGGCGGGAAAACCGCGCTTTCCATGCAGGGCAAGGCGCACTTATCGGGAGCTTTCCGCCAAAAAGGCACAGCTCTTTGGCGGTACGGGTGAAAACCCGCCGCTCTGGTTCAAAAAGCATGACTGGGGCCTGAAAGTGGAATGCAAAACCACCGGTTTCCTGCCGGCTGACCTGGGTCTGGTGGAATTCCAGCATAAGAGTTTCAAGATCAGGATATCCAGCCCGGCCACGGTTCAGGAATTGCTGGCCGCCTGCACGTCGGTAAAGGTCAAGCGCCTGTTCCTGTATCTGGCGGACAAGGCCGGACATCAATGGCTCAGCTTTCTCGATACGAAAAAGCTGGATCTGGGATCAGGCAAGCGCGTGATCGTGCCTAATGGGCAATATGTCTCCAAATACCGGATAACAGTCCCAAGAGAACTGGAGGCCCTAAATTGAAGGCAGGGGCAGATAAAAAAAGGTAAAATCGCCGGTTTTTGTGGCCTGCCACCACCGGTTACAGTAAATAAGGAATTGTGTACATACTTGTGTACATACCAGTGTAAAGAGTCAGCGAGGTTGAGATTGTCGTCCAGTAATTTATCCATTGAAATCAATAAGAGAAGAACTTTTGCCATCATCTCTCACCCGGATGCGGGTAAGACGACGATTACTGAAAAGCTCTTGCTCTATGGCAAAGCCATTCAGCTGGCTGGAACCGTCAAGTCCAGGAAATCGGAGCGTTACGCTACCTCGGACTGGATGGAACTGGAAAAGCAGCGTGGAATTTCTGTCACCACCTCGGTCATGCAGTTTCCTTACAAGGGCCGCATCGTTAATTTGTTGGACACGCCTGGGCACGAGGATTTCTCGGAAGACACTTATCGTACTTTGACTGCGGTCGACTCAGTACTGATGGTGATTGATGCCGCCAAGGGCGTGGAAGAGCGTACGATCAAGCTGATGGATGTTTGTCGGCTAAGGGACACGCCGATTCTCACCTTCATCAACAAGCTGGATCGTGAAGTGCGGGATCCAATCGAAGTGCTTGATGAAATTGAGACAGTCTTGTCGATTAATTGTGCGCCAGTAACCTGGCCGATCGGAATGGGTAATCATTTCAAGGGAATCTACGACCTGTATAAGGATGAAATCCACCTGTATACGGCGGGTAAAGGCGAAACAATTGCAGACGTGAACATTATTGAAGGTCTTGAAAGTGATGAAGCGAGGGCTGCATTGGGAAATCAACTGGACGCCCTGAAGGGTGAGGTAGAGTTGGTCAAGGGTGCAAGCCATGAATTTGACCTTGAGGAGTATCGTGCCGGGAGGTTGACACCTGTTTACTTCGGTACCGCGCTCAAGAATTTTGGGGTAATGGAAATGTTGGACGGTTTCGTTGAGTATGCACCGTCACCATTGCCCAGGCAGACCAGCGATAAAATGATTGATCCCGCCAATAGCCACTTCTCAGGATTTGTCTTTAAAATTCAGGCGAACATGGATCCAAGACACAGGGACCGGATCGCCTTTATGCGTGTTTGTTCCGGTAAATATGAGCAAGGCATGAAAATGAAGCATGTGCGCATAGGTAAAGACGTGCGCATCAGTGACGCCGTAACCTTTCTCGCCGGCGAACGTTCGGCGACCGATACGGCCTGGCCCGGCGACATTATCGGTCTTCACAATCACGGTACCATCCAGATCGGTGACACCTTTACCGACGGCCAGGACTTTCGTTATCTGGGCGTACCACACTTTGCGCCGGAGCTCTTCCGTCGCGTGCAACTGCGGGACCCGTTAAAGAGTAAACAATTGCGCCAGGGCCTGACACAGTTGTCCGAAGAAGGTGCAACACAAGTGTTCATGCCGCTCGCCAACAATGACCTGATATTGGGCGCGGTTGGTATGCTGCAATTTGACGTCGTCGTTTTCCGATTGAAAGACGAATACAAGGTGGAATGCTCCTACGAGGCGGTTAATGTAAGTACTGCGCGTTGGATCGAATGCGATGACAATAAAATGCTGGAGGATTTCAGGCGGAAGGCCGAAACAAACCTTGCAGTGGATGGCGCCGGTCATCTGACCTATCTGGCGCCGACGCGAGTCAATCTGTCGGTCATGGAAGAGCGATGGCCTGACGTCCGCTTCCGCGCGACACGTGAAATCGACTAGGGACCTGGTCCAGAGGACCCTTAAGTCATATCGTCGTAAGGGTTGGGTACGCGCAAGTCAATTTCCTGTTCATGCCCGGGAATTGAAATGCGGTCAGCTGACAACTCAAGCTCGGCACCTTCGATAACTCCGACACCAAACTTGTAGATCAACGCGTTTTTGCCGGCGGTAGTTTCCTCATCGTACTCTTGCGTGCTGGCTTTTACGGGCTCGTTCAGCTTTCGGTATCGGGCGACGGCTGCCTTGCCGTGCTTTTGGGTAAGCATTTTTTCAGTCACGTGGGGTGACAGGATGGCCGCCGTGGCGTTATTGCCACCGAAGCCCTTGGAATTAACAAATGCCGCATCCATCTGCGTGGGATCAATTTCCCGATGGTCCAGAAGAAAATCCAGGCGATCGTGATGCACGTCGCCGGCAATGGCATCGATGGTTGTTATGCCGGGGATGAGACCGTGTGCCCAGGTACCGAGGGATGCAACAATCTGGTCGCCCGACGCTGTCGCCAGGGAATGTCCCAGGTAAGATTTGATGGCCGCAATGGGCCAATTCTCGATACCAAAGGCCTTCGCCATTTCATCGAAGATATGGGATTCAGTCACGCGATTCTGGGGCGTGCCGGTACCATGCGCCTGGACATAGGATCTGAACTTCACGGCGTCTTCACCGAGGATTGATCGCACCACGCCCATGGACTTGCCCATGGTCAAGTAGTTACCGATTCCCGGGCCCGGGATCGATTTCTTGTAGCCGTCCGCATTGATAAATACGTCCGCAACGGATCCATAAATGTTGGCGCCCAGTTCCATGGCAAGTTCGTCATCAAATAGCACGAGGAACTGCGAGGCTTCTGACAGGGTAAAACCGCAATTTTCCGCAAACGGCCGGCAAGCACGGCGATGATTGGTAGCGCCGTTGGTAATGCCGTCAATTTTATTGAGCGCCTCGTCTTCCGCCAGCGCACCCATGGTGCGGTAACCTTCTATGACTTCCGGTGTGATGGGTGCTTCGCTGGCACCCACGATGACGGCGCGAAACTTGCCGGAACGGATATCCTGTATACCCTGACGCAAATTGTAAAGGAAGGTAGCGCAGGCACCGATATTTGCACCCGTGCTTCCTACGCTTCCAAGAATGTAAGCGTTGACGAAATCTGCTGTCATTTCAGCGAGGCTGAGGGCGCAATTCTTTGAGCTGACGCGCTTACCCATCAGCGCAGCTTGCAACATACCGCCGGCACCGTTGGCATCCAGTTGGCCCATGGCGCTGCTGGCATACACTGAGATCTGGTCGCCCGGTACCTTGCGCCGAATTTCTTCCCAATCGATACCTAGTGAGTTGATCGCATCTGACGCGCCATAAACCGTTAGTTGGAGTCCGCGTGGATGATTCCGTGACTGATACAACTTCTCTGGATCAAATCCGCTCGGTAATTGACCGGCAGACTTGACTCTTGAATCACGGGCATCGGGGAATAGTATATCCAGCTCCGAGCCAACCGTGACAAGAACTCGCGTGCTTTCGATCTCCTTGATATTCCAACCTTGCGGGATGACATCCGGAAGCTGGTTACGTTTAACGATAAACGATATCGGATCCCCGGATGCCGAGCCTAACTGTGCTCTCTTATGCACGAGGATTGAGGCTGGATCGAAAAGATTGTTCTCGATCTTCCGAATCAGTGTGTGATCCAGCATGTACTGCTTTTGTCTATCATTGATAGCTGATTTACCATCAATTTTCATCAAAGAGCCAAGCGCACGATAGGTTGCATCGGCCTCTTTTGTACCCAGCTTATCGACTACCAGTCTCCTGTAGCCATGATGACCTGAACTTCTACCGGCGGGATTCACTCCCCCGAAGCTAACAATGACGGGAAGCCGAGACAAATATAGAACTCCTGAATGTAAGGGTTGGGAGGAAATAGGTAATTTTAATTATTCTAAGGTTTTGGTGTGGTCAAAATCCACAAACCATGGACAATTCGAACGCCGGATGTCGCTTTTTTTTAAGGATTCGGTCCAGATTTGATCGAGTTAGCCGCTGATCATCTCGATTGCGACCGCTGTGGCCTCACCACCGCCGATGCAAAGGGATGCAATGCCTCGTGATTTGCCGCGCTTCAACAGTGCGTACATCAGCGACACGATGATTCGCGAGCCGGTCGATCCGATCGGATGGCCTTGCGCGCAGGCTCCCCCATGGACATTGACCTTGTCAGGATCAAGCTCGAGATCGCGAATCGCGGCCATGGTAACCATGGCAAAAGCTTCGTTGATCTCGAACAGGTCCACATCATTTTTGTCCCAGCCGACTCTCGTGAGCAATGTTTCGATTGCCCCTACCGGCGCGATCGTAAACTCCGAGGGATGACGCGAATTGGTCATATGGCCCACGATCCTGGCCATGGGTGAGAGACCCAATTCATCGATGGCGGATTGATCTGCTAGCAGTAAGGCCGATGCGCCGTCGGAAATTGAACTCGAGTTTGCCGCTGTTACTGTGCCATCACTTTTGAATGCGGGCCGCAGGGTCGGGATTTTCTCAAGATTTGCGGTCAATGGTTGTTCATCGTCGGTGATGACCACTTCCCCTTTGCGAGTCTTAACTGTCACGGGGGCAGTTTCGGGTTTGAGACTCTCGTCTTTAATTGCAGCCTGGGCGCGCGTAAGTGACTTGATGGCAAATGCATCCATGTCTTCCCGCGTGAATTGATATTTATCTGCCATATCCTGGGCAAACGAGCCCATCAGCCGGCCGGTCTCGGCATCTTCGAGTCCGTCGGTGAACATGGAATCCTGAATTTCGCCGTGTCCCATTCGAATGCCACCCCGGGCCTTGGCAAGCAGGTAGGGTGAGTTGGTCATACTTTCCATACCACCTGCGATCATTACCCGGTTGGTTCCGGCTTTGATCAGGTCATGTGCCAGCATCAACGCCTTCATGCCTGACCCACACAACTTGTTGATGGTTGTAGCCCCGACTTCAACCGGAATACCCGATGAAATAGCTGCCTGTCGGGCTGGTCCCTGCCGCAGGCCCGCCGGCAGTACGCAGCCCATAATGACCTCATTGATATTGGCAGCATCGATACCGGCACGGGTAATCGTTTGCCTGATCGCGGTGGTGCCCAGTTCGACCGCGCTGGCATCGGCAAGGCTTCCCTGGAACGCACCCATTGGTGTGCGCGCACCGGCGGCTATATAGATGTCACTCATTTGAATTCCGGATCGCCCTTAGACGAATTGTTGGGTTAAAAGACGCCACTGGCGGCGTTGAAAATCAAGCTGCGACTCTAATTCCCGTAGTCGCTTTTGAAGCTCGGCTCGAAGTTCGGTTTCTTGCCATCGCTTGCGTAGACTTGCACGTTTCAGCTCAAGCCATTTCTGGCGGCAGCGGGACCATTCGTTCAACGTGTCGATCAATTGTTCATATTCGGCTTCCACAAGATCGAGCCACTGCTCGGTGTTGACAGGTTGGAACCGGCTGATGCGTTCGGTTGTTTTCTTCAACTGCATTGTTGCAACCCGCTTCTCGATCTTCTCGGGTGGTACTCGCTTCAGAGAGTGGGCCAGATTCAGGAACGACAGGGATTTGATCAGCCACTTGGTCGGGTCGTACTGGTACCAGCGTATGCCGTTGCGATAATCCCAATGAAACGTATGGTGGAAATTGTGGTATCCCTCGCCGTAGGTTAGAAAGGCGATCAAGGGATTGTCCCTGGAACTGTTGGCATCAGAGTAGGGTTGCTGGCCAAAGGCATGGGCCAGGGAGTTGATAAAAAATGTGGTGTGGTGACAAACGAACAGGCGGAGCACGCCCAGCAGCAACAATCCGCCCAGGGGATCACCCAGCGAGTAACCGATGCCAAGCGGCAAAAGGATATTAAGGCCGAATGCCAGTGGCCAGTAATACCTGTGTTGCCAATTTACAATCGGATCTCGCGACAGGTCAGCTACATTGCTGTAGTCACTGATGGTTGCCGGATAGTCCTTCAGCATCCAGCCCATGTGGGAGTAAAACAGCCCGCGTTTCGCCGAATAAGGGTCTTTTTGCTCATCGTCGACGTAGCGATGATGGTCCCGATGGTTTGTGCACCATTGCTTGATCGTATTTTGTACCGACAGGGCGCCGCCAAGGGCGAACAACAAGCGAACGATCGGATGCGCAACATAGGACTTGTGGGACCAGAGTCGGTGGTAACCAGCAGTAATGGAAAGTCCATTCCAGGCCATTAATACAAAGAACCACGCCCAGAGCCAGGGTTCATACCCATGCCAGAGCCCATAGGCTGGCACGATGGTAATAGACAATAAGGCGGTACCGAACAGGACTGCCATGACGTCATAGCGGGTACGGGGAGCTTGAGGGGTCACGTTCATGGAGAAATCCTATTTTAGCCCCCGTCGGAAATCAAGGACGCCGGGCGGTCTGTGGTATTCTTCGTTCTCTGGAATTGGACAACACAATCTAAATTGCTATCAATAAAAGGACAAAGATTATGTCGAGCAAAGCTGAAGCGGCCCTTTCGATATTCAAGTCGTACGAAGGAGAAGAAGAGGGCGTCGGTGACTGGTTTACGGTTGACCAGGAGCGAATCAACCTGTTCGCCGATGCGACCATGGATCACCAGTTCATCCATGTGGATCCGGAGAAAGCGGCAGAGTTGTCTCCCTACAAGGTCACCATCGCACATGGATTCCTGACGTTATCGCTGATTGTCCACCTCGGCGGCTCTATTCCGCCGAAGAAGCCGGAAGCCCTGGACGGAGTCTTTATGGGAGTGAACTACGGGCTCGACAAAGTCCGCTTCCCTGCACCTGTCCCGGTCAATTCCAAAATCCGTGCGCGTCATCGGTTGATGTCAGCAGAGCTCAAAAACCCGAATACGATCCAGGTCAAGCGGGAAGTTACGGTTGAATTGGAAGGGTCCGATAAGCCGGTATGTGTCGCCGAGTCTTTGACTCGATTGATGTACGGTTAGGTTCCCTGGTCAAAAATAGTCTGAGATCAACGTAAGGGCCAGCGATGACCGTTATTCGAAAGGAAGACTTGGTTGAAAGTGTGCAGGACGCCCTGCAATACATTTCCTATTATCATCCGCCAGACTTTATCAAGGCACTCGGTGAGGCTTACGAGCGCGAGGAATCTGTTGCAGCGCGTGACGCCATGGCACAGATCCTGATCAATTCACGGATGTGCGCTGAGGGCAAGCGGCCTATTTGCCAGGATACCGGTATTGTCAATGTATTCATTGCGGTCGGCATGGATGTCCGGTTTGAAACCGACCAGTCCCTGGATGACATGATTAATGAGGGTGTGCGGCGAGCCTATCTTTTACCGGACAATGTGTTGAGAGCATCGATACTCGCCGATCCGGCCGGTGCCCGCACGAATACGAGGGACAATACCCCGGCGGTCATACACACGGAACTGGTGCCCGGTGACAGGGTTGATGTACACATTGCTGCAAAGGGTGGCGGGTCAGAAGCCAAGTCCAGGCTTGCAATGCTGAATCCTGCTGACAGTATCGTCGACTGGGTACTCAATACGGTTCCTACCATGGGTGCAGGTTGGTGTCCTCCTGGTATGTTGGGCATTGGTATCGGTGGCACTGCAGAAAAAGCCGTCCTGATGGCCAAGAGAGCATTGATGGACCCGATCGATATACACGAATTACAAGCGCGTGGCCCAGCCTCAAGAATTGACGAACTCAGACTGGAAATTTTTGACAAGGTCAATGCGCTCGGGATCGGTGCCCAGGGCCTGGGTGGATTGACCACGGTACTTGATATCAAAATCGCTGACTATCCGACGCATGCGGCGAACCTGCCAGTTGCCATGATCCCGAATTGTGCCGCCACCCGACACGTTCACTTTGAACTCGATGGACACGGACCGGCGATGCTCTTGCCACCGAAACTTGAGGACTGGCCCAGGATTATCTGGGAAGCAGGTGCGGGCTCGCGCCGGGTCAATCTTGACCAGGTCACGCGGCAAGAGGTTGCCAATTGGCAACCCGGGGAGACGTTGTTGCTGTCCGGCAAAATGCTAACCGGTCGTGATGCCGCGCATAAACGAATTCGCGACCTGTTTGCAGCGGGGCAGGCGTTGCCTGACGGTGTCGACCTGAATGGCAGGTTTATCTATTACGTGGGGCCGGTCGACCCGGTGGGTGACGAGGTCGTTGGTCCGGCCGGACCAACCACAGCAACGCGAATGGATGGCTTTACCGACATGATGCTGGAACAAACCGGTTTGCTGGGCATGATCGGCAAGGCGGAACGTGGTCCGGCAGCAATCGATTCGATTGCCAGACATCAGGCGGTGTATCTGATGGCAGTCGGTGGTGCGGCATTCCTGGTATCAAAAGCGATCCGGCGTTCGAAGGTGGTCGCGTTTGAAGACCTGGGGATGGAGGCGATTCATGAGTTCGAGGTCGAGGATATGCCGGTCACTGTTGCCGTGGATGCGCGAGGAGAATCCGTGCACATCAGTGGTCCAAAGATTTGGCAGTCAAAAATCGGCAAGTTGCCGGTGGCAGAAGCGTGATTGGTTGACAAAAAATCGAGAATAATCAAAAGGTTAAGGTAGCACATCTCATCCGTTTTCATTGAAAGCGAACGTCGATTGGAGTACATTTGCAAGTTCGGGCTAATCGCGCCCTTAACACATTCACCTGAAGTGGAATAAGAATTACATGGGTCAAGAATCCGAGTCTGTAGACCAGTTGTACTTATTAGCAGAGAGCCTGGCTCAAGACTTTTCCTTATTTCCCAGCAAACGCACGGATTCTGTTGTCAAGGGACTGCTGACACCGAAACAGATCGATGTCCACGTCGACCAACTTCAGAATATGGACGTTGATGCGTATATCGCGACGACCGTGTTGCCTTGCGAGGAGGCATCGCGCCCGGGGGCGCGTGAGGTTATTTACACTCTGGACCAACCGATCATTCGGGAAATACAAAATGGCCCATTGTATGCGGCCGAACTCGAGATGAATTTCGGTGAAGGTGTGCGTCGAGTTGGCTTCATTGCCCAGGACCGTGCCCATGCTTCTGGCGTATGGGGCCCGGAGCATCATGAGCAGGCAGCAAAACTTGCCAGCGACTTCGCCATCCGGTCAATGCCAATCGTCTGCTTCATGGATACGCCGGGAGCGGATGGTTCTGAAACTGCTAACGCCAACAACCAGGCGCATTCAATTTCCCGGTTAATTGCAGAGCTTTGCAATGTGGATGTCCCTACTGTCGGGATTATTCTGGGACAGGGATATTCAGGTGGTGCAATTCCGCTCGCTGCCAGTAACCTCTTGTTGTCATGCCGAACCGGTGTATTCAACACGATTCACCCAAGAGGGCTAGCCAGCCTGGTGCTCCGATATAACCTTTCATGGCAGGAGTGCGCCCAGTTTGTCGGTGTCTCTTCGTATGAGCTCTATAAGCAAGGCAATATAGACGGCGTAATTGATTATGATCCAGGGGAAAATGACAAGATTGATAATCTCAAAGATGTGATTGTTACCGGTATTCTCTCAATAGAGCAGAGCGCGCGGGATTTTGTGGGTAACCATCCGGAAATCTTTAATCATTATAAGCGCAATATTAATCGCTATCTTCGCCCCTCAGAAACTTTGTCGGTTGTTCATGCCAGTTCCACACTGAAGTTACGAACGTCGCCTACAGAGTATCCGAACATATTCGGAGTGACTTTCCGCTATCTCCGTTATCTGGGGCTTAGAAAGCGCATTCGCAGTACGACGATTCGACAGTACGGACGCCTTGCAGCGAGCGAAATTCCGGAAGGTGAACTTGCACAGCGCCTCTATCGTGAACGCCGCGCTGCTTTTCTGGGCTGGTTGCAGGATCCAGACAAGATTCTGTATGAGGAAGTCCTGAATAAGGCGTGGAAGAATTATAAAGACAAAAAGGTACAAGCCGGTGATGAACGTGGCCGTATTGCGCAGCTCATCTTTGGAGAACCCGTCAGGAATTATGAGAATGCGAAGCGTGAGCTGTGCATGTTGTGCGGAATGCATGTCTACAACCGCTGGAAGGCTGGAGTAAAAGACAATCTGATCGCCTTGATCGAACATATACAGGATGAGGATGCGAGTTCGTTTCTGCTGCGCCCTGAAGAGGTCAGGGATGTCAAAGCATTGCTTGGTTCCATGTCGGATTCCGACACTCCCTTTATATCGCATATAAAGAGCAGATTCAGCTATGAAGGTAAGCGCCTGTTTGCTGCAGATTATATTGAAGAGAAATCTGAAGATTTCTTGCGAGGGCAACTGGTTTCAGAACTCAACCTGATTCTGGAGGGTCCGTCTTTATATGACAAGGACAAGCTGGGTGGGCAGGCATTGTCTGATTACACAACCCGGCTGGTGTCAAATAAGGATCCAGCTGGTTCACCGATCGAACTCGATAGGCGCTTGCTTGAGGATTCCCTTTGGTCCTATATCGATCGCAGGACCGATGACAAAGGTGCGCCCTCCGAGCAAGAGCTGACGATCCTCGACGTCATTCTGGACGAAGATATACGTGATGAATTTGTCCGAGAGTGCCAAAACCTGATCGTCTTCGGCATTGTCTACGACAACCTGATATCGGACCTGGTATCAGTCGCACGTCAGGCCCATGAGTCGAGAACGATTTCAGCCGAATTTGTCGACAGCCTATTGGAGAAGTCGCTTTTGGAGGCCAGTGCGTTACCGGTTGTGTCATCCAACAGCCCTGAGGAAATCGGCACGGCTTTCGCCCTTTGGATCGTCGAGCTTGCTGGCCATTCCCGTTGTGCGAGTTTCCTGAAGTCAGTCGAAGAGTGGAATCGAATTGTCCACAAGGATAAGTCGGATACGTTGTTTGTAGTAGTCAGTTTCTTCTTTGAGAAATTACTGCCGGAATATTATGCCGCCCAGGAGTCGGGCCGGCGTTATGAAGGCAAGGTCGAACCGGTTCGTATCGGTCGTCGAAAGGACTTCTGGAATCGATTGACCATCGCCTATCGAGATCTTTTGTTTCATGAACTCCTGACAAGGGAGAAGCGAACCAAGCGCACCACTTATCAGACTTTGCTCAAAAAGTATGTTGAGAATTTTGAGCCGATGAATGAAAACTTGATGTCAGCGGATCCGGTTGCGTTTCCCACATTCAGGGCAACAATTGAAACGGCACTGAAAAACGATGTAAAACCATCCGGAATGGTCACCGGAATCGGGGACTTTAAAACTGAAACCGGTTGTTATCGCGTCGGTCTTGTGATGTCCAATGTCGAGTTCCAGGTAGGTTGTATCGATAATTCGGATTGCGTGAAGTTTTGTAAATTGTTAGTGGAATGTGCGGTCCAGCGAATTCCCGTGGTTTGTTTCGTCTCGTCTGGCGGCATGCAGACAAAAGAAGGTGCCGCTTCGCTGTTTACGATGGCTGTAGTAAACGATCGTATTACCCGATTTGTCAGGGACAATGATCTGCCTATCATCATGTTCGGCTTTGGCGACTGTACAGGTGGCGCCCAGGCGAGCTTCGTGACGCATCCGTTGGTGCAGACCTACTATTTCTCAGGTACCAGCATGCCATTTGCCGGTCAGGCAGTAGTGGAGTCGAATCTCCCGTTCACTTGTTTGCTCAGCAACTACTTGTCGGTGAAGCCGGGTTCCATGCGTGGGTTGGTCTCACATCCATTTGCTGAAAACCTCGATCAGGAGTTGCGCAAGGTTGATCCAACGATTCCGTTGCCAATCGAGACTGTCGAGCAGGTTGTCGACCGAATCATGTCAGGAATATTTGTGGCGGCTGAGCCCCTCATTCATCAGGAGACCGTGTCAGAGGATGAACTGTTTCGCCCGATAGTGCGCACGCTGATTCATGCGCGCGGATGTACAGCGGTCAAATTGGTCACCAAGGCCCAGGAGTTTGGGTACGAGGTCGTGCTGGTCCAGTCAGACCCGGATATGGATTCAGTGCCGGCGGATCTTGTGCGTAATAATCCCAACGATACTTTGATTTGCATCGGTGGTAACACCTCAGACGAAAGTTACCTGAACGCGCTCAGTGTTATGAGTATTGCCGAGGCGGAAAAAGTAGACTCTTTGCACCCGGGTATTGGATTCCTGTCGGAGGAGGCGAATTTTGCCCGCCTGGTAAGGGAACGTGGCGTCAACTTTATCGGCCCGAAGGTCTCAAGTATGGAGACCATGAGTAATAAATCGAACGCGATCAACACGACAATCAAGATTGGTATCCCCGTGGTTCCGGGTAGTCACGGTATCGTCAATACCTCGGAACGTGCTGCGGAAATCTCCGAGCAGATCGGTTACCCGGTGCTTTTAAAAGCGGTTCAGGGTGGTGGCGGCAAAGGTATCCAGGTGGTTCGGCGCGCAGAGCAACTGCACGGGTTATTTCATCAGGTAACCTCTGAAGCCAAGGCGGCATTTGGAAATGGCGACCTCTATATTGAGAAGTTCGTCACTTCCATGCGACACATTGAAGCCCAGATATTACGCGATATACATGGCAACACGCTTGTGCTCGGAATTCGGGATTGCAGTGTGCAGAGAAACAACCAGAAACTACTCGAAGAGTCGGGCTCCACTCTGTTGCCGCAAGCATGGAAAGAGCGTGTTATTGAGTATGCCAGCAAAATTGCTGACGCCGTCGACTATGTTGGTGCCGGCACTGTGGAATTTATCTACGATATTCCGAGCGATGCGGTCTATTTCATGGAGATGAACACTCGATTGCAGGTTGAGCATCCGGTTACTGAAGTTACCACCGGAGTCGACATTGTCAAACAGCAGTTCATCATTGCAGGCGGTGGTTCTATTGCAGACCTTGAGGTCTGCGAGCGTGGCTACGGGCTTGAAGTTCGAGTCAATGCAGAGAAAGCGGTTCTCAATTCTGAAGGTGGTGTCTCTTTTTCACCGACACCGGGTGAGATTACGGTTTGCGAGCTACCAGAAGAAGATCACATTCAGCTGATTTCAATGGCGGCCGAGGGCAAAGTAGTGCCGCCTTTTTATGACAGTCTGGTGTGCCAGATCATTTGTTGGGGAACCGACCGGATTGACACCATTAACAAAATGTATGCTTACCTTGACAAGATCCGCATTCACGGCATATGCACCAATATCAGTTTGGTAAAGCGTATCCTGCAAGACGAACAGTTTATCGGCGGTGAATACGATACAAGTTACCTGCCGCAGTTCCTTGCGCGTATTGATGCCAACGATCTGGTTGCGGAAATCGAAGAGGCTTCCGGTACCAGTGGTATTGGCCTTGATCTTGAAATGTTGAAAATTGAAGGTAGCGACGAGCTCAAGGTGCTGTCTCCGTCGACTGGCGTTTTTTATCGAACACCTTCGCCAACAGAACCTGAGTTTGTAAACGTGGGAAGTACGATTTCCACGGAAGATACTTTGTGCCAGATAGAGGCAATGAAAGTGTTTACCCCCCTCAACCTGAACAGCTTTTCCGGTGAAAATGGTGAGGTCTACAGCTCTGGTGTTCGTTACGAGATTATGCGCATCAATCTTGCATCGGGCCAGCAGGTTAATGAAGGAGACCTGTTATTCGTTATCAGGCCACTGATTGAAGAAGAGCAGGCAGCCTAGTTGCGTTGTTAACCAGCACCTTCGAAGATGAGCTCGTAAATTCCCTTGCCGATATAAATAGCGCCGATAATCATGATGACGTAACGTCCAATCATCCGGAATTGCTCGTCGTGCATCCTCGCAACGATAAGACTACCAACCCAATTTCCGATAATAGCGGCGAGGATGACAGCAGGAAACAGCCACAGCGGTAACGCCGTTCCAGCCGAGATAAAAAATGCATAGTAGCCGAGTTTGACAATGTGTCCCAGGGTTTGAGTGACTGCCTTGGTGGCGAGCACTTCCTGTCTTGTTAGCTCACTGTTGACGTAGAAGATATCCAGCACCGGACCAGAGGCGCCAGCCAACATTTGTGCAGTGGTGACGAGAACGCCGCAGATGAAAGCCACTGGCTTGCGCTCGACATCGAGGTAAAGGGATTTTGGTAGCGCGAGAGCGAGAAAGGGAAACATCCCAATTCCGATAAAAACCACGGCCTTGTCGGGCACCAATGAGATAGACAGGAACCCAGCAAGTACCAGTGCTGTCCCAATCGCATAAGGGATTAATACACCGAGGCAGATGTGTCGCCTGTACAGATAGATGCGGGACCCGTTGGATACTGCCTGGGCGACACCATGCAGCACCATGGCGGCCGGTACAGACAGGAAGAAACCGAAAACGCCCATCAGGATCATACCGCCAGCCATACTGAGGACGCCTGAGACCAGACTCGTCAACAAGGTAGCAATTGTCAGGAGGAAGTAGATCATGGGCACGTTTTCTACAAGATGCACTATTGTCGATAAACATCATTGATGCGAAAAGCGAATAGTTAGAATAGAATATATCGCTATCAGGAATACATCAGCCGCCCATGATTGAAAATCTCGAGACCCTGCTTGCGCTCTCAAAGTCCGGCACGATGCTGGAAGCCAGCACCGAGCTCCGCATTTCCCAATCGGCTGTCAGCAAACGAATTGCTGTGCTGGAACGCTATTACAATCGCAAACTGATTCAGAAAAAGGGCCGGCGAGTGGAACTGACCCAACACGGCAAGCAGCTGGTGGATCGAGTATCACCGATATTGTCCGAACTGCGTGATCTGTTTATGCAGGAAACCAGCGCCGCCAGGGGAGAACTTGTGATTGGGGTCTCCGATGCCATCCTGTCTTCCTGGGGACCGCGGGTGTTTTTCGAGGTCAAGGCAGAGTTGCCGGAAGTTAATTTTTCATTCCATACCTACAGGACACCGGTTGTACTTGACCGGATTCGCTCGGGCGAATTCATGGTCGGTGTATGTACCGGATCCGATGCGTTGGACACGGATCTCCAATCGGAAGTCTTGACGCAGGAGCCGATGGTCATCATCCCGTCAGGGCTTAAAAAAATCGACTGGCCAATGGATGATGAGTTGGGCGTGATTACGATAGAGGATTACTCCGGTGCCTGGCGCTCTTTTAAAGATGAAGTGAAACGCTTGCGGATTCGACGTGAAGTGTCCCTGGAGTCATTTTTTAGTGTGGCGCAGATGGCGATTGCCGGCTTTGGCCACGGCATGGTGCCGATTGGCGTTGCCAAAACATTGAAAGTACCAGATGACTGCCTGATTAACCTGGGTGAAAAGGGATTGCGCCGCCCTGTCCGATTCGTTGCACGCAAGTCTACCTATTCGTTGCCCGTCGTCGCCAATTTCTACCGGTCGTTGCGTCGTAACCTGGCCACGCTGGACTATTAGCGAAATTCAGTAACCGATAGCGGACTAAAGTTTACGGGTTGTCTTCGTCCTTCTCCTCATCGTCCATTGGCGTAAGCGCCAGATCACCGAGGGCGCCGTGGCTTGATTCTGGCTTCTTTTCTGCCGCGGCGCTTGCAGGTGCTGCGGGTTTGCTGGCGGCGGCGGGCGCGGCAGCTGGTTCCTTCTTGTCAGTCTTCCTACTGTCGAGCGTAATTTTGAGCCGGAGGTTGTTTTTCGAATCAGCGTTTTTGAGCGCCTCTTCCAGCGTAATCTTACCTTCCTTGTAAAGCTTGAACAGCGCCATATCGAAAGTCTGCATTCCCTGTTCGCCGGACTTCTCCATCAGTTCCTTGAGCGAGCTTACGTCGCCCTTGGCAATGAGGTCGGCTGCGCGAGGAGTACCGAGCAGTATCTCGATAGCGGCGGCTCGCTTGCCGTCTACAGTTGGAATCAGGCGTTGGGAAATAATGCCGCGCATATTGAGCGATAGGTCCTGCAGCAGTTGCGCATGCCGTTCTTCCGGAAAAAAGTTGATGATGCGGTCCATGGCCTGGTTGGCATTGTTGGCGTGTAGCGTCGACAGGCACAGGTGACCGGTTTCTGCAAAGGCTAGCGCATGTTCCATGGTTTCCCGGTGACGTATCTCACCGATCAGGATGACATCCGGCGCCTGCCGTAGCGTGTTGGCAAGGGCGTCTTCGAATGAGTCCGTATCTGCGCCGACTTCACGTTGATTGACGATGCAACCTTTATGCGGGTGAGTAAATTCGACCGGGTCCTCGATGGTAATGATGTGGCCTTTGGACTTCTGGTTCCTGTAGTCAATCAGCGCCGCCATGGACGTCGACTTACCGGAGCCGGTACCACCCACGAATAGCACCAGCCCCAGTTTCGACATAATCAACTTGGGTAGCACAGGTGGCAGTCCGAGGTCCTTGTAGTTCGGTAATGTATCGCCGAGTCGGCGAATCACCATCGAAACCTCGTTGCGCTGTTTGAAAATATTGACGCGATAACGACCAAGGCGAGGGCGCGAAATCGCAAGGTTCATCTCCGGGCTGACGGCGAACTGTTCTCGCTGCTCCTCGTTCATGACAGATTCGGCGATCTTTGCGACTTCACCCGGTTGCATCGGTACGTCACTCAATGGATTGAGCGTGCCGTAGAATTTCGCAGACGGTGGCGCACCGGTGCTGTAATAGAGATCAGAGCCTTCTTTATCGACCAGGATTTTCAGGCATTCTTCGAAATCGGTCTGAGCCATGGTGTGTGTTCCACAAGGTCAAAGCGTTAGGATAATACGGGTGGACTATAGATGGCTACATACAGCGGAAGGTCCGTCAGCGATAACTGAACTCTCGCCCTTCCGGATCAATCAGGGAAAGCTGATTATGGTCAGATGCCTCGGTATAGCCGATCCGCCTGGCATCAATCCCGAATTCCGCGGCCAGTTCGATCACGGCGCCAACTTGCTCGTGTGGGACAAAGATTTCCATACGATGTCCCATATTGAAGACCTTGTACATTTCTTGCCAGTCAGTGCCTGAAGCTGCCTGTATCGCAGCAAAAACGGGTGGCGTGGGGAAGAGGTTGTCCTTGGTAAAATGGATGCCGGAACCAAACTTCAGGCATTTGGTCTGGGCACCACCGGAACAATGGACCATTCCCTTGATTTGACTTCCGAGTACCGACATCAGGCGGTAGACCACCGGTGCATAGCTGCGGGTTGGGCTCAGTATCGCCTCTCCCACGGACAAGGACGACCCGGGCAAGGCATCTTCGAGGCGATAAGGTCCGCAGTAGACCAGCGCTGCGTTGACGTTTGGATCAAATGTCTCCGGATACTTTTCCGCATAGTACTTTGACAGCATATCGTGGCGCGCACTGGTCAGCCCGTTGCTGCCCATACCGCTGTTTTCCGTTGATTCGTAGCTCGCAATACCGGTCGAAGAGAGCCCGACAATTGCGAGGTCCGGTGTGATCGCGTTTTTGATGACATCAGACTTTCGCATAATGGCGACCGCGCAGGAGTCCACCACCAGTGTACCCGTTAGATCGCCGACGTCTGCTGTCTCACCGCCACCTGAATAGATATTGACGCCATGGTCGCGCAGGTCAGCGAGAAACTTCTCGCTACCCTCGATGAGTGCAGACACGACTTCCCCGGGACAGTTAAGTGCATTGCGATTAACGGTGTTGGAGAGGAGTATCCTGCCGTTGACGCCAACGCACAGGAGATCGTCCAGGTTCATCACAATACTGTCCTGGGCAATACCGTGGAAGACCGAAGGATCCCCGGTTTCCTTGTACTTGAGATAGGCAATGATTGACTTGGTGCCGGCACCGTCGGAGTGAATCACATTGCACCGGTCGGGATCCCCGCCAAGGTAGTCTTCCGTTAACTTGCAAAATGCGCCCGGAATTGCGCCCTGATCGAGCCGATCCACGACCTTGTGTACCTCGGTCTTGTCGGCGCTAACGCCACGGGATTGATAACGGCTACCGTTACCTCCTGTGACAATATAGCCGGAACGATCCCGGGCAGTGACGACACCACGGAATTCGAGCTGCCGTAGTGCCTTGGCGACGGTGTTGACCGCGATTTCGTTTTCGACCGCAAGATTACGCAGGCTTGGCAGCTTGTCACCCGGGGCGATCTCTCCGGTGTTGATGGCAAAGTGGATCTGGTCAACGATCTGCTGGAACACGGGGACGGGCGAATCTGGATCAATACGGAGTTTCACAAAAAAAGCTCTCTTAAACTGTGTTAGCAGCATAATACAGACCATGGCGCAATTTTTACAGCCCTGAGCGAAAACAGCCCTGAGCGAGAAACAGCCCTGAGCCACATAAACAGCCCTGAGCGAGAAACAGCCCTGAGCGACATAAACAGCCCTGAGCGAGAAACAGCCCTGAGCCACATAAACAGCCCTGAGCGAGAAACAGCCCTGACAGCCGTTGGCGTCAATCTGGTAAGCCCCCTATAATGCGCGCTCTTTGAAGCCGCCAGGTTCCGCTGTGGTCACATCAGTCGTCATTGTCGATTACGACGCCGGTAATTTGCGTAGCGTCCAGCGTGCCTGCCAGAAAGTGGGAATTGAGGCGGAGATCAGTGCGGATCCGGCAAAGGTGGTGGCTGCGGACAAGGTGATTTTCCCCGGAGTCGGGTCTGCCGAGAGTGCCGTGGATACGCTCGCCAGTCGGGGGCTGGGTGGCGCATTACGAGAATTCTATCAATCAGGCAAGCCACTCCTGGGGATCTGCCTCGGCAGCCAGATCGTTCTCGAACATACTGAAGAAGGAGAGCGGGATTGCCTGGGGCTGGTTGCCGGTGTCTGCAAACGGTTCAACTTCAGTGACCCGGCGTTAAAGGTTCCCCATATCGGCTGGAATGAAGTCGAGATCATACGACCCCACCCATTGCTCTCGGGGATAAAAAGTGGAGATGAGTTCTATTTCGTGCATTCCTATTATGTCGTGCCCAAAGACCAGACGAACGTGTACGGCGTGACTGATTACGGATCCAGCTTTTGTTCCATGTTGGGGAAGGACAATCTCTTTGCGACCCAGTTCCACCTTGAGAAAAGTGGTCGAATGGGCCTTGCGATATTAAGTCAGTTCAAGATCTGGGATGCGAATTAAACCGCTATGTTGAGTAAACGCATCATTGCCTGCCTTGATGTCCGTGACGGCAAACTCGCCAAGAGTGTGCGATTTGTTGATACGCGCGATATCGGTGATCCGGTGGAGAAAGCGCGGGAATATTACGAGGACGGGCTCGATGAACTGGTGTTGTATGACATCACTGCATCCAGCGACAAGCGTGACATCATGCTGGATGTGGTCGAAGCAGTGGCACAGCAAGTCTATATACCTTTTTCGGTTGGCGGCGGCATTCGCACTGTCGAAGATGCCAACAAGTTGCTGTGGGCCGGCGCCGAGAAAATCAATGTCAATTCCGCGGCTGTGCTAAGACCGGAACTGATTTCTGAGTGCGCCCATGCCATAGGCAACCAGAATGTTGTGCTTTCGATCGATATTCTGAAGGTGGAATTGAGCCCACAATTCCCGAGCGGCTATGAAGTTGTCATAAACGGCGGCAGGACACCCACCGGTAGCGATGCGCTCCATTGGGCCCAAAGGGGCGAGTCGTTGGGTGCAGGTGAACTGGTGGTCAATTCTATTGATGCTGATGGTACAAGAAACGGTTACGAAATTAATCTGACCCGGATGATAGCCGAGGGCGTCTCTATTCCTGTCATTGCCTCAGGTGGCGCGGGTAAGCCGGAACACTTGTATGAAGTCTTGACCGAGGGAAAGGCGGATGCCGCCCTCATCGCCTCGATGGTTCACTTCGGAGAGTACACCGTCAGTGGTATCAAACAGTGGTTGTATGACAAGGGTGTTAAAGTACGTATGCGATGGTAAGCGTGTCGGAGGGGTCAGAGTGAGTGATGCACGAATCGAAGAACTGGAAATCCGGGTCTCCTTCCAGGAGGATCTATTGCAAAAACTCGATGATGCGCTCGCGCACCAGCAACGCGAGGTGCTTGAATTAAAAAGCGTGTTACGGCAGATGACTCACCAGATCGAGACACTTGAAGCCGCCTTCCCGGATGAGGAGAGTGCCGGTGCAATCGAGAAGCCGCCGCATTATTGATACCGCCTTGATACAGATTAAAAAATAGGAGCCCGCCAATGAAAGCAGTCCAGGTCGATGATACGAAGGCGATGCACTGGCAGGAGACCACGACACCGACGCCTGGCCAGGGAGAAGTCCTTATCAAGGTACACGCGACAGCCATTAACCGCGCGGACTTGCTGCAACGTCATGGTGGTTATCCGCCGCCAGCTGGCGCTAGCCCAGTGCTTGGACTCGAGTGTGCAGGTGAAATTGCTGACCTCGGAGACGGCGTATCCCGTTTTAAGACAGGGGACCGTGTCTGTGCGTTGCTTGCAGGTGGCGGTTATGCAGAATATGCGGTGGCACCGGTTGGTAGCGTTGTGAAAATTCCCGGTGGAAACTCCTATGTCCATGGTGCCTGTTTGCCGGAAGTGTTTGCCACTGCCTGGCTCAATCTGTTTATGGAAGCGGGGCTTAGCCCTGGTGAAAGGGTTATTGTGCACGCGGGCGCCAGTGGCGTCGGGACCGCGGCAATCCAACTATGCAAAGCATTTGGCAATCCATCGTTCGTGACCGCAGGTAGTGATGAGAAGATCGATACCTGCATCGAGTTGGGTGCAGACGCCGGTAGCAACCGACATGACGGCAGTTTTTTTGACAAGGCGGCAGAGTTTGCCGGCGACAAGGGTATTGGCGTAATTCTTGATCCGGTGGGTGGCGCTTATCTGGCCGATAATCTCAAACTTTTGGGTATGAATGGGCGCCTGGTGCTCATTGGTTTGATGGGAGGGAACAAGGCTGAGATTGATCTTGCCCAACTCATGATTAAACGTGCGCGAGTGATCGGCTCGACGCTGCGTTCCAGGCCCAATGAAGAGAAGGCAGCGGTGATGCAGCAACTGGAAGAAAAGGTCTGGCCCAGAATTGAGCGCGGTGAAATTCGACCGATCCTGGATTCAACGTTTCCCATAGAAGAGATTGAAGCAGCGCACGATCTCGTCGCCTCGGACAAGACAATCGGCAAGGTTGTTCTGACGATCTCACACTAGCTGGGCTGGTCCAGGGTGATCATCAAAAAATGCCTGCGTCAGCAAGCCTCATTTGATCCAGGGTAGATTTGATGTGCCGGTAATCTAAAAGAAAAACATTGATACGATTTTCTCAATGGCTCCCTAAACCTCGGCGACATCCTCAGCCTGGAAGCCCTTATCGGTTTCGGATATATCGAACTCGACTCGAGCTCCCTGCTTTAGCGTGCGGTAGCCTTCGCCACGGATAGAACGAAAGTGCACGAATACATCTTCTCCCGCTTCTCTCTCAATAAACCCGAAACCCTTGGCGTCGTTGAACCACTTGACGGTCCCTGACTGTCTCTCAGACATAGCCAATACCTCATTATTATTATTTTTTGTTGTTCTTTTGTACTTACAATATCGGCAGTAGGCGTGAGCCTGGTACCGACTAGCGGGATTAAGACAGAATTTGGAAAGGCTGTCCAAGGTTTTTTCAGAGGCGCTTCGGTAGTGACAGCCGGTATAAGAGGGGTCCACTCAGACCGAATTTTGCAGTGCAAAACGACCGTCACCAGGGATTATTTTTACCGCGGGGTGATATTACGCTGATTTATCTGAGCTCGATCACAGTGATGCGACCCGGGACTTCTGGACTTCGAGCTTCTCCAGTGCCGAGACGAGTTCGGTCAACCTGTCCTTTTCTTTTTGTACCACTTCCTTTGGAGCTTTATCGACGAAGTTTGGATTGTTGATCTTGTTCTCCGCTTTAGTCTTATCCTTCAGTTTCCGATCAATTTCCTTGTCCAGCCGGGCAATTTCTGCGTCCTTGTCGATGAGTCCGCTCATGGGTACCAGCAGTTGCATATCTCCGACGAGGTGGGTTGCAGCAACCGGGATGTCATCGCCTGGTTCAAGCCATGTAAGGCTCTCGGGTTTTACCAGAAACTCGAGAAGTGATCGATACTTCTCCAGTCGTGCCTGATCTTTCTCGTTGCCGTTATAAAGGAGAATCGGAATGGGTTTGGCAAATGAAATATCCATTTCACCACGAATATTCCGTGAACCGGTTACAACTGCTTTCAACCACGCAATATCAGCTACCGCTTCTTGGTCTTCGTGAGCAGCATCTACCGCGGGATATGATTGCAGCATGATGGTTTCTCCTGTGCCACGGATTGATTTCGGCAACTGCTGCCAGATTTCTTCGGTCATAAACGGGATGAAGGGGTGTGCAAGGCGTAGTGTTGCTTCCAGCGTATGAAGGAGCGTAAGTTGTGCGCCACGCCTTGCCGCTTGCGTCGACTGCTCGGAATAGAGGACAGGCTTGCACAGTTCCAGGTACCAGTCGCAGAACTCATCCCAGATGAATTCATAGATTGCCTTTGCAGCGAGGTCGAAGCGATAGGTATCCATCGCCCGGTTAACTGCGGCGATGGTATCGTTCAGTTCTGACGTGATCCAACGGTCGACGACGCTGTAGGTGACAGCGCCCTTGTCTACGACATTTTCTGTATTCATAAAAACGAAATTGGACGCATTCCACAGCTTGTTGCAGAAGTTCCGGTAACCTTCTACCCGATTCATATCGAAACGAATTGTGCGGCTTCGGGTCGCGATAGAGTAGAAGGTAAATCGCAAGGCGTCGGTTCCGTGCGCAGCGATCCCATCGGGAAATTCCTTGCGGGTTGCTTTGGCGATCCGTTCCGCCATTTTAGGCTGGAGCAGGCTCTCGGTCCGTTTCGCTACCAGGGAATCCAGGTCAATGCCGTCAATGATATCCAGCGGATCCAGCCCATTGCCTTTGGACTTGGACATTTTTTGCCCATCTGCATCGGTTACAAGACCGGTGACATAGACCTTCCGGAACGGCACTTCGCCCATAAACCGAAGTGTCATCATAATCATCCTGGACACCCAAAAGGTGATGATGTCGTGACCGGTGACCATGACGTCCGTCGCATGGAAAGTCTCAAGGTCCCTGGTCTTGTCGGGCCAGCCAAGTGTTGAGAAGGTCCACAAGGCAGAGGAAAACCAGGTGTCCAATACGTCGTCATCCTGGCGCAGGACAAGCTCCCGATCCAGACTGTACCTGGCGCGTACTTCTTTCTCGCTGCGTCCAACATAAATATTGTTGCTGTCGTCATACCAGGCTGGAATCCGATGTCCCCACCACTGCTGGCGGCTGATACACCAGTCCTGTATATCCCGCATCCAGGCAAAGTAGTTGTTTTCATAATTTTTTGGAATGAACTCGATCTCACCATCTTCGACCACCTTGATGGCAGGCTCGGCCAGGGGTTTGATCTTCACAAACCACTGGTCTGACAGGAAAGGTTCTACCACGGCGCCGGACTTCTCTCCCCGCGGGATCGCCATCTGATGGGGTTCGACCTCGACCAGCAAGTTAAGGGCCTCAAGATCGGCAATGATTTTTTTGCGGGCCTCGAAACGGTCGAGGCCCTGGTAGGCAAGCGGCGCGTTTTCGTTAACGCTGGCATCCGGATTAAAGATATTAATGAGCGGCAGGTTGTGGCGGTTACCCACTTCGTAATCATTGAAATCATGGGCTGGTGTGATCTTGACGCAACCACTACCGAATTCACTGTCGACATAGTAATCGGCAATGACGGGAATCTTGCGGTCAGTCAGCGGCAGGCTGATGGCTCGTCCGACCAGGTGCTTGTAGCGTTCATCATCCGGATGGACAGCAACCGCGCTGTCGCCCAGCATGGTCTCTGGCCGTGTGGTTGCAACCACCATAAATTCATCCGGATTATCTGCCATCGGATAACGGATGTGCCACAGGTTACCCTGCTCTTCATCCGACTCGACCTCCAGGTCGGAGATAGAGGTTTTAAGCACCGGGTCCCAGTTGACCAGGCGTTTGCCCCGATAGATCAAACCCTCTTCGTAGAGCGTGACGAATACTTCGAGCACTGCCCGCGACAAGCCCTCATCAAGCGTAAATCGCTCGGTTTCCCAGTGCAGGGAGGCGCCCAGCCGGCGCAACTGTTGTGAAATCGTACCACCGGATTTTTCTTTCCATTCCCAGGCTCGCTCAAGGAAACCTTCCCGGCCTAAATCGCTGGCCTTGATACCTTCTGCTACCAACTGCTCGGTGACGATGATCTGGGTCGAGATGCCAGCGTGATCCGTACCCATCTGCCAGAGGGTATTGTCTCCCTTCATGCGGTGATAACGAATGAGGGAATCCACCAGACTATGCTGGAACGCATGTCCCATGTGCAGCGTCCCGGTCACATTGGGTGGTGGTATGGCGATACTAAACGGCTTGCCGTTGCCTGAAGGGGCGAAATAACCGGCGTCTTCCCAGGTTTGATACCACTTCTGCTCAATGTCTTGAGGTTGGTACTTCTTCATATCCAATAGCTGTTTTGAGCGGAAGCGGAATTATACACACAGATCAATGGTGTGCTGAGCCTGGTGGCGGATTTTTGGGCGTACCTGGCCCGGGTCAGCGTGACGGGTCGTCCTTGTCAGTGTGCTTCCGGCCCCCATGGTCCGGATTGCGGTCGGAATCCAGGTCATCGAGGAGCGCTGTCAACTCCTGGTGCAAGCGCTGCACGATCTCCTGTGAGTAATGCCGAACGAGATTGTCCACCAACTCATTGGCCTGCTGGCGAAAGCGCTCGGTCACTTTGGCTTCTATCGCGGCGTCCTGATGAGTATCCAGCGTGGTTTTTGAGTCCGGTTTTGGATCTGATGCAGCGGCTGATGGATCGACTTCGCCCGGATGATCAGAACCTGGCCCGGCGAACAGGTCGAGCGTTGTTGGTGGTTCCGGGTTCAGGTCCAGTATCAGATTTTCTTTTTTCCTTGGCCGTTGGCGGACTGGGGCTGGCCTGTGGTTATGGGCGATATCCACAAGCAATGGAATTTGGGAAGGGGGCTTCCCGGCCTTTTGTCCCTGCCGGTCCCGATGCACGTGCTTACGTCCCTTTTCTCCATTGCCGCGCTTGTCATGCTGATCGTCGTCGGACATGTTATTGCTGTTTCATCGGGTGGTAATCGAGTGGATAGCCACGGTCTTGATAGAATTTGTAGTTGTTCCGGGCCGACTCACGGCTTTGTGTATCACCTGGAACGACCTCGGCGACACGATCAAACCTGCTGAAAAACTCGGGGACCTGACCGGACAGGTTGACGAGGACGTCCTGGTGATCAGTCGGCGCGAGGTTGTGGCCGATTCGAACAGGTGCCTGATCACCACTAGCGGCAAGGCAATGGGGAATAAAGCGATCCGGTCTTAGCGACCATAAGAGATCGTCGAGTTCTTTCGATAGTTCTTCCCCTGGTGTATGAATATAGACCTGATGGCCACGTCGATAAATTTTCTCGATCAAACGGCAAGCGAACGCCAGCGGCGTTTCACTACTTTCAATCTGGTAGAAGTCAATCCGAGTCATAAATTGTCCGGGTTAGTCCTCGGCATCGGCCCTGTCCATCAGGTACTGGGTCAGGGCGGCAACCGGACGTCCTGTTGCTCCTTTGGTTGGTCCATTGCTGCGCCAGGCGCTGCCTGCAATGTCGATGTGGGCCCAGCGATACTTTTTAGTGTAGCGAGCAAGGAAACAGGCGGCGGTTACGCTGCCGGCCTCGCGGCCACCGATATTTTGCATATCGGCAAAAGTGCTGTTCAATTGGCTCTGGTATTCCTCCCACAGCGGCATCCGCCAGACTCGATCCTGGGTTTCTTCAGCAGCACTGATAATGTCGCTGGCCAATTGCTCATCGTTAGCGTAGAGAGCAGAGGCGGGTGATCCGAGTGCGATGACGGCGGCACCGGTCAAGGTCGCGATGTCGATTACAGTCACTGGCTTGAACCTGTCAACGTAGGTCAGCGCATCACACAGGACCAACCGGCCCTCAGCATCGGTGTTGAGTATTTCAATGGTCTGGCCGGACATGCTTTTGACGATATCACCAGGGCGTGAAGCTGTCCCTGAAGGCATATTCTCAGCCGCAGCCATGATGCCGACGACATTGATCGGTAGCTGTTGTTCGGCGATGCTGGTCATCGTGCCCAGAACACTGGCGGCGCCACACATATCGTAAATCATTTCATGCATGCCGGCGCCGGGCTTGATGCTGATGCCACCCGTATCGAAGCTGATTCCCTTGCCGACAAGTACATAGGGTGCCTCTTTTGCCTTGCCGCCCTTGTGCTCCATGATGATGAGTTTGGCTGGCTCGGCACTGCCACGGCTAACCGACAGGAAAGCGCCCATGCCGAGCTTCTCCATGTCTTTTTCTTCCAGCACTTTGGTGGTCACCGATGCATGGCTTTGTGCCAGTTTCTTCGCTGCTTCTGCCATATAGGAAGGTGTACAGATATTGCCGGGTGTGTTGGCAAGGTCTTTATGTACCAAAATGCCTGCGGCAACCGCCGCGCCGTCTTCGAGCCCCGCTTCAACGGATTCCTGCTCCGTCTTACTTGCCAGTTGCAGGTCGACTGCGTCGAGTCCGTTCCCGTTCTCCGGTGGTTGTCCCTTGAGTTCGAGAAACTTGTACACACCGTCTTCGAAGCGCTCCACAATACGTCGCGCTTTCCAGTACACATCCTTGCCACCCGCCTCAACTTCCAGCAGGCAACAAAGGGCAGTCTTCACCGGTGTTTGTTTGAGCGCATTGATAGTCGAGGTGACAACCTGGCTAAACCTCGTCGCGTCAGCAGTATCCTTGTTGCCGAGGCCGACCAGCAGTATCCGTGGAGAGTTGATGTCCGGGACATCGTGGAGCAGGACCGACTGGCCAACCTTGCCTTTCATCTCGCCCCGGTTGAGGACCTTTTTGATATAGCCGCCACTTGCTTTATCCAATTGTCTTGCGGTGTGGGTCAATTTGTTATTCTCGTAGACGCCGGCGATGACACACTGGCTTCTGTTCTTTGCGGGCTCGCCCGACTTGGTGCCGAATTGCATTGGGACTCCTGAAGACATAAAAGCGGTTCAAGTGGATAATATAACGTTTATACTGCCTGGTCACATGGCCGCCCGAGCGTGATTTTACTGTGATCCTGTTTCGCTACTTTGCCAGGGAAATTTTTACGACGATGCTCGCCGTGGCAGGCGTCGTGCTGGTGATATCCATGGGTTGGCGTTTTAGCGGCTATCTCAGTGAGGCGGCGAGTGGGCTGATCACTCGCGATGTCCTGTTTCTGGTGATGGCATACCGATTACCGGGATTTCTGGAATTGATCATTCCCATCAGCTTTTTCCTGGCAATCATGCTGGCTTATGGGCGGCTGTATGCCGACAGTGAAATGGTGGTGTTGCAATCCTGCGGAATGAGTCCGCGTCGGCTCATTTTTCTGACCCTCGCTCTTTCGATCCTTGTCATGGTAGTTACGGCCGTACTTTCTCTTTGGCTTAAACCCGTGGGTGAAGGACGGTTTGAGAAACTGTTCACTGACCAGCGAAACCTGACGGAGTTTGATACGTTGGTGCCGGGGCGCTTCCAGAGCCTGCGTTCAGGTAAACGCGTTACCTATACAGAAAAGATGGCGGATGAGGGCAACCTGAGGAATCTGTTTATCAATGAATACCAGGAGAGCAACTTCTTTGGTCCCAAGGATGTCGTCACCATTGTTGCTGAGTCGGGTGAGTCAATTGTTGATGCCAATGGGAATCGAATTTTGGTGCTTCGCGATGGAACGCGATACAACGGCAAACCGGGTACCAATGACTTTCGGGTCATAGAATTTGATGAATACGGCCAACGGATTGAAAAAGAAGAAGACAATTTTCAGTATCACCGGCGTGCAGCTATCCCGACACGGGATCTACTCGAGACCGGGACATCACAACATATTTCCGAGCTGCATTGGCGCATCGGGGTAATCTTGATGGTGCCGGTCATCGCGGTAATGGCAATTCCACTGAGTCGTGTGAATCCACGACAGGGACGATTTACAAGGTTGCTACCGGGCATGTTGTGTTGCTTCTTGTATGTGATTTGCCTCTCGGCAGCGCGATCAGCGATAGAGAAGGAGCAGCTACCGGTGGCTCTGGGGCTTTGGTGGGTCCATGGCATATTTATCCTGATCGTGTGGCTCATGTTCTATCTGGACAGGCTTACGGGTTTCTTGACAACAGTTGTAAGGCGGCGGGCTGCTGGTGCGTAAACTCGATCGTTACCTGATCAATACTGTAGGCTCAATGATTGTTCTTGCTGCTGTGGGAATTGTAGGCATTCTGTCTATCTTCACGTTTCTGGAACAGATTGAGGATCTGCAAAACAACTATGATGTATATGCCATCTTAATGTTCTGCTTCTACAGCATGCCGCGCATGTTCTATGAGTCCATCCCTTACGCGGCGTTGATTGGTTGCCTGTCAGGGTTAGGCTTACTGGCCGGGAATAGCGAGCTGGTTGTTATGCGAGCAGCAGGTGTTTCTACCTGGGCGATTTCGCTAAGCGCGCTCAAGCCGACACTGGTCCTGGTGATCTTTGGCTTGTTTGTTGGTGAGTACTTTTTGCCGGACATTGAGCGCATTGCCAGAAACGATCGAATCAAGGCGCTATCAGATGAAAGCCAGATTACCCCGAAATTTGGTCTCTGGTACCGAGAGGGAAATGTTTATATGCATTTCGATGAAGTAGGGCAAGGTGTCCTGGGCGGCGTCAGCCACTATTACTTTGATGATGAAAACCGGATGACGACTTCACTTTATGCTGCACGGGCAGTATTTCACGATGTGCGCGAGGATGAACAGTACTGGTTGATGGAGGATGTGATTGTCACCGATATCATGCTGTCGCGGGGAAGCACCGAGACGCGTCACCTGACCAGCTTGCGCTGGGATACGGGGCTTGAGCCTGACCTTTTGCGAACCGAAATATTGGTTCAACCGGAGCGGATGTCGATTGGGGAGCTGAATACGAAGATTCAATACTTGCAGGCCCAGGGATTAAACAGTAGAAAGTTTGAACTTGGTTACTGGCAAAAGGTGCTCCAACCGGTCGCTACGATTGCCCTCGTTTTTGTTGCGATCTCTTTTATTTTCGGCCCACTTCGTGAGTCCACTATGGGGGTGCGAATCGTTACCGGGCTCGTTATTGGCATCGTGTTCAAATTCTCACAGGACCTGTTGTCGCCCGCCAGTCTGGTATTCGGATTTCATCCGCTTATCGCCATTGGTCTACCGATCCTGGTGTGTCTGGGATTCGGTTACATCCTGCTGAGACGCGCCGGCTAAATGTAGTCGCTTTACCGTGATCGTTCTTCCGACGGGTAGGGTCGCTGGCCCACGTATATCACTTTAGTGTTTGATAATTGGTCGTAAAGCGTCAGGTTGTCTCGCCTGAAGATACCCCAGAGATAGCCGACACCAAGGGGAACAAGCGTCAAAGTGGCAAGCAGAAAGCGGACCAGGCATTGCTTTTCAGTCATGACTTCATTGTCGGCATTGACCACCTTGATCTTCCAGACTTGCATGCCAAGGGTTTGTCCCTTGATGCGCCAGAAAACATAGTAGAACGCCAGGAGTTCAATGTAGAGAAACAGTTGGAATAACAATCCCCGGACCTCTTCGCCGTCCGAGACCAGCGCCACCAGGAGTATGGTACTCAACATCCAGATGGCGACGACCAGGAACGTGTCGTAAAAGATTGCTGCTGCGCGTCGAAGTAAGCTGGCATTGGGGTAGTGATCGCTCAAGAAGTTCAAGTTTCCTCAAAAGAAATACATTCTAGCAGAGCTTGTCAGTAAAATTTTGTTTTGGTGATTGCGGCAGGTATATTTCACTTTGTTCAGAGGTTCCATAGCTAAAGAGATTACACCTCGAAAGGTCATTAGTGGTATGAATAGAGTGTTGCTAGTATTTTCTGTATTGTTCCTGGCTGTTCATGTCAGGGCGGAATTGAAACCGTTCGAGGCATGGCGGCAGGACATCAAGCGCGAGGCGATCGAGCGAGGAATTAGCCAACCGACAGCGTTGATTCTGGACGAGATCGAACCGGATCCTCGAGTGCTCGAGTTCGACCGGCGCCAGCCGGAGTTTGTACAAACTTTCGAAGAGTATCTGAGGGCACGGGTTTCAGATGACCGGGTTGCGTTGGGGCGTCAGATGTTTCGTGAATACCGTAAGGTGCTGGGTGAAATCAGTGACCAATACGATGTAGATCCGCAATACCTGGTAGCCTTTTGGGGGCTTGAGTCCAGTTTCGGTAGATATCAGGGCAAATACTCCGTCGTTCGTTCTCTTGCCACGCTCGCCTATGACCAGCGGCGGTCGGCTTTCTTTACCAGTGAATTGTTCTCCGCACTGCAGATTCTCGACGAAGGCCACATTCCATCGGCAGATTTTGTGGGTGGATGGGCTGGCGCTATGGGTCAGAATCAGTTCCTGCCGTCCAGTTTTCTACGGTATGCGCAGGATTTTGATGGGGATGGGAAGAAGGATATTTGGGGTGAAGAGCAGGATGTTTTGGCATCTATCGCCAATTATCTGGCTACTAACGGCTGGGTGCGCGGTGCGGGTTGGGGTACCCGGGTCACCGTCCCGGTAGAACTTGAAGCCAGTCTGCTTGTACCTGACAAGGTGGCATCCGGGTGCCGCGCACTCAGGAAGCACACTCGATACTTGCCGCTTGAACAATGGCGAGCGCTAGGCGTGGTGGGTGATTTTAGTGACCTGGCCGAGTCTGCCTACGCCCTGGTAATTCCTGATGCGGGCGAAACCACTTCCTATCTCGTCGGTGGCAATTTCCGCACGATCCTGCACTACAACTGCGCTAACAAGTACGCCGTCTCGGTTGGGTTAATGGCAGATCTCGTCGCGCAGGGAAATGACCTCCCTTAGTTGGAGGTTTATCCTCCGAGCGAGAGCGTGCTGGTTGAGCGTATCAGCCAGGGAGTTTATTTGTGCAATTGATTGACCCTGTAGTCACTTCAGTGTTTATGCTCACCTGACCCGAATAGTGGCTTGGACAAGATGAAGACTGATCTCACGCTAAAAATACATGGCATGACGTGCGAGAATTGCGCGTCACATGTCAGGCGTGCGCTCGAACAATTGACAGGTGTGGTGGTTGGCGATGTTGATTTTCGAGAGGGAAAAGCGCGACTGACGACCGATGAGTGGCATCCACCGGATGACTATGCTGGCGTAATTGATCGTGCCGGTTACCAGTACGCGGGTGCGACTATCGCTGGCAATGCCCGGATTAAAGTCGATGGCATGCATTGTGAGAATTGTGAGCGCAAGGTCCATAATGAACTCGCTGCGATTTCCGGTCTCAAGGAGATCTCCGTTGATGCCACGACCGGCTGGGTGCAGGTGAAAGGAACCGCGCATCTCGGGGAAGTGGTAGAAGCGATTCGCCGTGCTGGCTACCAGGTGGGCCACGCAGCCGTTTCCGAAGATAGTCCCGGTAACGCGACAGATGATTCCAGGGCCGCTTCTGAGGTAAGTAATGAATTGTCTGTGCAACTCAACATCCATGGCATGTCTTGTGCTAGTTGCGTGACTGCGGTTGAGACTGCGCTTAGAGAAACGAAAGGGGTGGTGCGGGCGAGTGTCAATTATGCAGATCAGTCGGCTTATGCCGTTGGCAGTGCCAGTCCCGAGTCACTGATAGCGGCGGTTGAAAGGGCAGGTTATGGTGCGGATGTTCGTCCTGAGGATGAAGATTTTGCACAGCGCGATGCGGAACTGGCCACCCGCTTGCGTAAGTCATTTATCAAATCTGGTCTTGCGCTCATATTCGGGGCAATCCTGATGGCAGGCATGCAACTCGGACTGGTTCCAGCTGCCTCCCAGGCAAGCTTCTGGATACCTGTCGGCGTATTGGTGCTGGCAGTTATGATTTACAGCGGTGGGCATTTCTATGTTGGTGCCTTCGCTGCTGCCCGACATGCCAGCACAACCATGGACACGTTGATCAGCCTCGGCACGGGTACGGCATTTGTTTACTCGATGCTGGTAATCTTGTTTCCTTCGGTGATTGCTGAGGCGTCACGACATCTCTTCTTTGAGGCAGCACTGTTTATCATAGGCTTTATCAATCTTGGTAAGGCGCTGGAAGAAAATGCCAAGGGCAAGACGTCCCTTGCGATAAGAAAACTGATTGACTTAACCCCCAAGGTCACGATCAAAATTGACGGAGACGAGGAGTCTCAGATAGATGTCGCAGACGTCGCGAAAGCAGACCTGCTGCGTATACGCCCCGGCGAGACGGTACCGGTGGACGGTCATGTGAGTCGTGGCCAATCCACCGTTGATGAGTCCATGTTGACTGGCGAGCCGGTACCGGTGGATAAAAGTGTTGGTGACAGCCTTATCGCCGGGACTGTCAACCTTTACGGCACCATTGTCATGGAAGCGACCCAGGTTGGCCGGGACACTATTCTTGCCAAGATGATTAAAATGGTGCGAGAGGCACAAAATGCCAAACCTGCCATCGGGCGTTTGACCGACCGAATCGCCAGCGTCTTTGTACCAATCGTGATTCTGGTGGCAATTATAACCGCACTTATCTGGTGGTTCTTTGGTCCGGAACCCCGATTGTCGTATGTCGTTGTTACGATGATGAGCGTGCTGATTATTGCTTGCCCTTGTGCCCTTGGGCTGGCAATTCCCATGTCCATTATGGTGGGTATGGGGCGTTCAGCAAGTGATGGCGTGCTTATCAAAAACGGTGATGCGTTACAGGCTGCAAGCCGCTTGACTGCAGTTGTGGTCGACAAAACGGGTACCTTGACCAGGGGTAAACCGGAGGTTACAGCAGTGCATGCCAGTAGCGATGAAAATAAAATGCTAACGATTGCGCTCAGCCTTGAAAAATTATCTGAACATCCGTTGGCCAAAGCCGTTGTCAGGTATTGTGAGTCAAAAGAACTGGAATCGTTTGATGTGGACGACTTTGACATCAGGCCCGGGGGTGGTGTTACTGCCGCACGGGAGGGCCAGAAGCTGGCCATCGGCAACCTTTCGTATCTTGAATCGCTGGGTATGGCAGCGCGCGAGGAATTCAAGCCCACAGGGGCGAGCACCGTAATTTACATCGGTAGTGATACGACGGTACTTGGCTATGTTGAATTGTTCGATGAGCTTAAAGATGGCGCCCGGGATGATGTCAATCGTCTACATGCTTTAGGCATAAAAGTCATCATGTTAACGGGTGATAACGAGGATAGTGCCGAAAGGGTAGCTGGCGAGCTTGCTATTGATGAATATTTCTCAAGCGTGCAACCGGAAGAGAAGCTCGATTATGTACGGCAGTTGCAAAGTCGTGGCGAGAAAGTCGGTATGGTCGGTGACGGCATCAATGATTCGCTCGCCTTGAGTGCGGCTGATGTCGGATTTGCCATGGGAGAGGGAACGGATATTGCCATTGAGAGTGCCGATGTCGCTTTACTGTCAGACGACGTCGGTGGAGTCGTGCGGTCAATCCTTTTGTCCCGGGCAATCATGCGCAACATCTACCAGAACCTGGTGGGCGCCTTCGGCTACAATGTTCTACTGATACCGGTTGCCGCCGGAGTGCTGTTTCCGGTGACAGGTCTTTTGATTAATCCCGCCCTGGCAGGGCTTGCAATGGCAGCTTCATCAGTGACTGTGGTCGCCAATGCATCGCGATTGCGATGGGTTAAATTACGGTAATATGAGTCGCTTTGAACGGACACGAGTCTGTGCCATGGTCTGTGCCATGGTGTACACAGAAGGGCCAGTGCGCACTTTCCTTACTGCCTGGGTGCGAGCTGACCGTCGACGACGGCGATCTGATTACCGGGATCATAGTCGAGGTGGACCATGCTTTGCTGGCCGTTGAGCATGTAGGTTACATCGTAGCCTGAAGGTACTTCCTCGGTCGTGTTGACCATCGCGCAAACGCGCTGGACTTCCTCATAGGTGTTGCGATCCTGCATACCTTTCTGAACCTGGTTCCCCGCGTAGCCACCAGCAACGGCACCACCGACCGTGGCAATGTCCTGACCCGAACCTCCGCCAACCTGATTACCGACAACACCACCAATGACAGCGCCCGTGACCGTTCCGGTGATTCGGTTCGAATCCTTGACCTCATGCTTGAGCGTCACGACTTCATCATGACACTCTTCGCGCGCAACGGTTACTGTCTTCATGGTGGCTTGTACGGAAATCACCTCGGCATTTTTTCCTACCGCTTGCTCACAGCTTGCCAGTAATCCAGCAGCAGTAAGCACGGTCGCCATGGCAATACACTTGACGATAAATGATATGTTCAAAGCAATTCCTCCATTGAAAGTGCTGACGAAACCGGGCCATGATGGGCGTCTACCTCTTCCCGGTCTGTGCGCCAGCATACATGGATTAGCGAAAAGTATAGGAGAACGCGAGTGAGCCATAAGAATGGGATTGGGGTTGGAGCATGAACTCCTTGCTTCGAAATATCTGGGCGTAGGAAATCTTGAAGCCACCATAGATGAAGCTCAGGCCAACGGCGCCATCCGTGACCAACAGCTTCTTCTGGACGCTGTGGCTGTCCTCAAACGAATTGCCGTCAAGAAAAATGTTGCGACCTACAAGCCGTGAATCGAATGAGATAAATGCGTGTATGCCCCACTTGGCCCAGCCTTTCGCCCTTGGATCCCAGACGGCATCGGGCGTGCTGTTGTCGCCTCCCGGTCGCAAGGCAGACGTGCCGAAATCGTCAGGAATAGCCCAGCCGAGTCGAAATTCGCCACCGCCGTTCAGATAGGTGCGGACATTCCCGATCGCGATGCCGGTGTGGCCGATCAGGTCGAAGCCAAAGCGAGTCTCCGAATTGTATTCGTGGCTGATTTTCCTCTTGTGTTCCCATAAAAAGATGAAACCGAACTCGTTCTGGAGTTGATTTTCCCAGCCTTCAAACCGTGGGACGCCGCGGGCATCGTGAATGACGTCTTGCACTTGTTGGCCAATCGCTGCCGGACCGACAACCCCAAAGCTTGCTTCAAGTGTATCCAGTTGATCCTCATTTCGAGTCTGGTAGCTGAAACTGGTGAACAGCCAACCTGCGTAAGGCCGATCATCTTCGATTAAATCCTCTCGGGTGAAATCCTCGGGCGTGAAGAGGTTATGGCCGATCGAAAAGATCACATTGCGCTTTTGACCGTCGCGTACCTTATTAAAAAAGGCGAGGCCCTTGTTGACGGACTTCAGCCAGTCAGGGAGTGCAGGGTCATTGATGTAGTCGTTAAGGTCAGGGGATACCCAGGATGCACGACCACCATTGGTATAGCCAAGGTCTGTTTGCGTGAACAGATCATTCTCAAAATAGAGGTTCAGCGTCCAGTTTTCTGTCTGGTCCCGGTCAGCAAGGGTCTGTGCCGTGAACGTGAGGCACGCCACCATCGCAACTACCTTGTAAATTCTTGACTCCATCATCCTGGTCGCTGGCAAGGACCAGGCGCACGGATGTGATCTTATCCTTACGCCTGGCCGTTGGTGTCAGCGCAATTGCCTACCGGTTACCACCTTTGCGGCCCGGGTTGCCTGGCGTGCCGCCGAGTTCGTCATTAGACCGGGAAGGATCACCCTGGTTTGAATTACCGGGATCACAATCTTCAGGTCCGTTGCCCACGCCCTGGTTACATTTGGCGCGTTCAGTACCATTGTCATCGCCATTGTCATCGCCATTGTCACCACCACTGTCACCTTCGCAACCAAGGAAGTCCAGATTGGTCAAGGTCACTTCACCTGTGGCCAATGCCCGTCCTTCAAACGGCGATGTAGGTGCCACGCCCGTCATGCTGATTGCAGCACCGGCAAGAATGTTGCCTTTGACGTCGCCACGCGTAATCGTCGCGGCTTCTGCGACCCACCAGGTGACGTTGCAGGCGGAGGCTCCACCGCTCAGCACGACGTCAAAGTCCGTACCCGTAAGCGCACCGGTTCCAAGTGTCCCGATCTTGAAGAGCCATGAGTCGCTTGAGCCACCCTCCAGTGTCAACACGCCATCAGTGGTCGTTGAAGCCGCTTCGAAACAGTAGGTGCCCGGCTCCAGGGTCTGTCCCGCCAGGGTCGTCAGGTATTCGTCACAAGCCTGATTGGCGACGGTGTCGTACAGGTCGTTGAAGTCGGTCAGGACCTGTGCAGAGACCGGCGCGATAATCGTCCCGTCAATATAGCAATTGGTCTGTACCACTGAAGCAGGGGCGCCGGATGAGCCGACGTCGCCAAATATCAGGGAGTCCGTGCAGGTGACAGCACCACCTTCCAGGGGCGCTGCGCTCAGCACGGCAAAGTCCGAGAGAGAACCGAATGAGACCGGTTCGCTTGCATAGACCCCCGAAAAACCTGCGCTGGCAGCTGTGATGCCCAGTATGCAGAGTGCCAGTCGCTTCCTGGTCGGGCTGAATGTGGATTCAAAAGTGTTCATTGGTGTCGCCTCAATATTCAATATCAGTTGGGTGAGTCGGTGGAATACCGACTCGAAGTTACTGCAAAAGAAAAGGATTTCTCCGGCTATCTTTATGCGCTTTCCAGCCGTAAGCGTCTGTACGTTGTGCAACATAACCGTTGGAGCTTTGAGCTATCACTTTGGGCTACAATGTTGTGCGGTATGTAGTGACGGGGCTGGCAGAGTGCATGGGAATTTCGCAGATAGTCATAAGTGAGCTTGACCTTGTAGTAACTCCAGCCTTTAATATCAGCATTTTGCGGGTGCGTTGACCTGAATCAAGGTGGAATGGTCAATTGAGCATAAGATCGCTATCAAATAGGGGCAGAGGTATTGGTATCACCATGACCTCAATTCGCACATTGTGTATGAAACCTTGGGTAACCAGACCCATTGTTGCTATGTGGCTGCTGTGGTCAGGGATGTTCTTGTGCCTGTTACCGCCTGAAACCAGTGCCATGGTGACAGATAGCAGTTCATCCCGGATGGAAATGCCGGTCCACCAGCATGCGAAAGCATCTACCGGATCTACTGATTGTATTGAAGTAGATAGCGACACTGCAGATGTCAGCTGTAAATCAGAAGCTGGCGGTAAGCTGATCTTCTCGAGTCTGGATAAGTTCATTGCGATCACTAACCATGTCGGCTACCGGTTACCGACGTTTGTCCCTTTTGATCGCCAACCGATTTTCTTTCCCGCAACGTTGCCGCCTGACAACCCTCCTGTCTACCTCATTGTTTGTTCGTTCCTGATCTAGCGATACTTCTACCTGGCCGGCCCGGCCCGATCTGCTGTACCAGAAGTAATCTTTAGTTGGACGGATTCGTCCGTCAAAAGGAACATAGCCATGATAGAACACAAAACCCTGATACGATTCTTGTTGATTGGTGCGCTGCTATCCCTTTGCCCGTCAGGGTTCACGCAAACCCTGTCACTGGAGCATGCAGAATCCCTCGCCCTTGAAAAAGACCCTGGATACCAGGGTCTAATGAAGCAATCCCGGGCGCTGGAGGACGACGCCATTGCCGAGAGCCAATTACCTGATCCCATGCTGATGGTCGGTTGGCTGAATGTACCGGTGGCGGACTTTGCGCTTGATGAAGAGCCTATGAACCAGCTCAGGGTCGGTCTCAAGCAGAACTTTCCGGTCGGCGACACCCTGAATCTCAAAAGAAAGAGCGCCCTGGCTGATGCGAGCCGTGTCAGGCAACAAAGTGTCACAAGGCGGCTGATGGTATTGCAGAACACGCGGAACACCTGGATTGAAGTCTGGTATGGGGAAGCGTCCCTGAAAATCGTCAGGGAAAATGAACCCATGTTTGAACAGCTCAGAGACGTGACGGCCTCGTTATACAGAACAGGAAGAAAAGGGCTTGATGACCTCGTTCGATCTGAGCTGGAACTGCAGCGATTGAAAGATCGTGAGGTCAGGATTACGGAGAATGTTGGCCGGCAAAGGGCTTTTTTGGGCCGATGGATCGGCAGTGAAGAGAGTCGATTGTTGCTGCCGGAGAAACTACCCGTCTGGGAAACGCACTTTGCGGACCGGATGGCTGATTCATCGCAAATTGTCGCACATCCACTCGTTCGAGCGATGGACGAGCGGATAGCGAAACTGCAACAAGGCGTTGAATTGGCCAGGGAACAGTACAAGCCCGCCTGGTCGCTTGAGCTGGGGTATGCCTTTCGCAACGCGCAGCGGCCGAACGGCGCCGAGGTCTCCGATCTTGCCAGTCTGTCTGCGTCGGTGAGCCTGCCGGTTTTTACTGCGAAGAGGCAGGACAAAAGGTTGTCCTCGGCGAATCGGCAAGCCAATGCAGGTCTGGATCAACGGCTCGACTTGCTGTACGAACTGAAATCGCGTCTTGAGGCAGAGCTGGTCACCCTGGATAGGCTCAATGAGCGAATCGAATTGTATGATTCGATGATCTTGCCGCAAACCCAAGAGCAAGCCCAGGTTGCGCTTCTGTCATACAAGGCGGATCGCTCGGATTTTACCGAGGTAATGCGATCTCACGTGGCGCAACTTGAAAGCACGCTTGAACTGGAACGGTTACAAGCAGACAGACTGAAGTCTATCGCGGCCATTAAGTACTTTTTACCCCGTGGTGAAGACCTCGACAGGGTGTCTGCAGAGCTGCCAGGAGAATCAAAATGAATAAGGCCGTCTTGATAGTAATAGTCGTGCTCACGTTTCTGGGCGGGGCTCTTGTCGGTAGCTGGATGGACAATCCCCATACCACGAGTAGTAGTAACGCAAACATAGACCAGGATGCGGGCAATCAAAGGGAGCCGCTTTACTATCGCAATCCGATGAACCCGGAGATCACTTCACCGGCTCCTGCCAAAGATGAGATGGGGATGGATTACCTTCCGGTCTACGCGGATGGGAGTCGGGATGCGGTGGCAGGAACCGTAACCATCGACCCGGTCACTGTGCAGTCCATGGGTGTTCGAACCGCGATTGCTCGTGAACAATCCCTCTCACGCATTGTTCGCGCGCCGGGACGAATCGACTATGACGAGGGGGAAACGAATCGGTTGCATCCTAAAACCGAGGGGTGGATCGAGGAGCTCCGGATCAGGACCACCGGCGAGTACGTCGAACAAGACGAGATTCTGCTGAGCATCTACTCCCCGAATTTGGTGACCAGCCAGGAGGAGTACTTGCTGACCCTGCAAGGCCTGGTAAATGCACGTCGAAGCGGTTCGGATAACGCCATTGAGCGTGCACAGCAATTAGTCAGGTTCTCCCGGGAACGTCTCGAACTCCTCGACATGCCCGAACATCAGATTGTTGAACTCGAACAGACCAGGCAGGTTAAACGAATCGTACACATTCATTCGCCGTTCAGCGGCATAGTAACGAATATCGGGGTTCGCGAAGGAAAATTCGTCACGCCTGGAACCGAGCTCTTTATGATTTCTGACCTTTCCCGCGTGTGGGTATACGTCGACGTTTTTGAACATGAACTCCCGTGGATTAAGGTCGGAGACAAGGCCGAGATGGAAGTCATGGCGGTTCCCGGTAGGAAATATACCGGTGAAATTGCGTTTATCTATCCTTACATGGAAGCCAAATCACGAACCGTCAAGGTTCGTATGGAATTTCCTAATGAGGAGCAACTCCTCAAGCCTGAGATGTTCGCCGACGTGAGTATCCACGCCGACACCCAGCACCGAACCGTCGTCGTCCCGTCAGAGGCAATTGTCAGATCCGGTTTAAAAGAACAGGTATTTGTCGTGCGTTCGGAAGGTAAGTTCGAGCCGCGAAAGGTGACGCCGGGTCTTGAATCGGAAGGGGTAACGCAGATTTTAAGCGGCGTCAACGCAGGTGAACGGGTCGTCACTTCCGCCCAGTTCCTGATCGACTCGGAGTCCAGGCTCAATGAAGCGACCGCCAGGATGCTCAAGGCCGGTGCTGTTGAAGAGGCGGGTAGTGAAGCAGCGCCAATGCACGACATGCACGACATGCATGAGATGGAAGGTATGGAGATGGAAGGTATGGAGATGGATGGTATGGAGATGGATGGTATGGACATGGAAAACCACGCAACCCACCCAATGAGTGGCTCGGAAGTGCCGGGTGACGAACGATGATCCAGCGAATTATTGAACTGTCACTCGAAAACAGATTTATGATTCTGTTCGCAACCGCGTTGGCGATCTCCGTGGGTATTTGGTCTGTGCGTACAATATCTCTGGACGCGATCCCCGACCTCTCGGATGTTCAGGTTATTGTATTTACCGAGTATTCAGGTCAGTCGCCCCAGATTGTAGAAGATCAGGTGACCTATCCACTCACCACTGCCATGCTGGCGGTTCCTTATGCAAAAACCGTCAGGGGTTATTCTTTCTTCGGCCTATCTTTCGTCTACGTGATATTTGAAGACGGCACCGATATGTACTGGGCAAGGTCCAGGGTGCTTGAGTATCTCAATTTTGTGAGCGGACGCTTGCCGGATAGCGTTAGCCCGGCGCTCGGGCCAGACGCAACGGGTGTTGGCTGGGTCTATGAGTATGCGCTGGTCGATCGTACCGGGCGACATGACCTCGCTGAACTGCGGTCAATACAGGACTGGTATTTGCGATATCCCCTGCAGACAGTGCCTGGCGTCTCGGAAGTTGTCGCGATCGGGGGCTTTGTAAAACAGTACCAGATTGAGGTAGATCCTGGCGCGTTGCTCCACTATGGCATTCCGCTCAGCAAGGTAAGACAGGCAATAAAGGAATCCAACAAGGATGTTGGGGGGCGTCTGATTGAAATGGCCGAGACGGAATACATGGTGCGTAGTAGGGGTTATGCAAAATCTATTGAAGACTTCAAGTCTATTGCAGTAGCTGTTAGTAAAGATGGAGTCCCCATCAGGTTGGAGGATATCGCTAACATCAAGCTCGGCCCTGAACTGCGGCGCGGGCTTGCGGAATTGAATGGTGAAGGCGAAGTGGCGGGTGGAGTTGTCGTGATGCGTTTTGGAGAAAATGCCATGGCGACCATTGGGCGAGTTAGAGAGAAACTCGAAGAACTGAAGGCGTCGTTACCGGAGGGGGTTGAAATTGTCACTACCTACGACCGGCGCGGCTTGATCGAAAGAGCTATTGGCACCTTAAGCAAAACACTCAGCCAGGTATTTGTGATCGTGAGCCTCGTATGCATTGTTTTTCTGTTTCATTTGAGATCCTCCCTGGTGGTTATTATCTCGCTGCCTATTGGCGTCCTGATTGCATTTATTGTGATGAAATACCTCGGAATCAACGCCAATATCATGTCGTTGGGTGGAATCGCCATTACCATCGGTACCATGGTGGATGGTGCCATCGTATTGATCGAGAATACCCATAAACACCTTGAACGACGCGCAGCGGAAAAGGGAACCGGGCTGACTACAGCGGAACGTTGGCAAGCGGTTCGTGCTGCCAGCGTTGAAGTAGGGCCGGCCCTCTTTTTCACGCTGGTGATTATCACGGTCTCGTATATCGTAATTTTCAGCTTGCAGGGCCAGGAGCGGCGGCTTTTTGGTCCGCTGGCCTTCACCAGCACGTTTTCTATGGCGGCTGCCGCGATTCTTGCCGTTACTCTGGTACCGGTGCTGATGGGTTACCTTGTCCGCGGGAAAATCATACCCGAGTCGAAAAATCCGATAAACCGCGGCTTGCATTTCGTTCACTCGCCGATCTTCGGTCTAGCCTTAAGATGGCCCAGGGTATCAGTGCTGGTCGCTATCGCCCTGGTCGCTGCCACCTGGTATCCCCTCTCGAAGCTGGGCAGTGAATTTATGCCACCAATAGACGAGGGCGACATCCTCTATATGCCAACGACCTACCCCGGCATATCGATCACCAAGGCAAAGGAAATCCTGCAACAGACAGACAAGATCCTGGCGACTTTTCCGGAAGTAAAAACCGTTTTTGGTAAGGTCGGGCGCGCAGAGACGGCCACCGACCCTGCCCCCCTGTCAATGATTGAGACCACGGTCCAGCTATATCCGCGGTCCGAGTGGCCCGATCCGGACAAGACAACCCGGCAATTGATGTCGGAGATGGACCAGGCAATCAAGTTTCCGGGTCTGGCCAACGCCTGGACGATGCCGATCAAGACCCGTATCGATATGCTCGCAACGGGTATAAAAACGCCGGTTGGTATCAAGGTGAGCGGGCCGGACTTAAACGTGCTACAGGACGTATCTACTGACATTGAAAGGGCGATGAAGACCTTGCCAGAGACCTTGTCGGCGTTCGGGGACAGGGCGGTTGGTGGATATTTTGTCGACTTTGACATCGATCGTGAGGCGGCAGGTCGATATGGTCTGACCATCGATGACATACAGAACGTGATTATGTCTGCTGTCGGTGGCATGAACATCACTCAAACTGTTGAGGGCCTGGAGAGGTATCCTGTCAACCTGCGGTATCCACGAGAGCTACGGGATAACCCGACGGCGCTCGGCAAGGTACTAATATCGACGCAGGTTGGAACACAAATTCCACTTGCCCAGGTCGCCGACATTCGATTGAGTCGCGGAGCACCCGTCATCAAAAGCGAAAACGCGCGGCCCAATGCCTGGATCTATGTGGATCTGAAAACCGACGATGTGGGTGGCTTCGTTGAAAAGGCGAAGACAGTGCTGGCGGAACAGGTTGACGTTCCCCCGGGATATACCATTGCCTGGTCCGGTCAATTCGAGTACATGGAACGGGCGGCGGAAAGATTGCGTCTTGTTGTTCCCATGACCCTCGTAATTATTTTTTTGTTGCTGTACATTAATTTTCGCAATCTGACCGCGCCCCTGCTGGTTATGTTGTCCATTCCATTTGCATTGATCGGGGGGATCTGGTTGCTCTACTGGTTCGACTTCAATCTCTCTGTTGCGGTTGCCGTGGGATTCATAGCGCTGGCTGGCGTGGCTGTGGAGACTGGTGTACTGGTCCTGACATTTATTGACCAGATGATTGCCCGCGCTCGAGTGAGCGCGGTGGAAGGCAGGCTGTCGAGAGAGCAGATCTTTGGGGCCGTGTATCAAGGCACCTCTGAACGTGTGCGTCCGGTACTGATGACGACAGCCACGCTGGTGTTCGGACTAATGCCTATCATGATTGGTAGTGGTACCGGATCTCAGGTCATGCAGCGAATCGCTGCGCCCATGATGGGGGGGATTATCACGACAACGTTGTTGTCCCTCCTGATATTACCGGTCATCTATGGACTGGTCCTGGTACTACAGGAAGGAAACGACAAAGAGGACATCTTGTCCGAGGAGTAATGACGATGAATAAATTACTGATTGGTACAATTGCAGGTCTGGGATTGATATTCGCTCTGGGAGTCGGATGGAGCATGCAAGCGCAAGACGCGGCTGTCCAAACTTCACTCAAAGTGTACAAGTCGCCTACCTGTGGCTGTTGTGATGACTGGATCAAGCACATGCAGCGTGTCGGTTATGATATCGAGGCGGTGAATTTGTCGGATATGAGTAGCGTCAAGTCGGAGCAGGGCATTGCCCCGAACCTGCAGTCCTGCCATACGGCAGTCAGTACTGAAGGGTATTTCTTCGAGGGCCACATTCCGGGCAAGGTCATTACCGCCTTTCTCAAAAATCCGCCAGCAGACGCAGAAGGATTGGCTGCGCCAGGCATGCCGATGGGTAGTCCCGGCATGGAGATGGGTAAGTTCACACCCTATGATGTATTGCTGGTCGACTCCGACGGTTCAACATCGGTCTATAAAAGGATCGATAGCCCTGACTATGAGTAATTGAATTTTCAGGATTAGCACTGGTGCTTTGCTCACAATTTACACTTCTTTACACACGGACACGTGGTTAGCATCCCCATCTGTCGTAATATGCCTGTTTCCGAGGTGAAATGGGTAGGTTTTCGTTGCGGCATGAATCGATTCTCAATTCGCTGAACACGCCGGTCATTGCATTTGGTACAGATGGCACGGTCCGTTTCCATAATGCGGCATGCGATACGCTGATCGACATAGATGAGTCGAAGCTCACATTCGTTGACCTGTTTCCCGGTGAGTGTTGGGCTGAAATACTGGACGTTGTAGGCACCTTGCGTTTGGGGCAGGGTCAAGAAGTTACTCTTGGCGGGGCCGGACCGGTTGGTATGCTCAGGATTTCTCCGGCGTTCGACGAGACAGAATCCGAGTTGCGTTATGTCGTTGCGCAGCTGATTGTCAATGCAGCTTCTGACCAGGTGCGGGGCTTTGCGGGGTTGAAGTCCGCCGGGCGTGCGCTGCGAGACAGCACATCGTTATTCACTTCTTTTATGGATCATGTGCCGGCATTTGTGTATGTCAAAGACCAAAATCATCGGTATCAGTTTGCAAACAAAATGATTAGTGAAGTCGGTAGGATTAGCTCCTTTAATACAGACGGTATGGTTGGTAATACGACAACGGATGTGTTTCCGAATAACGTCGCGATGCAGATGAACCAGGAAGATGAAGAAATCGTGCGCACGATGCAGCCGATGACGCGAGAACTGATGGTTCCCATGACAGATGGGTCCTGTGTACATCTGGAAGGCATCAAGTTCCCCATCTCACTTGGTTCGGAAACTCTGGTTGGGGGCTTTTATACGGATGTCACAGCACGCAAGCAGTCCGATAAAGAAATGGAGCAGCTGCTGTCCGCTATTGAACAATCCGGAGAGATGATCCTGATTGTCGACGGTGACGGTAAAGTGATTTATTCCAATCCGGTGTTTTCAGAAGTCACGGGTTATAGCCGTGAGGAAGTGATCGGCCAGAATAACCGCATCTGGCAGAGCGGCCTGCATGACCAGGCCTTTTATGATGAGGTCCGATCGGTTCTGAGCAGAGGTGACAGCTGGCGTGGACGCATGATCAATAGACGTAAGGACGGCAGCCTGATTCATGAGGATGTCACCATGTCGCCCGTCCGGAACGAAGTTGGCAAGGCAGAGCATTATGTCCTGATCAAACGGGATATTACTCGTGAATTGGAACTGGAAGAGAAGCTCGCTCACGCGCAGCGCATGGAATCGATCGGCACGCTGGCAGGAGGTGTTGCCCATGACTACAACAATGTGCTCCAAACCATTCTCGGCAATACCGAAATCGTACTTGAAGAGTTCGGGGACCATTCACAGGATTTGACCGAACTTGTCAGCGAGATTAAAAGAGCCGCAGAGCAGTCAGCAGTATTGACCAGCCAGTTACTCGCCTTTGCGCGTAAGCAGGTCATCAAACCGCGTGCAATTAACCTGACCGACGAGTTTGAGAGTATGAGAAATATGCTGGCACGCCTCATCGGCGCGAATGTTGAGCTTGGATGGCAACCCGCAAGCGATCTGTGGAATGTCCGTGTTGACCCGGCCCAGATGAACCAGATATTTACCAATATCTGTGTCAATGCCAGGGACGCGATTGCCGATGTAGGTAGTCTCAACATTAGTATGCACAATGTGCCGGTACATGAGTCTGAGAAGCTGCCTTTTGGTCCTGCCCATGCCAGGGACTATGTATGTATCAGCGCCCGGGACGATGGCTGTGGTATGAGTCCGGAACAGGTTGCGCGGGTGTTCGAACCGTTTTTTACAACCAAGCCCATGCACGAAGGCACCGGCCTTGGCCTGTCGACCGTGTACGGTATCGTCAAACAGAATGATGGCTTCATTTATGTGACGAGTGCTGAAGGGCATGGAACAACCGTTACAATTTATTTGCCTCGTTATCATGGTAATCCGGAAGCCGCGGAGAATGGTGAAAAGTTATCATTTGGTTCTGGACAGAGACAAACGATTCTGGTGGTGGAGGATGAGGCAGCGATACTCAAGTTGATCCAGCGCTCGCTGGATCGTTTGGGATATAACGTGATCACTGCCAATGGGCTGGAACAAGCACTCGCCCATGCGGGATCCATTGATCACATTGATCTGGTTATATCTGACGTCATAATGCCGTCAAAAAACGGAAAAGACCTGGTTGTGGATATCAAGACTTTGCACCCTGCTGTAAACGTCCTGTTTATGTCGGGCTATACCGCCGACATTCTGGACAATATCCAGGGATTTGACAGGGATGAGAGTTTTATCCAAAAGCCGTTCAACATGGCCCAACTTGCTACCAAAGTTGAGCATTTGCTCAAACCGTAGTTTTTTTCGGTACCGCGGAAATTCGGTTAAAAGATTCAGTCAGCGGCTTTCATAAAGCTGGCTTCGGTTTCTGCCACCAACTCGTCGTTATCCTGCCGTATCATCTTGCCTTGCATCACTACCAGCCGGCCGCGTTGCTTTATGCAACGACCCTCCAGCCGGACAGGGGTACCGGTAGGTAATGAGTCCTTGTACCGGATATCGCACTTGGCGGTATAGGCACGAATGCCTTTCAGGAAGATCCAGTTTGCCATAACGTCATCGAGGGCGCTGAAGATCAGGCCACCATGGGTAACACTGTCATAGCCGCAATGATGGGATGCAGGCGTATACTCTGACAGGCACACGTCATCCTCAAGTCGGAATTTCAATTTAAGCCCTGTCGGATTGCCCTGGCCACAGACAAAGCACTGATTGGCGTCACTTCTCAATTGACTCATAGTTACTCCCGAATTTCCGCCGGTTCCCTTGATTTCTATACTATCACCCTCATAAAGAAGTATTGAATTCCTACGGAAAAATCTGAAGATGAATTGGGTCAACATCGTCTGTCCACACTGCTTCGTCAAGAATCGTGTGCCAGAGGAACGTTTGAGTGATGGTCCGAGCTGTGGAAAGTGTCACCAGACATTGTTTGAAGGTAAGCCGCTCGTTGTCAATGAACAACAGTTCACCCGGATGATCGAAGGCAATGATATCCCGGTCATTGTCGATTTCTGGGCTTCCTGGTGTGGTCCGTGCAAGATGTTTGCACCGGTTTATGAACAGGCTGCCGAAAAACTGGAGCCTGGCATGCGGCTGTTGAAAGTTGAAACCGATGAGAATCCGGAAGTTGCGACCAAATACCGAATTCAATCGATCCCGACCTTGGCAATCTTCTCAGGTGGCAAGGAATTCACACGTCAGGCGGGCGCAATGCCCTTGTCCCGGTTCATGGATTGGGCGACGGCAAACGGCAAGGCGGCTTGACCTGACCGTTAGTCGTTATCTCCAGGGATGCCACTCGGGAAACGACGCACACGTCTTAAGGTTGTAAAAAACAGCACCAATCCGGATAAAACTGTGATCACGCCCAGCGTCGAGATGACCTGCAGAAGCAGGTGGTTGAAGTCTTCCCTCGCCTCATAATCCATAATGTGTAATGCCCAGAAAAAATCAAAAAGGCGCCACTCACTGGTGCGGACCGCTCGAACTTGTCCGGAAGTAGCGCCGATGTAAAGATTCACATTGTCCGCCAGCCTGACGCGCCAGGCAGGTAGCTCTCCGCCACGATATTCATCACCGGCTTCAACTGTTTCGATCCAGTGTATGGATTCAACCGGTAATTTTGACCGGGATTGTGCCACGCCAAGTGCTTCCGGCTCTGATAGCGGTGCGAGCAGTGCCCCGGTTTCTGCATCGTACACGGTTCGGCCGGTTTCATTGTTGATCAAGTAGACCATGCGATTTGCGCGTTGTTGTAGTGCTATTTCATCGAAGCGTAATTCAGAGAGCGCCGGGTGTTGCCTGACCAGTTCATTCGGTGAGATGACAGCGACATGGTTGACCCGAAAGCCAGCCTCGGGATCAAGCAGGTGACTGCCCCTGATTTCCTCGATTGGAATCAATGTGAAGTAAAGACCCGAGACTGTCCAGGCCAGCAGCTGTATCCCGATGATCAGGCCCAGCCAGCGATGCCACTTGCGGATGAGTTGTTTATTCAAGAGAAATTCCCCCTAAGGAGTATTCTGAAGATTTGAGGTTCGTTGCCACTCCATGTTCTGTCAGTAGCTGGTAACGGTGAGGTTTGTAGCGCCAGGGTCTGACAGAAAAATGGTGCGGTTCGATTTTACGCCCGGACGCCGAAACGCATACTGAGATACTGGCGGAACAGGACCCAAAACGGCTCTATGTAAAGCTCAGCGGGGATTTTTTCCTTGATCTCATCGTGCAGCCGAGGCAGTTCTGACCAGTGGGCTCCCTGCTTGTAGTGATGCGCTGTATGGTAGCCGAGGTTGCCAGTAATGAAGTTAAAGGTCGGGTTCATAATATTGTAGGAAGCCTTGAAGGGGTCCTCGGTCTCGTCGAGTCCGGCATGATGATCGTAGGTTGCCCAGGCTGTAATGAAGATGCCGGTGCTCATTGGCAGAATAAACAGGAAGAATGCCTGCAGTGGTTGCAACACTGTTAATACGAGAACGATCCCAAAGGTGAGCAGCGTGTAGGTGAGATGGGTCCGGTAAAGCTTCGGATAGCGTTTACCTACCAAAAAACCTCGGTAGTATGATGTCAGCGCGACTTTCAACGTGTATTCGAGTACCCCCATAGTGGTACCGTCTGGCCGTTGCCATCGGCTTTCATCTTGAGTCTGATCCATATAATTGTGGTGGTGTCCGAGGACATGGTGTAGCAGCCACAGGTTGGTAGTAACACCCGTATGCAAGGCATAGGAGAATTCGAGGATTCGGTTCATGACCACCGACTTGAAAGTCCGCGTATGCTGGTGATGATGATTCCACGCGCAGATACAGGCCCTTGGAATGATCATGATGAGAAAATATCCCAACAACACCCAGAAGTTGTCAATGGTAATGTAGAGCACAAAATCCATTAGCGTTATGCCAAGGATTACCAGCACCGGAAGGCGATCTGAAGTGTTTCTTATCAAAAGGATTTGTTATTCGAGCGTTGGAGCATCATGGTATAAGGGGGTTGGTAAAAAGTAAATACCGGGTATCAGGCCGGAGCCCGAAATGGGCGATGAAATGGTGAACCGATAGCCTCCTGCCACTGGTGGGCCGCCAGTGGCTACGCTAATAGAGCGATGAAGGTGGCCCTTCAGTTGATCGCTTCCTATCCAGGTGTCTTTCGCGCGCCGCCTTCAACTCGGATCTGGCCATCCTGCCCAGTAGACCATTGTCGGTCGCCAGGGTCACCATGTGAAAGCCCTGGTCGAGGAAACGCCTGGTAAATTCCATTCCACCTGTATGAATCCCCGCGGCGATGCCGTGTTTCTTGCAGCATTCAAAGATGCGATTCACCGCTTCAACATGCTTTGGGTCATCATTGTCGCCACCGGCCTGGGGTAGCCCCAGTGCGTACGCGAGGTCCGCGGGCCCGATATAAACGGCGTCAACGCCCGGTGTGGACATGATTTCATCGAGATTCTCAAGCGCCTCTGCAGTTTCGATCATGACGATGCAGGCGATTTCCCGGTTAGCCTCGTTGACGTAGCCCGAGCCCCCATACATGGCTGCGCGGATCGGACCGAATGATCGATTGCCCTCTGGCGGGTAACGGCATGCAGCAACTGCACGTTCGGCTTCTTCGCGATTATTGACCAGCGGAACCACCACCCCGTAGGCGCCAGCATCCAGTACTTTCATGATCTCATAGGGTTCGTTCCATGGCACTCGTACGAATGGAATGGTGTCGGTAGTTGAAATCGCAGGTAACATGACTTTGATATCATTGTAGTCCAGCATGCCGTGCTGCATGTCCAGGCAGACCCAGTCAAAGCCAGCACGTGCCATGGATTCAGCTGTCAGCGTCGAGTCGATTGAGAGCCACAGGCCGATAGTCTGTTTATCATCGCGCCAGGCGCGCAGTACGTGATTGGGCCTCATGCCGCGTCCTTGTTGTTGCGGCCCCGCTCGAGCGAGGCCATGATGAGATTTCGAACCCGATCAGACAGCTCATTGATATCTGCAGAGGTCAGGCCCTCAGTAGGGACAGGATCGCCAAACTCAAGGGTCACCCGGCCAGGTACAAGCTCGGTTGTGTCCGAGGGCAATACGGTATTGGTGTTGTGGATGGTCACTGGCAGGATAGGCAAACCAAGTTCTGTCGCTAACCTGAATGCGCCTTTTTTGAACTCCTGGAGATCGCCGGATCGTGATCGTGTACCTTCGGGGAAAAACACGACTGAAATGCCATCCTTGATTCGGTCCCTTGCAGTGTTGATTGACTGCAACGCAGCTTCCGTATTGGAACGATCGACAATGATATGGCCCATCATTTCGCAGGCAATACCCAGCACCGGTACCGAGCGAAGTTCTTTTTTCATGACCCACTTGATGTCCATGTCAAGGCAACCATAGAGGGCATAAATGTCGACCAGACTCTGATGATTGGCGACGATAATGTAAGATTGGCCAGGGGTCACCTTGTCTCTGCCGACGACATCCACCTGCATAGAACTGACAGCCATATTCAGCCGTGCCCATGCCCGACCCAGCACTCGCGATGAAAAGTCAGCGAGCCCGAACAGGCATAAGAGCACAATAGTAGAGCCCAGAATCACGGTCGATAGCGCAAGACACGGCGCGATCACGACCCAGCGATAAAAGAAAAACAGCGGTGAAGCACGACCAGTGCTTGCCTTGCCGAATTCGAAGTTATTCACTGGACTGTGCCCAGGGGTTTTTCCCCGGCAACCGTTGTTCGCAACATCTCTCGTCTGTGACCTTGATAGTCCGAAGTCGCGCAGTGTTGTGTGCAACGATTATCCCACATGGCGAGGGATCCTTTCTCCCATCTGACCCGACAGGTAAATGAAGGGGTGACCGCTAGATCATTGAGGTATTTAAGGATCGGAGCGCTTTCGGCTTGTGTCATGCCCTTGAAGGCAATGACGTAAACGGGATTGATCCACAAGGCTTTACGACCGGTATCCGGGTGCACACGAATGACCGGGTGCTCCATGGTTGGTGGCTCATCTTCTTCATTGACGATGCGCATGTGTTCGAGGTGGTCTCTCAATGTTGCTTTGGGACCATAAGAACGCACCGAACTGTGGATGGCCGTCATACCCTCAAGCATTTCCTGCATGCCGGGGGATAGCGCCTCATAGGCAAGATACAAGTTCGCGTACAGCGTATCACCACCTGCCGGTGGTACATCGAGAGCATATAACAGGGTTCGGCCTGGCGGCACGGCCTGGAAGGTAAAGTCCGTATGCCAGCCAGCGCCAAATGTGATCGGTGATTTCTCTTTTGCTTCCTTGATGATCGGCACTACATCTGGCAGTTTCGCCAGTCCCGTCAGGTAGGGTGTCTCCCCGACGCCACCCATACGTTGCGTCAACTCATACAAGGATTCGGGGGTAAGCTGTTGGTCGCGGAAACACAGCACAAGATGTTCCTGAAACGCCGCGTGAATTTCTTGATCCAGGTCGGGCGATAATGGTTCAGACAGATCCACGCCGGTGACCTCTGCGCCAAGGGCGCCGGTGATGGGGGTGATTTGCATTCTGCTCAAGATGGTCGCGCTCGGCTTGTGGCGGGTTGTGGGCTCCGACGCATTATGACAAATCCTCACGGGTGGAAGGAAGATAGTTGAATGAATGTTGATCAGTGAGCAATCAGTCCCTGGAGGACCAAAGGATTGCCCTGGCAGGGCAATGATTGCTTGACCTGCCCGGCAAACTAATCAAATATGTAATTAACTACGTATTTTATATTCTAACTATGGATGTACTACGCGAATTGGGTCCACTTGCCCTGGGTAGCCGCCTCAAACGGTTGTCTGACCGGCTGATGCAGGACGGTATTCGAGTTTACCGGGAGTCCGGCCTTTCTTTCGAGCCCAGGTGGTTCCCGGTTTATTACTACCTGAGTCATATGGGGCCAAGTGCTGTGACCGATGTCGCCAGGGGCCTGGGCATTACCCACCCATCTGTCAATCAGGTGGCGAAAGAAATGATTGCTGCAAACCTGGTAAGCGCTTACAAGGACCCGAAAGATAAACGCAAGCGAGTTCTCGCGCTGACCAAAGTGGGCAAGTCACTATTGCCGGAACTGGAAGTGGTCTGGCGTGACATCGCGAGCGCATTACGGGAATTACTGGAAGAGACGCAGGTTGATTTCCTGGGTTATGTCGAAACCCTCGAACGTGCACTGGATGACCGTGGTTTCCACTCAAGGTTTCTTGAACGATATCAACCAGCCGCGGATGAAATTGAAATATTGGCCTTCTCCGGTGAATATCAATCCGACTTCAAGGCCATCAATGAAGCCTGGATTCTGGAGTACTTCGAGATGGAGCCGGCTGATCAAAAGATGCTGGATGATCCGCAAGCGGTTGTGATCGATTCTGGTGGTGAGATCCTGTTCGCCCGCGATATTGCGACTGGCAACATTGTAGGTACCGCGGCGCTCATCAATCACGGCAATGGCCTTGGGGAACTGGCGAAGATGGGCGTCCGGGCGGATGCACGGGGACGCGGCATTGGCAAGTTGATTGGCCGCGCCAGCATCGCCAGGGCTCGTGAATTGGGATTCAACTGTTTGTATCTGGAAACCAGCAGTCGCCTGGCCGCGGCGCTGGGCCTGTATCGACAGCTGGGTTTTGTTCGCAAACCATCGCCGTTTGAATCAGATTATTCCAGGGCCGATGTCTATATGGAAATTGAGCCGGGCTGACGCTCCATACGGCGCACAACCGTTGCGCTGGCATAAAAATTGATTAACCATAGGCCCGGATCCTGAAAATACTATCGAGGGCATGATATGCAATATCTGCTTGTGGGGACCCGAAAAGGCGCATGGATTTACCAATCTGACCCGGCACGCGAGAAGTGGCAAGTAGACGGCCCACACTTCCTGGGTGGCATTATCAATCACCTGGTACTGGATCCGAGGGACCGCACAACCATGGTCATGGCTGCAAGTGCCGGCCATCTGGGCCCGACTATTTATGTATCCAGGGATTTCGGCAATTCCTGGAAGGAGGCCGCCAGGCCTCCTGCATTTCCAAAGAGTGACGACCCGGAGAAGGGGCGCGCGGTGAGTCATACGTTTTGGCTCGAGCCGGGCCATGAGAGTGAACCGGATGTGTGGTGGGCCGGCACGTCGCCCCCGGCATTGTTTCGCAGTGAAGATGCCGGCATGACCTGGGAACCGGTTTCTGGCTGGAATGAACATCCCATGTATGACAAGTGGTGCCCGAACCTGCCAACGCCTGACGGTGAAATCATGGCGCAGATTTCGATCTGCAGCCAGGACCCCAACCATATGTATATTTGCACTTCGAGTGGCGGCGTGTTTGAAACAACAGACAAATGCAAAACCTTCGCACCCATGAACAAGGGTGTTGAGGCCAACTTCCTGCCCGACCCCTATCCTGAATATGGTCAGGACGCCCACCAGATCGCAGTTCACAAGGCCAACAACAATCGCATCTACCAGCAAAATCACTGCGGCATTTATCGAATTGACCGGCCCGACGATACCTGGGTGCGAATCGGCGAGAATATGCCGAAAGAGATCGGTGATATCGGGTTTTCCGTTGTCCTGAATCCACATGATGACAAGATTGCCTGGGTCTGGCCCATGGACGGCTCGGATATCTGGCCTCGCACCAGCCCTGGCGGAAAACCGGCGGCCTACCTGACCCGGGATGCGGGTGAAACCTGGGAACGAAAGGATAAGGGCTTTCCAAGGGAACAGGGTTGGTTCACCGTCAAGCGGCAAGCGTTTGTCGGTGACGACCTTGATCCGATGGGGCTTTATATTGGTACTACTGGTGGTGAGATCTGGTGCAGCAACAACGAAGGCGAAAGCTGGACCAATGTTGCCCGACACCTGCCGGAAATTTACTCGCTCAACGCGATCTCGGCCTGAGCGACCATAGGGAGTGACGGGTGATGGATGTAATGATTCCCAGCCAATTACAAGCCTATACGGGCGGAGCTTCCCGCGTCACCGCAAGTGGAGAGACCCTGGGTGATGTCCTGGAAAATCTGGACGAAGTCTACCCCGGTATCCGATTTCGCATGCTGGATGAACAGGACCGTATTCGTGAGCATATTCGTATTTTTGTCAGCGGCGAGCCGGCAACTACCGTTGAGCTTGTCCTGGAAGAACACGACGAGGTGCAGATAGTCGGGGCCCTGAGTGGCGGTTAAATAGCGGAGCTTGCATCCTGCCAGCGCGCGCAGTGAAACAGCCGGAGTCTCATTTTGCTACCGCGGCTCCAACCTGATGCTGCCCTCAGCAACTTCCTCAATACGGTCCCGGGAAAAGTACAAAGGAAAGTAATTGCCTTCATTCCATCCTTTAAACAGATTGTTGTAAAAGGGGCTACGAGGATCGCCGGACTGACCTGGTGTATTGGTACCCACGGCAGAATCCCAATCGGCAGTATCAACAATGATCCTGAAACTTGCGCCTGACAACTGGCGCGTATCGCCATGGTTTGCATTCAGCGTGTTGGAGGCGCCACCACGAGGCAGCGACCCCAACACCAGTGGCCGGGTTTGTTCTTCTTCCGCAAGATCTTTGAGGGGATGGCTGATTTGAGCGACATGGACATCGCCATAACGCCACTTCGTATAGTCGTCACCAAACTGTTCCGATAGCAAGTCAACAGCCGTGCGCAAGCTCACGAGCATCATAAGGTCCCGTTCTCTGGTTGGTTTGTCACCAAACACAAATGCCGGAGGTGACAGCACCCATTCAAGCAATTTTACCCGGGTGACGATTCCCCGCCCTTGCTGGCCGGGCAGAACCGCTTCGTTCAAGCGCTCAAGCATGGCCAGTTCCCACTTGTCATAAACGAGTGCAGCGGCGCTTTTCCGATCCATCACAAAATCCCATCGTTTCAGCAGCGCAATGATTCCGCGCAAGTCCCGTGGCACATCAAGCGCGGTGATGAAGGGTGTGACCTGTTGCGCCGTCATGGACTTGTTGTCGTACTGCAGTGCCATGGAATCCTCGATGGTGTGCGAAATCGCCGCGTTCAGCACCCCGGTCAACCGATGTATGCGCGCGGGATCGGAATAGAAGTCCGCGAATATATTGGGGTAGCTTTTCGGCACATTGTTGTTGTTCGCGGTGCCGAACCATCCCCGTTCCGGGTTGGTGATATGGGGCATGGCCTTGATGGGGACGGTACCCTGCCATTCATAGTCACCATTGCCCGGCACTGGTAACCTGCCGTCCCAGCCAAACCGGACCGGGGTATAGCCGACGGCCTGCCAGCCAATATTGCCGTCGCGATCTGCCCACACCATATTCTCGCCTGGCAGGCCTGAATACTCGCAGGCCCGCCGGAATTCGGGCCAACTGGTGGCCTGATTCATACGCAGGCTGGCGAGATAGGGCGCGGCCCCCTGTTCCAGCCAAACCGCCCGCAGGCCATACGCCAGATGTTGTTCAGTATCTTCAAACAGGATGGGGCCATGGATCGAGTACTTCAGCGTGATGGGCACATCATCGGCGCCGCGCACCTTGATGACATCGGTTTCAATCTCCATCTCGCGCCAATCCCCCTGGTACCGATATTGATCGGGATTGTCCGGATTTGTTTCGTATACATAGAGGTCTTCCTGATCGATCTGAAAGATCGTGAGACCCCACGCGCCATGGTCGTTATGGCCGATGGAAATGCCCGGCAGCACCGGTTCACCAGCCCCGATCACATTCCAGCCAGGCGCGTTCAGGTGCGCCATGTAGCGAAGTGAAGGATTCTGGATACTGCGGTGCGGATCGTTGGCCATAATGGGCTTGCCGCTTTTTGTTTTGCTGCCGGCAATAACCCAGTTGTTGCTGCCGATGTTCTCGATCATGCCGAGCGGATCGAGCAGGTCCTGTTCCCCAACGAGTGCAACCGGGGGCGCCCCGAAGGCCGGCATGCTGCGTGACGCCCGGTACTTGGCCATGATCTCATCAGTGATCCGCGCCAGGTCGATGCCGGGAATATGGATAATGGGGTGGGGCCGTTCCGGGGGCAGGACCTCCATCGCACGCTCCGCACCCAGGGCGGTGACCGTTTTGGCCAACATGATTTCAGAGGCAATGCCACCGGTGAGCGCGTTGTGGCGTGAGATAACGACTTCCGGTGTCCAATGTCCTGGCTTGATACCCAATACTTTAAATTCAAAGGGGAGTAGTGCAGGGTCTGCTTCCGTCAGATCGATAAACGCATTCACACCGGCAACAAAGGCATTGATGATCTGCCCACCATCATCGTGATAGTGGCTCATCTCGGCATTAATGTCGCCGCGGTAGCGCAACAGGCGCGCGCCCTCGTCATGAGCAATGGCCGCTTCACCTTGCACTTCTGCCAAAAGGCCAAGGGCCTTGCGGCGCCAGATTTCGAACTGGAACAGCCGATCCCGCGCCGCGTTAAAGCCCTGGGCAAAGAACAGGTCATGTTGATTGCTTGCGTAGATGTGTGGCACGCCCCATTGGTCGGTGATGATCTCGACGGGTTCGATCAGGCCTGGTGTTACGAGGTCAGTCGTGTTGACGGGGGGCGAGGCGAGAGAGGCGTATTGCAGGCTTGCCAGCGCGATGCCGGCACTGACGGACAACAGGTGTTTGATGTTCATACACTTTCCCTCTATTCGCTGAACCGATTCAAAGTGGCGGCACGTCTACGCGTGTAGCGCCAACTGATACTACCACTACGACGGGATCAAGGCAGACCATCGGACATTGATCAGCAAGTACCTGGCCAGACGTGTAGACTCTTTCCCGGGTTTGTTTGGTTAGGTGTCTCATGACCACTGGCAAGATTGATCGAAGACTTGAGGAGCTGGGACTGGTGCTCCCCTCACCCCTGTTGTTACCACGGGGT